>NZ_QZDT01000030.1 GCF_009917485.1 Parablautia muri
AGAAAAGCGAAAGTCAGCCAATGTTTCATGACGCATTGGTGCCTTTCGCAGAAAGGCGGATTATAAAAATGATTATAGTGTTTTCAAGCCTTTTGTGGCTTTTGCGTTTCGCTATGGGAGCCTGTGCTTTCAGCTTTTTCAATAGGGTGATTTGCCGGCTTCCGAATAGGGAGAGCGTAGTCAGGGGACGGAGCTATTGCTTGTCCTGTGGAAAAAGTTTGACAGTGAAGGAATTGATTCCTTGTATCAGTTATTTATGGCAGAGGGGAAGATGCCGTGGCTGTGGTGAAAGGATTTCGGGGAGATATTTTCTGGTAGAGCTGGCAGGCGGTCTTTTATTTGTCTTCTGCGGAGCTTATTTTGGCTATGGAGAAGGGGGAATTTTACCGCCCAAAGGGCTTTTGGCCTTTGCCTATCTGGGAATTTTAACTATGGTAGCCTTTATTGATTGGGACACGAGGATTATTTATAATCGCTTTCACATAGGAATTGCGCTGCTTGGGATTATTTCCCTGTGGTTGTTTCCTGAACATACATTGACGGACCGCATGATTGGCGCGGTGGTGATATCATTTCCTATGCTGATATTGGCGCTTATTGTGGAAGGAGCCTTTGGCGGCGGCGACATTAAGCTGATGGCGGCCAGTGGTTTTTTGCTTGGATGGCGCGGTATAACAGCAGCTATGTTTATGGGACTGCTGGCTGGCGGGGCGTATTGTACCTGGATGCTTGCAGGAAAGAAGCTTGCCCGTAAACATTCCATTGCCTTTGGGCCGTTTTTGGCTTTGGGACTTGGAATTGGATTTTTCTGGGGGGATGAGTTGGCGGCGTGGTATTTGCCGTTTTTGTAACAATGGAGGCAAAAGTTTTATGCGTGTTTTTTTATGTACCGATAGTAATGATAGCAATAATCTTATATAATAAATATGTGGAATTGCAGGAAGGAAAAGGACATCATCATACAGACATATATAATATGGGGAGCAGCCTATGAAAATTACAAGTCTTCACATTCAAAATTTCAAACTGATCCGTGATATGTATATTCCGGATATTGAGAATGCTCTGATTTTAGTGGGACAGAACAATACCGGTAAGACAACTGTGCTGGATGCTATCAGGGCCGTGGGCGGTGAATATCAGATCAGTCAGGAGGATTTTGGGGAAGCCGGGGCTAAAATCCGTATTCATGTATCTTTATCTTTTACGGAGGATGACCTTGCGCTGTTGCAGCGCAGCGGGGTAGTCAGTCAGTACCGGAAAAAGGAGGCGTGGTTACAGGATTTTTGCCGGAAGCTTCCCAATTTTTCTGATAATGTACTGACCTTTACCATGACGGCGAACAAGGACGGAAGAATCCGTTACCAGGACGGAACGAACAAGAATAACCCTTATATCAAAGAGGTATTTCCCAAGATATATTACGTGGATACAGAACGCCGCTTAGAACAGCTGCAAAGTGATTTGCTTCTGCTGCAGGAGGATGAGATTTTAAAGAAAATGCGTTCCGGCTGCTGTATGTTTAATCAGGCAAGGGATTGCAATCACTGCTTTGATTGTATCGGACTGATTGAGCAAAAGAGTCCGGCACAGTTAAACGCCCTGGAAACCTCCAAGCTGTTAGATTATAAGCTATATCAGCTGAATTTGGATACCTTTGCCTGCAAGGTCAATCATTGCTTTCATAAAAACGGCGGCCGTGAGCATATTCTTTATTCTATGAACAGGGATGTGGAGAAAATTCTAGAGGTTACAACACAAATCCGGCATCCGGCTCAAAATGTACCACATCCGATTTCGCATATGGGGAAAGGAATGCGTTCCATTTATCTGTTTTCTCTGCTGGAAGCTTATACGCAGATTGAAGAAAATCTGCCCAGTATTATGATGATAGAGGATCCCGAGATTTTTCTGCATCCCAGTCTTCAGAAGGTATGTGGCAGGATTCTTTATCGGCTGGCAGCCAAAAATCAAGTGATTTTTACCACGCACTCACCGAACTTGTTGCCTAATTTTAATAGCAGGCAGATACGGCAGGTTATCCACCGGAAAGATGGTTCTAGCGATGTTCGGGAAAAAACGGATATCAGCGCTATTTTGGATGACTTAGGTTATACAGCTGGTGATTTGATGAATGTGAATTTTGTATTTATTGTGGAGGGAAAACAGGATAAATCCCGTCTGCCCCTTCTACTGGGGAGATATTATGCGGAGACGGTTGACCAGGAAGGAAATCTCTCCCGCATTGCGATTATTACCACAAACAGCTGTACCAATATTAAAACCTATGCCAATTTAAAATATATGAATCAGATTTATCTGCGGGATCAATTTCTGATGATCCGAGACAGCGATGGCAAGGAGCCGGACGAACTAAGGAGTCAGCTTTGCCGCTATTATGAGGAGCGAAACCGTGAGGATATGGACAAGCTGCCCAGGGTCCGTCCGGAAAACGTATTGATTCTCAAATATTATTCTTTTGAGAATTATTTTTTAAACCCAAAGGTAATGGCACAGGTGGGCGTTGTGGAATCGGAGGCCGCTTTTTATGAGATACTTTTGGAAAAATGGAAGGAATATCTTTACCGCCTGCAAAGTGGCCGGCATTTGATGGAAATTTTGGGCGGCGATTTGGAAACGGTAGAGGATATAAAACGGCACATAGAAGAAATCCGCATTTATATGCGGGGCCATAATTTATTTGATATTTTTTATGGGAGATACAAAGAGCAGGAAAGAGAGCTGCTTGAGAGATATATTGAGCTGGCGCCCAAGGAGGATTTTGAAGATATTTTTGCAGCGCTGGAACGCTTTCCCTTTTTTGAAGGCAGGCGGCAGTAAAATAGGTTTTTAGAAAAACTGATGATAGAAAGAGGAAACGGTGACGGCTGGCTTTGTTATGATAAAAATATAAAAAAGTGTTTCCACAGGGTAAAGAAGTTGTAAAAATTTTCCGATATTTAATATATAATGTAATATCCCAAATCAGTCAGAAAAAGAGATTGCCTTTTGGGAGTTATAGGTATAAAATAATTATAGTAGGTAATTAAGGTTTATTTGTGTGAAGGAGTGATGAGCGTGGCAGCGAATTTTTGGAATTATAATTCAGGGGGGTTATTTGGTTCTACCAGCAATAACAGTGGAAGTGGACTGAACAGTTTGTATGGCGTACTTTCCGACAGAAGTGCTATAAAGAACGGATCTTATCAGAGGCTGCTTAAGACTTATTATAGGTCAGGACAGTCTTCAAGCACAGCATCATCCAGCAAGAACAGCAGTTCATCCAGCAATATGCTTGACAGAATTTTTGAAGAGAAGAGGAATCCGAAGGTTTCCAAAGATGTGCAGGAAGCAAATGCTAATCTGACATCGGGGCTTTCAACTTTGAGAACGACAGTTTCAACGTTGCAGAAAGATGATACTTATACGGATACGGCTGATGGCAAGAGTGCAGGAGACAAGGTAGTTTCCGCAGTGAAAGCTTATGTGACGGATTATAACAATGTTGTTAATGCGGCAAAGGGTTCTACGCTAACGAACAAGACTGCATATGTGGCTAATATGATGGGCAGTACAGCGGCAAATGCTGATAAGCTTGCGGAAATTGGTATTACAGTTGATTCAAGTGGAACGCTTGAGCTTGATGAGACCAAATTAAAGTCAGCAAGTATCTCTAAAGTGCAGGAGCTGTTTTCCGCTAAGGATATTACAAGCTATGGTTCAACCATTGCATCACGTCTTCGGTTTGCAGGAGCTGCAGTAAGCAGTAATACAACCACAGGCAGTACGGGGACAGATAATAAGGCAGGTACTAGTGCAGCAGGCCTGAAAACAGACAGTAAAGCGCTTGCATCTGATGAGTTATATGCGAAGGTAAAGGATAAGGATGGCAACGAGACCTATGATGTCAATAAGATTTTTACCACAGCTAAGAGCTTTGTGAGCAATTATAATCATATGTTTGATACAGGTGAATCCAGTTCAAATTCCGGTGTATTAGCAAATTTGTCTTACATCAGAGAAAAAACAGCACGTAATGCAGATGCACTGAAGCAGTTTGGAATTGAAGTGAATGATCAGGGCAGATTAAAGATTGATGAGCATGTATTTAAACAGTCAGATATGTCCAAGGTGCAGGCATTTTTTAAGGACTATGGTTCTTCTATCGCTACCAATGCATCACTTGTAGATTATTATACGACTACACAGGCGAATGCTACTAATGGTTATACATCTGACGGGACATACAATGTACAGGGAAGCTCCCGCTATGCAGACACTATGTAATCTGTTTAAAAAGCTGGGAACATAAAATAAGTATGAAAAGAACATCTTTGTAACAGCTCTGCGCACTTGCTGCGCTGAGTGTACATGCGCCATGCAGCTAGTCTGTATGTGAGCATAATGATACTTGCGCCGTACATTTTACAGGAATTTGTGTCTGGAAAGACATGGAGGCGCAAGTATGAAATTTGTGTCTAAGAAGATATAGAGGTGCAAGTATGATAGGATGCGAATCGACCGGTGTTGTGCTGGAGGTTGGCATCCTTTTCGATTTAAAAGTTTTAATTATGAAGTGCGGAAACATTTAGACAAGAAGGTGCCTTATGAAAGTGTAACAGTGCTTAAATTACATTAAGAAAAGCAGCCGCATAATGATGACTATATGGCTGCCTTTCTTTTTATAGTAAATGAAATTAAAGATTTCGCGATTGTTCATACAAAAGCTTCCGAATGTGGCCTTAGCGCATCATCTGATAGCCATGGTACATGGAGTAATTGTCAGATGTGGGATTGTCTGCCAGGAAAACACCTGTAATGTTACAAAAGGGTCTTAAATAAGGGAATACTGTAGTTTATACCCATTCTGGCCTGCTGATTTCTGAGGATTGCTTTACTACTACATCGTACCATTGTTCGGGACCTTCAAACCATACTTCTGCGAGGCGGGGAAATTGACACTGGTTCACATCCTGATATACCTTGCTGGTCAGAACTCTGCGCACGAGAGGATTTTTAGCCCATTTTGCAAGTACATGGTCAACGAGCCATTTGTCGCTTTCTTCATTGGAGACGCCTTAAGGGTAGGAAACCAAAAACTGCCATCTGTAATTAGGACCTTCCTTTGCTGTAATTCCATGGCCTTTTAATTCGGTCTCCCAGCTAAGGAGAACAAAAGCCCATATAAAGGGTTTCTCGCTGTCACTTCCGGAACTTCCTGCATCATCGCCTTCAAAGTTGGTGGTAGGTCCACCTGCCTCAGGGATATTACCATGCCACTGCAATACTTCCGGCGGAAAATATTCTGTGTATGCTTTGATATTAAATTTCGGCATCATGGGATTTGTCAGCCAGTAATGCTCTGTAAGCTGCATGCGGTTTGTGCCAAATAAATCTCCATGTGGAGGTGTGGGGAGGGCATTGTAAAATGCATATTTGGTAACGTAGGGTGCAAACTGTGAAATGCTTTCCGGAATATGATAGCGATATAACCAGTGCAGCATTTTAGTACGGTATTGTTCTCTGATAACATCTACATAAAGAACGCTTTTCATTAACTCGAAATTCATATTTTACCTCTTTTCTGCGCGGCTTTTTATGTAAAAAGCTTGTGGGTGCCGCACGAACACAAACTCTTAAGGGAAAGTTTTTGGCTTTTGTAAATATTGCGTTGCTATTTATTGCGGCTTTGAGCCTGTGATAAAAGACTTGTAGGCTGCTACTCTATTTTTATACTTTTCACTCATGCGCAGGGCGCCGGCTTTTCTGTTATTGGTATCAATATCATTAGCATGAATAAATTTTTCATCCAGGGTATCGTGAGCGTGCTTTAACTGTTCCTCGGGGAACTCAAAGTGATATTCGTCTCCATCCAATACAATTTTTCCAATGATTCCGCACTGGCAGCAAATTACCTCTTTATTTTTTGCAAAATAAAATTCACGGCAATGGCAGTGAGAGCAGATTTCCTCATCCCCTATATATTGTGCATTTTGGATATCTTTCGCCGCATTCGCAAGATTTATACCAGTCTGATGGGCACGGCTTATCTTTTCATCATCAGCCAAGATACCCAATGACCAGCTGAACACTTCTTTTTCGATGATCTTCCACATGGGTGTCAGTCCTGAATACCGAAGTCACATTCAATTTGAGTCATCCAATCGGAACCGCCGATTCCCATATAGGAAATCACCTTGTCCTTCAAGATTCTAGGAACGGGAATTTTGCCGCCTTTTTCTTCTGCAATCTGTATTCCAATGACCGCATTCCCCCGGTCAAGTCTCGGGCCAAAGCGGTCCATCAGGGTGTGGAAATTTCCCGGCGCGCCTTTTTCGAAGATGGGAACTGCAAAAAGAATTCCGTCAGCATCCAACATCTTGTCAAGGAGTCATTCAAAATCATCCTTTTGTGTACAGACACTGCCCTTTCCATTAAACAGGGCAGTGACACATGCCACACAGCCGGTGCAGTGATGGATATCCAAATCAAACAGGTTGATTGAAATACCTAATATTTTCATTCAATACCTCCTCCGTATGTATTTTAGCAGAGTGTCTTTATTATAGCTGATGACGCCTATTGTTTTGATATACTAAATATTTCGAATCGCTTATATCAAATATTGCTATAAGGGGTTTTATAGGCTATATATATCAAAATTGGTATAAAGTAAGCCTTAATTTTGGTATTAGCATTTAGTTTCCAGGTTCATTACAATAAATTTATATAGATTTAGGAAAGAAAATTAGAATTGGTAAGGAGGTTATGAAATGGGGGGAAAATTTTATGCAAAAAGTCCTGGTAATGAGGGTTACATTAAGAATATGGAAGTGATTGGATTCCACGACTGTGACAGGCATTATCTTTTTCAGACACAGCTCTATAAAACGCAAGAAGGAAAATATTATCTGTATGGAGGCTGTTATAAGTGAAACGGGGTACAAATTATTGATGTGACGGATTCGGTCAATCCTAAAACCGTTCAGTATATGTACGTGATGGAGCCGGAAAAATATACTTATATGGCTACGCCTAAGATTCAGATTTGTGATGAGTTGATGATTGTGGCAACAGGCAACTGCATTGACTTTTTACATGGTCCTGCACCGGAAAAATATGAGATTGTGCGTGGCGGTGTGGCTATTTACAGTTTAAAGGAAAATCCCGAGCAGCCCAAGTTTCTGTCCTTTTGGGACACAGGGACAGATGGGATGGCGGCAGGTGATCACCGTTTCTGTTATAATGGGGGAAGATATGCGCATCTTTCAGCAACGGCTCCGGGATTTACAGGATATATTTACCGTATTTTGGACATATCAGATCCAAGACATCCGGTGGAGGCAGGGCGCTGGTGGAATCCGGGACAGTTTTTAGGAAATCAGACCAAAGCTACACAGCAAAAAAATATCCATGGCTGGAATGGAAATGATTCTTATCCTGGCTATGTTCATTGCGTTTATGCGTTAGGAGATAAAGCGTACGTAAGCTGCGTAGGCGCAGGCTTTAAGATTTTAGATATCTCCGATCCGCAGGTGCCGTAGGTTTTGGGAGAGGCATCTACCTGTCCTCCTTTCTCCGGAAAGTTTGGGGGCGCTTTATGGCATACCTTCCTTCCTTTGATTGGCAGGAATTATGCGGTAGGCTTGCAGGAGGGTGAGCGGTTCTGGATTATGAATCGAGAATTGCAGGAATCCATTGGTACGGATCCCATGAATGGGATTGAGATGTTGGATATCTCCAACCCGGAGGACCCTGTTATGATTTCCGTTTTCCCATATCCGGAGGTTCCGGAAGATTTTCCTTATGAGAACTTTAATTATTGTGGACTGCCGCTGCCAGGTCCCTTTGGGCCCCACAATCTGCATGAGCCCATGACAAACAAGCCATGGATTGAGAACAATCCCAATCGTGTTTATGTCTGTTATTTCCACGTTGGACTACGGGTATATGATGTACACGATCCCTTTGTGCCAAAGGAGATTGCTTATTTTATTCCGCCTAATCCGGAGGAATTGTATTTTGACCTTAAAATGGCGAATCCCCCACTGGGAACAATGGAGGATGTTGTTGTGGATGACAGAGGTAATATTTTTGTCAATACAATGCATGATGGTGCGTATATTCTGCGCTGTCTGGTTTAAAGTGACAGGTCAGTCTTTGTCTGAACGGTTATCGTTTCGTGCAATCGTTAAGAGAAAAGAGCGTGTCTGACCGACTTTACAATGCTTTTATGGAAAGGTACAATCTTTAAAAAGCAGAAAAGGAGTCCTGCAAATGAACAATCGCTAGATAGAATGTTTTCTGGAAGTCAGAAAAGAGCTGAATGTAACCAAGGCGGCAAAGAATTTATATCTGCCACAGCCTACTGTCAGCAGGTATATACAAGTACTGGAAGAAGAACTGGGTGTGACTCTTTTTATCTGTGAAGGCAAGCGGAAGATGCAATTATCTGAAGCAGGAAAGATTTACTATGACATATTTGAGCGGTTTCAGAATGAGCTTAGGGATGCAAAGAGACTGCAGCGGACACGTCAAAAAACGTTGCACTTTGATTACAATATTGGTTGGAATATCTCAACATTTCTTCCGGATATCATCACGCAATGCCGGAAAAAAGATTCGGATTTGTATATTTCGATTGAATGCATGGAGTTTTCGGACCCGGTGGATGCTATTGTAAAGCACCGCCTGGATGCTATTTTGACCTTGGCCAATTATCCTCAGCATCATTCAACGATTCGCCAAGAGAAGGTTACTAGTATACGGAGAGTCATTATTTATTCAGAAATATTGATACCGCCGCATTATGTCCACGGACTGGAGGATTTCCGAGATTTTGAATTTTTTGTGATTAGTGATGACCGGATACAGCAGTTCCGCACGGAAATTGAAAATTATTGTAAAACGTATCATTTTGTACCTAGGCTGAGGATGCTTACAAATATGGAAACAGTGATTGCCAATGTGGAGAATGGACAAGGTGTGTCGATTTTAGATGAATGGGGAAAAAATATGGAGGGTAAAGGAATCCATTATGTAGAATTAAATTCAAACCATGATATTTGTATTGCCTGGAATAGCCAGGCGCAGACAGAGCTTTCCGCTATTCAGATTCTGAAGGAGGAATTTATTCAATACTTCGAAACGCATGTGATTGTGTAAACGGATGTGGGGAATTTTAAAAATTATCAATCATTTTCTGGAGGAAGCGCCTTGTGGTGTTTTCTCCAGAATGATTTTATAGATCGATTACATTTTATCTATTTATTTGTCCTGGATGCCAGGTAGATTCCAACGATAATGGCTTGCCAGAATGCGGATTGCAATTACCAAAAGGGCGCTAAACAGCATGGCATAATCTGAATGGGTAAACTGTAAAAGCAATACATAAAGACATGCACCAGAGATGGAGGCACAGGCGTAAACATGCTTTTTCAGGACGTAAGGGGTTTCGCCTGCCATGATATCACGCAGTATGCCGCCGCCAATGCCAGTGATGACACCAAGAAAGATAATCAGAAAATGGTATTCTCCATAGCCGGCATCCACGCCTGTATCAATTCCAATGACCGTGAAGGCTCCAAGTCCGATGGCGTCTAAAATATTCATAACCTTTTCATAACTTTCTATGTAACGACTTCCCAATAAAAAAGGCCAGCAACGAAATAGTAGGAACAGGATAAGGACTGTCAAAAAAGCCGTGAAGACATAAACCGGATTGCGGAACATATTGGGTGGGATGCTGCCAATCATTAAATCGCGGAGCATTCCGCCGCCTACGGCGGTGATAACGCCAAGGACGATGATGCCAAATAAATCCAATTTTTTGCGGACGGCAACCATGGCGCCGGAAGATGCAAAAGCTACGGTTCCGATGATCTCTATAGGGAAAAAGATAGTTGCATGTAATTCCATTTTTATACCCCTTGCATACCACGAGCTGTGCTTGTGGTACTGCTACCAATAAAGAGTTTGGAAGTTTACTTCCAAACTTATACCCCTTGCATACCACGAGCTGTGCTTGTGGTACTGCTACCAATAAAGAGTTTGGAAGTTTACTTCCAAACTTATACCCCTTGCATACCACGAGCTGTGCTTGTGGTACTGCTACCAATAAAGAGTTTGGAAGTTTACTTCCAAACTTATACCCCTTGCATACCACGAGCTGTGCTTGTGGTGGTTTCCTAAATTCCTAAATCCAAAATCGGACAGATGCCCAAGGATTGCAATTTTTCATAGGCCAGTTCCATAGCATCATCCCACATATATTTTGGTTCATGACAGTCTGAGCCTACAATGACTTTGACGGGGGCCTTAGCAGCCAGAAGCCAGAAACGGTCGTCAGGATAAGGATAACGTGTCCCGTCAGGATAGAGCCGCAGGCCGCGCCTGAAACCATTGGCATTGTATTCAAGAATGGTTCCGGTGGTAACTGCGGTATCAATAATCATATCAGCAGCTTTTTGACAGTCATTATTCCAGGCATAGGGATTTAACAGGTATAGGTCGGGATGGGCAACAGCCTTAAAGAGACCGGTTTTCATGCCTTCGGTTAAGGTGCGGGCATAGAAGATATATTCATCCGTAGAAGTTATTTCGTAAGTGTTTCCATATTCTCCCTCTGCATTTATGTAAAAGTGTTCGCCCAGCAACAGATATTCAACATTCCATTTGGTCAATAATTCTTCATAATAATTGAAATATTTTGGCAAATACTCAATTTCCAGTCCTTTTCGTATTTTTATTTTATCTTTATATTTTTCGGATAGCGTATCTACTGTTTCCAGATAATCTTTTAATTCATGAAATTCCATCCGCCTGCCGAAATCAGCCTCGGGTTTTAGATAAGGCGCGTGGTCAGAGAAGCCAAGCTGAGAAAGTCCGCTTGAAAGAGCGGATTTTACGTAGTCTTCCTCCTGCCCAAGGGCATGTTTGCAACGCTGGCAGTGGGTGTGGAAATTATTTTTTATTGTTAACATTTTGTTTTGCCATAGCCTTTCTATATGATATTATCAGTATAATTTGGGGATTGGTAAAAAGCAAGATTTTTTCTCCCTTGATTTCATGAAGACAGATGAGATTATACATAACTGTTTTATGATTAAACAAACGTAAAACAGTAGGTGCCGTTTGTGAAATCTTCGTAAAAGAGTTTAGGAAAAATGCAAAACGGCACCTTTTTAGTATCCTATAAGAAGATATATTTACAGATAAACAGTACAGCAAGTATATACATAAGCGGCGTGATTTTCTTAGACTTTCCACAAACTACATTGATGATGACATAGGAGATAATACCAATGGCAATACCTTCTGATATGCTGTACATCAAAGGCATGGACAGCAGACACAGATAGGTGGGAATAGCCTCGGTAAAGTCGTTGAAATCAATATCCGCCACAACAGTTACCATTAAGAAGCCTACAAAAATCAATGCGGGAGCCGTAGCAAATCCCGGAATTGCGCAGAAGATTGGAGACAGGAAAATGGATAATAAGAACAATAAACCGGTTATTACGGATGCAAGGCCGGTTCTTGCGCCTGCCGCTACACCTGAGGAGCTCTCCACGAAGGTAGTAGTGGTGGAGGTACCAAATACTGCGCCTGCGCTGGTTGCGATAGCGTCTGCTAATAGCGCCTGCTTAATGCGGGGAAGCTTACCGTTTTTATCTAACATATCAGCCTTTGTAGCAACACCGATTAAAGTGCCAAGTGTGTCAAACATATCCACAAAAAGGAATGCAAAGAGTACAACAATAAAATTAATAATGCTTACGCCAGAGAAATCAGCCTTGATTACCTGTCCAAATGTCAGGGAAATTGCGGATAAATCTGTCATGCCCAGGGCAGGATACAGAGAGTAAAATCCGTTTTCCGCATCAATTGTATAAATGCCTAGCGCCTGGCAGACCATGCCCAGGACCCATGTGGCAAGTATACCAATTAAGATGGAGCCTTTTACATTTTTCACATAGAGGATTGCTGTGATAAATAACCCAATTAGTGCAAGGATGGCACAAATACCTTTGGTGTGAAATTCGCCGGCGAAATCTACGTAGCTTACCAGAGTGGAAGAATTCGCCACTACAAGGTGCGCGCCCTGAAGACCGATAAAGGCAATAAAGAGTCCGATACCTGCGCTTACGCCCTTTTTCAGGGTGAGCGGAATCGCATTAAAGATAGCCTCGCGCACGTTTGTCAGGGACAATATAATGAAAATAATTCCCTCGACAAATACAGCAGCCAGCGCTACCTGCCAGGAATAGCCGTATGCTCCGCATACGGTAAAAGCAAAGTAGGCATTCAGGCCCATACCGGGAGCAAGTGCGAAAGGATAATTTGCAAGCAGTGCCATCAGGATTGTCCCTACAAAGGATGCTAGGGCGGTGGCTATCAAAACAGCGGTTTTATCCATTCCTGCAGCAGACAGTAAGGAAGGATTTACTGCTAAGATATACGCCATTGTCATAAAAGTGGTAATACCACCCATTACTTCTGTTTTGACAGTTGTGTTGTTTTCTTTTAATTTAAAAAAATTTTCTAACATGTCTATCTCCTCCTACGGTGATGTGTTATGTTATCCGTTGTCTGTGTCCATAAGTACTATTTTCCTTCATAAATGATGACGCTTTCCACGTCATAGCCCTTGAGCTGTTCACGTCCTTTTAACCCGGCAAGTTCCATCAGAAAGACAATTTTTTCCACACTGCCGCCCAAGGCTTCTATCATGCGGATGCTGGCTTTGATGGTGCCGCCTGTTGCAATCAGGTCATCAATCAGTACAACACGATCTCCCGGCTTAATGGCATCCCGGTGTATCTCAATGACAGCGCTGCCGTATTCCAAATCATAGCTCTCTGAAATAGTCTCACGGGGCAGCTTTCCCTTTTTGCGGATGGGGACAAAAGCCTTGTGAAGCGCATACGCCACTGGTACGCCGAAAATAAAGCCTCTTGATTCTGTTCCGGCAATGATATCGAAGTCAATGCCTGTAAGCTTTTCTTTCATGGAATCAATGGCCAGTGCCAGTCCGTCCGGATCCTGCAGTACGCTTGTTACATCGCGGAAAATAATACCTTCTTCAGGAAAATCCGGTATACTTTGCACGTATTCCTCCAGTTTTTTCATTTACTGTTTCTCCATTCTTTATAAAAATTTAATAGTTGCAATAAAGTTATTATATTTTGTTCCCAGACAAAACGCAATAAAAATTGTTAATTTCACGAAAATTAAGGGCAGGATATAGATTTGGCGGAAAATAACCGGATAAATTTCTTTTAGCTGGAATTGTCAAATATAAATTGATTGCTGCTACCTTTCTTTTCTGCTATTATGAAAACAGAAACAGGTTAAAAATTGGCAGGCATGCAGATTCCCGGAACAGAAAACAAATACGATAGAATGGGGACAGAAAATGGAAAATCAATATTTCAATGAGGCACTTCAAAATTTTGTGAAGGATTTTGCTTATGGGGGAGCCATAAGGCATTTGGTGGATTTAGGGTATGATACGGACAAAATTATTAAGGAATATCATTACCCGCTTTCAAGGGACGCTATTGATAAAATTGTGAAAGAACATCTGGCGGGTAAGCGTAACAGTTCCGATCATTGAAGCAGCATAGATAAAGATTCGGATCAGTAGATGGCGGAAACTGTCCTGATGCAGAATTCATTGGAAGATAAAATGGGAATGGCGGCAATGCTGGAGGGAAAGATAAATGTGCTTTGTACTGCTTTTATTAGGAATTATTTTTATAGGGTATTTCTGTGGTATAATTTTTTTCACAGGTCATGCCGGAAGTTTTTCTTTTGTGTGGCTGTTTCTTGGAATTGGAGCATTTATCATGTGTATTCTTCTAAAAAAGAAAATTTGGCATGACCGTATTCCTTTTTGGTTCAGGCGTTTTTTTATTGTGTTAGTATGCCTTGGCGGAATATTGTTTCTTGTGGTGGAAGGGTGTATTGTCAGCGGTTTCTCTAAAAAAGGGCCTTCCGGGCTCGATTATCTTGTTGTACTGGGGGCGCAGATAAAAGCAGGCGGGCCTTCAAGGGCGCTGCAGTACAGACTGGATGAGGCTGCAGGCTATCTGGTGGAAAATCCTGATACGAAGGTGATTGTATCTGGCGGCCAGGGGGCGGATGAACCTGTATCGGAAGCACAGGGAATGCACGATTATCTGGTGGAAAAGGGAATCGCACCGGAGAGAATTCTGATGGAAGACCAGTCGAGAAATACCTTTCAAAACCTTGTTTTTTCGGCAGAGCTTTTGGATAAGGAAGCAGACAGTGTAGGAGTGGTCAGTAATAATTTTCATGTATTTCGGGCTGAGAAGATTGCCAGGAAGGCGGGTTATCAGAATGTTTGTGGGATTGCTGCCAAAGGGGAACCGTTTTTACAGTATAATAATATGATGCGGGAATTCTTTGGTGTTTTGAAGGATTTTTTGGCGGGAAATATGTAGTGACGGACGTTTGCTGGCACACAGCGTCCTTAAAGATTGATTCCCTGTTGCGTGAATCCAGTCCTTCGGCGAAGACAAACTTTTCATGACTGGATTCAGTAACAGTTCGGCAAGGCTGAACTGTTACGACTTCCGTGGCCCAAAATAGATAATGGGTGAATTAATTTTTGAAACATGTTATAATGATTTATAGTTTTATAGATGATTTGCGTTACTTATGATGACGGGGGAGAAAAAGGATTAAAATGGGGGATAAAGATGAATCAAATAGAAAAATTAAGAGAGATTGTTGAGGGAACGGACAACATTGTTTTTTTTGGCGGGGCAGGTGTTTCCACGGAAAGCGGCATTCCTGATTTCAGAAGTGTGGACGGTCTGTATAATCAGAAGTATGATTATCCTCCGGAGACGATTTTAAGCCATACTTTTTACAGACAAAAGCCGGAAGAATTTTTCCGTTTTTATAAGGATAAAATGCTTTGCCTTGGTGCAAAACCCAATGCCGCTCACTTAAAGCTTGCCCAGTGGGAGCAGGAAGGAAAGCTTAAGGCGGTCATTACCCAAAACATTGACGGACTCCATCAGGCGGCAGGAAGTAAACGGGTATTGGAGCTGCATGGAAGTGTGCTGCGCAACTATTGTGAAAGATGCGGGAAATTTTTTGATGCGGAATATATGCTGCACGCAGACGGTGTACCGAAATGTGATGAATGTGGAGGGACGATCAAACCGGATGTGGTTTTGTATGAGGAGGGGCTTGATGACAAGACTCTCAGGGATGCCATTTACTACATTCAAAATGCAGACGTTCTGATAATCGGCGGCACTTCGCTGGTAGTTTATCCGGCAGCAGGTCTGATTGATTACTATAACGGAAATAAACTGATTTTGGTCAATAAGACACCTACGGCCAGAGACGGAGCGGCGGACCTGGTGGTGCAGGGCAGCATTGGGGAAATATTTGCGGCTTTGTAGTTTTTGCGGATGGGAAGGATATTAGTCTATGGATATTCAGGTAGGCGACAGCCTGACTTTAAAAAAAGCGCATCCTTGCGGAAGTCATGAATGGGACGTTCTTCGCGTTGGGGCGGACTTCCGGTTAAAATGTGCAGGATGCGGGCATCAGATCATGATTCCGCGCAGCCAGATTGAAAAAAGGATTAAAAAAGTAAAGCGTTAGATCTGGGGAGGGGCCTAGTCAAAAAGCCCCTCCATCCTGCTTTCGAAATCCTCCGCCCATTTCGCGGTATTATCTTCAATTTCTTTTTCCAGAACGTTGATTTTTTGCATGATTTCTTCCGGATATTCTTCGGAATCAATATTCCCCATAAAAGCATTGATAAATTCGTCACTGACGTGAAGTTTCCATTTTCCGTCCTGCTTAAATGCGGAGAGAGTAACACTGATAGTACAGGTATCATCGGAATCTAAAGAATCTATTATGGATAAAAAGCCATCCATGTCCTGATTTAGATCCCGCATATCTTTCATCAGTGATCTAAGGCCGATGCCGTTGCTTTGGGACATATTTTCAAGGAGGAAAACCATATAGTTCCCTGTGGCCAGCGACATGTCAAGATTGGTGATATCCATGTCGATTTCCGCAGTTTGATCGGATTCACGAACCTGTGTTATTTCCCATGATAGGTTTTGGGTGAGCTTTTGGGAAAGCTGGTAGTTGCGCTTATAATGCTTTCCTTTTATAAGAGTGGGCTGAAGTAATTCATTAAAGACCCGGTATTGCGCTGAGGTGGGAATGCCAATCCAGTTCCGGGTGGTGGATATATAATTGTCTGTGTATTCGTTAAAAGTGTCCAAATCCAATGTTCGCAGGCTATTCATTACATTTTCCGCGGTATGCTCCGGGGAAGTAAGGTGGTCTTGTGTAGCCTCTGCGCCAACGCTTTCCACGGATGTTTTTCCGGAACAGGCGCACAGAAATATGTTTCCGATGATAAATAAAAGCAATAGTATTTTTTTCTTTGTCATAATGACACCTCCATTTTTAGGAACTGTTAAAAATTGGTTTTTTACAGTTCCTTATGTTATTTTTATTATATTTTGTGGGATTTAAAAAGCAATGGCTGTGGCACGAACAGACGGTGGCAGGGCAAAAAAAGACGCCGGATATGGCGTACATCCGGAGGAAAGAAAGTTTCAAACACGCTCTAGGGAATGATGGCGGAGAAATAAAACCATCCGTTATTATATTTGAGAACGCTGGTTCCTCCATGTCTTTGGATAACGGAATCTACGTTCAAAAGGCCGATTCCGTGAAGGGGCCCCCTTCGTCTGTCGGTAACAACTTTGTTTTCTTTTATCAGTACCGGCTCCTTTACAGGATTGCGGACAGAGAGAATCAGCTGGTTGCTTTCGAGAATCATTTTAAATTGAATGATTCTGCCAAAGTCCAGTTTTTCACAGGCTGCAATTGCATTGTCAAGCAGGTTGCCCAGTAGTATGACAATTTCTTCCTCGCTGATAGTAAGGGTTGATAGGTCGTTTACCGACAACGTTATTGTGATTCCTTTTTCAGCAGCCTCCTGATATTTTCTGCTTAGCATAATGTTCACCACCTCATGACCGGTATTAATAAGACAGACACTTTTGGAAAGGGTTCCTGTCAGTGTGGAAACATAGGAAAGAGCGTTCTGCACCTGTCCGTCTTTTAGCATTCCCTGAATGCATCCGAGCTGATTTTTATAATCGTGAAGCTGCCGCCGTTGCAGGTCGTAGCTTTTTTGCATGTCCCGATAAAGGACCATTTGATTCTGGGTACGCTCGTGAAATAAACGAAGCCGCTGCATTTCTTCTTCTTTGTCCATTGTTTTGCTGATAAAGTAGAAATAGCATACATTGATAACCGCAAAGCCGGAAACGACAGCAAACATGGCCCGGTTTTCGGTGGCGTTACCGCTGATATCCATCATGCTAAGTGACAGGAGGACAATGATATTGAGAAGGGGAAAGAAACTTGTAAATGTCCAACTGAAAGAGAGCCACTTATCAGAATGATTTTTGAATCTGAGATGAAAAATGAATATCAGACATAAAAAAATACTACCTGCTATATCTTCCACGGCGCTGAAAAGGCTTTCGTGCAAAAGCGGCGGAAGGAGATAAATAAGGGAGGTGAGAAAAACGGATGTTATCCAATAAATGCTGCAAAGCAGAAGTGAAAACGCCATGTGGCGCACCAGGCCCGCTTCAAAATAAAGCAGCGCTGTCAACATGACGGTCAGAACAAAGCGGACTGGCTGAAAAATAAAAGGTGGAATCGGGGTAAATGCAATCAGAAGAAATCCAACCATAAATGTGGGAAGGGACATATGGCGGAGCCATCTAAAAGGGAAAGTGCGCTTTGGCAGCAGGGTCTCAAAGAACAGGTTGCAGCTTGCGGCCATCAGAAAAGATAAAATAACACATTTTATGAAAATTTCCATCATAATGCTCCTTTATATGTAACGTATGTTTCTTTAGCGGTCCTGAAACGGGAACGGGGAATAGGCAGCTCTAACCCGATATCCAGATAAGCTATGTAATGATTGATTTTGCAGATATGCTTCATATTTACAAGATAGCTTTTGTGGATACGCAGAAAGCCATAGTCTGACAACGTTCGCTCGATAGCGTCCAGCTTGGTGTATATTTGGTAATGGGTCAAATCTGTTTCCATACAGTGAAAGATGGATTTGTGTTTGCTGCTTTCTATATAGAGGATATTGTCGGTATACAATTTTCTTTCTCCCTCCGTAAAAGGAAAAACTACCTGGGCTATGCGCATTTTTTGTAAAATAGCGTCCATACATTCTCCCACAGCCGCATCAAGAGTATCCTTCATAATATAGCGGATGGCATTTGCCTTATAGCCCTCTAGCGCGTAATCAATAAAAGCGGTCACAAACACAAGAAAGGTATCCGAATGAAAGGCGCGCATCCGCATAGCGGTTTCGATGCCGCTTAATTCATTCATACTGATATCCATAAAAACAATGTGGTACTTTACATGGTTTTCGTTTTGGGATAAAAATTCTTCTCCGGATGTAAAAAAGCAGATGTTATATGTCAATTGATGACTTTCAAGATACGCTACAAGAAGCTTTTGTATTTTTTCCCTGTAAAAGCATTCGTCATCACATATGGCGATTTGTAGCATAGTTGTCCTCCATTCTTGCTGATGCCCATAAATTTGGGCACAAGCACAACTTGAAAGCCCAATGAAAAGAGCAGTTTAAAAATATTCGTAAGTATCTGTTGTCTAGGATAGCACGTTAGCGTTGGGGTTATCAAGATGTAACGGATTTACTTATGGCAAAATGCGTAGTGCAAGTGTACTCCTAAGCTGTGAAAGGTATCACAGCCGCTGTTACTATTCATGGCCTAGGAGCCGCTTATAGTAACATTCGGGGCGATATTCCAAGTTTCGCTTCGTAAAAATCCCCCCTCACACCTGAATCACGTTCTCACGGGAATGCGTAGTAAATGCGCATTCCTGACCCGTGAAAAGTAACCAGCCGCTACAAAAAAACGGACAAGAAGTGAAAGAAACTCTTGAAAAGAGAAAAAAATCATGTTATGATGTTTATCCGTGGTATGTTTTAACATTCGCATATGGCGAAGCAACACATTCCTTGCTCCCGCAAGGGGGCCAGAGACCAAAAGGAGGTAACTTAAGCATGAACAAGTATGAATTAGCCGTTGTTGTAAATGCGAGGATCGAAGAAGAAGAAAGGGCAGCTGTAGTTGACAGATGTAAAGCTCTGATTGAAAGATTCGGTGGTACGATTACAAATGTTGACGACTGGGGCAAAAAGAGACTGGCTTATGAAATTCAGAAGATGAAAGAAGGCTTCTATTATTTTATCCAGTTTGACGCTGAAAGCTCTGCGCCAATCGAAATTGAACATCGTATCCGCATTATGGACAATGTTATCAGATTTTTATGCGTTAGACAGGATATAGCATAAAGCGTGTACGAACAATATGCTGGAAAGTAGAGGCAGGTATGAATAAAGTAATACTGATGGGGCGTTTGACAAGGGATCCCGAAGTGAGATATTCACAGGGGGATAATGCAATGGCAATAGCCAGATATACACTTGCCGTAGACCGCAGATTTACCCGGAATAACAGTGATGGGAATACGGCGGATTTTATAGGATGCGTGGCCTTTGGAAGAAGCGGTGAATTTGCTGAAAAGTATTTCAGGAAAGGAACCAAGGTCGTAGTGACAGGCCGCATCCAGACAGGCAGTTATACCAATAAGGATGGGGTTAAAGTATATACCACTGACGTGGTAGTAGAAGACCAGGAATTTGCCGAGAGCAAAAACAATAGCAGCAGTGCCGGTATGGATGGAGGGTTTTCCGGCGGCATGAGCAGGACTCCCGAACCGTCAGGTGCTGGCGATGGCTTCATGAATATTCCAGATGGAATAGATGAGGAGCTGCCGTTTAATTAGAAAGATTTGTTTGTTAGATAGGAGGCAATCATTATGGCATATAATAAAGCAGAGAAGTCTGATTCTCCCATGAGAAAAAAAGTTGGAATGCGCAGAAGAAAAAAAGTATGCGTATTTTGTGGTAAAGACAATGTGATTGATTACAAAGATGTAAACAAGTTAAAAAGATATGTATCTGAAAGAGGAAAAATTCTTCCCAGAAGAATTACAGGCAACTGTGCAAAGCATCAGAGAGCGCTTACGGTTGCAATTAAGAGAGCGCGTCATGTTGCACTGATGCCTTATACTTGTGATTAAACATATGCGGAATGCAACTTGAACATTGTTGAAATGAAGCGTAGGGCGGTTGCCAATGATTGGCAGCCGCTTTTTGTAGTAGAATATTGTAAGCATAACCTTGCGATATGCAGGGCAGAAGAATGGGGGATTAATATGGATGAGATGAAAAAGGATGCAATGACACCCGAGAATGCAACATCATCTGGTATGGATGGCGGAGGACAAGACCCTGTGAACAATTTTATGAATGATAGCCTTATGGACAATAATTATATGGAT
This sequence comes from Parablautia muri, assembly GCF_009917485.1. Lineage (GTDB taxonomy): Bacteria > Bacillota > Clostridia > Lachnospirales > Lachnospiraceae > Suilimivivens > Suilimivivens muri. The sequence goes on from NZ_QZDT01000030.1 coordinate 20,488, forward strand.
CATAATGCTATGGGTAACAATCCCAAGAATAAAAATCCAAAGGATATGGTTAAATTTATTATTCCTGCGGCAGTTTGTGTAGTTCTTGTATTGCTCCTGATAGGGGTGACGGTTGCAACAGGTGTTTTTGGAAATAAAAATGATGTGATATTAGATGCTTTGGGAAAAACCTTTACGGAGAGCGCGGAAGCCATGGGAGATACGTGGCGGCTGGACGGTTACGAAGATATGTTTTCAGACAAACAAGCTTATATGGAGGCGGATTTAACACTGGCAGATTCCGTGCAGATGGGAATGGAGATAAACATAGACCAAGAGCTTTATAATGCGCATATGGATATCGGTTATTATGGTTTTTCCCTTTTAGAGGCGGATTTATATATAGATGAATATGAAATTTTGCTGGGAATGCCAGGGCTTATAGATAAAGTTTTTTATGTGGACAGGGACACCTTTGACGGAGATATTGAAAGGCTGGCTTTAGAATACGATTTGGATGAAGCGGCAGTTGAGTCTTTAAAGTCGCTTAATATGGGCAGCAAAGATTTGGTCAATGCCAATGAAGAAATGGAGATGGCAGGGCAGCAGCTTAAGGATGCGGTTCTTGCCATATTAAAGAAAGCTGAGATAAAGAAAGCCGATGGTAAGAAGCTGACGGTGGATGGGAAGGAAAGAAGCTGTAAGGGCTATGTGCTGACCATCACAGGCAGACAGGCGGCGGAGGTGTTCCTTACCTGTAAGGACATTTATGAAGGCAATACGGCATTTCAGAATTATATCAATCAGTTATGGATGGGGATGGAAGGCTATAGCAGCGTGGAGGAGCTGCTGGAATATGAGAATCCGGCGCAGGAGCTTCAAAGGTATGCAGATGAGCTTGTGGAGGAAGGCGATACGGATATTTATTTCTATGTCTATAAAGATGTGCTGGCGCAGATTTATTGTGAGGATGGAGAGGTGGTCTTAGAGTGGAATATCCAGGGTGGAAATTTCCCTCTTGAGAATATGGAATTTAGTCTCACAACGGACAGTACTGATTTTGTGATTACCAGAACAGGCAGTGTGAAGGGAGATAAGTATCTGGCAGATTATGAGTTGGAAGTGGATGGAGATGAGCTTGCGCTTAATGTGGAACGGAGTAAGAAAGATGGAGATTTCCGTTTTGAGCTTATTTATGGTTATGATGAGATGCTGTTAGAAGGAGGGATAAAGGAGGGGAAAACAGGTGTAGAATTTACGATTGAAATTGATACTTTTGAATTAGATGGAGAAGAAATCCTGCGGGGAGATATCCTTTTTTCTAAAGAATATGAGGAGGAAATTGTAAAGCCGGAGGGAGAAAAGGTGAATGTGATGGATTTAACAGAGGATGATTGGTACGAAATCCTGTGGGAAATCAGTGAAAATCTGTATTATTGAACATAGGGTGAAAAGAAGTTCTAAAGCGCACAGCAGAGGCTGTTGCGCTAAGAACTTCTAAGTTTTACCCGGAAAATGCCTAAAATACGGGTATGATCCGCATGGATTTGTGTTGCCGCGAAGCATTGGCATAAAGGTTGGGGCAGTGGGCAATCCACTGCCTTATTTCATCATATGGGCAAATCAGGAAAAACTTTTGGCAGAGGTAGATTTGCTTGTTGTGGGACGTTAGAAACATAGGAGATTTTTATGGAGTTGGAAATCAGAGAGCTTCAAAAGCGATATGGAAAAAAACAGGTTTTAAGAAAGGTCAGCCTTACGGCAGGGGAAGGAAAGTGCACTGGAATTATAGGAGCGAACGGATGCGGAAAATCTACTCTGCTTCGAGTGCTTGCCGGAGTGGAAAAAGCAGATGACGGTGAAATTTTTCTGGGCGGCAAGCAGATTGAAAATCCATCCCGCCAGATGGCGAAATATGCGGGATATATTCCGCAGGAAAGCGCTTTGATGCCGGAACTGACAGTTGCAGATAATTTAAAGCTCTGGGCCAGCTTTGGAAATTACAAGGAGAATGGCAGGCGCCTTGAAAGTTTGTGCGTTCAGTTCAAGATAAAGGAATTTTGTAAAGAACGTGTCAAAAATTTGTCCGGTGGTATGGAAAAAAGGGTTAATATTGTGTGTGCCCTGCTTCATGGACCGATGGTGCTGCTTATGGATGAGCCAAGTGCGGCATTGGATTTGGTCTTTAAACAGGAACTAAAGACATATATCAGGGAATTTGTACAAAAGGGCGGCAGCATTTTGCTGAGCAGCCACGATGAAGGAGAACTTGCATTGTGCCATAGCCTTTGGGCAATTAAAGAAGGAGTGGCGCATAAAGTACCGGAAGGATTGTCAATAGAAGAAATCAGTGAAAAATATATCGGGTAAGAAGGTTATAATCGGAATGGCCATAAGAAGCCGGTATGATGGCAAACCTATTGGATACAGGGGTATAAAAATATGTATTGCAGATGGACATTGTTTTTGCTAAACATAAAAAAATTTATAAGAATGCTGCCAACAATTGTTTTGGAGACACTCTTATTTGGATTGATTTTGCTTGGTATTGGGGCATATGCCACAAAAGCCATATATGGTGAAAAAGTGGTAAATGAGATTCGGGTAGGCGTTGTAGCAAAGGGAGAGGATAGAACGGCAGATATGCTGGTGCGGTTTATAGGGTCTATGGACAGCATCAGGGATACGATTTTCTTTACCCTTTTATCTTCTGAACAGGAAGCAAGGGAAAAACTTGCAGCAGGGGAGATTTATGCGGCGATTCTGGTTCCGGAAGGAATAATTGATAGTGTGCTGTCAGGAGAAAATATTCCGGCAACGATTTTGCTGGACAATTCATACAGCGAAATGGAGACGGCGGTCTTTGAGGAATTTACCCGGGCAGGCGCCAGACTGTTAACGACAGCGCAGGCCGGAATTTATGCGGCAGATGCTTTTTGTGTGGAAAAGGGGCGAAAGGATCAGATTGAGCGGACAGAAGACTATTTGAATGCAGCGTATCTTTCCTATGCACTGGACAGATCTTCTCTGCTTGAAGAAGCAGAAGTGAAGGCGGCAGGAGGGCTTAACCTTACGGATTATTATACCATAGCATTGCTTCTGGCATTTTTATCCTTTGCAGGACTTTCTTTTGGAAGATATATGCAGGTGGAAAGTGGAGAACGGGAAAAGCTCTTTGGAAGCCGGGGAATTGGAAATGGTCAGAGATATTGGATTGAAGCAATCGCTTTTTCGGTGGTGTTTGGATTGCTGGGTATGGCTGCATGCGCATCTGTGGGACTATTGATTATAAACAAAAGTAATAGCTTCTTTCAGCCCAATGGGCAGTGGCTTTTTTTGCTCGTGCTATGGTTTGTGGTAGGAACATTTATCAGGATGCTGCTCCAGATTGTGGGGAACCATGCAGGCGGGATTGGTATCGGCTTTGTGGTACTCATGGCAATGATGGCAGCGGCCGGTGTATTTATTCCTTCGGCTTTTTTACCCTTGTGGATAGAAAGAGCAGGTGCGTATGTGCCATACGGAATGTGGATGGAGAGTATGGCAGCCATATTGCAGGGGAGAGCTGAGGGGAAGATGGTGGTGACACTTTTGCTTATGGCGGTACTTTTTTTAGGAATAGGAGCTGTGGCAGCAGTATTGCGAAAAGAGAATTGAACGATGGGTTGCGATGTGCAGGGAGCATAAAATGAAAAACAGATTACAAATATATGGGATATTGTGGAAACAGTATCTGTTTAAATATAAATGGTGGATACTCTTTGTTCTCATATTTGCACTGGCGGCAGGTGTGGCCGGAGGGAAAAGTGTCCATAAGGAAAGCGATTACAGAGGGATAACGGCAGGCGTGTGCTGGTCAGATGAAAAAGGGAGGCAGCTGCTTACAAAGCTTGAGCAGGAAAAGGGTATTTTTAAATTTCAGGGATTTGAGAATGTTTCTGAAATGATCCGGGAAGTGGAGAATGGAACTTTGGAATGCGGTTACGAGCTGTCTTGGGACTTTTATGAAGAACTCCTGAATGGAAAGGCAAAGCGTCAGGTAACGCTTTACTATTCTCCGGCTTCTTCCACCCATAAAATATCCTTTGAGATTGTGTTCGTCAATTTATTTGAAATGCTCTCTGAGGATATTCTGCGTCATTATTTAAGGGAAAACGGTTTTGGGAATGGAACGGGGGAGGATGTGGACAGGCTGCTGGCCTTAAATAAGCAGTATGCGGAAGATGGAAGTGGCTTTCATTTTGTTTATGAGACCACACAAGAAAAAGAGGACAAGGCGCCGGAAAATTTAAACAGTTTTAGAGGCTGTATGGCTGTGATGATGTTTTTGATGTGCCTTTTGGGTCTAGGAAACGCTTTGGAGCAGGAGCGGATTTGGAAGGCGCTGCCGGGACATTTAGGAAGGCAGGCTAAATCGGGCTATATACATGTGGCGGTGCTTGGCAGTATTTTAACAGGAGGACTTTGTCTGCTGCTGCAGGGAATGCTCAGCCACAGAGTCAGTTTCAGTAAAGAAATTGTGGCTCTTTTGGCATATGCTGTTGTGCTTGAAATTTATGTGAGGGTTTTAAACCTGTTTATAAAAAAGAGCAGGGAAGTGTATGGGCTTTTGCCGGTTCTGGTTTTGGGGAGCTGTTTGTTTAGCCCGGTATTTATCCGTATGGAAAATTATCTGCCGGCAGTCTTGTGGGTTTCAAAAATTTTTCCCACAACTTATTATCTCCGGCTGTTTTTTTAGGGACAAGAGGAGGTTTTATGGTGAAAAAAACATGATTTAGTAAGATTCTGTCTAAAAGCTTCTAAATAATAAGGTGGAAAAATTTAAAAAAAAATGTTATACTAAACCAGTGCATTTTATAATAATACGAACAACAGAGGAATTTTTTCAGGATGACGCCAATAAAGAACAAGATTAAGCTAAAGGGAAGGCTGAAAAGATATGTGCAGACTTCTTTATATTTAGGATTTTTGTTAGTGCTTGTAAATCTGGTGGTGTATCTTTTTAGTGCGCCGGCCGGGCTTGTATTAACTGGCTTTGTGCTTATTTATTTTATTGTGGTTTTGCTCTTACAGTATTATAACAGGCCGGTTATTATGAATGAGATGGTGAGCTTTGCTACCCAATATGGACAGGTGCAGAAAGTTCTCCTTCGGGAGCTTGAGATTCCCTATGCCATATTGGACGATGAAGGGCATGTGATCTGGACAAATGAAGCCTTCGAAGATGTTGTACATAAGGGCAAAGGATACAGAAAGTCCATTACCTCTCTTTTTCCTTCTATTACCAGAGAGAAGCTTCCGGGAGAGGAGGAATTTACGGAGCTTGACGTTGCCTATGAGGATAGCAATTATGTTGCGAGAATGCGCAGGATTTCTCTGAAAGAAATGCTGGAGAGCAGTGATATTGTCAATGCCAAAGAATATGAAGGCTTTTTGATTGCTTTTTATCTGTTTGATGAGACAGCCCTTCGGATTGCCCTCCAGGAGGTGGATGACCAGAGTCTTGCGGTTGGGCTTCTTTATCTTGACAATTATGATGAGGCGCTTGAGAGTATAGAAGAAGTGCGGCGTTCTTTGCTTACTGCGCTGATAGACCGGAAGATTAACAAATATATTGCAGCCCTTGACGGTATTTGTAAAAAGATTGAGAAGGACAAGTATATGATTGTTCTTCGCAAGAAGGCCACGGAAAGCTTAAGGGAAAGCCGGTTTGATATATTAGAGGATGTTAAGACGGTTAATATCGGTAATGAGATGGCCGTAACGATTAGTATTGGATTGGGGTTAGACGGTTATACTTACGCCCAGAATTATGAGTTTGCCCGCAATGCCATTGATCTCGCCCTTGGGCGAGGCGGTGATCAGGCGGTTGTAAAGACACCGGAAAACATTACCTATTATGGTGGAAAGAGCCAGCAGGTGGAAAAGAATACAAGAGTAAAAGCAAGAGTAAAGGCCCAGGCCCTTCGGGAGATTATTACCAGCAAAGAGAACGTGCTGATTATGGGGCACAGGTTTGCGGATGTGGACAGCTTTGGGGCGGCTGTGGGGATTCACCGGATCGCTACTACGTTAGAGCGCAGGGCCCATATTGTGTTAAATGATGTGAGCACATCTCTAAAGCCTATGGTTGACCTGATGAAAAGCCATGAGGAATATGACGATGATACGATTATACCCAGCCAGCAGGCGGTAGAGTATGCCGGAAGTAATACGGTGCTGGTGGTAGTAGATGTGAATAAGCCCAGCATCACGGAATGCCCTGAACTATTACGCATGTGTAAATCTATTGTAGTTTTAGATCACCACAGGCAGGGGACAGAGAGCATTGAAAATGCAACCTTATCCTATGTGGAGGCATATGCGTCTTCCGCCTGTGAAATGGTGTCTGAGATTTTGCAATATATCGGAGAGAGTATACGGATTACGGCGGAGGAAGCGGACTGCATGTATTCCGGTATTATGATTGATACCGACAACTTTATGACAAAAACCGGTGTCAGAACATTTGAAGCGGCAGCTTTCTTAAGGAGAAACGGGGCGGACGTGACAAGAGTCCGTAAATTATTCAGGGAAAATGCGAATGAGTACAAAGCCAGGGCGGATGCGGTAGGCCAGGCGGAAATTTACAAAAATGTGTTTGCCATATCAACCTGTGCCAGTGAAGGTTTGGAAAGCCCTACCATTGTAGGCGCGCAGGCAGCCAATGAGCTGCTGAATATCAGGGGAGTGAAGGCAAGCTTTGTTTTGACAGAGTACCAAAATCAAATTTTTGTCAGTGCGCGTTCCATTGATGAGGTGAATGTACAGGTAATCATGGAGAAGATGGGCGGCGGCGGTCACTTAAGCGCGGCGGGCTGCCAATTTAAGGATGCATCTATTTTTGAGGGAATTGGCATGGTGAAGGCTACTTTGGATAAGATGTTAAGTGAAGGAGAACTTGAGATAGATTGAAAGTTGGCTGTAAGGAATTAGAATAATTTTACAGACGGAGGAGAAATAATGAAAGTAATATTATTAGAGGATGTAAAAAGTCTTGGTAAAAAAGATGATATTGTAAATGTAAATGACGGATATGCAAGGAATTTTGTTTTGCCTAAAAAGCTGGGAGTTGAAGCTACCAGCAAGAATTTGAACGATTTGAAGCTTAAAAAGTCAAACGAAGCAAAATTGGCCAAAGAGCAGCTTGAAGCGGCCCAGGCATTTGCGGCGGAAATGGCAAAGGATGAAGTGATTTTATCCATCAAAGCAGGAGAGGGCGGTAGAACCTTTGGCTCTATTTCCACCAAAGAAATCGCACAGGGTTATAAAGAGCAGTGTGGAAAAGAAATTGATAAGAAAAAAATCATTCTCCCAGAAGCTCTCAGGAGCTTTGGCATGTTTGAGATCGGTGTAAAGCTGCATCCAAGCGTGACAGGTACACTTAAGGTGAAGGTAGTTGAAAAATAATAGCTATTTAAGAAAAATGGATGGAAAAAAGATGTTTACGATACACGATAATAGGCATAGCCTATTATATAGGAAAGTAGGCTATGCCTATGGTATACGGGGGTAGAAGATTGTAGATGGCAGGAACGGAAGAAGCGCTTTTAAAGAGGGTATTGCCCCACAGTATAGAGGCGGAGCAGTCTGTAATTTGTTCCATGCTTATGGACAGGGAGGCTATTACCATTGCATCGGAAATCATTTATGGAGATGATTTTTATGGCAAACAGTATGGCGTGCTGTTCGATACCATGGTGGAATTAAATGACGAGGGTAAGCCGGTGGATTTGGTGGTGCTGCAGAACAGGCTTAAGGAGAAGGATGTGCCGCCGGAGGTCAGCAGCCTTGAATTTATGAAGGACTTATTAGCTTCTTACTATACCTCGGCGAATATTAAGTATTATGCGAATATTGTGGCTGAAAAATCAACGCTTCGGAAGCTGATTCGTCTGAATGAGGAAATTGCTAACACCTGTTATGTGGGAAAAGAAAGTCTTGAGACTATCTTAGAGGATACGGAAAAACGCGTTTTTGAACTGGTTCAAAAGAGAAATACCGGTGAGTTTGTTCCAATCAGGCAGGTGGTTATGAATGCCATGGACAAGATTGAGCGGGCCTCTAAAAATAATGGAAATGTGACAGGTGTGGCAACGGGCTTTATCGATTTAGATTACAGAACAGCAGGTATGCAGCCTTCTGATTTGATATTGGTTGCGGCAAGGCCTTCTATGGGAAAAACGGCTTTTGTGTTGAATATAGCGCAGCATGTGGCCTTTAAGCTGAATCAGACAATTGCGATTTTCAGCCTGGAAATGAGTAAGGAGCAGTTGGTGAATCGTCTTTTTTCTCTGGAATCCAGAGTAGATTCCCAGCACTTACGTACAGGGAATCTCACAGATGCAGAGTGGGAAAAACTCATAGAAGGTGCAGGCATAATAGGTAAGTCCAATTTAATTATAGATGATACGCCCGGCATCAGCGTTCCGGAGCTGCGCTCAAAGTGCAGAAAGTATAAGCTGGAACACAACTTAAATTTAATTATCATTGACTATTTACAGCTTATGTCAGGAAGCGGGCGTGGGTCCGATTCCCGTCAGCAGGAGATATCCGATATATCCCGTTCCTTGAAGGCCCTTGCAAGAGAACTGAATGTGCCGGTGGTTGCGCTTTCCCAGTTGAGCCGTGCAGTGGAACAGCGGCCGGATCACAGGCCGATGCTGTCTGATTTGCGTGAGTCCGGCGCGATTGAGCAGGATGCAGATGTGGTTATGTTTATCTATAGAGATGAATATTACAACAAGGATTCAGAGAAGAAGGGCATAGCAGAAATTATAATAGCCAAGCAAAGAAATGGCCCTATCGGAACCGTGGAGCTGGTTTGGCTGCCGGATTATACCAAATTTGCAAATCTACAAAAATGAATATAATATCAAAAGCTTTTACGCTTTGTGTGAGAGCTTTAGGAATACGAAAGAGGACAAGCTAAGTAAGCTTGTCCTTTTGTTACAATAAAATGATATAGGAGTGGAGTGGTAATGATACAATAGATTGTTTGTGAGGTATGACAATGTATGGTGTAACAAATTATTTTACAGAGATGACAGTATTGAGCAGAATAAGCTGACAGTGAAATAGGACAGCATTGCTATTAAATATAAAGAAAGGGGAAGGATACATGAAACAGGCAGAAAAGATTTACATGATTTCAGACGCGGCAAAACAGATACAAGTAGAGGCTCACGTGCTCAGATATTGGGAGGAGGAGCTTAAAATACCGGCAAAGCGGAATGAGATGGGACATCGCTACTATACGGAGGAGGATATTGGTACATTTCGCAGGGTAAAGGAGCTGAAAGAGCAGGGATTACAGCTCAAGGCAATTCGCCAAATGCTTAAGAATGGGAATTTACAGGCTCCCATGATGGTCTTTGAAACCTCAGGGGTTGAAGGGGGGATAAGAGGAGAGGAAGCATCAATGCCGGCAGAGGTGCAAATGAACGTTTCTCAGGAGGAAGTGGAGATGGGGAAACGCCATGTGGTTATGGTGAAAAAGGGTGAGTTCCTTCCGGTAGACGAAAAAACTATGCAGGTACAGGAAGAAAGCAGAGAACAGAAAAGCTTCCGGCTTCAGCAACTTTTGAAGGAAATGATAGCGGATGCGATACAAAGCAATAATGAGGAAATATGTCAGGAGATTAAGGAGACATTGTTAAAGGAATTAGATTATCAGTTCAGACTTCAGGAGGAAAGGGAAGACGCGAGAGAGGAAGAACATGCCTTAAAACAGGAGGAACATTACCAGAAAATTGATGAACTGCTTCGTGCTTATAACCAGCGGGGAAGAAAGACAAAAAAGACACGGAAGGAGAAAGAGAAACAGAAAATGGACTGTGAAACAGAAAAAGAGGAAGAAACAAATCCTGAGATGGACGGGGAGAAAAATAAAGGATTGAAAACACTCTTTCAGAAAAAGAAACGTTCATTGGTTTAATGGGCCGGAAGTACATTGGGGTTCTGAAAGTGAGAGATTTTATTCTACATACTACCTCGGTTTCAGAACCCATTGAGAAAAAGCCATTTTATCTGATGCAATATTTAAAAAGTTCTTTAATTTGCCCATACAACTTGCTGCGTTGCTGTTAAAGGGTAGGACCGGAGCTGATCGGATTCCAGATTTTCCCGTTGCATGTCAATAGCTGTAAACTGACTGTTCTCATATGTCTTGTAATAGTAAAAGCCCTTTGTGGCGTTCATGCAGCAGGAATAGGTGGTGATATCGCAGAGATTTCCGGAAGTGATGACGCTGCCTTTTACCAGTGATACGGAATCCAGAATATGAAAAGCCTGGGAAATGCTGCTCATTTCATCATCATTGCATACGGAATTTAAGCACATGTAGGCCGCTTTGACAAAACGTGAGGCGGGAGAGAAATCTCCAGGCAGACCAAAGCATCCAAGTCCCTGACCAAAGGGAATCAGACTTGGTATGGAAGTGAAGCAGTTTTTAGGGTTGCCCGTAACTAAATTCATATATTGGCAGAGATTTGTGGTTTGAAAATGAAATCCGGGATTGTTAGTCAGTACCCCAACCGGATTGTCATAGACCTTCATTCCGTCCCGGGTGCTTTCCAGTACAATGGAGCTGTCACTATCTGCAATATGCCAATGCAGCGGCGTAAGAGGTATGTCAGAACTGAAAGGGACGCTCACAAGATGAGTGGCAGAAAGAAGCTTCTTTGCTTCAGCAATAGAAGCGCATTTGCCCAATATCCACAAAATCAGCTCAAAAGGGGAAATATTGTTGCTGCTGCTATCTTCTGTGTCAGGATAATAGGCATTGTCAGGAAAGTTTAAGCCCGCAATACAAAGCCCTCTTTCATTCACGGCATCAGCATAGAGCGGATATCCTCCGCTTACGGCAGCCATTCCAAGTATAGCGTAATGTCTGTCCAATATACCGACCTTGCGGAATGGCAGTGGATAGTTTCTTGGGGTAAAAACAACGGATTCATTAAAATTGTATTCAAGGTCCATGGTACGTCCAAAGTAAAAGTCATGCGTTTTCAATGCAATACTGGTGCACATTTTGTTCCCTCTTTATTGATAATAATAGTGGTTATAGCAGTTTAGTCTGTTATGAGGCTATTATATGCTTTTTTTCTTTGATTTATGCGAGCAATGAGCCAGGTGGGCATGCTTGCATGAACATTTGGCGACTGCCGCGAGGTTCACGTACTCCATTGCTTTCAGGGGGGAGACTTAGGTGGCAATCAGTTGAAAGAGAGCGCGGGAATCAAAGCAAGACGCTCCTCCTGGCTAAAATAGTAACGAGGGGAATTGGAGAGGCCTGTATTTTGGTTTTCAATTACGGTAAGCTTGCTGTCCGGCATCATAAAAAGAGTGTGCCATGTGTTGACCGGAACATTATATATCCTGCCTGGGGAAAGCCAAGTACAGCTGACGCTTTCCGGTTTTTGTCCCTGACCTCCAAGCAGAATGCCACAACTGCCGTTCAGCAGAATAAAAACTTCATCGGACTCTAAGTGCCTGTCGAAATATGCTATATGATCCGGCAGATACATCGTGCATGCATTTAAAACCGCAACCCGCCAGCCGCCATAATCGATCAGAGGCTGGTATCCGGGCTCATCGTGTGTAAAAATCTGTAAGTTGTTCATAGATATGAAATCCCTCCTTGCAATATAACAATATTTTTACAATTTATCATTTTAAATTAAATAATGACAATAGGGTATTTATAAAATACGTGACAGTAGGTTGGTTGCATGCATGGTCATCTTCTCGGCCTCATCATAATGTTTGCTGACCAGGCACAGGAAAAGGAGATCGCAGATATACTGCTGGGAATAGTGGGATGATACGGCGCCGATACGGGTTTTGCGTTCAATGGCGTGGGTGCTCAGGCATACGTTGGCAGTGCGTCCTACGGGCGAATCGGGATTTCCGGTTATGGCAACTATAAAGGCCCCCTGTTTTTTAGCCGCCTGGGCAGATATGGTAATTACGTTAGTGGTGCCGGAAAAGGAAAAAGCGAGTACGACATCCTCACGGGCGATGGTGATGGTGGAAAGAAGGTTTATCTGGCTGTCGGGAAGAAAAAAAGCTCTTTTGCTGATGCGCAGGAGTTTTTGCTGCATATCCTGCGCCACATTAGCTGAGGAGCCGACACCTAGTAGATAGATGCAGCCTGCATGGTCGATCATATGGACCACCTGTGCCAGAGTAGCGTTATCAATGTGATTGGCAGTGGTGGTGCAGACATCTGTCACATGCGCCAGAAGCTTACTGGCACAATTCTCGTAAGAATCATCTACATTAATAATCATATCTTTCTCAAAATACTGATTATTATTGAAGTATTTGGCCCAACCTACTTTCATGGAGGGAAAACTGTCAAAACCGATTTTTCTGAAAAACCGAACAATGGCGGCGGGAGCTGGGAACTATTAATGATGTCTGCGAGCAGATTTCCCGGGGAGCATCCATCATCGCCTACGCGGGGCCTGATGCCTTCAGTTCTTCGGCACCGGATCTGGCTATTTTAAACAGCCAGTATTGTCTGACAAGCGCTGATCAGATTGATGCGATTAATCAGTCAGACTGGTTTAAAGAACAGGCGGAAAAATTAGCCCAGGATGGTAATACCAGAATATTGTCATGGAACTTCTTTACCGGATACCGCCATATTCTGTCAAAGACACCGATTGAGACGCCTGATGACTTAAACGGCGTGCAGATTCGTGTGGCGGATTCTCCGGCCGCAATAGCGTTTGTCAAAGCATTGGGTTGTTCACCGGTGGTGACCAACTGGAATGAGGTTTACTCATCAATTTCTACGAATATCGTAACAGCTTGTGAGGCGCCGTTGGCTACCTTGTATTCTTCCAGCCTACAGGAGGTGGCACAGTACTGTACGCTGACCAATCACCTGGTTTCCACAGGTATGATGGTTATACCTGTGGACATATTTGCATCCATGCCAGAAGAATATCAGAATATCCTGCTGGAGGCAGTATATCAGGCGGGCGTGGATTTTCTGACGGCGAAACTGCCAAAAAAGTATGCTATACGGTTGAAGCAGGTGGTGTATTTTTTTATGCTTTTAACCTGTTTCTTCATGCTTTATCTGAGCATTGTGATCTCATCACAGGGGTTTTTAAAGGTAAGCGCATACTTTCGAATCCCATATTTTTATAAGTATATTTCAGTTGCCATAGGTTTTGCATGTATGATTGTCCATACGCTGCGCTATCTGGCATTGTCTTTCAGAGCGCCGGAGGATTTCTTCAACCGGATTGCCCAGGGAGGCTTGCCAGGTCTGGATGATAAGGAGACGGATAAGCAGGAGGTGAAAAAGACATGATGGCAATTGTTCCGCTTATAATACTACTTGATATTATTCATCATGGGATTTCCGATTGGATTTGCCCTTATGCTCTGCGTGATTTCTTACTTTGCATGGGCGGCCGGAATCCCAATGGATGTGGTTATCCAGCGTTTCGTATCTTCTACGGAATCCACCTCTTTGCTGGCAATTCCCTTTTTTATTACAGCCGGCTCAATTATGAACTATTCCGGCATTACGGAAAAGCTTTTGGATCTCTGCGACCTGCTAATCGGACATGTGAGGGGAGGACTTGGACATGTGAATATTCTTTTGTCAGCTATGATGGGAGGGCTATCGGGGTCCTGCGCTGCAGATGCCGCACAGGAATGTAAAATTCTGGTGCCGGAAATGGTGAAAAAAGGATATGACAAACCTTTTTGCGCTGCAGTGACGGCGGCATCGTCCCTGATTACATGTATCATTCCGCCCAGCATAGGGCTTGTGGTATACGCTTACTGCACGGATACTTCTGTGGGAAAAATGCTTGCCGCCGGATATATGCCTGGAATTCTGATGACAATAGGACTGATGTTACTGGTGGCATTTTTAGCAAAGAAGAGGAATTATCCACCCAGCAGGGATCGGCATGCCAGCTTTCAGGAGATAATTCATGGGATAGGGGCGGCCCTTTGGGCATTGGGACTGCCAGTGATTCTGATTGTAGGCTTGCGCTGCGGTATTTTCTCAGCAGCAGAGGGAGGCGCAATAGTGGCGGTCTATGCTACCAACCCTACGGTATTCTTGCTCATGGTTACAGTGCTTTTTCTCATTATCGGCATGTTCATGGATGGTACCACAGCAATGATTATCATGGTGCCCATATTTGGACCTATTGCCGTGAATCTTGGAATTGATATGGTTCAGTTTGGCGTGGTGCTTGTGGTAAACTGAGCTATTGGGGCCATCACGCCTCCTTTCGGTGTTGTCATCTATCTGATTGCGCCAATGCTGAAAATGAAGGTGGACGATTTTATCAAGGAATTGCTGCCGTTTATAGGAGTATTGCTGGCAATCCTCCTGCTTATGGTATTCTGTCCCGGAGTCTGTACATGGATACCAAATCTAATATACGGGTAGCATGAAATAATATTAAAAACAATAGGCAAAGGAGAGAAAATTTATGAGTTTTATGTTTAATCCTCATCCTTATGATGACTATACACCGATGAACAGGCCGGGACTTTCCAAGGAAATAATGGAAAGGGCTGTGTTTGGTGCGAAGGAGGTTATGAAGACTTTATCTAAGGCTGTGCTGGAATATAAATTGGAAAATGGGGGTTGTGTAGCAGCATTGGAGGGTTACCCTTCTGCTGGCTTTGAACAGTTTGCCAATGAGATTACCTGTCTGCCCCAGGATCGGGTAAAGGATCCGGTGCTTTTATATGGGCGTCTTTATGAGGGAAAGTATATAGACTTGATGGATGCGGAAAAGGTGGCGGAGATTAAAAGGCTCTGCAGGCAGATCCGTAAAGAGGGCGGTATTGCCATTCTCTACGGTATGGGGGCCGCCTGTGAAGAACTGCAGGAGATTATTGACGTGCTGATCTATTTGGACGTAACGCCGAAGGAAGTGATGCTCCGTGCGCATGCCGGACGCTGGAAGAATTTTGACGATGATGTGGCCCAGCCTGTAAAGGAGCTGCAAAGGCGGCGTATTATGTGGATTTTGAGCTGGCAACAGCGCTGAGGGGAGATTTGCTCCGGCATGGAAAAATTGACTGGTACGTGGCTAGTGATAAAGACGAGAGGATGAATGTGGTGAGTGGGAGAGATCTTGCGCTTATAACAGCGGGGCTGGCCGCTTACCCTTTCCGATGTAAGCCGGTGTATCTTGAAGGAGTATGGGGCGGGTATTATATACAGCATGCCCGGAAGCTGCCGGAACAATTTAAGAACATTGCATGGATATTTGATCTGATCCCTATGGAAGTCAGTATCCTGATCCAGCTTGGAGGCGGTTTGATGGAAATGCCCTTTTTTACCTTTGTACAGTGCCAGGCAGACGCGATTCTGGGCACTCAGATTAAGGAGCGCTTTGGCGGATATTTCCCTATCCGTTTCAATTATGACGATACGTTCCATTCTAATGGGAATATGTCAATACAGGTGCATCCGCCCAGAGAGTACTGCATGGAAAATTTTAATGAGCTGGGAACTCAGGACGAGGGCTATTATGTGGTTGTGACAGGGCATGGGGCCAGGACTTATTGCGGTTTGAAGGAAGGAATTAATAAGGATGAATTTTTTGAAAAAATTCGGCAGTCCGAGCGGGAGCATACAAAGGTGGATTATGAGAATTATGTGAACGAGGTGGAATCCATGCCAGGCCGCCCACTCCTGATTCCCGGAGGCACAATCCATGTATCCGGAAGAAACCAGCTGATTTTAGAGATTGGCAGTCTCACTATGGGTTCCTACACTTTTAAGCTGTATGATTATCTTAGGGAAGATCTGGATGGAAAACCCCGCCCGATACATAGCTATTACGGAGAGCAGGTTTTGAAGGAGGAGCGGACGGAGAAATTTGTATATGAGCATCTGGTAAAGGAACCTATGTTGCTGCATCGTGGAGAAGGATATGAAGAATATGTGGTAGGAGAGGATGAATTGGTTTATTACAGTACCAGGAGGCTTTGCTTTGAAAAAAAGGCGGAGGATTGTACGGAAGACAGATTCCATGTGCTGGCACTGGTGGACGGTGAGAGGGTTGTTGTCCGCTCAAAGAGCAATCCTGACCGCAGCTATACTATGAATTATCTGGATCTGGTGGTGGTTCCGGCTGTCATAGGCGAATATGAGCTGGTGAATATGGGCAGCCAGCCGGTAGTAGTATATAAGGTGCTGGTAAGATAGGAGTATGTTATGAATAAGGTAATATTAGCGGTTGATGACGGAGGAACAAGCATAATATATCGTTTGCTACGGGGTGGAGATTATGCATTCTTGACAGAACGGAAATTTTATGATATGCCATCTATGGGAACAAAAGGTGAAATATTAAACGTATTTGAAAATATGTTTACAGATGCTGCAAAGCAGTGCGAAGAACTGGGAGGGGAAATTACCCGTGGGGCCTTCTCGGTTCCAGGCCCCTTTGACTGCGCTGCAGGCATCAGCCGGATGGAGCACAAATGGATATCGTTGAAGGATATGCCACTGCGGAAAGTATTCCGGGAGATGGGGATTTTGCCGGAAAGAACAGTATATACATTCCTTCATGATGTACATGCCTTTCTTGTAGGTGAAAAGTATTTCAGCCACGCAAGGAATTGGGGAAATTCGCTGGGGATTATAATCGGCACAGGCCTGGGGTTGGGATTGTGGGAGAATGGTGAACTGCAATTTTCAGAAAGCGGAGGGCCTTTTTACAGCATTTTCCGTAAAGTGTACCGAGAAGGGATTCTGGAGGATTATGTTTCCGGCAGAGGCCTTAGTGCCATTTATATACACAATGGCGGTCAGTCTTTGGAAGCCAGGGAAATAGCGGATAAAGCCAGGGAAGGAGACCGAATGGCTCAGGCGGTGTACCAGCAGATGGGAACCATTCTGGGGGAAAATATTGCGGATATTGTCATAGGGCACAAAATACAATGTATTATGGTTGGAGGACGGGTATCCCTTGCTTTTGACTTGTTTGGTCAGAATTTGCGCGATGCTCTGGGAGGATATGTCAAGATTTATGCATCTGAGATGTTGGAGTCTGCTGCCATGTTGGGAGCGGCAGTATGGGGCGGCAGTGTAGCGTCATAAAAAGACGTGGCTATCTGGCAGGGAGGAGGCGCCATGAGCCGGTTTTCTAGAAAGTTTTGTCATAATGAGGAAAGTGTGCGGCGTCTGTCGCAGGTGCAGTACCTTTCCTTTCAGAAAAGATATATTTTGCTGTAGCTTTTGATGGGGGCTGGTTTTGTGTTCGCATCTGTATTTGGGTCGATGGACCGGGTGGCAGGGGGCTGTGCTGTCTGCTGGGGTGCTGGTTGCTCATTAGCTGGAGACAGGTACCGAATTTCCGGGTCAGAAAGTTTTTAAAAAGCTGCCATGGAAACTTTCCCTGCACAACCTTTTGTTTTGAAGAAAAGGGAATGGTGGTAGTGAATGTTCAGGGGGAAAGGGTTCTTTCATATGACAGGATTATCAGACTGGCAGCGGATATGCCTATGATTATCTGTTTTTAAGCGCCTATGGAGCATATATGCTGCCCCATGAGGAAGGAAAGAAGGAGGAAATGTTCCGGAACTTTCTTGCTCAAAAGACGGGGCTTGAATGGCTGCCTGTGAAAAGTGCATTTATGATATCTATGAGGCAGCTGCGGGGGGAGTGGAAAAATACCAGGAAGAAATAGAAATAAAAAGACAGGTGCTAAAGACACCTGTCTTTTTATATGAAAGAGTTATTAATTATCATCTTATTCCTCAGAAATAGCGCCTACAGGACATCCGCCAGCGCAGGAACCACAGCTGATGCAGGTATCTGCATTGATTTCAAATTTTCCATCGCCTTCAGCGATAGCGCCTACAGGACACTGGCCTGCACAAGCCCCACAAGAAATACAAGCGTCACCAATTACGTATGCCATAATCAAATCCTCCTTAAAATATATCAATATTTTTATCAATGTCTTAGTACATTCTAATATATAATGATAGGAAATACAAGTAAAATATTAGGTAAATTCTAGACATATTTTAGTTCCCAATACTTTTCCGATGTTGGCAAGAGTACGCTTGGAAAAAGCTTCCTTTTGGAAGATTCCATAAACTTATTTTGAACACGACCATATTGTGTTATGTTTGTGTGGTATAATATAATGCAAGAAGGAGAAGCATGTTTGGGTGTAAACTTCTAAACTCTATTAGTGGCAGTATCGCAAACAAAGCTTGCGATATGCAGGGGGATAAGGTTGAAAGAATTGTATTTTTTCAACCGCAAATTTGTGCTTGAACGCATAAATTCGCATGTTGAGAAAGGAGCATGGTTATAAAAATGAAAATTGATCGCTTAATTGGGATTATATTTATTTTACTTCAAGAAGATAAAGTTACGGCTCCCGAACTTGCAAAGCGTTTTGAGGTATCAAGAAGAACTATCAACAGAGATATTGCAGACATTTGCAAAAGTGGCATTCCAATCGTTACTACACAAGGCAGTGGTGGTGGAATATCCATTCTTGACAGCTACAAAATAGATAAGGCCTTTTTTGACGAAGATGAGCTGCAGGCTATATTTTCCGGACTGCAAGGAATTGACAGTGTATCAAAAAGGTCATATCTGGCTAATATTGCCGAGAAACTTTCAAAGAAAAGGAATCAAATAGAATCCAATGGCAGTATTATGATTGACCTGTCATCTCATTACCAAAAACCGTTAGTACACAAGATAGAATTGATAAAAAAGGCAATTCAGGAAAGTAAGTATATTTCGTTTTTGTATTATTCCGAGAAAGGTGAGAGTGCAAGACGGATTGAACCTTATTATCTGATATTCAGATGGTCAGCGTGGTATGCTTTGGGATATTGTTTAGATAGGAAAGACTATCGCCTTTTTAAGTTAAACCGTCTATGGAATATGAATATTCAAAGCGAGAAGTTTGTTCCCCGCAAAATACCTCAAAAGGAATTGGAATTTGATGACTATTTTTCGACTGAGATAATTCATCTTAAAGCAATCTTTTCTAAAAGTGAGAAATATCGCTTAATTGAGGAGTATGGTATAGACTGTTATCATGTTACAAATGACGGAAACTTATTTTTTGAATGGGATTTTGCAAGTTATAGCTATATGCGATCATGGGTATTCAGCTTTGGAGATAAAGTAAAGGTATTAGAACCGCTTAAACTTTGCAGAGATAGAAAAAAGCAAGCGGAGAATATTGTTCAAAAAGAAATAGAATATGACATATAGATGTCGTGTTTGGTGTGCTATTCTATATAAATCAAATGGGAGGTAAATTATTATGGTTGAATCAAGATGTGGATTATTATGCAATGAATGCGGCTTTCGAGAAACAACAGGGTGTAAAGGCTGTGCAAATATGGATAAACCTTTCTGGGCTGATAGTTGTCAGGTTAAGTCTTGTTGCGAAGCTAAGTCGCAAAATCATTGTGGAGAATGTGATGATTTTGTCTGTTCTTTACTTCATACTTTTGCCTATGATATGGAACAAAGCGATAATGGAGTAAGAATTGAACAATGTAAAAAGTGGGGCAAAAATACTGAAATCACGTAAAAAATATTTGAATTATTAAAAAAATACCGGTCTTTTATATAAAATATATCTGTCTTTTGATGAATATTTTATATAAATGACCGGCATTGTCTACAGAGCTATCACAGGCCCGTCTTACTATTCCTGGGTATTTTCCGCCCTGCGGGCGCGAATCCCATCTAAGATCACCTGTTTCTTTTCTACCACCTTATCCTTGTCCATAGCAGGAACGCCGGCTAATTTGTAGGACATACCCAGCTTTTTGTACTTGGTTTCGCCCATAGTGTGATAGGGCAGAACATCAAGGGCTTTCAAATTGGAAAACTGTCCGATAAAATAGCCTAACTGATACAGATATTTCTCATCATCGGTAATGCCGGGAACGACTACATGACGAATCCACATATCCACATGCTTTTCATTTAAGTAGGCGGCAAATGCCAAAATCCCTTCATTAGGCTGGGCGGTAAGCTCCTTATGCTTTTCCGGGTCAATGTGCTTGATATCTAACATAACCAAATCCGTTAATTTCATCAGCTCATCAAGCTTTTCAATAAAGGGCTGATTGTCCGGTTTAAAGGCAATACCGGAGGAATCAATACAGGTGTGTACATTCTCGACCTTGGCAATGGTAAACAGGTCAATGAGGAAATCAACCTGCATTAAAGGCTCACCACCGGTTACGGTGATGCCGCCGTTTTTATAAAAGGCTTCATTTCTCCTATATTGCTCAAATATTTCCGCAGGTTCCATCATGGTACCGCCGGTCATGGACCAGGTATCGGGATTGTGGCAGTAAGCGCACCGCATGGGACATCCCTGCACAAACACAACAAAACGGGTTCCCGGGCCGTCTACCGTGCCAAAACTTTCTAAAGAGTGAATTCTACCTTGCATCATTACATCTCCCTTCTTATTTCAATCTATAGTATAACAGAAAGCGGGTGAAAAGCAAATCAGAGTTTTGTTTGCTTTTCGCATAAATGGCCATAAGTATTACAGCTCACGGCCTAAGGGCCGCTTATAGTATCTTGCAAAGCTTATTATAAAAGGGCAGCCGGCAGATAAATCATATCCGCCGGCTGCCCAGTTAAATTTTAATTAACGAACAAGTCTTTTTTAGATAGACTCATGGAATGTACGGGAAATAACGTCAGCCTGCTGTTCTGGTGTTAATTTGATGAAATTAACAGCATATCCGGAAACACGGATTGTAAGCTGAGGATAATTCTCGGGATGTTTCTGAGCATCTAAAAGCATATCTCTGTTTAAAACATTTACGTTGAGATGATGTCCGCCCTTTGTTGCGTATCCATCTAACAATGATACTAAGTTATCTACCTGTGCTGTATTATTAGCCATGGCAAGTTTACCTCCTTATATAATTGATTAATGAAAGTCATCCAGACCGTCTTCCAGGGTAGGGACGCTGCAGGCTAAGGGAGTCCTGGAACAATCCGTACACCCCATGGTTTGAACATCTTTTGTCTTTTCACTGGCTTCGTCATAGTCCACATTCACATGTCCTACGCCCATAGCCATGCCGGAATCCAGCATTTTAACAAGGTCATCCACCATTTTATTATTGTCCATTGCATTGTACCTCCTGAAATTAGGTTGTTATTTATTCTGACTTTGTAAAAGTTCAGCTTGTTTGAACGGTTACATTATTTGTTTAAATCAAGTTCAATATCTCCGGCAAATACCTGATCTTCTTTGCCAAGAGCGCCCGGAATGATGGTGAAGGTATTGGAGATACCATCCTGTGCATCATTGAAAGGAAGCTTGGATACAGAAGACAAGGATGCTACCGCACCGTGGGTATCACGTCCGTGCATCGGGTTAGCGCCGGGAGCGAAAGGCTGGCCTTTCTTACGTCCGTCAGGTGTATTACCTGTTGCCTTACCATAAGTTACATTAGACGTAATGGTAAGAATAGATGTTGTAGGAACACCGTTTCTGTAGGTATGGTGTCTTCTGATTGCTGTCATGAACTTGTGAACAACTTCCTGAGCAATGCTGTCTACGCGGTCATCATCATTACCATATTTCGGGAAATCACCTGTGGTCTTGAAGTCTACAATGATACCGTCTTCATCTCTGATAGCCTCTACCTTAGCATATTTGATTGCGGATAAAGAGTCGGCTACGATAGAAAGTCCGGCAACACCTGTTGCGAAATAACGCTTAACATCTCTGTCATGAAGGGCCATCTCAGCTCTCTCATAGCAGTATTTGTCATGCATATAATGGATAATGTTCAAAGTATTTACATAAACGTCTGCCTGCCATTCCATCATATCGATGAATTTGCTGTAAACGTCATCAAAATCAAGAACATCGCCAACAACAGGACGATATTTAGGACCAACCTGTTTCTTGGTAACTTCATCAACACCGCCGTTTAAGGCATAAAGCAGACACTTAGCAAGGTTTGCTCTAGCGCCGAAGAACTGCATTTCCTTACCTATAACCATAGAGGATACGCAGCATGCGATACCGTAGTCATCACCGTGTGTAACTCTCATAAGGTCATCGTTCTCATACTGGATAGAAGAAGTCTGGATGGACATCTTTGCACAGTATTTCTTCCAGTTTTCAGGAAGTCTTGTGGACCAGAGAACCGTTAAGTTAGGCTCAGGGCTGGGTCCTAAGTTGGTAAGTGTATGCAGGTAACGGAAACTCATCTTTGTTACCATAGGACGTCCGTCAACGCCAACACCGCCGAGAGACTCGGTTACCCATACGGGATCGCCAGCGAAAATCTGGTTGTACTCAGGTGTACGAGCGAATTTTACGCAACGCAGCTTCATAATGAAGTGATCAACAAATTCCTGAATCTGCTGTTCTGTGAAAGTGCCGTTTGCAAGGTCTCTTTCAGCGTAGCAGTCAAGGAAAGTAGATGTACGACCAAGGCTCATTGCAGCGCCATTCTGCTCTTTAACAGAGCAAAGGTATCCAAAGTAGGTTGCCTGGATTGCTTCCTGTACGTTGGTTGCAGGTTTGGAAATGTCGCAGCCATAAGAAGCAGCCATTTCTTTCATTAATTTAAGAGCAACGATCTGCTCGGAAATTTCTTCACGCAGACGGATAACATCATCTGTCATAACGCGTCCTGTGGAATCTTTCTGCGCCTGCTTGTCTTCAATCAATCTGTCGATACCATACAGAGCAACACGTCTGTAGTCGCCGATGATACGTCCACGTCCATAAGCGTCAGGAAGACCTGTGATAATATGTGCGGAACGGCAAGCTCTCATCTCTGCATTGTATGCGTCAAAACAGCCTGCATTGTGTGTCTTTCTGTGAGTTGAGAAGAACTCGCTGATTTCAGGGTCTACTTCGTAACCATTATCAGAGCAGGCTTTCTCAGCCATTCTGATACCGCCGTAAGGCTGAAAGGAACGCTTGAAAGGCTTATCTGTCTGGAAACCAACGATAGTCTCCTTGGACTTATCAAGGTAACCAGGGCCATGTGATGTGATTGTGGATACAACCTTGGTATCCATATCAAGAACGCCGCCTGCTTCACGTTCCTGTTTCTGCAGATCCAGTACCATCTGCCATAAATCCTTTGTGTTCTGTGTAGCTTCGGCTAAGAAGGACTCATCACCCTCATAGGGATGATAGTTTCTCTGAATGAAGTCACGTACGTTAACCTCGTTCTCCCACTTGCCGCCTACAAAATCTTTCCATTCTGGTCTCATTTTGCGTAAGCCTCCTAATCCTTATTTGATAAATTTATTTGTGCATAAAACTATGCTTCTGCCGTAACATTATTATATGTTATTCAGTTGCGGCGAGTCAAGGCAAAGCGTGTACTTTTTTATGAACAAAGTACGTATTTTAGGGAAATTTTATAATTTTTTTGTAAAAATTGTTTAGGGTTCATTTTTATCCCCTTTGCATACCGCAAGCTTTGCCTGTGGTACTGCGTTAATAACACTAGGCTGAGATATCTTTTTAGTCTGGTAGCGGTCCGATTAAAAAAAAGAATGTGCTTATCCCGTATTTTTAGTCCGCAATGAGGTTTAGTCTTGCCAGAAACCGGGCAAAGTATTATACTGAAATGCAGGTATATAAAGTAAAATCTGCCTGAAATAATGGTGTATACAAAAGGAGGTTATGGTATATGGCACAGATCAATAAAGATATGACAATTGGTGAAATTTTAAGAACCAATCCGGAGGTTGCGCCGGTTCTGATGGAAGCCGGCATGCACTGCTTAGGCTGCCCTTCTGCCCAGGCTGAGAGTCTTGCGGAGGCTGCTATGGTGCATGGCATGGACATTAACGATTTGATGGCTAAAATCGAAGCATTATAAAAAGCCCATAAATGGATACTGCGGCATAGGGTCGGTGACGGCCCTGCTTACAATACCGGTTTTCTTTCAAAATACCCTCTGCCAAAGGGAGGATGTATTTTGTATGGAAGGCCGGTATTTTTACTGTGCCAACAATAAAATGAACCGGTTGAAATAAAAAGGCCGGAATGATAAAATCTATGTATACCATTTGAAAGGAATGGCTGACAATGAGAAGATATTTACGGGGAATGAATCTGCAGAAAAAAATATTGTTTTCCAACGTACTTTTATTTGCCCTTCCCTGTTTGATTTTATCCTGGCAGATTATTTCCTTTGTGCAGACGGAGGCGAATCAAAGGCTGAATCAGTCCAGGCTGGCTATTTTAAACCAGATCAACCGGAATATGGAGGACATGCTTAAAAATATTGTGGTTTATTCGGATTTCTTTTTTAGCAATGCGGAGGTAAACGGCCTGCTTTCTCAAAAAAGATATGAAAGCGATTATGAGGCAAGAACCACCGAAAAGGCAATGCAGGAATTTTTGCGGAGCCGTTGGGTTTATTATGGCGATACGGGGTATTATCTGGAAATATTGGGAGAAAACGGACGGAACTATTCTTCCAGATGGAACGATGAAGTAGAGTTTATATTTTCGGACCTGAATAGTTTAAAAAAGGAAGATTGGTACGATATGTTGTTAGAGAGCGGCAGAATCCGTTACATTCCAACCTATCGAAGCGAGGAATTTGGCAAAGACAAGGACAGTATTGTACGTGCGGTGCGGCTTTTGCGGCATTTAAACAGCGGCAGGTACATTGGATTAATGGATGTAAGCATTCAACAGGAACGGTTTGAACGGTTGTTCAGAGACGGCATCCGGCAGGAAAATCAAAAAGTATTTTTGATGGACGAGACAGGGCGGATTATCAGTTGTACGGACCAGGAACTGACAGGAAGTTATATCAGCTCACAAACCTATCTGGGAAAACTTTTAGACTACGACCATGGTTATTTTCCTGCAAACATAGAAGGGATTTATTCACAGATTTGTTTTACCACAAACTCTGTCACAGGCTGGAAAATCGTAATGTATGAAACCATGCAAAAGAGCGCCTGGTTTGGCAATTGGAGCTACCTTTGGATGGTAGGGGTGGCTGTCATATACTTTTTGCTGGCTCTGCTGATGTCCATTTACAACGCAAGATATATCAGCCATCCGGTGCAGAAGCTTAAGGAGGATATGCGCACGGCCTACCAGGGAGATTTAAGCGTCCGGGCACAGGTGGAGAGCAATGATGAGTTTGGGCAGCTGGGCAGCCAGTTCAACCAGATGCTTGACAGAATCGAGGAACTGATAAGACAGCTTGGAGAGCGGGATGAGGAAAAGCGTGTTTTGGAACTGAATGCGCTGCAGGCGCAGATCAATCCGCATTTCCTATATAATACGCTGGCGTCCATCCGGTTTTTGATGGAAATGGACATGAAGGAGAAAGCAAACATCTCCCTTTTAGCGCTGGCTAAGCTACTTAAGAAAACCTTCTCGGATTATCGGGAGCTGATTCCGGTCAAGGAGGAGATGGAGTCTTTGGAAAATTATCTGGTGCTGATGGAAAACCGATATCAGGATATGTTTGAATGGGAAATTCAAATGGACAGGGAAACGGAGGAATGTCTGGTGCCCAGGATTTCCGTACAGCCCCTGGTAGAAAATTCTATTTCCCATGGCTTTGGTGCGAAAAAAGAAATGGGGAAGATTTGTGTTAAGGCGCGAAAGGAAGGGGAAGAACTTATCATCAGTGTTTATGATAATGGAGAAGGGGCGGACCTTCATAAAATCAAGACGCTGCTTGCTTCTAAGAAGGACTGCCAGGAAGGCCAGGTCAGCAGCATTGGAATCAGGAATGTACAGGAGCGTATCAGGCTTTCTTTTGGAGATGAAAGCGGACTTTTTGCTTATCAACTGGAAAATGGAGGAATCAGAATTGACATGAGGATGCCGGCCAGAACGGCGGGTGCGTTACAGGGAGGGAGCCATTATGAAAATCATCATCATTGAAGATGAAGGAATTACCAGACAGTGGCTTAAGAAAAAGCTGGAAGAACTTTCAGGGGATTATCATGTGGAAGGGGTTTTTTCCAACGGCAGTATGGCCCTTGATTATCTTGCCTGTGCAAAGAATGTGGACGTTGTCTTTACGGACATACGTATGCCCGTTATGGATGGGCTGGAATTTTTGGAAAAGCTTTTGGAAATGGGGCTTAAGCCCTATAAGGTGATTCTAAGCGCTTATGACGAATTTCATTATGCCCGTCAGGCAATCCGTTTAGGCGCCCAGGAATTTGTGCTAAAGCCTGAAATCACCAAAGAGTCCCTGAAGCAGATTCTGGACGCTGCAGCAAAGTATCTGGAACAAAAGCAGGTTGATAAAGAGGAAACCCAGATAGAAGAAACGGAAAACAAAAAGGGGGCGGTTTTTGCCGAACTGGTAAAACAGGGTATGGCCGGCGCCGAAGAATTGACGAGGGTTTTGGGAGAAAATATAAAGGAGCAGGAAATTTCAAAATTGGTGTTTGCTGAAATTTATCTGGAAAAGCAGGTCTCCTGCGAGGCTGTAGAAGAACTGCTTGCTATATTCCTGGAACAGGAACAGCTGCAGGGAGCTTTCTTCTGGGCGGATAACCAAACGCTTATTTTGGGATACTTACATAATAAAGAAGGGGAACGTCTGCAATTGATGGACAGGCTGGGAAATATTTTGCAAGTCCATACAGGTATCAGGCCGTATCTGGGAATCAGCAGGATGCAGGGGGATGGAAACCAGACGCAGCGGGGGACAAACCAGCTGATTGACATAAAAGAAATGTGCAGACAGGCCGCCGCCGCAAGAGAAAACAGAGTTTTTTTTGGACTTTGCGGAGCCTGGCAGTATGATGATATGCGGGTTTATATGAAGCAGGAGGCGGGAGAGCTTTATTTTAACCAGGATATTAAGGAAATCATGAAATACCTGTATCAGGCCGATTATGCAAAAGCAGCGCAAAAAGTAGAGGATTTTTTACATAATGTGCAAAAAGCATCTTATCTTCACCCTACATATGTGAAAGCCTTGTGTGATGAGATTTTGTCGGCATACCGGCATAATCTGTGGGAGTATGGGTTAAATGATGACGAAAAAGAACGAGTGGAAGGGGCCAAGCTTTTAATAAGCAGGGAGATGCTGAACTTACAGAAGCTTTTGGATGCCGTGAAAAGCGAAGAGGATTATTTGTGTAATCTTTTGCAGAAAAAGCGTGGAAACATGCAATATTCAGCCTCTGTAAAGGAGGTAATGGAATACGTAGAAGATCATATGGGAGAGAGGATTTCATTAGAACAGATGGCGGATAAGGTGTTTTTGAGCAAGCCCTATCTTTCTACGCTTTTTAAAAAGGAAACGGGCAGGAAATTCAGCAGCTATCTGCAGGAGGTAAGGCTGGAAAAATCCCGTACCTTGTTAAAGGACACCAGACTGTCGGTAGGAAAAATCGCTGAACAGGTGGGCTTTTTTGATTCGGCTCATTTTAGCCGGGCGTTTAAAGACCATTACGGGTGCTCTCCTTTGGAATACCGGAAAACAAAATAATATACAAAAAGACAAAACAAAATACAAAAATGGCAAATTTTATATAAATTATATAAAAAAATATGCGAAAATATAGAAATTGAGTACAAGGAAGTGTTAATTGCAGACATGGAACCTGTGCTCTTTTTTTCGTAAAATAAAAACATCAAACAGTTGATTGTAAAACAAAATCGTGAGCTGTCAATTGGTTAAGAGGTTTTGTAGTCAATCGTTTTTATCAGCAATAAAGGAGGGAAAAGATGAAGTTAAAAAAAGTTATGTGCGCTCTGTTAGGAGCAGCAATGGCGCTTAGTATGGCAGGTTGTGGAAACAAAGGTACGGAAGAACTTGTTTCAAAAGATGCGGCATCGTCATCGGAAACAACCCAGGAGTCCGAAGCAGGCAAAGATTCCGGCAGTGAGCAGACAGCTTCAGGTGAAAAGGTTAAACTGACTTTTTTAAGAGCGGGTACAGATGCCGGGAAAAAGGAATTTTGGGATAAAGTAATTGCGGACTTTGAGGCGGCGAATCCCGATATTGAGATTGAGTACCAGGAATGCAGTTACGGAGATGATTTTGAAACCAAGTTAAATACCGGATTTGCGTCAGGAACGGCGCCGGATGTGATTGATTTTACATTAGCTTCCATGGGCGTGAGAGTTCCTTTGGGACAGTATGCGGAATTGGATGAATTTACAACCAATTGGGATGGCAAAGATGATTATATGGAGAGCGCTTTGAATCTGGGAACCATCAACGGAAAGCTTTATGGTATCGCAACACAGCCGGATGTGCGGCTGCTGGTTTATAACAAAGAGCTGTTTGAAGAAGCAGGTCTTGATCCCGATAGCCCGCCTACAAACTGGGATGAGCTTTATGAGTATCACAAAAAGCTGGTGAAAAAGGAAGGCGATAATGTGGTTCAGACCGGGCTTAGCGTTCCTTCATCCGGCACAGGCCAGCAACATTATCTGACGATTTTCCTTCTGGCAAACGGGGAAAAGAATCTGGTGGACGAGGACAATAATACGGTTTTGTGTAATTCCGAAAAGACGGTGGAGGCAGCGGAATTTTTAAAGAAGCTTGAGGATGAGGGAACCATTCCCTGGGATAGCAGCAACAGCGACAACAATCCCTTTGCAAGCGGACTTGCAGCCATGACTTATGCCAATACCACCGATTTCGCCACATGGGATGGCGGTGCGTTAGCCGGCAAAATTGCAATGGCAGCTCCCTTAAAGCAGGAAAAGCAGGCTACCTTCTGCGGTATGGGATTTATGTTTATGAGCAGTGAGACACCACACAAAGAAGAAGCATGGAGATTCATGGAGTATGCATCTTCTGCAGATGTGGCATGGACCCGCTACGAAATGATGGGCGTGCCGCCTGTAAGAGAATCTCTGAAAGAGCGCTATATTGCGGAAAATCCGGAAAACAATGCGGTTATTTATGAATCAGTTGCCTGCGGCGTGGGTTCGCCCAAGGTTGCATATTCAAACGCTGTTTTTAATGCGGTGAATGATGCCATGGAACGTGTTGCTTATGGCGTGGAGGATCCCAAAACAGCCTTAGACAAGGCGGCGGAGGAAATCCAAAAGGAAATTGACAATCAGTAGTAAAGAATATTCTTCGCGGACAGACCTTATGTTAATAAAACAATAAATAAAATAAATCAGAAAAGCATAGTAAGCTCATTTCGGCATCTGCACAAATATCAGATATTACAATTTGACATTTGCCAGATGCCGGATTTTTTTAAAAAGTCCAGCTAAGAAATGTCAATAGGTAAAATGAAAAATGTTTAAAAAGTATTTTTCAAGCAGTTGAT
>NZ_QZDT01000002.1 GCF_009917485.1 Parablautia muri
ATAAAAGCACCTACCTTTCTTATTAACTTATCATAGAAGATCTTAATTTACAGAAATTATTTCACACACTCCATTAAATTTATTCGTACCTTTTTTAGACAAGCACTATAAAGATAAGTATAGAATTCAAGGCAGGTCAATAAGTTTGAAATTTCTTCAGATAATACATTTCTGATTTCAGCATCCCCCAGAACGCTTCCATTGGCCCGTTATCAATGCATCTGGATACTCTTGTCATGCTTTGCGTCATTCCTGCTTTGTTAAGCTTTTTGCAGAAGGATTTTGAGGTGTATTGGTATCCGCGGTCTCTGTGGAATAAAGGCTTTGCATCTGGATGGTTTTCATGGGCAATGTCAAAGGTTTCAAAAACAAGGGCATTATTATTGGAATGTCCAATGACAAAGGAAACAATACTTTTATCTGCTAAGTCCAGAATGGCGCTTAGGTATGCCTTCCCACTGGCTCCATATTTCATTTCTGTTACATCCGTCAGCCATTTTTCTCCAAAACGCTCCGCATGGAACTCCCGGTTTAAGATGTTTTCGGCAGTAACCTCTGGCGTTGATTTTACATAGTTTCTTCTCCTGCGCCGACACACGGATTTCAGATGTAAAATCCGCATAAGGCGCAGGATTCTCTTTGCGTTGACTAGAAATTCATTTTCACGGTTCAATTTAACCGTCATCTGCCTGTAACCCATAATCCTGCTTTTTTCCTCGTACGCATCCCTGATAAGGATGCATAATTTCTGGTTGAATTTCTCATTTTCACTTGGTTTCCAGTTCAGCCATTTATAATAAGCAGAACGCGAAATTCCCGCAAATCTGCAGAGTTCCGATATAGGGCATCCCTGCTCGTCATATATTTCCTGTATTGCCAGATAAAGCGTCTCATTTTGTGTCTGACTTAAAACCGTCTCCTTTCGATCTCATCGAGTTTTTTAAGAAAGCAGCCTCCAGCTGGGCTCTGCGCTTTTCCGCTTGAAGAAGCTTATTTTCCACACGCTGCTTCTCCAGTTACGACATTTCCGTTTCAGATTTTCTTTTCCCTCTTTTGTCAATAAGCCCTTCTGCGCCGTTTGACTGGTATTTCCTTGTCCATTGGTAAATCTGTTGGTAGGATACCTGGTATTTTTCTGCTGCCTGGGCATAATCCATCCCATGCTCTATACAGTATGTTACAATTTCCATCCGTTCCTCATATGAGGTTTTTCTTCCTTTGGCCATGATACTGTTTCCTCCTGTGAAAGAAGTTTTTTGATTTTCATGACCATTATACTTCATAATCCAGTTGCGAAGCTGTTTATCTGAGCGGATTCCATACTTTTTCTGGATTTCCCTTAATGTCCCTTTGCCGGAAAGGTAATCACAGACGGCATTGTGTTTTGTTTCGGCAGAATAGGCGCTGAGTTTGGGGGATGTTTTTAACCCATCTGCTCCCAGTGCCTGATACAAGGTCACCCACTCGATGATGCGTGTCCCATTTGTTCCCAGGCTTCGGGCAATACTTTCTGTTGAACAGCTTCCCTCCAGATACTTTGTGACAGCAGCCAGTTTCATCTCAAAAGAGTATTTTGAATGTTGTCCCATGAAATATGCTCCTCCTTACAGTGACAGTTTTATTATTTTGTCTGTCTACTATAAGGGGAGCATATCATAGTTTGAAATCACAAATCGTTGGCTCTGTTTTGTATTCCGCAATTTTTTACAATTCAAATAACAAGCCTGTTGGTATGATGTAAGCAGGCAAGAGAATTGTCAAAAAATTGAAAGGAAGTGTTGAAAATGGATTACAAAAATCTGTTTGAAAAATTCAATGAGGGAGGAAAGCTGCTGTTACCAGATGCCACAGTTACATTTGATGCTATCCCGTGGTCGAAACATCCTGCTTCCCCGGGTGTGGAGCTGAAGCACATTATCACATCCGAAAGGACAGACGGAGAATTTAGTTACCATCTTGTGAGGATAGCCCCTAATAAAAAGATTGGCAATCATATCCACGAGAATCAACTGGAAACGCATGAAGTAATCTCTGGCACAGGCGTGTGCGTTAATGACGGTGTGGAATTGCCCTATGAAGCGGGTATAATATCCATATTTCCCGTAGGCGTACCGCATGAAGTGATTGCAGGGGATGACGGGCTTTGCCTGTTCGCAAAGTTTATGCCCGCCCTCTGCTAATAGCTCTATCTGGTTATATCTCTTTCGTATCGCTGAATGACACGAGTGTCCCAGAGGGTATAGAGGTATTTTGGGGGATAATTCCAGAAGAATATTTATAAGTTAAAGGCGGCAAGCCTACCTGTTTTTCAAATTGCTTTATGAAGTGGCTTTGGTCGCAGAAACCCGTGGTCAAAGCTACTTCGGTTATTGTATCGGTTTCATGGATTAGGCGTTGCGCCTTGCGGATGCGGTTCTGGATTTGGAACTGGTGCGGTGCAAGCCCTACCTCTGCCTTGAAGCTTCTGATAAAGTGGTATTTGCTTAGAAAAGCGTTTTGTGCCATTTCCTCGACAGAAAGTTTGCATTCTGGGTATAACTCCAACTGTCTTTTTAAGTCATGGATATACGGGGGATGGATTTTAAGCTGCCAGTTGGAAGAATCCGAGGTTTTGTCCAGACAGTTTAATAGCTGTAATATCTGATAGTGACTAATTTTTCCCATATTCAGAGCCTGCATCAGAAGAAGTCCGATATGTTTTTGTATGGTGATAACATCTGTGTTGTTTACAGCATTCTTATCAATGCACAGGGTAAGCATGGAATAGCTGTCATGTGCCGAAATGCTATGCGGTTCATACGGAAATATTGTAAATGTTTCGTTTTGCTTATAAGTCCTTGCTTCCTTATTCGTTGTAAGGACTACGGAGCCGTCCAGTATGATACCGATTGTCAGTACGGAAACGTGGTTATGTAGCGGGTAGGATATAGTTGAATTTTTGCAGAAAATCAGCTCAATGCCTGTTTCTGCATGATATAAATATCGGATATTGTTTGTAGTCATAGGTTTTCCTCACGGTCTGTTATCCATTTCATGGACTTGTGTTATATGTTGGCATTGCAGCTTTCAAGTAAACGGTTTGTCCCTGTTATTTCAGCATCTACGAGGTCAATCATTCTTTTTACATTTGCAGAATGGGCAGAAGAAACTTCATTTTCCCATAACGGATTGATTTGTTTTTCAATCCCGGCACGGTACTTTTGCAGAATATTAAGCCGCTCCTGCAAAAGTTCCTGCTGTTCATCAGGGGTAAATGTACTTAGAAAAAAAGCGGCAATAGAAAAGATGTTTGTATCGTAGTTGAATTGCAGGATGGATGCTTTTAAAGTGTTTACAAATTCGCTTTTCCCCTTATCAGAAAGTTTGTAAACGGTGCGGTCTGGCATATTTCCGACTTTCTCGGTAGTGCCAGATATAAATTCCTTTTTCTCAAGGGTTTTTAAGGTCGAATATACCGTTGAATCAGCGATATTAAACCACCATTTCACATTCATGTAGTTTAAGAGTTTTATTATCTCGTATGCGTTAAGCGGTTTTTCGTATATGAAACCTAAAAGCATTGTGGCAGGTTTGGACAGCATATTTTTTCCTCCTTTATTGCCCGTTCTTTGGCATACAGGTATACCCGGAGGGTATTTCCTCCTTGACATTGGGTTGTATTCGCATTACTTTATATATAAAGTGGTTTTTATAGATATTACTATTATAACATATCAATGTAGAAAAAGGAATACTGGAAAAGGAGGTTTTTTATGCCGCAGCTCAATAAAGGGGGTAAATTTGTATTTGGTCTTTCCATTATAAACCCCGATTTAACAATATACATCCCGCCACAGGCATTGTTGGAATATGATGCACTGCGGGATGGAAAAGTGATAATTTTTACGGGAAGCAAAATAACAGGCGGCTTTTGCGTGACGACATATCCGCTGCTGTCAAATTCAAAACTCCGTCATATCTTGAGAGAATGTCCTGCATTAAGGGATTGTCAGCTTTCCGAGGGTGAGTTTACCCGATATAAAGGGCGCAAATATGCGTGGATTAACATTGATAAGGACGGAGCTGTTAAATTGCCGCAAAATACGTTGGACGTTTTAGAATTACAGTCTGGAATGGAGCTGTTGTCAATCCGCAGCAGTGATATTGCCTTTACAATGGGAGCAAAAGGACCGCTACTTGAAAAAGCACATAATTTTCATGGAGAAATTAAGAGATATTAGGAGTGATTGGAAAATGGGAAATATAATAAACAGTAAGTTGTTTCATTCAATTTTACTCTTTACAGTCATTGGCGAGTTTTTCCTTCCGTGGATATTGTGTCGGTATTATGATGGGTACAACAGTAAGACAATGGCTATGAGTGCGTTGGGAAGTCTGCAAAGCCCCGTTCGTGTTATTTATAATGCATGGTTAATATGGCTTGGATGTTTTCTGGCATTTGCAGCGATTGCATATTTTTTTGCTACGAAAAAAGATTTTCCAATCCTATCGGTTTTACTTTTGTTTTCACTGGGGACATTTGCTGTCGGAGCAGGATTGGTTTCGGGAATATTCCATGTGAATGAAAACAAAGACATTGTCTCTGCGGCTTCAAAAGTACACGGAATAAGTGCAGCAATCGGATTTATGGCATTATTGTTTTTTCCATTGATAAATGGGATTTTAGCATTCAAACAGAACAATGTTATTTTCGGCATTATATGTGTTATTTCTTTTATCCTGGCATTAATTTTTTTTGTCTGTTTTATCATGGGAGATAAAGAGCAGTTTCAAAATACCATGTTGAAATATGAGGGATTGTGGGAACGGTTGTCTTTACTTTGTATGTATATTCCTCTTACTTACAAGGCAGTCCATAATCTGCTGTCCTAAAGATAGCGGTTAAATGGAAAAGGTTTATTTAAAATGTTTGCCAAATCACATATGAGCAAAAAGTACCCAACAGAGGGGTTTACGGTAGAATGGAAAAGACATGATAATAGAGAAATTCATTTTGATATAGTCCGTTGCCTTTACAAAGAAATGTGTGAGAAATATTCCTGCCCAGAACTTTGTACGGTTTTCTGCCAAAGTGATATAATTGCTTTTTCGGGATATGAACCTAAGATTAGATTTGAACGCATGGGAACAATAGGAGGAGGTGCTAATTGTTGTGATTTTCATTTTATTCATGGAAAATAGATATTCAAGTAAAATCATTGAATGTGAGGAAACGGTATCGGTATAGTTGATTTAGAATACGTTGACTGGAAAGTGGGGGTATTATCATTTAGTGATTTAAAAACATAGCAAGAATGATGAAAAGATAAAAAACTCCTTGTGCTACAATATTTTATTGGAATACCGTACAGGCATATCATAATGCTTAAAAGTGCGGGAAAAAGGAAAGGAGGGAGCAAAATGCAAGGTCAGGCAGTACGCATTGTTTCACAGGCTATCCGCTATATCGAAGAACATCTGCATGAAAAGATGGATTTAGATATGGTGGCATCGGCACTGCACTATTCCAAATACCATCTGCATCGGATTTTTACAAAGACCATCAGCTTGACTATCCATGACTACGCAAAACGGCGGCAGCTTACAGAAGCAGCAAAAATTCTGGTGTTTTCTGCAAAACCGATTATCGAGATTGCCCTTATGAGCGGGTATGAAAGCCAGCAGGCATTTACGGATATTTTTAAGGCGATGTATAAGACTTCCCCTGCCCAATTTCGGGAAACGGAAAACTTCTACCCGTTACAGCTTGAAATTTATCTGAAGGAGGAACTTATAAAAATGGATTTGACAAAAGACAATATAAAATTTGCCACGCCCGAGGATGCGGATGACTGGATGGAACTGGTAAGCCTCACGATTGACGGCTATCCATGTCTGGATACGGGAGATTACACCGCAAACCTACATCAGTATATTGCGGATAAAAAGGCTCTGATATTGCGGGATGACGATATGGCTATTGGAGTGATGGGATTTTCGCCCGACACAGGCAGCATAGACTTTCTGGCTGTCCATCCGCAGTATCGGCATCTCGGCATTACAAAGCTGTTCCTTGATAAGTTGGCAGACGAGTTGCTTTATGGGAAAGAGATTACGTTGACGACATACCGTGCAGGCGATAAGGCAGATACGGGCTGGCGGGAAGAATACCGCCGTCTTGGATTTGCAGAACGGGAACTGCTTGTGGAATATGGCTATCCGACACAGCGTTTCGTGCTTCCACCGAAAAACAAGGAGGAAACAAGGAATGACCGAAACACAGAAAAACCCGTTAGCAGAGAGCTTTAACGCCCTATCCCTTGTCAGATTTGCTTTCCCAAGCATGGTGATGATGCTGTTTATGGGATTATACACCATTGTAGACACGATTTTCATCGCACGGTTTGTAGACACGAACGCTTTGTCGTCCATCAATATCGTCTGCCCCGTCATCAATCTGATTGTCGGGCTGGGGACGATGCTTGCGACAGGAGGAAGTGCGGTCGTTGCGAAGAAAATGGGGAATGGAAACACAGAAGAAGCCCGAAGCAATTTCACATTGATTGTTGTGGCAGGAGCGGTTATCGGTCTGCTGATTACAGCGGCAGGGCTTCTTTTTTTGGATAAAATCATCTGGGGATTGGGGGCGAATGAAATATTGTTCCCATATTGCAGGGATTATCTGACGATACAGCTCATTTTCATCGCTTTTAACATGATGCAGGTGCTATATCAGAATCTTTTTGTGACGGCGGGGAAACCAACATTAGGCTTAGTGCTTGCTGTTTTGTCGGGGATTGCCAATATTGTTTTTGATTATGTCTTTATCGTTTTACTGCAAATGGGAATCAAGGGAGCAGCTATTGGGACAGGCATCGGATATATGATACCGTCAATTATCGGTACAATATTTTTTCTGATGAAAAGAAGTGAGCTGCACTTTTGCAAGCCTAATATGGACGCATCTGTTCTGCTGAAAAGCTGTTCCAACGGTGCATCGGAAATGGTAAGTCAGTGTTCGACTGCCGTAACGACATTTCTGTTTAAT
Source organism: Parablautia muri (assembly GCF_009917485.1). Lineage (GTDB taxonomy): Bacteria > Bacillota > Clostridia > Lachnospirales > Lachnospiraceae > Suilimivivens > Suilimivivens muri. The sequence goes on from NZ_QZDT01000002.1 coordinate 7,028, forward strand.
GTAACGATGATGAAGCTATTAGGCGAGGACGGCGTGGCGGCGATTACAGTTATTATATATTCGCAGTTCCTCTTAACAACGCTTTATATTGGCTTTTCTATGGGAACAGCCCCCGTTGTAAGCTATAACTATGGGAGCGGAAATGTAAAACAGCTAAAAAAGACCGTCCGTATCTGTTTTAGATTTATAGCGGGGATTTCCATATTTGCATTTTTATTTTCCATGTTTGGCGGGGAAAGCATTGCAAAGGTATTTGCTGAAAATAACAGGAATGTTTTTGAGATTACAAAGAATGGATTTAGCATTTTTTCATTCAGCTTTCTGTTCTCTGGATGCAATATTTTTTCATCCGCTTTATTTACGGCGTTATCGAATGGAAAGGCATCGGCAACCATATCTTTCCTGCGGACATTTGGATTTATTACGGTGTCCCTTTTGGTATTGCCGAGATTTTTAGAGGTAACGGGCGTATGGCTTGCAGTACCGTTTGCGGAACTCTTCACGCTTATGCTGACAGTATATCTGCTATGCAGGCATCGGAAACAATACAATTATTTTTGAAAGAAAGGCAGGCAGGAAATTGAAACAGACAGAATGGATATTATGCCCTGTCTACGGGAGCAAAACCCGCAGCAGAATTAGGGAGGATACTATTCTGATAAATTATCCTCTCTACTGCCCGAAATGCAGGCAGGAAAGATTGATAGAAGTGAAAAATCTGCATGTGACAGTGGTTGGGAATGAATGGAAAAACGATATTTAGGAGAAAGAAATGATACGACCATTAGGAGAAAAGGACTTTGATACGGTATGTGGTATTGTAAATGAGAACTGGAAAAATGTTTATTCTGGATATGTCAATCCGCTGCTGCTAAATTCAGATGGATGTGCAGCAAGGACACGCCGATTAAAGACAGATTTTGTTGCTGGCAGACTGTCAGAGTATGTGTGGGAGGAAGAAAACCGAGTGTCGGCAATGTTGTCTTTTGGAGATACGGCAGATGCGGATATGGCAGGGGCATTTGAAATCTGGCGTATTTATGTTGCTTCCCAATTTCAAGGGAAAGGAATTGGGAAAATGTTGATGGATTTTGCCGAGCAAGAGGCGGAGGAACAAGGGTATAAAGAAATTGTGATATGGGCGTTTAAAAATAACCATCATGCGGTTTCCTTTTATAAAAAAAGAGGATACAGCATCGACAAAGAAGAATATTTAAGTGAGCCGTATTTTTCAATGGGAATACGGTTAAAGAAGAATATAGGATAGAGCCAGACACATAGATGCAGAGCCAATGAACGTGTGGAAAACCATAGTCTGTTGGCTCTGTTTTTATACAAGCGTAACATCTAATTTAATTATGCAATACCTCTTATATAAGATATAAAATTTCCTATTATGAGAGATAAAAACTGAAAATTTCATAAAAATAGGATTTGACAAACTGCTGGTTTTCATGCTAAAATAATTTGAACTAATTTTAAAGGAGAATAGTTTCATGAGCTTTTACATTACAAACGAACTTCCGCCTAAAAAGAAAATCAGCTCTGTACAATCAAATCCGATGAAACATTGTACAGAGTATAGCGTAATATAACACGTTAGGATTTCATCGGGAAATACAGCAGTACATGAGAGGGATTTTATATCTTTTTCATATATTGTTTCTTTTCCCGTACAAATTTGTGTTCAGCAGGCTATGGACAGTGTTTTGTCCGTAGCCTTTTGTTGTATATGGGCTGTTTCCTAAAAGCGGTTTGTGATGGAACGGATATAGCAGAAGGCATGATACCAAGAGTATCTGACTTCTGCTATTTTTTTGCCCATTTTGGAAAATCAGACAGGCAAAAGAGAGGACAATGATTATGAGTTTATTAGAAGTTACGGGATTAACACATTCTTTTGGAGAAAATTATCTGTTTAAAAATGCGGATTTTACATTGAACAAAGGGGAGCATATCGGAATTGTCGGTCAGAACGGGGCGGGAAAAAGCACGTTCATAAAGATTTGCACAGAGCAGCTTATCCCCGACTCTGGCAGGATAGTATGGCAGCCGAACACAAAAATAGGGTATCTCGACCAATACGCCCAAATTGAAAAAAGCGTGGCGATGAGGGAGTTCCTGCAATCCGCATTTTCTGGGCTGTATGAGATAGAAAACAGGATGAATGAGCTGTACTGCCAGTCTGCGGATGGGGATATGGCGAAGCTAAGCACGGCGGCAAGGTATCAGGAAGAATTGGAGCGTAAGGAGTTTTATTTGATTGACACAAAGATAGAACAGGTGGCAACAGGTCTGGGCTTGACGGCAGTCGGGTTAGACAGACCGATTGAACAGATGAGCGGCGGGCAGAGGGCAAAGGTCATACTGGCAAAATTACTGCTTGAGAAGCCAGATATTTTGCTTTTGGACGAGCCGACAAACTTCTTGGACAAGGAACATGTTACATGGCTTGCCGAATATCTTTCCAGCCTGCCAAACGCTTTTCTGGTAGTATCGCATGACTATGACTTTTTAGAGAAAATATCCACAAGAATATGCGATATTGACAACGAGAAAATCACGAAATATTTTGGCACTTATTCAGAGTTCACGAGAAAAAAGGCACTGCTCCGTGAGGATTATATCAGACAGTATGCCGCACAGCAGAAAACAATCAAAAAGACGGAAGAATTTATCCGCAGGAATATTGCAGGGAGAAAGTCAAAAATGGCTCGTGGCAGACACAAACAGCTTGACCGAATGGATAAGATGGAAGCTCTGGAACAGAAAGAAATCAAGCCGCATTTTCGGTTTGCAGCTCTCCCGCTGACTACGACAGAGCATCTAAAAGTAAAACATCTGGATGTAGGCTACCACTATCCTGTTTTGTCAGATATCAGTTTTTCCATAAAAGGGGGAGAAAAAATTATTATGACGGGATTTAACGGCATCGGCAAATCCACCCTGCTAAAAACACTTATCAGCCAAATACCCTCATTAAGTGGGAGTTTCCGTTTTTCGGAGCAGGTAAAGATTGGGTATTTTGAGCAGGAGCTGGCATGGGCAGATATAGAAAAAACGCCCATTCAGATTGTTTCCGATACTTACCCGTTGCTTACGATAAAAGACGTGAGAAAGCGTCTTGCAGGCTGCGGCATCTCAAGCAAACACGCCATGCAGGAAATCGGGACTTTGAGCGGAGGAGAACAGGCAAAGGTTAAAATGTGCCTGCTTATGATGAAGCCGTGCAATTTCCTTATCATGGATGAGCCGACAAACCACCTTGATGCGCTTGCGAAAGAATCGTTGAAAACCGCATTGGAGGAATTTGAGGGAACAGTGCTATTGGTGTCACATGAAGAAGCGTTTTACTGTGAGTGGACGCAGAAAGTGATAAATATAGAGAAGAAAATATAGGTCAAAAGCACATTTTGTAAATAGTGCCAGAGGTAAGGGGAAGCCCGCCAAATAAAAAACAGCGTTTGGTGGGCTGCTTTGCCATGCCAAAAATAAAAGTCCTTCCAAACCTGCCTTAGTTTGGAGGGATTTTTATTGGTGTGCCCACCGGGCACACCAAACAGGTGAAGGGGTTTAAAAATCCTTTCACCTGTTTTCCTTTATGGCAAAAATGGGACGGCTCTTTGACAACCGAATAGTCATTCACCAAATACATTCTCTTTGTGGTTTGAACAAAGCGTGTGCAGCGGTACGCCATGACCCGCCGAAAGACGGCAAACGGAAAATACCGACTGAAAATATCGGGCAGCTCCCGATTTCGCCAAGACCCACAAAGAAGATAATGATACTCCTGTCCAGCCACAGTCCGAGCGGTAACCAGTCCGCCGCAGGCAATGGGGACGGCTCTGTCAGACCGACAGTTGGGGGTGCAACTTCCGTGGCGTCAGTTCGCTGCTGACCGTTTGGTGATTTTCCTTGCGTAATCACGCATCAGCATTTTCGGGATGTCGGGGACAAATAGAAAATGCTTTTTATCATAAAGCCAGATGCAGGGCGGTCATTGAAAATAGGGCTTGTTTTATGCTCTCCCGGCCTTAAATACTTCCTTGCGTCTGGCTGTTACATAGGCAGGGTATTCCTGCCTAAATCCAGATAGGAGGTTCTAAAGAATATGGAAAGAACAATTAGACGTGGCGACATCTACTACGCAGAGCTTAATCCCGTTGTCGGTTCGGAGCAGGGCGGCATACGACCCGTACTTATCATTTCTAATGATATAGGAAATAGCCACAGCCCAACAGTCATTATCGCTGCCATAACAGGTAAAACACAGACAAAGGCAAAATTACCGACACATATCGAAGTAAAGGATGTTGAGGGGCTTGACAGGGACTCTATCATCCTGCTTGAACAGATACGGACGATTGATAAACGATGTTTGCGGGAGTATATGGGAACTCTTGACAAGCGTTTTCTTCCTGCAATGGACAAAGCATTGGCAATCAGTATTGGATTAAACGGATATTTGCACTGCCCGATGAAGCAGGGCAGACTCTCGGATTCTTTGCCTGCTCATGAATGTTGTCCGCTGCATGATGACAGCGTTCAAAAAAAGGATTAGCCCCTCGTTATATGGTACAATCATTCGCTCATATATTGAGAATGAGGGAGGTGCTGCCTATTGAAGCATAGAGAATTTAGGTATGTTGGCGAGCCTGTTCCAGAATTGAATGAGCAGGAACATGCAGTATTTCTTATGAATTTTCAAAGGTCAATCCTTTTATCATTAGAAAAACGGAATCTGTTGACCGCATCACAGCGGGAACGCTGTTTGCTTGAGCTTGAAAAACAATATCGTCTAAATTAGAAAAAAGCAACGTCAGGCATAACCGCTTGACGTTTTTACATAGTCAAGTGTGAGAAAACAGAGGATATTCGCAATGCCCGATAAAGCGGGGCAGGCTCTCCACTTTCGTTACTTGCTCATGAATACAGTTGTAATTTATGTTCTGTATTCAAATTTGCACATTCGACATACTATTTTCAATTAACTATACTGAAAATACGGCAAGGGATTGTCGGGAAAGGAGATATTCTTATGTCAATAGATAAATACGAAACACTAAATCAAGAAAGGAAGATACAGCACACAAAGAGAAAGGTTGCCGCATACTGCCGTGTATCTACGGACAACGAAGACCAGGCAAATTCATTTGAAAGCCAGCAGCGTTATTTCAGACAGTATATAGAGCGTAATCCCGATTGGGAGCTTTATGAAGTGTTCGCAGATGAAGGAATCTCTGGTACGAATACGAAAAAACGGAAAGAATTTAACCGCATGATTGCGTGTGCAAAGAACGGTGATTTTGATTTGATTGTAACAAAAGAAATCTCCCGTTTTGCGAGAAATACCCTTGATAGTATATTCTATACCCGTGACCTCAAAAAGCACGGCGTGGGTGTTATCTTTATGAATGATAACATCAACACTTTAGACGGCGATGCAGAGCTTCGCCTTGCCATTATGTCCTCGATTGCACAGGAGGAAAGCCGTAAGACTTCCGAGCGTGTGAAATGGGGGCAGAAACGCCAGATGGAGCAGGGAGTTGTGTTTGGGCGGAGTATGCTTGGCTACGATGTGAAAGATGGCAAAATGTATATTAATGAGGATGGGGCAAAAGTTGTCCGTCTTATCTTCCATAAGTTTGTAAATGAGGGGAAAGGAACTCATGTGATTGCCCGTGAGCTTCGGGAGGATGGCATTAAGCCCATGCGTGTAAAGGAATGGCAGAACACAGTCATTCTCCGAGTTATCCGCAATGAAAAATACTGCGGTGATTTGGTGCAGAAGAAAACCTATACGCCAGACTTTTTATCCCATGAAAAGAAGTATAACCGAGGGCAAGAGGAATTTGTGATTATCAAAGACCATCATGAGCCGATTATCTCCCGTGAGCTTTTCGATAAGGCAAACCGCATTTTGGATGAAAAGTCGCTTTCACAGGAGGGCAAAGCGAAACACAGCAACCGTTATCCATTTTCTGGGAAAATCAAATGCGGATGCTGCGGTTCAAGTTATGTGGCGAGATATAAAACCCGAAAAAATGGAAACCGCTATAAGGCGTGGCGGTGTCTTGAAGCTGCAAGACATGGAAGCCCTCATGTGGACAAAGCAGGGAATCAAGTTGGATGCAGTGGACTTAGCATACGCAACGAAGATGCAACCCACATCATGTACCTTGTCACGAGCTGCTTAAAGTATAATAAGGAGAAAATCACTAATAATTTGCTTGCTATTATCAAGTCTATTATCGCAATGGATACCGCAGGTACAGACAGTGAGAAACTAAAATCACAGATAAAAGCCATTGAACAAAAACGCACAAACCTCATTGACCTTTATACATCTGGCGATATTACCAGAGATGAATTTTCAGCAGCAAGAGCAAAGTGCGAGAATGAGATTGCCGAACTGCAATCCGTGATAGATAGCATGCCTAAGTATCCAGGCAAATGCTCCGGTGGAGCATTTGATCGGATAGACAAACAAAGGGAGATGATAGAAAAACAGCAAGAGCTTGTTGCTGAAATTACAGAAGCCATGAATGGGCTTATAAATGGTGTGGAATATGAAGATGATTTTTACAAAGAAATCTTAGATAAAATGGTTGTGAATGACAAAGACCATATTGATGTGTATTTGAACCTGCTCCCCCTCAAATGGAGCTACACGGTTGCAAAAAGCGTAAACTGTCCGCAGGGTAGACCGCTAAAATAAGCGCAAGCCTCTGAGATGGAACATTTCAGGGGCTTCTCTACCGATATCAGTCAAAATAGCAGCTACTTCATTATAAGGCATGGAATAACGCTGTGAGATATAGCGCATAGATGCCCCAAGCTCCCCATCAGGCCCGCCATACTGCGACATAATAACCTGCGCAATTTTAGCGTTGGGTTCCTTGATATTAACGGGATACTGTAATCTTTTCTCATAACTCCACATAAATTAGCATCCTCCTTCCCAAGGCCAGGGCTGTGTAGCCCATTTCCATTCATTCTGCTTACAGCCGTGTGCATCGGAAATCCTAAGGGGGCCGTATTTTACGGCATATTCCCGCATAGCCTGATTTTGCATGTGTACATAGTGGCTTAGATATTCCATTGCATCTCTGTCGGTGGGATGCGTATCCAGATATTCATTCATCTCTACAACTACAAAGCTGATTACACCGATATCATGAAGAAGTCTGCTTCTTTCACTGTTATTGTTGTTTTCGCTCATCATTTTTCACATCTCCTTCCTGTAAAGGGTTTTTCCAGTTCAGGGAAAATGGTGCCTGTATTGTAGGCTTCATCTAAATTTTCAAAAACATTTGTTAAATGCTGCCAAGGAACATATGCCATTGCCAGTGGAAAACGGTCAAAATATTCATTAAAACTGTAATCCTGCATAATTCTCCTCTCATAAAATCTAAAGTAATTTAATACTATAGTATGATGGGGAAAATCTCTGGTTCCAAAAAACTCATATTTTCACTATTGATTACTATTCACGGCCTGGGAGTCGCTCATAGTAATATTCGGGGCGATATTCCAAGTTTCGCTTCGCAAAAATCGCCCCTCACACCTGAATCACGTTCTCACGGAATGCGCAGTAAATGTGCATTCCTGACCCGTGAAAAGTAACCACTATTTTCTTCAACCCATCCAAAGATTGAATATTACTTGCAAACAAAGGGTGGTTATGCTTTAATGTTACTGGAAATATTTTTTGGCAAAAGAGGGAAAAGAGATGTCATTATTTGAGGGCATAAAAGGAAAGATATATGAAATCAAGGGCCTGTACGTGGAGGAGGGAATCACCCGCCGCCTACAGGCTCTTGGTCTGAATGACGGGACAGTCGTTACCGTCCTTAATAGAAAGAAAGATGGGGCATTAATTATAAGGGTGCGTGGGACAAGGCTTGCCATTGGCAGGCATATCAGTCAGGGGATTGACGTGGAGGAAAGAGCGCTATGAGAATGAAAGAAACTGTCCATGTGGCATTTGTAGGCAATCCTAATTGCGGTAAGACCACCCTGTTTAATGCAATTACAGGCGCCCGGCTTAAGGTGGCTAATTGGCCCGGTGTTACAGTGGAAAAAATTGAAGGAGAAGCGGAATATGAGGATGTCCATATGACGCTTGTAGATACGCCGGGAATTTATTCTCTTACCTGTTATACCATAGAAGAAAAGGTGACAAGAAATTGTGTAATGGATGATGATATTGAGGTAATTGTCAATGTGGTTGACGCATCTTCGCTTGAGAGAAATTTATATTTGACGTTACAACTTTTAGAGCTGGGAAAGCCCGTAGTTCTTGCACTGAATATGATGGATATGGTGGAGGAGAGGGGGATGGAAATCGACCTGCACAGGCTGCCGGAGCTTTTAGGGGATATCCCGGTGGTGCCGGTTTCCGCCGCCAAGCGAAAGGGATTGGATATTTTGCTTCATGCTGTGATACATCACTATGAGGAAGATTCAAAACGGGAAGTCTTGCATTACAGCCAGGAAATAGAAGAAAAGATAGACAAGCTCTCCCAGCGGATGGAGACCTTTTATCCTACCCATTCCTCTATCCGGTGGCATGCCATTAAGCTTCTTGAATATGATGGGGATGTAAGGAAAGAGCATCCCATCGAAACCGCAGATGTGATTACCCACAGCTATGAAAAGGAAATCATTCAAACAAAATATGCATATATTGAAGGGATTATAAAAGAAGTCCTGTTTTATAAGGCGAAAAAGACAGATCGTACGGACCGCATAGACAGGCTGCTGACCCATCCTGTGTGGGGCGTTCCCATCTTTTTGAGTATTATGGCCTTTGTATTTTTTCTTACATTTACGATAGGAGACTGGCTGAAAGGCTATTTTGAGGTTTTTCTGGATTTGTTTTCCGGAAGAATGTCAGAATTACTGATGCATATAGGTACGGCTGATTGGCTTACGTCCTTAATTGTAGATGGCATTATTGCAGGAGTAGGCGGGATTCTCACTTTTATCCCCAATATTGCAATCTTGTTTTTGGCGCTGGCAATTTTGGAAGACAGCGGTTATATGTCCAGAGTGGCCTATGTGATGGATGGCATTATGGGGAAAGCAGGGCTTTCCGGCAAGGCATTCCTTCCCATGGTACTTGGTTTTGGATGCACGGTTCCGGCGATTATGGCCTCCCGTGCCCTTGAAACGGAAAAAGACCGCAGAAGGACCATGATTATTACGCCGTTTATGTCCTGTTCGGCGCGGCTTCCGGTTTATGTGCTTTTTTCAGGAATGTTTTTTGGTAAATATGCCCATGTGGCCGCTTTTTCTATGTATGTGATTGGTATGCTGTGCGCAATCCTTGTGGCAAGGGCGCTCCATGTCTGTGAAAAGGAAAAGGAAAACGATAGTCTTTTGATCGAATTGCCGGAATACAAAAGACCAAACGGAAGAACCATTCGCATCTATGTATGGAACAAGCTCAAGGATTATCTTTCTAAGGCGGGAACTACTATTTTTATTGCATCTATTATCATTTGGGCGGTACTTAATTTTGGGTTTTCCGGTATGGTAACGGATCCGGCAGACAGCTTTGGTGCAGCAATCGGCAGAGGGTTAGAGCCGGTTATGCGTCCAGCAGGTCTTGGTATGTGGCAGATTGTTGTTTCATTGATTGCCGGAATATCCGCAAAAGAAGTGGTGGTTTCAAGCTTTTCCGTCCTTTTTGGCGTGGGAAATGCCCAAACAGCGGCAGGACTTAGCACAGTGGCTACAAATTTAAAAAATATTGACCCTTCTTTTGGACCTTTGAACGCTTACTGTATGATGCTGTTTGTACTTTTGTACGTTCCCTGCGCGGCAGCGGTGGCAACCATTCGAAAAGAAAGTGGTTCCACATCCTTTACCGTAAAGCTCTCTATTTTTCAGATTGTTTTTGCCTGGCTTATGGCCACGATTGTTTTTCAAGTGGGCAGCTTTCTATTATAATTTATGGGAATGTTAGTTGTTGACTTCCTTCAAGGTATGTGCAAAAATAAATAGGAAAATATAGTTTACAAAATATTTACGGTATGCGAAGGGAATAGATTGAGAAAGCGAAGGTTTTTCAATCTGGTTGTCGGAAGGCGGAGGTAATTATGAGAGGAATAGATACACAGGTTCGTAAAATCAGGAGACGAATTTTTAAAGAAGTGGCAAATCTTGCCTACACATCCACAAATTTAAAAGATGATGTGGAAGCGTTACCTTATAAGATTGTTAATTACGAAGAATCGGAATATGAAAATGTATATCGGGAGCGTGCTATTGTGAGAGAACGGATACGGCTTGCAATGGGATTATCCCTGCGTCCTGAAAATGCGCCTGTCCATGTGACTCAGGGGTTGGAGGAGAGTAATATTGATGAAAAATATTATGAGCCTCCTTTGATGCAGGTGATTCCTTCCGCCTGCAATGCATGTCCTGAAAATAAATATGAAGTGACGGATAAATGTATGGGCTGCGTGGCGCACCCCTGCCGGGAAGTATGCCCGAAGGGCGCTATCAGCATGAAAAACGGAAAATCCGTCATTGACCAGGAAAAATGTATCAGATGCGGAAAGTGTAAGTCAATTTGTCCCTACGATGCCATTTCCCACCAGGTCCGCCCCTGTCTTGGACACTGTGGCGTCAATGCAATCAAAAATGACAAAAAAGGCCGCGCCTATATAGATACGGATTTATGCGTATCCTGCGGACAGTGTATGGTAAGCTGTCCTTTTGGGGCAATTGCGGATAAATCCCAGATTTTCCAGTTGATTCGTGCCATGCAGTCGGGCCGGAAGATCATAGCCCAGGTGGCGCCGGCTTTTGTAGGACAGTTTGGGAAGGATGCCACACCGGATAAGATCAAGTCAGCTCTCAAGGAATTGGGCTTTTATGATGTATATGAGACGGCAATCGGCGCGGATATGGGCGCCATGACAGAAGCGGAGCACTATGTGGAGGAGGTTGTTACAGGCAAACTGCCCTTCCTTCTTACTTCCTGCTGTCCCTCCTGGTCTATGCTTGCCAAGAAGTTTTTCCCGGAAACCATAGACAAGATTTCCAATGCACTAACGCCTATGGTAGCCACCGCCCGCAAAATCAAAGAAGACCATCCGGACGCCAGCGTGGTATTTATCGGGCCATGCGCTTCTAAAAAGTTAGAGGCTTCCCGCCGGACGATCCGCTCTGATGTGGATTTTGTCATTACCTTTGAGGAACTGGCCGGAATGTTTGAAGCAAAGGGGCTTTTGCCCGCACAGGAGGAAAAAGTTGAGCCTATGAATGACGCCACGGGAGCAGGCAGGGGTTATGGTGTGGCCGGCGGTGTGGCAAGTGCAATCGAAGAATGTATCCGGGAATACCATCCTGATGTGGAAGTAAATATAGAACATGCGGAGAGCCTTACGGAATGTAAAAAAATGCTGATGCTTGCCAAGGCAGGGAAAAAGAACGGCTGTCTCATTGAGGGGATGGCATGCCCCGGAGGCTGCGTTGCAGGGGCAGGTACCAATATTGCAATTCCACAGGCAATGAAAGAGGTAGCCGGCTTTAAGGCCCAGGCTAAGAAAAAGATTCCCACCAGGGGATAACAAACGCCGTCATGCTTCGCAAGCCGGCTTATTGTAACAAACGCTGCCATGTTTTGCAAGGTGGATTATTGTAACAACGGATACCGCACTTCGCCAGATAGTTTATTGTAATGAAAGTCTGCCGCGCTTCGCAGGCCAGCTTATGGATCAGGAAAACCAACCGGAAAGAAAGGAACGGCCAGATAATGACAAAGATAAGAACAAGATATGCACCAAGTCCAACAGGAAGGATGCATGTGGGCAATTTAAGGACAGCTCTTTACGCTTATTTGATTGCAAAGCATGAGAATGGAGATTTTATTTTAAGAATTGAAGATACCGACCAGGAACGCTTTGTGGAGGGGGCGGTGGATATTATTTACCGTACGCTGGAAAAAACAGGTCTTATCCATGACGAAGGACCTGATAAGGACGGCGGCGTTGGCCCCTATGTACAGTCCGACAGGCACAGGACAGGGATTTATTTAACATACGCAAAAAAGTTGATTGAAAAAGGGGAGGCTTATTATTGCTTTTGCGATAAAGAACGGCTTTCCGGCTTAAAATCCCAGATTGTGGAGGGCAAGGAAATCACCGTATATGACAAGCACTGTCTTTCCCTGTCTAAGGAAGAAGTGGAAGATAAATTAAAGTCAGGTATTCCCTATGTCATCAGACAAAATAACCCTATGGAGGGAACAACTACTTTTCATGATGAAATATACGGGGATATTACGGTGGATAATTCCGAATTAGACGATATGATTTTGATTAAATCAGATGGATATCCCACCTACAATTTTGCAAACGTTGTGGACGACCATCTGATGGGTATCACTCACGTGGTAAGAGGAAATGAATACCTTTCCTCCTCTCCCAAATATAACAGATTATATGAAGCTTTTGGATGGGAGGTGCCGGTTTATGTCCATTGTCCTTTGATTACGGACGAGGAACATCACAAACTCAGCAAGCGTTGCGGCCATTCTTCCTATGAGGATTTGATAGAGCAGGGATTTTTGACGGAGGCGGTGGTAAATTTTGTGGCCCTTCTTGGCTGGAGTCCTACTGAGAGCAATGAAGAAATATTTTCCTTAAAACAGCTTGCCGAGATTTTTGATTACCGTCATATTTCAAAGTCCCCTGCCGTCTTTGATTATACCAAGCTAAAATGGATGAACGGCGAATATATTAAGGCGATGGATGAGAGCGCCTTTTATGAGATGGCAAAGCCCTATTTGAAACAGGCCATCAGCAGAGAGATAGATTTGCACAAGATTGCGTCTATGGTAAAGACAAGGATTGAAATTTTTCCGGATATCCCTGGAATGGTTGATTTCTTGGAGGAACTGTCGGCTTATGAGCCTTCCATGTATGCCCATAAGAAAATGAAAACCACCACGGAATCCTCCCTTGTGGTTTTAAAGGAACTTCTTCCTTTGCTGGAAAAGCAGGAGGACTATTCTAATGATGCCCTGTATCAGCTTTTGATATCTTATGTGTCCGAAAAAGGATACAAAAACGGTTATGTGCTCTGGCCCATCCGGACAGCCGTTTCCGGGAAACAAATGACACCTGCAGGGGCAACGGAAATCATGGAGCTTCTTGGAAAAGAAGAATCTATTGCCCGCATAAAGAAAGGAATCAAACTGCTTGAGAGCACCCAGTAAAGCACAGGAACAGGCGATCAAACATCTGTCAGGACCGGCTCAGATAATAGCCGGCCCGGGCAGTGGCAAAACCTTCACCATAATTCAAAGAATTCTATATCTAATCACACATTATCACATCCCGCCAGAGGAAATTCTCGTCATCACATATACCAAAGCGGCCGCCAATGAAATGAAAGAACGATATGAAGCAGCCTGCAGTTCCCATAGGAATAACGATGCATGGTGTGATGTCAATTTTGGTACTTTTCACAGCATCTGTTACAATATTTTGCGCCAATCGGGCGGCATTGGCTCTGCTTCCCTTATGAAAGAAAATGATAAAAGAAATCTTCTTGGTGTTTTGATGGGTAACAGGGGATTTGCATCCGCATGCGATTATGACAGCATCACGCGTCTGCAGAATATCATCAGCCGTATGAAAAACTTAGGGCAGGAGGCATGCGAAGAATTTATCCTGGAAAATACTGTTATCCTGAACACTGCCTGGTGTGACAAGCAAAATAACAGGGAATTTTCTTACGAGGATATTGTTTCCATCAAAGACGAGTATGATCAATATTTAAGGGAACAGGGATTTCTGGATTTTGATGATATGATTATCAGATGTCTTGCGCTTCTTCATGACAACAAGGCAGTGTGTCTGAAATATCAAGAAACATTTCGGTATATTCTTGCGGATGAATTTCAGGATATCAATTTTCCTCAATATGAGATTTTAAAGCTGCTTGCAGGACCTGCAGATAATTTATTTGTAGTGGGAGACGATGACCAGGCCATTTACGGATTCAGGGGAGCAAGTCCCGGAATCATGAGACAGTTTATGGTGGATTATCCGAACTGCAGGCAGATACTTCTAACGGATAATTACCGCTGCAAAGAGCAGATCGTTACGTTAGCCGGGGCTATGATATCCCGAAATACACATCGGTTTCAAAAGGAGTTTCATCCCGCACAAAAAGGAGGAAGGATAACGGCGCTTTGCTTTGATACCCGTAAAGAGGAGGAAATACGGCTTTTGTCCGCGCTATCTTCTCTAGGCCCAGACGCGCTGGAAAATACCGCGATTATTTTAAGGACCAATCTGGAAGTAATGCAGTATGGGGAGATGCTTCGTGAAGGAGGCATTGCGGTTAAAGGGAAAAAAATCAAGGACTCTGACTTGTTTCATGGTTTTATAATTGAAGATATCGTTTCCTTTTTGGCATATCTGTATGAGGGAAATAACCGAAATGATTTTATGAAGTTTATGAATAAACCAAATCGTTTTATCTCCCGGGCTGCGCTTATTTCAGAGAAAGTGGCGGAGAATACATTAAAACAATATTATACGCAAAATATTGCCATGCTTTCACAGCTTCACCTTCTGTTTGGACAGCTTAAGATAGCAGCAGGACTATCGCCCCATCTTGCGGTGGCTTTTTTCAGGAAAACTTTGGGCTATGATACATATCTACACCAAAAAACAACAGATGATAGAACCGCCAGAAGATGGATTTCACAGGCCAACGCAATTCAGGAATATTTTAAGCAGTATAAACAATCTGATACAGGAATATCTGTTAAAAACTTTGTCCGGCAGCTTTCTTTAAAGGAAACAGGCGGATGGACGCAAACGGAGGAACAAAGGGGTGTGCGTATTCTGACCATGCACAGCGCGAAAGGGCTGGAGTTTGACAGGGTATTTTTGCCTGATGTAAACCAGGGGATCATTCCAAGTAAAGAAGCAGGGGCCCCAAAAGCATTGGAAGAAGAAAGAAGGCTCCTGTATGTTGCCATAACAAGAGCCAAAGATGAACTATTTCTCTACTATACAAAAGAAAGGGGAAGAAGATTGTCCGTATTTTTGGAAGGCCTTATTCATCCTTCATAAATTCGTCAAATTCTGTACTGTCCAAATATTCGTCAAAGGCATCGGAAACTATTTCGTATTCCTCATCCTCCTCAATATATTCCAGCACAGGTTCCTCGTTTGGGTCGTCCTTATTTTCATAATAGCGATAAAACCATACTTCCCCATCGTTGTTTTCTCCGTTTTCATTTAAAGGAAGAAGTACGATATAATCCTGTTTGCTGACTGTAAGTATGGTAACAATAGCACAGGTAACAGATGTGCCATCCATCAAATCAAGGGTAACTGTCATTTCTTCATCCTTATCCTCAGGCTGAGAATGTAAGAAATTATTTAAGCTTTCTGTTTTTTTAGTCATACTCTTAAGTCCTCCTTCGCGTTTTAATATAGCTATTTTACTAATAGATTTGTTTCCATGCAACATAAGTTTCAATTTTTTTACACAGATTGTTTGATTTATGTTATGATATATTATAGCGCATTTAGACTTTATAACATAAGGATGACTCGCACCGCGCAGCATCCGCTACTTCTTGCAGGAGGGCGCATGGGAAAAAAATGGGAAATTACGTATTTTGAACCGGAACAGCCGGGTATTTTGATTGAAGGAAATAAAGTAAAATTTGCAGCAAATCTGTTAACAGATAAAGAATGTGGTGTGGTTTTATATGATCGCAGGGGAAACCAGAAGCGTTTTCCATTTCATGAAAAAGGAAAACGCGGAACACTTTATGGCCTTGCGATAGAAGGGGAAGGACTGAGCGCCTGCACCTATAATTTTTACGTGGAAAATCAGATTATAACGGATCCCTATGCCAGAGAAATACATGGCCTTGAAAAATGGGGAAGCGGCAGAACAAAAAAGCGAAGAACCAGCGGTGTTTTAGCCAGACATGAGTTTGACTGGCAAGGCGATCAGCCGCTTATGATCCCTTTGGAGGATAGTATATTTTATGGACTTAATGTGCGTGCCTTTACCATGCACAAAAGCTCAGGTGTAAAGCACAGAGGTACTTTTGAAGGAATTATTGAAAAAATTCCTTATTTTAAGGAGCTTGGTATTTTGGCTGTAGAACTGATGCCCTGCTATGAGTACGATGAATGTATGGTGCCGGAAAAACCGGAAACCCAGCCTTTCCCAACGCCTGATTTAGAAGCGGGGACACATCCTTTTGGAGCTGATTCTGATAAGTTCGATATGGGTATGGCTCATGCTGCTTTACCTTTATCCCCGGAAAACACTGCCTTTACCGAAACAAATTTAAACTGTAAGGACAAGCCGGAAATGGTGCGGTTAAATTGCTGGGGATTCCAAAAGGGATTCTATTTTTCGCCTAAAGCAGCCTACAGTGCAGCAGGATCCCCTGTCCTTTCCTTTAAAAATATGGTATATGCGCTTCACAAAAATGGAATAGAAGTTATCATGCAGTTTTATTTTCCGGTAGAAATCGGGCAGCTTTACATGCTTGATGTAATTAAATACTGGGTTTTGGAATATCATATTGACGGAGTGCGTATAAATGGCTTTCATATTCCGGCTGCCCTGCTTGCAGAGGAACCGGTTCTTAAAAATACAAAAATCTGGTGCGATGGCTATGGAGATGAAGCTTTGCCTGCGATTGCCAATCCACTTTTTAAAAACTTTATAGCAAATAACGGGAATTTTAGAAATGATATGAGGCGTTTTTTGAAAGGTGATGCAAACCTGATGAATCAGGTGGCATTTTACCAGCGCCGCAATCCTGCCGCTTATGGTGTTGTAAATTATCTGGCAGATTATGACGGTTTTTCTTTATATGACAGCGTTTCTTATGGGAACAAACATAATGAAGCAAATGGGGAAGACAACAGAGACGGAACAAACGATAATTTTAGTTGGAACTGTGGTGTAGAAGGCCATACGCGCAAAAGGGCAGTTTTGGCGCTTCGCCAAAAACAAATAAAAAATGCCCTTTCCTTTGTACTGCTTGCGCAGGGTGTACCTTTTATCTTTAGCGGAGATGAATTTGGGGCCAGCCGCAACGGAAATAATAACTGCTATTGCCAGGATAATGAAACCGGCTGGATTCATTGGAAAAATAACAGTTTTTCCAGAGAGATTTTTGCATATGCCAGGTTTTTAATCAACCTTCGGCGCAAGCATCCGATTCTTCATATGAAGGAAGAACTAAAAATAATGGATTATAAGGGATGCGGTTTCCCTGATTTGTCTTACCATGGAACGGAAGCCTGGCGCCCGGATTTTAGCTATATCAGCCAGATGATTGGCATTGTCCTGTGCGGCCAGTATGCGCCAAATAAGGAGGATGATTCCTTTTATATCGCCTGCAATATGCACTGGAATGCCCACAAATTGGCCTTGCCAAAGCTCAGTAAAAATAAAAAGTGGATAAAAATTGCAGACACCTCCTTACCATGTGAACAGGATTATAGTGAAGAAAATGATGCCCAAGAAAATTCCGTTATAACATTAAGCGGAAGGACAATGGCTATTTTTAAGGCGCAGGTGTCCAAAGAAACGGAGGGCAGGCTCCAAAAGGCGTCTGGCAGGAATAAAAGAGAAAGACAACGGAAATGATGAAAGTCTGGAAGCATTTTAAAACCATAACATATCATAAATATCTGGTAATGAAAGGATGTTTTAAGGTTGGCCTGTATAAACAGGGCTTGTTACACGACCTGTCAAAATACAATCCTAGTGAGTTTGGGATAGGTGTAAAATATTATCAGGGTACGCGAAGCCCCAACGCCGCTGAAAGAGAGGCTATTGGGTACTCCAGTGCCTGGCTCCACCATAAGGGCAGAAACAGGCATCATTATGAATATTGGATTGACTACGGCGCCAAGGATATCTCTGGCGGTGTGGCGCCGGTTCCCATGCCGGTGAAATATATTGTGGAAATGCTGATGGATCGTATTGCCGCCTGCAAAGTCTATAACGGGGACAAATATACGGACAGCTCTCCTTTGGAATACTATAATATGGGAAAAGAAAAAGCCCCCATGCATCCGCAAACAAGAGCGCTACTAGAAAAGCTTCTTTATATGTTAGCTGATGAAGGAGAAGAAATTACCTTTTCTTATATAAAAAAAGAACTTTTGCATTCATTCCGACAGCGAAATCCTTCTTGAACTATAACCTTTTTCATGGCTCCTGCATATGATAAAGCATATGAAAAAGGAGAGATGAATGCATGAATTGTTTAATTTTACTGTTATTACTTTTGTGCTGTGGGAATAATGGAGATTGTTTTAATCTTAATTCTGACAGTAACAACAATTGCTGCCGCCGTGACAGGGATGAACGCCGTGAATGCGGTAATGGGAACAGCAATCGCGGGCGCGACCGCGACAATGAAGGCTGTGGTTGTGGCAGTGAGCGTCCTGACAATAATGACTGCGGCTGCAGAAATGATTTCCGTCCGGAGCCACGCTTTGAATCAAGGCCATTTACCTTTAATCAAAATAATGTATGCGGTTGTGAGGAACATCAGAACAATAACGATGACAGGCAGTAAAAAATTAAGAGCTGTCATACGTGCAACTGGCTGGTTGATAAAATGTGCGGGTATAACCCGCACATTTTATTCTCACGGTCTGTGCAGTAAATGCACAGACCTGGCTGAACCGTTCCTACCCTTATACTTCCTTTTTACTTCATGAAAAATTTAATTTTCAAAATTTGAATTGTCATGTTATAATGTTTTATGTCTGCATTTTTGTTGGACAAGTCAGGATGATTTTTAACAATGTTCCTTGTGCTTTTGATAAACAGCTTTCGCCCAAATTTGAGGACATTGGCAAGAATGGGGGATTAATATGAAAAATTTATTGAATCAGATTTTACGCTTCGGAGTTGTAGGATTGTTTTGTTTTTTGATTGATTATGGAATAACCACCGGATTTACCAATCAGCTTGGTGTGCACTATCTGATTTCAAAACTATTGGGCTTTGTGGTATCGGCAGTTGTCAATTATATTTTGAGTATTAAATTTGTGTTCACCCACAAGAAAGAAATGGGGAAAGGAAAAGAATTTAGTGTTTTCCTTATCCTATCCGTGATTGGGCTTGTGATTAATGAAATTGTTATGTTCATATGCATAGATGGCATATATGGA
Source organism: Parablautia muri (assembly GCF_009917485.1). Classification (GTDB taxonomy): domain Bacteria; phylum Bacillota; class Clostridia; order Lachnospirales; family Lachnospiraceae; genus Suilimivivens; species Suilimivivens muri. Next base: position 26,233 of record NZ_QZDT01000002.1, read on the forward strand.
CATAGTGCGGATTTGCAGGAGATTATTTCAGATTCTCTTATAGTTTCCTTAAGTACCGTTGTGGCAACTGGTGTGGTTATGGTATATAATTTTATTTCAAGAAAACTGTTTCTGGAAAGAAAATAGACTATGGATTCAGAACGTTTTGACGAAATGAAAAACAAAATTGTCTGTTCTGAGAGAGAAAGCGGCGGTATTGGAACATTAAAAGAAAAAACGGTACATGCCGTCTTGAAAGATTACTATGCGGCTGATAGGGAAATGCAGGAAATATCCCTGGATGGATATGTGGCGGATATTTATACTGGTACAGAAATTATAGAAATCCAAACCGCCAATTTTAACCGAATGAGAAATAAACTGGAGAGATTTCTTCCAAAATATCCTGTGACGATTGTATATCCCATCCCTAAAATCAAATATTTAATCTGGATAGATGAGGAAACCGGAGAATGCTCAAAACCCCGGAAAAGCACTGTGAAAGGCTCTGTTTACAGGGCTTTTTATGAGTTATATAAAATAAAGCCGTATCTGGCAGATCCTAATCTGCATCTGTGCTTTCCACTTTTAGAGCTGGAGGAATACCGTCTTTTAAACGGATGGAGCCGGGACAAAAAAAGAGGCTCCTGCCGTTATGACAGGATCCCTAAAAGGCTCTTAGATGAAGTACGGCTTGATCGGTTAAAGGATTATGCACAGCTGATTCCTTCTGACCTTATGGAACTGTTTACGGTTGTAGAATTTGGAAAAGCAATCAAAGAGCGGAAGGAAACAGCTGGTAGGGTTTTACATATTTTAAATTATCTGCATATCATAGAGCGATGTGAAAACCGGGGAAGATTCTACACATACAGGCTGAATCCTTTATATGACGAAAGTAAGTGAACTTTCGGGCTGCTGGGAACACAATCTGGGGATTGCTGTCACTGTTCGCTTCTTTCTGCAGCAGTGCCCTTTGGTTATCAGATGAATGCCGTATCCGAGAATATTCCAAGAGGACAGGCATATAAACGAATCTAAGAAATCCAGGAGGTGGTTCCGGAACCGAATGAAATAGAAGCAATTTGGGAAGGAAGAAAAGGCAGGGCAAAAAACGGGACAGTTTCCCATGATGCAATCAATTGGGATTAAGAAAGTAATAAACAATAGATAGAAGGATGAAACATGGATTCTTATATTAATTTAAATCATATTTCCACAGAAGAATTAAAGCATGTAGACTTGAATGGGGTTAATGTGAATTGTAATCCGCCTGATGTTGAACCACAGCGTCAATATTACTTTATGGCCAAGTGCAGGCACATTGTGAAGTCGGAAAGCGAACGTCTTGGACGACCGCTATATGCGTGCATTCAGGTTTTCGGCTGTCAGATGAATGCCAGAGATTCTGAAAAGCTGGCGGGTATCTTAAGGGAAGTGGGCTATGAGCTTACTGAAAATGAAGATGCCGATTTTGTGATCTATAATACCTGTACTGTCAGGGACAATGCAAATCAAAGGGTCTATGGGCGGCTGGGACACTTAAATAGCCTGAAAAAGAAAAAAAAGCATATGAAGATTGCCCTCTGCGGCTGTATGATGCAGGAGCCCTCTGCCGTAGAAAAAATAAAGCAGAGTTATCGATTTGTGGATTTAATCTTTGGAACCCATAATATTTATAAATTTGCAGAACTTTTGGTAACTATGTTTGAATCTGACAGGATGGTGGTGGACATCTGGCAGGAAACAGACCAAATTGTAGAAAGCCTGCCTGTGGAGCGGAAATATCCTTTTAAATCCGGTATTAACATTATGTTTGGCTGTAACAATTTTTGCAGCTACTGTATTGTGCCTTATGTAAGAGGGCGGGAGAGAAGCCGCAGGCCGGAAGAAATTATTCACGAGATAGAAATGCTGGTATCGGAAGGCGTTGTGGAGGTTATGCTGTTAGGACAAAATGTCAATTCCTACGGCAGGAATCTGGAGGAATCCATAACCTTTGCCCAGCTTCTTCGTCAGGTTGAACAGATTGAAGGGCTAAAAAGAATTCGCTTTATGACCTCCCATCCCAAGGATTTGTCAGACGAACTCATTCAGGTGATGAAGGAATCCAAAAAGATATGCCGGCACCTTCACCTCCCATTGCAGTCTGGCTCCACCAGAATTTTAAAAGCAATGAACAGACGATATACCAAGGAACAGTACCTTGTGCTGGTGGAAAAAATCAGGAAGGAAATACCGGATTTGGCCATCACAACAGATATTATTGTAGGCTTTCCCGGCGAGGCGCCATGTGATGTGGATGAAACCATAGATGTGGTGCGCAAGGTAAAATATGATAATGCCTTTACCTTTATTTACTCCAAACGGACCGGAACACCTGCCGCCACAATGGAAAATCAGGTACCAGAAGCTGTTGTTAAGGAAGGATTTGACCGTCTTTTAAAGGTGGTACAGGACACCGCAAGGGAAAGAGCTGGTCTTCTTGAGGGAAAGACTATGGACGCGCTGGTGGAGGAAGTAAATGAACAGGATGCAAGCCTTGTTACAGGGCGGCTTTCCAACAATACAATGGTGCATTTTAAAGGGGATGCAAGCTTGATTGGACAGATTGTTCCGGTTTACCTAAAGGAATGCCATGGTTTTTATTACCTGGGTGAAAAAGACGAAAAGACTTTCTAAGGAGTCAAAGGACGCCTCCTGAGAAAATCTAAGTTTCGTCTTAAAGAATCGCCTCAGGGCGATTTTTCTGGAATGATTTATGTATTGTTTGTGCCGCAAGACGGCAGGAATGGAGGGATAGTAGATTGAAAATCAAAGATTTTTAATCTACAAATTTGTGCTTACGCCCAAATTTGAGGGCTGTTGGAAGCATGGAGGATTAGAATGGCAGAATTAACACCAATGATGCAGCAGTACCTGGAAACAAAAAAAGAGTATCCGGATTGTATTCTTTTTTACAGGCTGGGGGATTTTTATGAAATGTTTTTCGAGGATGCAATCACTGCATCCAAGGCATTAGAAATCACCTTAACAGGAAAAAATTGCGGCCTTGAGGAGAGGGCCCCCATGTGCGGTATTCCTTACCACGCTGTGGAAGGCTATTTAAATAAGCTGATTGCAAAGGGATATAAGGTAGCAATCTGCGAACAGATGGAAGACCCCAAGCAGGCCAAGGGGCTTGTGAAAAGGGACGTGACCAGAATCGTCACGCCTGGTACCAATTTAAATGTACAGGGAATGGATGAAGGACGTAATAACTTTCTTATGAGTATTGCCTACTTTCAGGGGAAAACCGGTATATCGATTGCGGACGTTACAACAGGAGATTACTATCTGACAGAGGCGGAGGATGACAGAAAACTGCTGGATGAAATTAACAAATACTGTCCTAGCGAAATTATCTGTAATGATGCTTTTCTTATGAGCGGCATTGACCTGGAGGATTTAAAGGGACGGCTTCATATTACGGTATATACCCTTGGACCGCATTTTTTTGACGAAGACAGGTGTAGAAACAGTTTATTAAAACATTTTCATGTGAATAATCTCCAAGGCATGGGAATTGAAGATTTCCCTTCAGGTCTGATTGCGGCAGGATCCCTTATGCTTTACTTAACGGACACGCAAAAAATTGATCTGGCGCATTTTACCCATTTGTATCCATACCTTACCAGCAAATATATGCTCCTTGACAGTTCCACCCGGCGTAACTTAGAGCTTGTGGAGACACTTCGTGAAAAGCAAAAGAGAGGTTCCCTTTTATGGGTTTTGGATAAGACAAGGACTGCTATGGGGGCTAGATGCCTGCGGCAATATTTAGAGCAGCCACTGATTGACAAAATGCAAATCGAAAAGCGCCTTGATGGTGTGGATGCTTTATCAAAGCAGGCCATCAACAGAGATGAGATCAGGGAATATTTAAATCCGGTTTATGACCTTGAACGCCTTCTTTCTAAGGTCAGTTATAAAACGGCCAACCCCAGAGATTTGATTGCCTTTCGCAGTTCCCTGCAAATGCTTCCCCATATTAAAACCCTTTTAGGTGATTTCAGGGAAGAATTGTTATGCGAAATACAAGAGGAAATAGATGATTTATCGGATATTTGCACCTTGATTGAAAACGCAATTAATGAAGAACCGCCCATAACAGTTCGGGAAGGCGGCATTATCCGGGAAGGCTTTGATGAAACTATTGACAATTTGCGCCATGCCAAGACAGAAGGGAAAGACTGGCTGGCAAAGTTAGAGGAAGAAGACAGGGAACGGACGGGCATTAAAAATCTTAAAATTCGTTATAACAAGGTCTTTGGTTATTATTACGAGGTAACCAATTCCTACAAGAATCTTGTCCCGGAGGATTATATCAGGAAGCAGACCCTTGCCAATGCAGAGCGCTATACCAATACCCGTTTAAAGGAGCTGGAGGATGCGATTTTAAATGCGGAGGACAAGCTCTATACGCTGGAATACGACTTGTTCTGCCAGATTCGGGATGCCATTGCAAGTGAGATGGAGCGTATACAGAAAACAGCAAAGGCTGTTGCAAAGTTAGATGTGCTATCTTCCCTTTCCTTTGTGGCGGAGCGGAATCATTTTGTCCGTCCGGTTATCAACGAAAAAGGTGTTATAGACATTAAGGAGGGCAGACATCCGGTGGTGGAGCAGATGCTTTCAGATGACATGTTTATTTCCAACGACACGCATCTGGATAATCATAAATATTGCGTGTCTGTCATTACCGGGCCAAATATGGCCGGAAAATCTACCTATATGCGCCAGGTAGCTTTGATTGTGCTTATGGCGCAAATCGGCAGCTTTGTCCCTGCCACCAGCGCCAATATCGGTTTGGTAGACCGTATTTTCACCCGTGTAGGGGCGTCAGATGACTTAGCCAGCGGACAAAGTACGTTTATGGTGGAGATGAATGAGGTTGCCAATATTTTAAGAAATGCCACCCAAAACAGCCTTCTTATTTTAGATGAAATCGGCAGGGGCACTTCTACCTTTGACGGTTTAAGCATTGCATGGGCAGTAATTGAACATATCAGCAACAAAAAGCTGCTGGGCGCTAAGACACTGTTTGCCACCCATTACCATGAGCTTACAGAGTTAGAAGGTAAAATGAACAATGTAAATAATTACTGTATTGCCGTCAAGGAAAAGGGAGATGATATTGTTTTTCTGCGGAAGATTATTAAGGGCGGCGCGGATAAAAGCTATGGGATACAGGTTGCGAAACTGGCCGGCGTACCGGATATGGTCATTGATCGGGCAAAGGAAATTGCAGCAAAATTAAGTGATAACGATATTCTGGAAAAGGTCCAGAGCATAGCCGTTGACCAGAAAGACAGTAAACATAAGCCAGTCAAATATGATGAGGTGGATTTAAGTCAAATGTCTTTATTTGATACGGTAACAGATGAAGATGTCCTCAATGAATTAAAAGAGATTGATGTTACGAATCTCACCCCATTAGATGCATTAAATACCTTATACCGTCTTCAGAACAAATTAAAAAATAGATGGTGAGAGCAGAGGATATCTTGCCTTACAGGTTTAGGTTATATATTTTGTTTCCATACAAAGCAGGAGGAATTATGCCGGTTATAAAGTTACTCAGCCAAAGCACAATTGATAAAATTGCCGCCGGAGAGGTGGTGGAACGTCCTTTAAGTGTTGTAAAAGAACTGACAGAAAATGCCATAGATGCAAAAGCAAACGCTATCACCGTAGAAATAAAAGAGGGAGGAATTTCCCTCATCCGTGTGACAGACAATGGATGCGGCATTCCCAAAAATCAGGTGAAAAAGGCTTTTTTGCGTCATGCAACCAGTAAAATCACTTCTATTGAAGATTTAAATTACGTGGAAAGTCTTGGTTTTCGTGGAGAAGCCTTATCCAGCATTGCGGCGGTGGCACAGGTAGAGGTCCTTACCAAAACCGCAGACGATTTGACTGGCGTTCGTTATCGTATTGCCGGGGGCAGGGAGGAAGAACCTGAGGAGATAGGAGTCCCCGCAGGTACCACATTCCTGGTACGGAATCTCTTTTTCAACACACCTGTCCGGAAGAAGTTCCTAAAGCAGCCCCAGACAGAGGGCGGTTATGTGGCGGACATGATGGAGCACCTTGCCTTATCCCACCCCGATATTTCCATTAAATTTATCCAAAATGGACAGGTGAAATTCCATACCTCCGGAAATGGGAATTTAAAAGAGGTTATTTACCGGATTTACGGCAAGGATATAACAGATGCCCTGATTCCCTTTGAAAAATCAGAGGATGGCTTTTGTGTCAGTGGTTTTTTGGGAAAGCCTGAAATAAATCGCTCTAATCGGAACTTTGAGGTTTACTTTGTAAACGGCCGATATGTAAAAAATGATGTGATCACCAAGGCAGTGGAGGAGGGTTACAGGGCTTATGTTATGCAGCATAAATTTCCATTTTTTGTGCTCCATTTCACCATGGCACCTGAGACCATCGATGTAAATGTCCATCCCGCAAAAATGGAAATTCGTTTCAATCAGGGAAATGAATTTTATGAAAAAATCAGCAGATGGATTGGGGAAGGCCTGCACGCTGTGGAGCTTATACCGGATGTGCGCCTTATGGAGGAGGAGCGCAAGCCGTCACCTGTACTGAAAACCCCTGAACCCTTTGAGGTAAGACGGACGGCTATGCTCATGGAGGATCCCTTGGAATATAAAACAGTTGCGTCAGATAATAAAACGATTCCGGCGTCTAAAACAGCTGCAGAAAATAGTGGATTCCCCAAAGAACCTAAGGTGCAGGATTTTTTACATAAAATTGTGCAAAATAAAATAATTGGGAATGAAAATGCCGGCAAATTCAGTGGACCTGGTATTGAAAAAGAAGATTTGCGGGCAAATGTCATCAAAGCAGATAAACACATTCTTGTGGAAAAACCCACTCAAATGGGACTTTTCGAAGAAAATTTTCTGAAAAAGGACGCAAGGGAAGAACATCAGATTTTAGGACAGATTTTTGGTACTTACTGGCTGGTAGCTTTTCAGGATAAGCTGTTTATCATTGACCAACATGCCGCCCATGAAAAAGTAAAATATGAGAGACTTGTTCAGGAACTTGAAAAGAAAGAACTTTCTTCCCAGATGCTGAATCCGCCGGTTATTGTGAATCTCACAGGAAAAGAGGAAGCACTTTTGAAGGAGTATCTTCCTTACTTTATAGAGATGGGATTTGAACTGGAGGAGTTCGGAGGCGAAGCCTGGGCCATACGTTCCATGCCGGTTGATTTATATGGGAATAGTGAAAAGGAGCTTTTTATGGATATTTTGGATGAGCTTGCAGAAAAGGAAGTCGCAGGCACACCGGAGATTATTTTGCAAAAACTGGCTTCTATGGCCTGCAAGGCGGCTGTTAAGGGCAATCATCAAATGAGCCTTAGGGAGATGGAGGCCCTTATTGAGGAATTGCTTACACTTGAAAATCCTTATCATTGTCCTCACGGGAGACCTACCATTATTGCTATGAGTAAATATGAAATTGAAAAGAAGTTTAAGAGAATTGTATAAGGGTCATGGAAGATAGGCGGCATCCGGCCTGGGCTGAAATGTATCGGAATTTTCCGATGTAAATATGGAGGGATGATGGATCAGAAAGGAAAAATGATTGTGCTTACAGGACCTACGGCGGTGGGGAAGACGGCGCTGTCGATTGCACTTGCAAAAGAAATTGGAGGGGAAATTATTTCAGCTGATTCTATGCAGGTTTATAAGTATATGGACATTGGTTCTGCAAAAATTACAAAAGATGAAATGCAGGGAGTCAAACATTATTTGATAGATGTGCTGGAACCATCGGAAGAATTTAATGTCTACCGCTTCCAGCAGATGGCAAAGGAGGCCGTAAAGGAAATTTATCAAAAAGGCCATATCCCCATTGTTGTTGGCGGAACAGGCTTTTATATTCAGGCTCTTTTGTATGATATTGATTTTTCCACAGAAGAAGACCACAACGCATTTCGCATAGAACTTGAAAGACTCGCAGCCGAAAAGGGATCCGCTTACCTTCACGCGCAGTTAGAGGAGGTAGACTCCGTTTCCGCAAAAGAAATTCATCCCAACAATCAAAAACGCATCATCAGAGCCCTTGAATTTTACCAGCTAAACGGTGAAAAAATTTCCGACCACAACCAAAAGGAACGCCAAAAAGAAGCTGCCTACGATTTTAGCTATTTTGTCCTAACCGATGACAGAAAACGCCTCTATCAGAGGATTGATGAGAGAGTGGACGCCATGCTGGAAAAAGGACTCTTAGAAGAAGTCAGACACCTAAAAGAAATGGGCTATCAAAGAAACATGGTATCCATGCAAGGCCTGGGCTACAAAGAACTTCTCTCATACCTGTCAGGCGAATGCACACTGGATGAAGCAATATACCTTATCAAACGCAGCACACGCCGTTTTGCCAAACGCCAACTCACCTGGTTTCGCCGGGAGCGAGATGTCATCTGGCTAGAGAGAGCGCGCTTTGACAATAATCTGCAAAATATCTTAAATTTTATATTAAAGAATATAAAAATTTAAGAGATGAAAATAAACGCATTATTTCAAAGGCTTGCAAAAAGCAGTCTTTTTTATGCAGGAGGTGCAAAATGAATCATTTATCCCCCAAAATGTATCAAGATATGGGAATTACCCCAGAAGTATATGCTTATGGAGAAAAAATTTGGAACTCCTTAAAGGAGCGTTGGCTGGAAATTGACGCCATCTCCGAGTACAACCAGCTGAAAGTAATACAGTCCATGCAAAAAAACAAAGTCAGTGAGGCCTGCCTGATCGGAACCACCGGCTACGGTTACAATGACCTGGGCAGAGAAACCCTGGAAAAAGTATACGCAGATATTTTCCACACCGAAGACGCACTGGTGCGTCCACAAATCACCTGTGGCACCCATGCCCTTGCACTTGCTCTTATGAGTAATTTAAGGCCTGGCGATGAACTGCTCTCCCCGGTGGGAAAACCCTATGACACCTTAGAAGAAGTCATCGGCATCCGGCCTTCAAAAGGCTCTCTAAAAGAATACGGCATCAGCTATCGCCAAGTAAATTTACTCCCTGACGGCAGCTTCGATTTTGAAAACATAAAAAATGCCATAAATGAGAAAACAAAGCTGGTAACCATCCAGCGTTCTAAAGGCTATCAGACGAGACCTACCTTTTCGGTTGAGCAAATCGGCCGGCTGATTTCTTTGATAAAAAGCATTAAGCCAGATGTAATCTGCATGGTAGACAACTGCTATGGAGAATTTACACAGACCCAAGAACCCTCTGATGCAGGAGCTGACCTGGTGGTTGGATCTTTGATCAAAAATCCGGGAGGCGGCCTTGCGCCCATAGGCGGTTATCTTGCCGGCAAAAAGGAATGTATTGAAAACGCAGCCTACCGGCTCACTTCCCCTGGCCTTGGCAAAGAGGTAGGCGCTTCCCTCCATGCCCTGGGTGCCTTTTATCAGGGACTGTTTTTAGCGCCTTCCGTGACAGCAAATGCGTTAAAAGCAGCTATTTTTGCAGCAAATATTTATGAAGACCTGGGATTCCATGTGGTGCCAGATGGCCGGGAGCCCAGATACGATATTATTCAGGCTGTAACTTTCAAAAATCCTGAAGGCGTGATTGCCTTTTGCCAGGGGATCCAGCAGGCAGCACCGGTAGATGGCTATGTAACCCCGGAGCCTTGGGATATGCCGGGTTATGACAGTCCGGTTATCATGGCGGCAGGCGCTTTTGTGTCAGGTTCTTCCATCGAATTAAGCGCTGACGGCCCTATCCGTCCCCCTTATACCGTGTATTTCCAGGGGGGTCTTACATGGCAGCATGGAAAGTTTGGAATTATGAAAACCCTACAGAAATTAGTGGAAAAAGGAATTATTATAAAAGATTTTGACAAACGAAACTTATAAAAAATCCATGAAATTGGTATACATAAATTTCCAACTGTGTTAATATTATGTTGGTTATAGGTAAATTTCCTACCTTACAAAAGAGAGGGGAGGTACGTAAATGCATAAAAATAACTGGGCCTGTTTTTTACTGATTTTAGCAGGCATTGTTATTGGCGGCTTTATAGGGAACTTGTTTCCCAGCACATGGCTAAACTATGGGCAGACATTTGGACTTTCTTCCCCCATTGTTTTTGATTTAGGCATTATGTGCATCACCTTTGGCCTTACAATTAAAGTGACAGTGGCAAGTATTATCGGTATTGTGCTTGCGCTGGTCATATATCGTTTCCTTTAAAAGTTTTTCTTTTCATTTCCGATTGAGAGAAGGGATTGGAAAGGACAGGAATGGTAACAGATACAAACAAAGCAGAGCTTCCCTATGAAAAATTTTTAAGCCTGGGTGCAAATGCCCTGACGGAAGCGGAGCTTCTTGCAATCATCCTAAGGACAGGTACTAAGAATTGTCCTGCTTTGGAATTGGCACAGAAGGTTCTTTCACTTGCCGGCGGAAAGGGAGATAAGCTCAACTGCCTCCATCATTTAACCCTCCGGGAGCTTCAGGATATACCAGGTATTGGAGAGGTAAAGGCGGTTAAAATCAAATGCCTTTCCGAACTGGCAATGCGGATGGCACGGGAAAAGGCGGCTAATGTGTTACATTTTGACATGCCTAATACAGTGGCCGATTATTATATGGAAAGGATGCGCCATCAGGAAAAAGAAATTATCCTGTTGCTATTATTGGATAATAAATTAAAATTAATTGAAGAATATATGATATCCTTAGGAACAGTGCGGGCATCCCTGTTGTCTGCCCGCGAGGTTTTTCTGGAAGCTTTCAAGTGCAGGGCCAGTAATCTGATACTTTTGCATAACCATCCAAGCGGAGAGCCTAAGCCCAGTCCTCTGGATATTGACGTCACTCGAAAGATAAAAGACGCCGGAGAGCTGATGGACATCCCTTTAATTGACCACATTATATTGGGGGATGGCTGCTATATCAGCATGAAGGAAGAAGATTTATTATAGAAAGGGGTATTCATTTTGTCCAACAATGTATATGGTATTGACCTAGGAACCAGCAACATAAAAATTTACAGCCGTTCTGACGACACAATTTTGGTTGAAAAGAACATGATCGCCATTGAAAACAAAAATACCTTGTTTGCCTATGGTGATTCCGCCTTTGAAATGTATGAAAAGGCTCCCGGGAACATCCACATTTCCTATCCGCTTTCCAATGGCGTTATTGCGGATATTAAAAATATGGAACTTTTAATTAAATATTTTATCAATGATTTGTCTAAAAGTAATCTAAAATCCGGCGACTACTATATTGCTGTCCCTACGGATGTGACTGAGGTGGAAAAGAGGGCCTTTTATGATCTCATCAGAGATGCAGGCGTAAAGGCAAGAAAAATACTGGTAGTTGAAAAGGCAGTGGCTGATGGTCTTGGCCTTGAAATTGATGTAAAAAACTCACAGGGCGTTTTAATTGTAAATGTAGGCTTTGATACAACGGAAATCTCGATTCTTTCGCTTGGCGGAATTGTGCTTAGCCGCCTAATCAAAGTAGGCGGTCAGAAATTTGACGATGCGGTTCGTTCAGCGGTAAGGCGGGAATTTGGCCTTATCATTGGTGGTAAGACAGCGGAAAATGTGAAAATGTCCTTAACGGAGCTTGAGAAGGCGGGAAAAGGAGCCGTGGTTTATGGCCGTGACATTGTCACAGGGCTTCCAGTAGAGCGTGAGCTTCCGACCCAGCTGATCAATGAATCGTTAATTGAACATTTTTATACGATTATCGATAATATAAAAGTTATTTTGGAGCGGACACCCCCGGAATTGGCAGCGGACATTTACCGCCACGGTATTTATTTAACCGGAGGCGCCTCACAGGTAAACTGTCTGGCAGAGCTGATTCAAAAGGGAACGGGGCTTAATGTAAACAAATCTGAAAATCCGGTAACCAGTGTGGCGCTGGGGCTTTCTAAGATCATTAAGGATGACAATTATAAATCGGTTGCCTATGCAATTGAAGGAATGAGCAAATGAGTCCAATCTTAAAGAAAAAAGGAGAAAAGTTTACGTTACCCGGTAAATATCTCCTTTTTATTTTAACATTATTATGTACGGGTTTAATTGTTGTAACATTTAACACTAATTTTTTAAGCGCCCCCATCAGTGCAGTGGGAGGCTCTGCCATCATACCCTTACAGGAGGGAATCAGCAAAGCCGGGAGCTGGCTTTCCACCCGCTCTGAGGAGCTTGTACAGATTCGCTTCCTTCTTCAGGAAAACGAAGATTTAAGGGCACAGGTAGACGAATTGACGATGGAGAACATCCGCCTCCAACAGGATCGGTATGAGCTTACGAACCTGCGGGAGCTTTATGCGCTGGATTCTCAGTACGATGAGTATAATAAAATCGGTGCCCGCATTATCGCGAAGGATTCCGGGAACTGGTTTCATTCTTTTGTAATTAATAAGGGTTCTGAAGATGGGCTGCAGATTGATATGAATGTCATGGCAGGAAGCGGCCTTGTGGGGCGTATTGTGGATGTGGGACCAAATTGGTCAAAGGTTATGTCCATTATTGATGACAGTTCCAATACCAGCAGTATGGTGCTTTCCACCTCTGAAAACTTAATTGTATGTGGCGACTTAGAGCTTTATGCAGATGGGGTGATCCGGTTTGAGAAGCTCATTGACAGCGCTGACAGAGTAGTTGAGGGGGATAAAATAGTCACCTCTAATATCAGCGATAAATATCTGCCGGGAATCTTAATCGGTTATATTTCGACTATCAATATGGATTCCAATAACCTTACAAAATCAGGTCTTATCACACCGGCAGTTGATTTTGAGCATTTAGAGGAAGTTTTAATCATTACCCAGCTAAAGCAGACGGTAGATGATTGACAATTTATAGGGAGGTTAAAGTGAAGCGGTTTATCGTGTCCGTACTTTTAATTATGATATGCTTTTTGTTCCAGACCACGGTCTTTAAAGAAGTGGCTCCTGGAGGAATTGTGCCGAATCTGATGATTATTTTAACCGCTTCCTTTGGGTTTATGCGAGGGGAAAAGACAGGCCTTATCATTGGTTTTTTTTGCGGATTTCTGGCTGACATCTTCTTTGGAAATGTGCTTGGGCTAAATGCCATGATTTATATGTACATAGGCTATACCAACGGAAAATTTAATCGCATTTTTTTCCCGGAGGATATCAAGCTTCCGCTTGCCCTGATTTTAGTAAGTGATTTGGCATATGGATTTTTGTACTATATTACGTTATTTTTGCTGAGAGGACGTTTTCATATTAAATACTATTTCCTTCATATTATATTTCCGGAAGTAGTTTACACAATTTTAATCACTTTACTTTTGTATCCTTTTGTTTTGTGGCTTAATAAAAAATTAGAGGAATCCGAGAAAAGGAGTGCACGGAAGTTTGTTTGAGAATTTGAAAGAAAACTTTATTAATATGATAACCTCCAGGGTTTTTGTCCTGATGATTGTTCTTGTAGCAATCACCGCCGTGATGATCAATCGGATTTTTGATTTACAGATTGTGCATGGGGAAGAATATCTGGATTCCTTTCAGATGCGGATTATGAGGGAACAGACCATTAAGGGAAGCCGGGGCTGCATTTATGACAGAAATGGTAAACTTCTGGCCTATAATGAATTGGCCCATTCGGTTATTATAGAGGATGTTTATGAAAGCGGACGGTTTAAAAACTTAAATTTAAATAACACCATATACCAGTTGATTGACATCATAGAAGGCAATGGGGATTCCATTGTAAGCGATTTTAAAATTGTGCTGGATAAAAACGGGCGCTATATGTTTACCGTGGAAGGGACCCAGCTTTACCGCTTTTTAGCGGATGTATACGGCCGCCTTACCATTGAAGATCTGGAGGAAAAGGAGCGTACGGCTACCGCCCAGGAGGTAGTGGATTATCTTTGTGGCTGGGAGCGGTTTCGGATTGGCAACTACACGGAGGATGACGACAAAAATACTTTTGTACCTGGAAATGGTTACACAAAGGATGAAGTGTTAAAAATTCTCACAATCCGTTATGATATGAACAACAACAGCTACCAGAAATTTATCCCCACCACAGTTGCAACAGATGTCAGTGAGGAAACGGTTGCTGTGGTAATGGAAAATTCCATAGAGCTTGAAGGTGTTTCTATCATGGAGGATACCATACGCAAATATGTGGATAGCCTTTATTTTTCCCATATTCTTGGATATACAGGTAAGATTTCCCAGGAGGAGCTTACCGCCTTGCAGGAAGAAAACGGAGAGGATTCCTATGATTTAAACGATACGGTTGGAAAACTGGGAATTGAAAAATCTATGGAAGCTGAATTACAGGGAATTAAGGGAAGCCGGGTTATATTTGTAAACAGCATGGGAAAGGTGATAGAAACCGCCGATTATGTAGAACCGGTTGCCGGCAACAATGTATATCTTACCATTGACCACGATTTACAGATTGCTGCTTATCGAATTTTGGAGGAAAAACTTGCCAGTATTCTTTACACCAATATTATAAATGCCAAAGAATTTAATACAAATGATGTCAGCAGCAGTAATATCAAGATTCCCATTTATGATGTTTATTTTGCATTGATTAATAACAACGTAATCAATACGGAGCACTTCAATGAAACAGATGCAGGTGAAACTGAAAAGGCTGTCTATCACAGTTATGTGGAACGAAAAGCAGGTGTTTTTGAAAATCTGCGTATGGAGCTTACCGATACCCTTACTTCCTACGACCAGCTTCCCATGGAATATCAGATTTACGAAAGCTATATTGCCGAAATGCTTTACGATAATGGGATTATTGTACGCGAACGCGTAGATATGGAAGATGAGACCTATGTGGCATGGACGAAAGATGAGGTCATCAGTTTAAACGAATATTTAAACTATTGTATTGCCATGAACTGGATTGATGTAACCAGACTGAATCTGGGAAGCCAATACTCTGATTCTGAAAAGATATATGACGGAATTGTAGATTATATATTTGAACAGTTGGACGGTGATTTAGACTTCACCAAAAGAATTTATCGTTTTATGATTAAGAATGATGTAATATCCGGCGTACAAATCTGTCAGATTTTATTGGAGCAGAAGTTGGTGGAAATTCCGACAGAGGAACAGGAACAATTCGAAAGAGGGGCAGAGAGCGCCTATACCTTTATAATGAACCGCATCCAGAATCTGGATATCACGCCTGCCCAGCTAGCCCTTGACCCACATTCAGCCTCCATGGTTATTACAGATGTAAAAACTGGAGATGTGCTTGCGCTGGTATCTTATCCGGGCTATGATAATAATAAGATGGCCAATGGTGTAAATGCAGAGTATTATTCACAGCTTTTAAATGATTTATCTACTCCGCTTATCAACTACGCCACAAGGCAGATGACCGCGCCTGGTTCTACCTTTAAGATGGTTTCGTCTACGGCCGGGCTTATGGAGGAAACAATTACGCCTTTCACAACTTTTACCTGTACTGGAATTTTTGATAAAATTAAGCCGCCGCCTACCTGCTGGATTTATCCAAGGGGAAGTCATGGTTCTTTAAATGTAACCGGCGGTATCCGGAATTCCTGTAACATGTTCTTCTATGAGCTTGGTTACCGCCTTGGGCTTACGGGAGATAATTATTCCTCTGAAACCGCCCTTAAAAAGCTGGAAACCTATGTGGATATGTACGGGCTTACGGAAACCTCCGGTATTGAAATTGAGGAAACCGCCCCTCAGCTGGCCACAGACGATGCAGTCCGTGCCGCTATCGGTCAGGACAACCAAAGCTATTCCACAGTGGGACTTGCAAGGTACGTAACCGCAGTGGCTAACAGCGGTACCTGCTATAACCTGACATTGGTTGACAGAATCACAGACAGGAGCGGCACCTTAATTGATGACAATAGCGCTGAGGTGAGAAATATCATTGATATGGAGCCTGCTTACTGGGATGCAATTCAGCTAGGAATGCGCCAAATGATAGAAAATAATGCCTACTACAAGGACATGCCTATTCATGTAGCAGGGAAAACCGGTACAGCGGAGGAAAATCAAAACAGGGCAAACCATGCTTTATTTGTGTGCTATGCCCCTTACGAGGAGCCTGAAATTGCCATAGCGACAAGAATCGCTTATGGTTACACCTCAAGCTATGCAGCGCGAACCACCAAGGAGGTTCTTAGGTATTATTTTGATTTGGCAAGCGAGGAGGAAATTATTACCGGAACCGCATCGCAAATGAGCGGCAGCACGGCCGTTACGGATTAGGAAGGGAAAGGAGAAATATTATTTTGAAAAACTCAGTTATCATTAAAAGTTTTCCCAGCGGAATTGTGCTGCACTTAGATCCGGAAATTGACTTTAACGAGCTGCTTATAGATATTGCAGATAAATTCCGGGAGTCAAATAGTTTTTTTAAGGATGCAAGGATGGCGCTGTCTATTAAGGGCAGGCGCTTGACGCAGCAGGAGGAAGAACAGATTTTATCCGCTATTTCCGAAAATTCCCAACTCAATATCATATGTCTTGTGAGCGAGGATGAGGAGACCAATCAAAATTTTGTAAAGGCCTTGCAACAGGTTGATTTTTCTGATGAGACTGGTCTTTGCAGCGGAGGGCAGTTTTACCGTGGAACTCTAAAAAATGGACAAGTCCTTGAAACGGAATCAAGCATTGTGGTTTTAGGAGATATATATCCGGGAGCAACTATAATCTCTACCGGAGATATCATAATTCTTGGAGGATTGTACGGAAAAGCTTACGCCGGAGAAGATCGAAATGAGGGAAGATATGTAGTAGCGCTTGAAATGTCACCTGAAAGACTTAAAATTGGTGATTTCAAATATAGGAGCAAAGGAAAAGGTTCAAAATGGCCCATACGGCCGAAGGTACAGCCGAAAATTGCTTACATCAAAGATAAAGAAGTAGTAATGGAGCCTCTTACAAAAGAATTACTGAGTGAGTTGCCAACATAACACATATTTCTAAACCTGTAAAGAATGCAGATTTAGAAATGCTGCAGGTTGCAGGCAAGCCGGTCTTTATATAGGAAGAATTCCCTAAAAAGTGGCATTCTTTCCCAAAGTATAAGGCTTTCACAGGCAGGTTTCTCAGGGGACGATAAATTATTTTATTAACATGAGGATGCGAAGCGTGGCATCCGTTGTTTACACAGTCGCTTATGCGGTGAAATGGAGGTAAGTATGAGTGAAGTAATTGTCGTCACATCAGGGAAAGGCGGTGTGGGAAAGACCACCACATCTGCAAATGTAGGAACAGGTCTTGCAGCAATGGGTAAGAGGGTTGTGCTGATTGATACGGATATCGGTCTGCGTAATCTGGACGTGGTTATGGGATTGGAAAACAGGATTGTATACAATCTGGTAGATGTGGTGGAGGGAAAATGCCGTTTAAAACAGGCACTTATAAAGGATAAACGCCATCCCAATCTGTATCTCATGCCATCCGCCCAGACAAAGGATAAAACAGCGGTAAATCCGGAACAGATGGTTCTTATGGTGAATCAGTTAAGAGAGCAGTTTGATTATATTATACTGGATTGTCCGGCCGGTATCGAACAGGGCTTTAAAAATGCCATAGCCGGTGCAGACAGAGCTTTGGTGGTAACGACCCCAGAGGTATCTGCTATCAGGGATGCCGACCGTATTATCGGCATTTTGGAAGCGAACCATTTCAGTAAAATAGACTTAATTATTAACAGATTACGATATGATATGGTAAAGCGCGGTGACATGATGAGCGCAGCGGATGTGGTTGATATTTTAGCAATTGGTCTTATTGGGATTGTACCGGATGATGAAAATGTGGTGATTGCGACCAATCAAGGCGAACCTCTTGTGGGAAATAGTACACTGGCAGGAAAAGCATATCAGAATATATGCTATCGGGTGACCGGAAAAGAAATTCCCTTTATGGAATTTGAAAAAGGCGTTTCTTTCTGGACCAGAGTGTCGGGCATTTTCCACAAAAATTAGGAGGTGGCATATGAGAATCAAGAATTTTTTTATCAGGAGAAAATCCAGGGAAGTAGCAAAAGACCGGCTAAAAATACTGCTTATTTCCGACCGGGTCAACTGCTCGCCGGAAATGATGGAAATGATTAAAACGGACATCGCCAAGGTCATTTCAAAATACATGAAAATTGATGCGGAAAGTATGGAAATCCAAATCAGCAAGACGGACAGCAAGGGGCGGGAGAAAACACCTACCTTATACGCTAATATCCCTATTTTGGATTTACATAAGAATATAAACTGACAAACTGCTATGAGGTTCCATGCGGTTTAATGGAAGGTGAATGGAAGAATGCTCAAACACTATAAAATACGTTACTATGACTTTAAGCTGGCAATCCTGACAATTGCCCTGGCCGTGATTGGAATTGTGGCCGTGGGCAGTGCGGAGCCAACCCTTCAGGCAAGACAGATTGCCGGGTTTGCTTTCGGCGTATTTCTAATGCTGGTGATTTCATTGTTTGATTATTCTGTACTTTTAAATTTATATTGGATTATGTATATATTTAATGTGGTTTTGCTGGTTTTGGTTATTGTAATGGGAAAGGATGCCGGCGGAGCCCAAAGATGGCTGCGGATAGCCGGTATACAGTTTCAGCCTTCCGAGCTGGCAAAAATACTGCTTGTTTTGTTTTTTGCCCAGTTTATTAATAAACATAGAGAAAAACTGAATACCTTTCAATATATTAGTCTGTGCTGTCTTTTATTTGCGCTGCCTGCATTTCTTGTTTATAAACAGCCTGATTTATCTACTACCATTGTCATATGTCTGATTTTCTGTGTGATCATGTTTACAGGCGGAATCAGCTGGAAGGTAATTGGCGGTGTGCTGGCGGTGGGAATTCCTGCTTTTGTCATTTTTATGTATTTAATTATGCAGCCGGATCAGAAAATCATAAGTGAGGAACACATATATCAGCTTAACAGAATTATTTCCTTTTTCAATAAAGAAGAATTTGCCAATTCCTTAGGGTATCAGCAGGAATATTCTGTTATGGCCATTGGTTCCGGACAATTAACAGGAAAAGGTTACAAAAATAACGAAATCAGTTCCGTTAAAAACGCGGACTTTATTGCAGAGCAGCAGACTGATTTTATCTTTGCAGTGATTGGCGAAGAATTTGGGTTCGTAGGCGCCTGCACGGTGATAGTTCTTGTGCTCTTAATCAGCATGGAATGCATGATGATTGCATGGCGAGCCAGAGACACAGCCGGAACCATTATAGCGGCAGGCATTGGGGCTATGATAGGCTTTCAAGCCTTTATCAATATAGGTGTGGTTACTTATCTGCTCCCGAATACCGGACTTCCGCTTCCTTTTGTCAGCTATGGACTTACTTCCTTAGTAAGTTCTTTTATCGGAATTGGATTTGTTTTAAATGTGGGGTTACAATGTCAGCAAAAATGATGTATAATAAAATCATTATACCAATATAAGGGTTTCGCTATATTACGCGTCAGGAGGGGTGTATAAATGAATATAGCATTGATAGCGCATGATGCCAAAAAGAAGCTCATGCAGAATTTTTGTATTGCTTACAGGGGGATTTTGAGCAAACATGAATTGTACGCAACAGGCACTACCGGAAGGCTTGTTGAAGAGGTTACAAATTTAAATATCCACAAATTTCTTGCTGGGCACTTAGGAGGGGAGCAACAGATTGGTGCACAGATTGAACATAATCAAGTGGATTTAGTAATTTTTTTACGTGACCCGTTGACTTCCAAAACCAATGAGCCAGATGTCAACAATGTTGTAAAGCTCTGTGATATGTATAATATTCCAATGGCAACCAATCTTGCCACCGCAGAGCTGTTAATCAAGTCCCTTGACAGAGGAGATTTAGAGTGGCGTGAAATGTACAGATAGAAAAACCAGGGTTTTTACAAAAAAAATATCCTGTATGCGACTTTGCCATCGGCTTTGTTGTCGACTTTGCTGTATCCTGTTTTGCCTGATTCCATTGTTCCTTACCGGATGTGGGCAGGCAGGGTATGCCATGCCTTATAAGGCTGACAGTGAGGTAAGCTGCTTTCGGGTGGTGAATATAGAGCAGGAGAGCGAGATAGCGGTTCCCTTTGCCAGTGAGCTTTGCGTGGTAAATTCTAACATGGGTTCTTCGGCTGTTGATATGTCTAATGCTGCCGGAGCCGGGCTTTTTGATGTGAATAAACGAAATACGCTTTACGCCAAAAATGTCCATGAAAAACTATATCCGGCCAGCCTCACAAAGGTAATGACAGCACTTGTTGCCTTAAAGCATAACTCCGGCGATCTGATGCTTACCGCATCTGCAAACGTAAGAAACCTGGAAGCCGGCGCCCAGGTCTGCGGCATCCGGGAAGGGGATCAGATGACCTTGGATCAGGCATTACATCTTTTGCTGATTAACTCCGCCAACGATGCCGCTGTTATGATAGCGGAGGGAATTGCCGGATCTGTGGAGGCTTTTGCAGATATGATGAATGAGGAGGCTTTACTCCTTGGCGCCACCAATACTCATTTTACCAATCCACATGGCCTTTCTGATGAGGAGCATTATACCACTGTCTATGACATGTATCTGATTATGAACGCCGCAATTAATTATTCTGCATTTACGGAAATCATTCATATGGATTCCTATACCACTGTTTATACGGACAAAAATGGTGCTTCCAAGGAGATTTCCGTATCAAGTACCAACCGTTACATGCAGGGAACGGCAGAAATACCAGGAGGCATTACAATTATAGGGGGAAAAACCGGTACTACAAGTGCTGCCGGTCACTGTCTGATTCTTTTATCACGGGATTCGGCAAGTAATCCTTATATATCTGTGATTATGCGTGCGGACGATGGAGATTTTCTATATTCTCAAATGACAGATTTATTAAGCCAAATAAGTAATTAACAGTTGTTTTTTACCTGGCAATCACTTATAATTAATTTATGCATAGCCTGAGTTTATAGAACATGGGTTTATGTGCAAGCCAATATACTTCAGGAGGTATTACCAATGGTTCAATTAATAGTTGGAAATAAAGGAAAAGGCAAGACCAAACATTTGTTAGATCAGGTAAATGCACAGGTACAGAGTGCATCCGGTAATCTTGTGTATCTGGATAAAAGTACAAAGCATATGTATGAACTGAATAATAAAATCAGATTGATTGATGTATCTTCCTATCTGCTCACAGATTCAGATGAATTCGTTGGATTTATTAGTGGTATTATTTCACAGGATCATGATTTGGAACAGGTTTATGTTGACAACTTCTTAAAAATAGCGCACTTGGAAAAGGAAGGCAGCGATATAGAGCCTGTTATCCAAAAGTTGGATAAATTAAGTGATGCATTCAATATAAACTTTTATGTAAGTATTTCGCTAGATGATGCGGATATTCCCGCTTCGCTTAAAGATAAAATTGCTGTTTCCTTATAAATTACATACCCCCCGGAGGCATCCGGGGGATTTTTCTGCAAAAGGAGTCATTGTTGGGAGATAATAGAAATAACAAAATCATAAATATAAAAGAAGGAAGACCTTTCCGCATTAATATAGGCATTGTTATTTTTCTGGTTATTCTTGTTTACACTATCATCTGTATCTTTATGTATTTTACCCAAAAGCACATAGAGGGACATCAGGTAAAAATCGGCGCTCTTTCTTCAAACAATATCTACAAGGGAATTGCTCTCCGGGATGAAGAAATTGTAACTGCAAATAAGGCCGGATATGTGAATTATTATGCCCGGGAGGGTGAGAGAGTAGGGGTAGGAAATCTGGTCTACACACTAGATGAATCAGGAAGATTGGCAGATTATATCAATGCAGAGACAGATAGCATTACGTTAACCACCAGAGACTTAAATGAATTAAGAACAGAAATTCTTGGCTTTCGGAACAGCTTTGACCCTAAATATTTTTCTTCTGTTTATGATTTTAAGTATAACGTAAAGGGAACCGTATTAAAGCTTGCCAATGCAAATATTCTGGAAAATGTTGATAAAATAAACAGTTCTGGCTTATCTGAACTGATTTCCTTCTGTAATGCTCCTTCCACTGGTATTTTGATTTACTCGGTAGATGGATATGAGAGCCTTACGTTGGAGGAATTTACATCAGATTTATTTGATATGAAAAATTATGAAAAAACGCAGCTAATCAGCAATGAGTTGGTAGAAGCAGGGCAGCCTGTCTACAAAATATCAACCAATGAGGATTGGTCTATTGTTATACAAACCGATCAGGAAAAGGCGGACGAGCTTTTAAAAGCAGAGTTTGTGAAAGTAAAATTCCTGAAAAATCAGGATACCTCCTGGGGAGAAGTCTCCACCTATACCAATGTGGAGGGCGAGATTTTTGTAAAGCTTACCTTTACAAATTCTATGGTAACCTTCTGCACAGACCGTTTTATTGATATTGAGTTGATTTTGGAGGAAGAAACTGGTCTGAAGATTCCCAATTCTGCCATTGTAGAAAAAGAATTTTTCATTGTTCCCAAAGAATATGTCACACAGGGCGGCAACAATTATGGCTATGGTGTCATGCGTGAAATCTACGGTGAGGATGGGGTTGCTACCACTGAATTTGTGGAAACCACCATTTATGGCGAAACCGAAAAAGAATACTATCTAGATGATATGGTTCTTCGGATTGGAGATTATATTGTCAAGCCGCAGACAAGTGAAAAAGAGGCTTTAAGCAAGCGAGGAAGCCTTACAGGAGTGTATAATATTAATAAGGGATATGCGGATTTTAAACAAATCAATGTTTTGTACAAAAATGATGAATATTCTATCGTGAAATCGAATACCCAGTATGGTCTTAATGTTTATGATTATATTGTATTAGATGCCACTACTGTAGTAGATGATGAATTTATCTATTAATTTTAAGGTTAACGCTTATCCATATATAGTTGCAATATATTTTTTCATAGGGTTAACTTTGGGCGGAGGACGATTGTGGAAGAATTGAAAAACGCAGAAATATCTAATATTGGAAAAAAACAGGACTTTATCAGCCAAAATCTTGATTTTGTCAACCAAAATATTACAAAAGCATGTGAGAAGGCAGGCAGAGGGGCAGAGGATGTAACACTGATTGCTGTCAGCAAGACCAAGCCTGTATCCATGCTCAAGGAGGCCTACAAGCATGGCTGTAGAGCGTTTGGGGAAAATAAGGTGCAGGAACTGGTAGAAAAGTATGAGGAGATGCCAAAGGACATTCAGTGGCATATGATCGGACATCTGCAGAGAAATAAGGTAAAATATGTTGTGGGAAAAGCGGCATTGATCCATAGTGTGGATACGCTGAAGCTTGCGGAAGAAATAAGCCGCGAGGCGGTTAAGAAGCAGACGGAAGTTTCTATACTGATTGAAGTAAATATTGCTGGTGAAGAAAGCAAATATGGCGTTGCGATGGCTGAAACGGAGAAACTGGTACGTGAAGCTGCCTTGCTTCCGGGCATTCACATAAAAGGACTTATGACAATTGCCCCTTATGTGGAGGAACCGGAAGAAAATCGGCAATATTTTGCACTATTGAGACAATTATCTGTTGACATAAAACAGAAAAACATTGATAATGTTAATATGAATGTCCTGTCGATGGGTATGACGGGGGATTACATGGTTGCCATAGAGGAGGGTGCCACTTATGTTCGTGTTGGAACAGGCATTTTCGGCGAAAGGCAATATCCTGCTCAGCGGGAATAAGAGAATACTGTGAAAATAAATTTTTCGCAGATAAATTTATGCTTACGTCCAAATTTACGGACTATTGAGAGCATGGAGGAATTATTATGAGTGTAATGGATAAGTTTCTCAATTACATGAAGCTAAATGAGGATGATGACGATTTCTATGATGATGAATACTATGAAGATACCGTTATTGAAGAAAAAAATAAAAAGCCGGCTGTTATAAAAGAGGAACCTGTTTACGAGGAAGAAAAACCAATTAAGAAAGCTAATCCAAAGGTTACCCCTATGCGTCAGACCAGGAAGTCCGGAAATGGCATGGAGGTATGTGTGATTAAACCTACTTCTATTGAGGATGCCAGGGAAATTACCGAAACCTTGCTCGCCAACAGGACTGTGGTCCTTAATTTAGAGGGGTTAGATGTGGATATTGCCCAGAGAATTATTGATTTTACATCCGGTTCCTGTTTTGCCATCAGTGGTAATCTGCAGAAAATTTCCAATTACATATTTATTATTACACCAGCCATCGTAGATATATCAGGCGATTTTCAGGAAATTTTATCAGGCTCCTTTGATGTACCAATTAATAATGGCCTGTAAGGCTTAAAGCTTCCTGCCTTAGCGGGAAGCTTTTTTAGGTCAATAGACACTTCACAGCGTGAAAGCTTTGATAGTGATAAACTTGATTTACCAGGCGCGGCAGCGCTTAACAAATGACTCATAAAATTTCGAAAGGATAAAAAGATGGACAGCAGACTCAATATTTTATACAATAAAAAACCCTGTTATGACATTGTATTTTCTACTGATTTTCAGGGGTTGGTTTCCGAATTAAAAGGATTGGAAATAGAAAACAGGCGTGTATGTATTGTGACAGATTCACATGTTGCTGCTCTGTACGGTGATGAAATTTTGGGGCTTCTTGAAGGTCAATGTAAGGAGAAAACATTATTTTCTTTCCCGGTAGGAGAAGAAAATAAGACACTTGAAACCGTAAAGAATATCTATACTTTCCTGATAGAAAAGAAATTTGACCGAAAGGATCTTTTGCTTGCTTTAGGCGGCGGAGTTGTTGGGGATATTACCGGCTTTACTGCAGCTACCTACTTAAGAGGAATTGATTTCGTACAGGTGCCTACCACACTTCTTGCTCAGGCTGATTCAGGTATTGGCGGCAAAACAGGGGTTGACTTTGACGGCTACAAAAATATGGTTGGAGCTTTTTATATGCCCAGACTGGTTTATATGAATGTAAGCGTCTTAAAAACCTTAGATGAACGCCAGTTTTTCAGCGGCTTCGCGGAAATTATGAAGCACGGGCTTATTAAAGACAGCATATTTTATGAATGGCTTCTGGACAAGATGTACGAAATTTGTGACCGGGATGTTAGTACGTTACAGGAGATGGTGGAGAGAAGCTGTAAGATAAAAAAACTTGTAGTCGAAAAAGACCCCACTGAGAAAGGGGAGAGGGCGCTTTTAAATTTTGGACACACCATTGGTCATGCCATTGAAAAAAGTAAGAACTTTACCTTGACGCACGGAGAATGCGTAGCGCTTGGTGCGGTTGCAGCTGCCTTTATTTCATGGAAGCACGAATGGATTTCTATGGATGAATATTATGAAATACGAGATATGTTTGTTCCCTTTCAGCTGCCAATTTCTGTTGAAAATATAGATCCACAGGAAATTTTAAGCCTCACAAAATCCGATAAAAAAATGGAAAATGGCAGTATTAAGTTCATTCTTCTCAAAAAGATTGGCAAGGCTGTAATTGACAGGACTGTTACCGATGAAGATATTTTGAATGCGCTTTCTGAAATTCATTATGTGGAAGATGGTGAGTAGCAAAATGCTGCCACAAACTTTCAGGTTGTAGCAACATGGAGGGAAAATGTGAGCAAATATAAATTTAAATTACTTATTTTCGATTTATTTTTTCTGGTTTTACTTGTTGCCACTGATCAGTTTACCAAGTATATAGCGGTATTAAAACTTAAATCGCAGCCGGCCTTCAG
The DNA here is from genome assembly GCF_009917485.1 of Parablautia muri. Lineage (GTDB taxonomy): Bacteria > Bacillota > Clostridia > Lachnospirales > Lachnospiraceae > Suilimivivens > Suilimivivens muri. The sequence continues at coordinate 51,998 of NZ_QZDT01000002.1, forward strand.
CATCATTGATGGCGTACTGGAATTTAATTATCTAGAAAACCGTGGCGCTGCCTTTGGCATGCTGCAGAATCAAAAATTTTTTTTCATCGTTGTAGCCTCAGCCTTTTTATGTGTGATTGCCTATGTCCTTTTCAAATCACCGGATGAAAAAAAGTACACAAAGCTTCATGTACTGCTTGTTATGATTGCTAGTGGGGCAATAGGAAATATGATAGACAGGCTGCGCTTTGATTATGTGGTAGATTTCATTTATATTGTTCTGATCAATTTTCCAATTTTTAATGTGGCAGATATGTATGTTACCTTTTCTACTGCAATCATGATTTTTCAGGTGTTTTTTGTTTACCAGGAAAATGATTTTGATTTTTTAAAATTGGGGAAATAAATGTGAATAAATTTTATTTTGTGATAACTGAGGATTTAGAGGAGGAACGGCTTGATAAATGCTTAAATCTTTTGATGGAGGATTTATCCCGTTCTTACCTGCAAAAGCTCCTAAGCAGTGGAAATATCACGGTAAACGGAAAGCAAATGAAGTCCAGTTACCGCGTCAAAACAGATGATCAAATACAACTCATTCTTCCGCCGGTCAGTCTTCCCGACATTACGCCGGAGAATATTCCCCTTGAAGTTTTATATGAGGATAAGTCTGTAATCGTAGTCAATAAGCCTAAGGGCATGGTCGTACACCCAGCGCCAGGACATTATAGTGGAACCCTTGTAAATGCCCTTTTATTTCATTGCAGCGGCGAATTAAGCGGTATCAATGGTATACTAAGACCTGGTATCGTACATCGAATTGACAGGGATACCACTGGTTCTGTGATAGCCTGCAAAAATGACAAAGCACATGCCTGTATTGCTGAGCAATTAAAGCAGCACACCATTGTAAGAAGATACCACGCAATTGTACATGGAAGACTAAAAGAGGAGCAGGGTACCATACATACAAAAATTGGCAGACACCCTACAGACCGCAAACGGATGTCCGTACTTACAAACGGTGGAAAAGATGCGATTACCCATTATAAAGTTTTAAGACAGCTTGGTAATTATTCTTATATAGAATGTAAGCTTGAGACAGGCCGAACACATCAAATACGTGTACACATGGCCCATCTTGGCCACCCTCTGCTTGGCGATGCTGTCTATGGGCCTAAAAACCGTCCTTTTCATTTAGAAGGGCAAACCCTTCATGCCAAAATTCTAGGGTTTTCCCATCCGGAAACAGGGGCCTATATTGAGACAGACGCTCCTTTGCCACAATACTTTCAAGATCTCCTTTCTAAATTTTGTAACAGTGAGTAACGATTCAGCCAGGTCTGTACATTTACTGCACAGACCGTGAGATGATTAGGGAGGGCAAAATCCCATTGCCGAAGGTGATTTTAAATGGATTTTGTATGCAACAGTGAATCCGAATGCTGAACTGTTTTACAGAGTATTTGAAAATTTTCTGACAATAGATTGAATTTCTTTTTTATTTTGTGTATAATATTTCTATCAAGGATGTGTCATTGACTGTTTGATAGCAGCATTGAGCTTAACACATTAAAGATAGGAGGTTTATATATGAATACTGTAATTACAATCGGCCGTCAGTTTGGCTCCGGAGGCCGTGAAATCGGAGAAAAAGTAGCAGAATATTTTGGAATTAAATGTTATGATAACGAGCTTTTAAGCAGAGCAGCAAAGGAAAGCGGATTTTGTGAAGAAATGCTCGAAAATCACGATGAGAGACCCACTAATTCATTTCTTTATAATCTAGTCATGGATACCTATTCTTTCGGCTATAACGCATCACATTTTGTAGATATGCCAATCAGCCACAAAGTTTTTTTAACTCAATTTGATACCATTAAAAAAATCGCCAAAGAAGAACCCTGCATTATAGTGGGCCGCTGTGCTGACTATGCATTAAGTGATATGAAAAACTGTGTGCATATCTTTATCTATGGAAACGAAGAATGCAAAATAAAAAGAATCATGAAAAAATATGATTTGGATGCAGTAAAGGCAAAGGATATGTGCATTAAAAAAGACAAACAACGCCAAAGTTACTACAATTATTATTCCTCAAAAAAATGGGGGCGTGCTGACAGTTATGATTTGTGCATCAACAGCAGTGTACTTGGCGTTGATGGTACGGTAAAACTTCTGATCCAGTATATTGAAGATTTTGAAACTAAAAACAATTAAGCAAAACGTTTAAGCATTTTAATACAATATATTATTTCATATAATTTGCCTTGGCGAATAAAATGCATATAAATTGTAAATATCAATCTTATGTTATTTATATCAGCTTTTTTGATAAATAACTTTCAATATCATACGTTATATATGCACTGTTTACAATACCCCGATTTTTTGTTATCAAAAATTGGGGTATTTCAATGTGATAAATCCAGATTAGTTATTTCACAATTTAATATTACACGTGTTTTTGTTTATAATGGGCTATATTTTGATTGTTATTTAATTTTCTAGTTTATATCAAAAATTAATTTATATATCTATGTTTGGAATGTCTTTATGGATATTTGACGATTATATTGTGAGTCTTTTCATGGTATGCTTCTGGTTCAGAAAGGTGAATGTGGTAGTGGCGATGGACAATGGTATTATTAAGATGCATCTGAAAATTTCAAATATATGTTTGATATGTTTGAATTACAGAGATGATACCCCACCAACTATTCGCAAAACACAAGTTTAACGAATAGTTGGTGGGGTATCATATTTGCCGCAATTTTTATCTTCCTGATTGTGAATCAGACGTCTCCTTTAGAAAAGCATCTTTTTCAATATAGTCTATGGAGCTGTTATATTTTGTAATATAATTCCCGGCTTTATTGGCGTCCTGATTTTCATTAGATACATTTTTTTTCAGGTATTTTCTTCTGAATTCATCAACTGTATTGATATTATTTTTTTTATTTTTTTTATACCTTTTATAAGTATACACGTACATTATAACCAAAAAAACAAATATACTTATGACTAGAAGTTTCATATGTCTGCCTTTTCCAACCTTTCATTTATTTGCATATTTCATCAGAATCAAGAACAATCGTAAATGGTCCATCATTCACAAGTGAAATTTCCATATGGGCTCCAAAAATGCCATGTGCCACATGCGGAATTTCTTTCGAACATTCTTTTAAGATGTATTCATACATCTCATTTGCAAATTCTGGCTTCCCTGCTTTGGTGAAAGACGGTCTATTTCCTTTCCGACAGTCGGCATATAGTGTAAATTGGGAAATAATAAGCAGCTCTCCGTTTACATTTTTCAAGTCTAAATTGGTTTTACCATTTTCGTCTGAAAAAATTCTTAAATTCAAAAGCTTACCAATCATTTTGTCTGCAATTTCGTAGGTGTCTAAATCGCATAACCCTACAAAAACTAAAAAGCCATTTCCAATCTCACCAACCACCTTTTGGTCTACAGATACACTGGCATTACTTACCCGTTGTATGATAAATTTCACTTTTACTTCTCTCCTTCTTTTGAATCATTATCCTTTTTGGGCTGGACGCTTCCTTTTCTTTTGCCAAGCTTCAAAAAAGTGTTCTTTATGCTTTCAATGGGTATATCTTCTTTAGGTATAAACACATCGCCTTCGTCAATGTACTTAACATTTAAATATTGATTGGTTTCTAAGGGTAATCCTCTCTTTTTGAGTAAATGATTTGCAAAGCGGCGTATAAAAGCATAAAATACTGCGAAAAGCGGAACCCCGATAATCATACCAAACACACCCATAAAACCGCCAAATATCGTAATAGAAAAAATAACCCAAAAGCCTGACAAGCCGGTTGACTGCCCTAAAATCTTAGGGCCGATTAAATTCCCGTCTACTTGCTGTAAAATCAATATGAATATAATAAAATAAACACATTTTAAAGGATTAACCATTAAAATAAGTATTGCACTGGGTACAGCTCCTAAATATGGTCCGAAGAAAGGAATTATATTGGTAACGCCTACAATAACACTTACAAGCAAAGCATATGGCATATTTAAAATGCTGGTACCAGCAAAGCAGATAAAACCTATAATAATTGAATCAATTATCTTGCCGCCAATAAATCCTATAAATGTATCACTTATAAATCGAACATCCTTAATAAGCTGGTTGGCCGTTTTGGTATTGAACAGTGCAAATGTCAGTTTTTTTGCCTGCCCCGCAAAATTTTCCTTATTAAACAATACATAAATAGAAATAACCACACCTATTATAAAGTTCCACAATACCTTAAGAACACTAATAAGGCTCAATGATACATGTTTTACCAGGGTTTCCATTTGCGGAACGATACTGTTATTCAAATAATTTGTAAATTCTTCAGAATAAGTATCAAGAAAGTTGATAACCATTTTTTCAATATCCGGATTGTCAGCCAGAAATTTGGTTGACCAGCTGGTCAGATTCTGTACATAGTAAGGAAATTGATAAGAAATACTTCTAATACTTTTCATGATATTAGGTATTAATATGGAAAAGAAACCATATATGAGATAGCCCACAATCAATATTGTAAGTAGTATAGAAAGCATACGCATATATTTTTTCTGCTTACTCGTAATATTTTTCCCATCCCTATATTCATATGGTATTTTCCAGTTGATAATAGGGATCAAAAGATGTCTTTCTATTCCGTTGACTAAAGGAGTCATGAGATATGCAAAAATAATGCCATACATGACAGGACTAACTATCCTAAAAAATGCATCCACTTGTGCAGAAAAACGGTCCCCATGAAAAACCAAATAATAAAAACAAATTGAGGCCGCAATCACTGTAAAGGCAGTGAAACCGATATGTAGATATCTCTTATTGAATTTTATTTTCATATATACCAGACAGCTAGAATTTCCAGCGCCTTCCCCTCCTTATAACATGTTCACAGCAGTGCAGAATAGTTGAATGCCTGTTGCTATGAATCCAGTATATCATTTTTTTTGAAAAGATACTATGGCTTAAGTACAAAATGTGCTAAAATAAGTAACAGTTCGTTACTTTTCACGGCTCAGGAATGCGTATTTACTGCCATTCCGTGAGAACGTGATTCAGGTGTTAGGGGCATATTTCTACGAATTATTTGTGTGAAAAGGATAAGGAAAACATTATGACTTTACAGAGAGTACTCAGTTATATCCGGCGTGCTGTAGATGATTATCATATGATAGAGCCTGGCGATAAGATTGCAGTAGGTATTTCTGGAGGTAAGGACAGTTTAACACTTCTGCATGGCCTGCATGGCCTTATGCGTTTTTATCCCAAGCCGTTTAAAATACATGCTGTAACCGTTGATTTAGGGTTTGATAATTTAAATTTAGATAAAATGAAAGAACTTTGCAATCAATTAAATGTCCCATATACTATCGTAAAAACAGATATTGCTCATATCATATTCCATGAGCGTAAAGAATCAAACCCCTGTTCGTTATGTGCAAAAATGCGAAAAGGCGCCTTAAATGAGGCAATAAAGGCTGCAGGCTGCAATAAGGTTGCATATGCCCATCACAAAGATGATGTCGTGGAAACAATGCTTATGTCTTTAATTTATGAAGGCAGATTTCATACCTTTAGTCCGGTGACTTATTTAGATCGCATGGGTTTAACGGTAATCAGACCATTAATGTACATGAACGAGGCCGATGTCATCGGATTTGTTAACAAAATGGAACTGCCAGTGATAAAAAGTCCCTGTCCAGTGGATGGATATACCAAACGAGCATACATAAAGGAATTGTTAAAAACATTAAATCAAGAAAATCCAGGGGTGAAGGAAAGAATGTTTACCGCTATTTGCAACGGAAATATGGAAGGTTGGTGTAATAATGGAAAACAGTAAAAATTATCATGATGCGCAAAACAATTTAAATACAATGAAGATGCGGGAGGTTGCAAGTACACTCCCCTCTTTTTGTAAAGATTTTTTCAGAGGAATACAGGAATATACATCATCCCGTACCAGACTTGCATATGCCTATGATCTTCGGGTCTTTTTTGAATTTATCCATACGGAAAACAAGTCCTGTTCCCATATGGAGCTCAAAGACTTCCCACTATCTATCTTAGACCAGATTACCCGGGAGGATATTGAAGAATATCTTGATTACATAACCTACTACATCAAAGATGGAAAAGAATATTCTAATAACGAAAGAGGTAAAAAAAGAAAGCTTTCTGCTTTAAAGAGCTTTTATAATTACTTCTTTTGCGCTGAACTTATCAAAACCAATCCCGCTGCTCTTGTTCCGCTTCCAAAACAGCATGAAAAAGAAATTGTACGTTTGGATGTTGATGAGGTTGCTATCTTATTAGATCAGGTTGAGGATGGCGAGAAATTGACCAAAAACCAACTAAAATATCATAATAAAACCAAAATACGTGATGTGGCATTGCTTACACTTTTGCTTGGAACGGGTATACGTGTTTCCGAATGTGTAGGTCTGGATATTGGTGACATAGATTTTAAGAATAATGGTATCAAAATACGAAGAAAGGGCGGCTATGAAACCGTAATATATTTTAGCGAGGAAGTTGCCGAAGCACTAAGCGATTATCTTGAAAAAAGATATCATATGATCCCATTAGAAGGTCATGAGAACGCGCTGTTTCTTTCTATGCAAAACCGCCGAATTACCGTACGCGCTGTTGAAAATCTGGTAAAAAAATATGCTTCCAATGTCACTGGACTTAAAAAGATAACCCCTCACAAACTGCGTAGTACTTATGGCACTGCCCTCTATCGTGAAACAGGTGATATCTACTTAGTTGCTGATGTCCTTGGTCACAAGGATGTAAATACTACCCGAAAGCACTATGCGGCACTTGAGGATAACAGACGCAGAATGGCCGCTAAAGCTGTGCAGCTTCGTGAAAAATAGCGCTAAAATTATAACGGACTATAATAAGGAAGAATCAGGTGAGCGCCTGCGGTAATCTGATCGTTGCGCAGGGAATTAATTCTTTTAACTTCCCGGATATAATCATTACAATCATCATAATAGCGTTCATCTCCATACTGCTTCGCATAGTGCCAGAGCGTATCTCCTGCTTCTATCGTAATGCTTTTATAATATTTGTATGCTTTTTCTTCATCATTTTCCTGAGCCTTTGTTCCAAAACCAAAAAGGAAGGATGAAAAAGCAACAACCAATAGAATGGTAAGAAAACACATGGCAAGACGATTGCGAAGCTGGCGCTTCCTCCTGATTCTATTTCTTATGGCTCTATGGTTCCTAATATCTTCTGTTCTCATTTCTCTCATCTCCCTGTAGTCAGCTTATTACAATGAATACAGAACAAACGTTGCGAACATTTGTTTTTGTGAGCTAATTATACAGAACAAACATTCTCTTGTCAACAATTTCAGGGAAATGTTCGAACAAATATTTGGAATATATGTTTGCTAATCATATATTTTTATGTTATACTTTATAAAATCAGTATTTTGCAACAGATCATTAGATATATGAAATTTCTTTAAAATATTTGTAGTATAATAGGATATTTGAAATAGCTATATATCGGCAAAGGATTATAATCAAGGAGGATTCTCATGGGATATGGTAAAATCAGCAGCAAACAACAGGAAATTTTAGATTATATTAAGGAAGAAATTTTAAAGCGGGGATATCCTCCGGCTGTCAGAGAGATCTGCGAAGCTGTCAATTTAAAATCAACTTCTTCTGTCCACTCACACTTAGAAACACTTGAAAAAAATGGTTATATTCGAAGGGATCCAACAAAGCCAAGGGCAATAGAGATTTGTGATGACAGTTTTCAGATGATGCGCACCGAGATGGTCAGTCTCCCAATCATCGGCCATGTTGCTGCCGGCACTCCTATTCTCGCTGAGGAAAATATTGAGAGTTATTTTCCTGTTCCTGCCGAATTAGTTCCTCATGGAGAGTCCTTTATTTTAAATGTCAAAGGGGATTCTATGATTAATGCGGGCATTTTGAATGGAGATAGAATTTTTGTAAATGTATGCAGTACGGCAAACAATGGAGATATGGTGGTTGCTCTTATTGACGATTCTGCTACGGTTAAGACTTTTTATAAGGAAGAAGGTCACATTCGTCTTCAACCGGAAAATGATACAATGGATCCGATTATTGTAGATGACTGCCAGATTTTAGGTAAAGTTTTTGGCGTATTCCGCGTTTTTCAGTAATTTCTTAAATGTAACAGAGTGCTAAGGACAGATTTTTATGCCGCCCTTGGCGCTTTAGGAACGAACAAGGCTGTTGCCTTACATTTCGTGCAACAGCCTTTGGTTTTGATTCACACAAACAACGAACCAGATGGATATTATTTAAAGCGTACATTAATATAAGAAATAATCTCCTCCACACACCTGTCATATCCCAGCTTAGAGCTATTGAGACATAAATCATAATTACGTGCATCTGTCCATTCCCTGCCCGTGTAATATTCGTAATACTCAGCCCTATGCTTATCTGTTTTTAAAATGAAACGCTCTAATTCCTTTGACGGCATACTGTGCTTTTTAGCTGCCTGTTCCATACAATACTCATGAGGTGCATGGATAAAGACACTAAGAACATTGTCATAATCTTTCAAGATAAAATCTGCACAACGCCCTGCAATCACGCAGGATTCTTCCTTCGCCAGCTGTTTAATGATTTTGGCCTGATAATTAAACAGATTCTGGGTAGAAACAAAATCATCACTTTCTGGCGGAATCAGTTCACCCCGATATATGCTGTGGGCTACTTTAAAAAGCCTGGTACTTTTCAGCTTTTCATCTGCATTGGCAAAAAGGGCCTCATTGATACCGCTGTCCTCAGAAGCTAATTTCAGGAGCTCCTTATCATAAAAATGAATCCCCATTTTTTCAGCAAGCATATTCCCTATGGTACGGCCGCCGCTGCCATATTGCCTGGCAATTGTAATTACAATTTTGTCCTTCATACTATCCCCCCATTCTTACTTGTTAATTCAGCTTTAGAAGTTCTTCTCATACGAGCTTCCTTGATTCACTATGCAGATTCATAAATCCTGATGAAAAATGCTGTTTTCAAGGCATTCTTCTTGACACTATTCTCCAAGATAAGCCTTTTTGATAGAATCATTGTTAAGAAGCTCACTCGCCTTACCTTCCAGCACTATCTTTCCGGTTTCCAGCACATAAGCCCGGTTTGAAATGGAAAGCGCTTTTTTGGCATTTTGTTCTACCAACAGCACGGTAGTTCCACTGGCGCTTACTTCCTTTATAATATCAAAAATTTCATTCACGAAAATTGGAGAAAGCCCCATAGAAGGCTCATCCATCAAAATAATTCTGGGTTGGGACATAAGGGCCCGGCCCATTGCAAGCATCTGCTGTTCACCGCCGCTTAAAGTACCGGCAAGCTGATTTTGTCTTTCCTCCAGCCTTGGAAATCGTCTGTATACAGTTTCAAGATTCCCTGCTATTTCATCCTTATCCTTTCGGGTATAAGCGCCCATTTTCAGATTTTGTAAAACAGAAAGGTTTGCAAACACGCGCCTGCCTTCCGGCACATGGGCCATTCCCATGGACACAATCTTATGGGCAGGGGTTTTGGTAATATCCTTGTCATCAAACACAACAGAGCCCTTTTTCGCTTCTAAAAGCCCGGTAATTGTGTGGAGAATGGTTGTCTTGCCAGCACCGTTTGCCCCGATCAGAGCAATGACCTCTCCCTCATTGACCTCAAAAGATACTCCTTTTATAGCCTGAATCATTCCATAATATACTTCCAGATCCTTTATTTCAAGCATTGCCATAGCTTATCCTCCATCATGCAAAACATCGTTTTTGCTTATTGTAATCATTTTAGACAAAAACTTGCCTACTCGCCTAAATATGCCGTGATAACCTGCGGATCATTGAGCACTGTGCCGGTTGCCCCCTGAGTCAGTATACGGCCGAAATTAAGCACTGTAAGCTCCTCGCAGATGCCTGAAACCAGCTTCATGTCATGCTCAATTAAGAGAATTGTCATATCAAAGCTGTCTCTCACAAAACGTATGGTATCCATAAGCTCCATTGTTTCATTTGGATTCATACCAGCAGCAGGTTCATCTAACAAAAGCAATTTTGGTTCTGTGGCCAGCGCCCTGGCAATTTCAAGTTTACGCTGCTTTCCGTAGGGAAGGTTAGCTGCCAAATAATCGGCCTCTTTCTCCAGTTCAAATACCTTCAAAAGCTCCATCGCCTTTTCTGTCATGGCCTTTTCCATTTTAAAATAGTTGGGCAGCCGCAAAATTCCTTCAATCGTGGCATATTTATAGTGATTGTGCAGTCCTGCCTTTACATTGTCTATTACACTAAGTTCTTTAAATAATCTGATGTTCTGGAAGGTTCTCGCAATTCCTGCCTTATTAATCTCTATGGTTTTTAATCCTGTAATATTCACGCCATCCAGCGTAATAATCCCTTCGCTTGGTTTATATACACCTGTAAGCAGGTTAAAGACTGTGGTTTTTCCGGCTCCATTTGGTCCAATTAAACCGTAGAGCTGTCCCTTTTTGATTGACACCTCAAAGTCATCCACTGCCCTAAGACCCCCAAAGGAAATGCCCAAATTTTTAACTTCCAATAATGCTGCCATACTTACCGCACCTCCCCGGTTTTCTTAAATAACCGCCTCAAGGAATATTTTTTTCTTAAGTTTATCAGCTTGGGGCTCCAGTTAAATAACATCATAACAATTAATACAATAGAGTAAATCAGCATACGGTAATTACTCAGTCCTCTTAAAAGCTCCGGAAGAAGTGTCAGGATTACCGCTGAAATGATGGAACCCCTTATATTTCCAATTCCACCTAAAACCACAAATACAAGTATCATAATAGACATGTTATAGCCAAAGTTTTTGGGTGTGGCCATCAAGCTGCTTAAGTTATGGGAATACAGAACACCAGCCATACCTGCAAGTGCAGCTGATACCGAAAAGGCCATCAGTTTATATTTGGTAATATTAATGCCAATCGATTCAGCCGCAATCAGATTATCCCTGATTGACATAATGGCACGTCCGTCTCTTGAATGAATCAGGTTTAATACGATAATCAGTGTGAGAATAATCAGTACAATACCAATTGTAAAGGTTGCATCTTTCGGTGTTCCGGTGATGCCCTGGGCGCCGTTAATGATCACATCTCCATCTTCTGCAAGCCCTAAGGACATAGAATCCTTCATAGAAAAATGTAAACCGCTGCTATCCTTTCCAATATACAAAACATTGATGATGCTTTTAATAATTTCCCCAAAAGCAAGGGTGACAATCGCAAGATAATCTCCCCGCAGCCTGAGAACCGGCATTCCAATCAAAAAACCTACAATCCCTGCCGAAACAGCGCCAATGATAATGGCTATCAAAAAACGCAGAAGGCTTACTTCAATTACATTCTGCATATATCTTGAAAAGAAGGCCCCTGCAAAGGCTCCAACACACATAAAGCCAGCATGCCCAAGGCTCAGCTCACCAAGAATGCCTACGGTCAAATTAAGGGATACCGCAAGAATCACATAAACACATAAGGGAACCAAAAGTCCTTGTAAAAGGCTTGAGATATGCCCTGTATTTATCATAATCTGCATAATCACATAGGCAAGAATCACAATACCATAAGTGATAAGATTGTCTTTGGCATTTTTACTTAACTTAAGTCTTTTCATGGTGAATCCCCCTTAAACCTTTTCCTTAATCTTCTTACCCAAAATACCTGTGGGTTTCACAAGAAGGACTACAATCAGCACTAAAAATACAATGGCATCTGCCATTTGGGATGAAATATATGCTTTTCCCAATATCTCAATAATTCCAAGCACAATTCCGCCAATCAGCGCTCCTGGTATTGAACCGATTCCGCCGAAAACCGCCGCAACAAACGCTTTAATACCAGGCATGGAGCCGGTATACGGCGTCAGGGAAGGGTAAGCCGAACAAAGAAGCATTCCCGCAATGGCTGCCAGCGCTGAGCCGATGGCAAAGGTAAGGGAAATGGTCCCATTTACATTAATTCCCATAAGCTGGGCAGCCCCCTTATCCTCAGAAACGGCCAGCATAGCCTGCCCTGCTTTAGTCTTGTTAATAAAAAGTGTTAGCCCAATCATAATAACAATACAGGAAATAATCGTCACAATCGTTTCTCCGGAAATCATAATCTGCCCCTCTGCCAGCTTGATTGCCGGGACTGTAACTACGGAAGTAAATGCCTTTGTATTTGCTCCAAATATAAGCAGCGCCATATTCTGGAGAAAATAGCTGACACCAATTGCCGTAATCAGCACAGCAAGGGAGGAAGCTGCCTGTCGAAGGGGTCTGTAGGCGATATACTCAATCGTTATGCCCAACAGGGTACACAGCACCACTGCTAAAAGAATTCCCACTATCGAAGGAAATCCCTGCATGCTGACTGCAAAAAATATAGTAAAACCGCCCACCATAATAACATCACCATGTGCAAAGTTCAACATTTTAGCGATACCATACACCATGGTATATCCCAAAGCTATGATGGCATATACACTTCCCAAACTGATTCCATTGATTAAATAGGATATAAAGCTCATATAAACCCCCATTCCTGTAAATATTTATTATGAATATTCATATAATTTAGCGTATAATCATTTACTAATTTAGTATAGCAGATAGAACGGTCTGCTGACAAGTATTTCCTCCTGGCCCGATTACAGGCTTTGCCAACAAGTGCAAAGCCCTAGGCTGAACCGATTCAATTATATCTTATATTATGAAGAAAGAGGGTTGACAAACCTGCAACCCTCTTTGTGCATTTCATTACAATAAACTGCCTTACGAAGCGTGACAGCGCTTGTGATTGATTGTTTTGGTGTGCTCTCAGCAGCATCCATAGCTTTTTGCAGCTGTCAGTATCTGTTATCTTACTGAATCAAAGAGTAATTTCCGTTTACAATTTCCATAGCTTTAGGTGCCTTGTTAACTGCGCCGCCAGCTTCCCAGGACATTGCCTCACCTGTAAGGCCATCAACGGAAATTTCTGTCATAGCTGCTTTTAGCTTATCGCAGATATCGGAAACACTGTCAGATGGCGCAGCGCCGCTCTGCTCAATTGCAGCCTTGATGATATATACCGCATCATAGGAATCTGCCGCAAACTGATTGGGTGTGTCACCGTAAGCAGCTTCATAAGCGCTTACAAAGGACTTGGTTGCTTCATCCTCAGCATCTGCTGCGAAAGGTGTAAGTAACATAACGCCTTCTGCCAAAGCCGTATCAAAGTTTTTTACATTAAGAATACCGTCAAGGCCATCGCATCCAAAGAATTTAGGCTCATAGTTCATAGCGTTTGCCTGTGTTAAAATTAAAGAAGCTTCTGTGTAATAAATCGGAAGGAAAATAAGCTCTGCGCCTGCATCCTTTGCCTTCTGAAGCTGTACGGAGAAATCAGTCTTATTGTCAGCGGTAAACGCTTCCGTAGATACAATTTCAAAAGGCTGATTTGCCGCTTCACCTGCAAACTTCTCATAAATACCTGAAGAATATACATCAGAGCTGTCATAAATAACAGCAACCTTTTCGGCTACATTGTTTGAGCCAATGTACTGTGCCGCACCAACACCCTGGTTCGGGTCTGTAAAACATACCTGGAATACATTATCATTTGTAATACAGTCTACGGAAGATCCTGAAGGGGTTAACTGGAACAGATTATCATTTGCGGACTCAGCTGCAACTGCAATACTGCATCCACTGGTGGTGGAACCTACCAGCATCTGCATACCCCAATCCTTTAAGGTATTGTATGCGTTAACAGATTTTTCATTATCGCACTCATCATCCTGGAAGTTGTACTCGATCATACATCCATTGATACCGCCTGCTTCATTGATTTCTTTGATGGCAAGGTCGGCGCCATTTTGAACGGCAATACCATAAACTGCTGCTCCGCCTGTTGCCGGACCAATTGCACCTATCTTATAGGTCTCTCCTGATCCTGCTGCAGGGGCTGCTTCCTCACTTCCTGCATCAGCATCTGATTCTGTCTCTGCCGCATCAGCGTTATCAGCTTCTGCTTCTGTGCCTGCGCTCTCAGAACCTGCATCGTTCACATCCTGGCTGCCGGAATTTCCACAGCCTGCAAGCATAACAGTTACCATAGATGCCGCAAGTAAAAGGCTAACTACTTTTTTCTTCATAATTTGCTCCTCCTCTAAAATATTTTCGCATCAGACATAAAATGAATACCATAAACATTGCCTGCTGCGTATAAAAGACGCCGAACGTCTTTTAACTTTACGAGAAATAATAACGCAAATATGAATTATTGTCAACTTTATAAACATTTTTTTAATTTATAAACAGATATTTCCCTATATTACTCTCATTTTTATACATTTTATACATTTATTGTATAACATATATTTTAAAGGAAGGGAAAGAATAAAATTGTAAGCCTGAATTGTAAGACTTCAAATTTGATGAAAAAGAAGAATGGAGGGTTTGAAATGAATAATAAATGCTTAGACTGTATCGCACTTACCATTGCAATTATTGGTGCGGTTAACTGGGGGTTAATCGGATTCTTTTCTTTTGACCTTGTATCCTTTATTTTCGGCAATATGTCCTGGCTGGCCAGAATCATATATGCAGTAGTGGGAATCTGCGGCCTTTATCTGATCACTTTCTATATGTATACTGGCGGTACGCGTAAAACTGCTGAGCAATAAAAAAACAGATGTTTTTTAAAGCACGCTGTTAAATGCTGAGCAAAACACATTTTTAAGGAATCAGGCTGATCATTTTGACTAACCTTTCAATCGGCCTGATTCCTTTACATATTCATTCAAACTATATAAAATGGTCTTTGAAATGTCTCATTCTTATAAATCTTGTGGTGAAATCGTTTTGCCATCACACCAAATCCGCTCTAGATCATAAAAAAGACGGTTTTCTTTGTCAAAGATATGAACAATAATATCCTTGAAGTCAAGAAGCACCCAATTAGCATTGTCATACCCTTCTATCTGCTTCACAGGATATCCCGCTCGTCCAAGCTTTTCCTCCACTGCATCGCAAAGTGTTTGAATCTGATTCCTGTTATTTCCACTGGCAATGATAAAATAATCTGCAAGCACAGAAATGCGGCTAATATCAATTACCCTGATATCCTCTGCCTTTTTATCTTCCAGCGCTTCTATGGCCATCCTTGCCATTCCTTTTATTCTTTCTCCGGATAAATCTGCCATTTTAATTCCTCCATTCCTGTAAGCAGCAACTAATCCTCTTGTCTTTTTTCTATTTGTATATATGCCTTATAATAATCATAGGTTTTTTGGGTCATAGGATCACTTGTGCCGCCGATTTCCTTAAGATACTCGAGTGTATCTTCCAAAATTTTCAAAAGCGCTTCATCCAAATCCCGGAAAGCCAGCTCTCTAACCTGTGGCAGGTTAGGGGCATGCCTTCTTCCCGGCTCAATATAATCTGCAATATAAATAATTTTCTCAAGCTGGGACATTCCAGGTCTTCCGGTGGTGTGGTATAAAATTGCATTTAAAATATCCCTATCCACAATATGGAACTGCTTCCTGGCAATATAACTTCCTACCTTTGCATGAAGCAAATAAAGATTTTTTCTTTCTATCTCAGAAATTTCCAAGTTATGCTTGTCACAGATTTCCAGCTTTTTTTCATTGGACATACATTTTGCGCAATCATGTAACAGCCCTGCAACAATCGCTTTTTCATAGTCCGCTCCGTAACACATGGCCAGGGAGGACGCTGTATAGGCAACTCCCAAGGTATGCTCATAGCGTTTAGGGTCCAGTGTTTTTTCCATCTTTTTCATAATTTTTCTTGTGTCAGCAATTTTCATGTTTATACCCCCTGCATACCACAGCTATGCTTACGATACTGCCGCCAATTATACCCTCTTGTTACAAAATAAATTATTCTGCTCAATATAGGCAAACACGTTTTCAGGAACCATATAACGAATAGAATGACCTTCCTTTCGCTTTTGCCGGATTTCTGAAGATGAAATATCCACATATCTTGTTGGGAGCATACGGATATCTGCGTGATATTGAAAGACTATCCTTTTAACTTTTTCCATCAGCTGCTTTTCAACGCCTGTTCCACGAACCGCTACAACCATAACACAATTTTTTAAAACCAATGCAGGCTCTTTCCAGCTCTCTAAAGTAAGAAGCGTATCGGCGCCTGCAATGAAATAAAATTCATCTTCTGGATATTGGCTTTTCAACTCAGCCAAAGTATCACAAGTATAAGTGGGGCCCTGTCGTTTTAATTCCATTAAAGACAAACAAAAATAGGGATTTCCTTCAATAGCAAGCTCTACCATATATGCTCGTTCTTCCCCCTTTAAGATAGAAGATGCATTCTTCATATAAGAATTTCCACTGGGCATAAAAATGACTTTATCAAGGCCCAAAATCTCTCTGGCAGTTTCTGCCAAAAGTAAATGTCCATTATGGATTGGATTAAAGGTTCCGCCCATAATACCAATTTTTTTACCCATCTATTTGAATCCTTTCCAGGAGTCATTCCTATCAGCAATGCCCACTATGGCAGTTCAATTTTCTTACGATCCTTACTTTCCTTATATAATACAATCTTTCTGCCAATCACCTGCACAACCTGTGACTGTGTTCTGCCCGCGAGAACATCTGCCATCTGTCTTGGATCCTCCATACAATTTTTTAAAACAGAGATTTTTACCAGCTCTCTGGTGTTAAAAAGTTCATCGACTGCTCCGGTCACTTCTGGTGAGAGTCCTCCTTTTCCGATTTGAAACACTGATTCCAGATTCATAGCCAGACCTTTTAAATATGCACGTTGTTTACTTGTCATCGGCGCCTCCTAATTTGTAATGATATATCTTTCGTAATTATTTATAATAATCAAAGGACAGGCCATACATTCTGACCGTATCACCCTCCTGTATTCCCAGCGCTTCTAGCTGATCCAAAATACCATTTTCCTTTAAAAAGTTTTGGAAGAAGGCAAAACCCTTTTCCGATTCAAGGTTCGTATATCCCAGCATTTTTTCAATCCTTGGGCCTTCTATCACATACTCTTGTGCTGCTTCATCATAAATAACTGTGTAGGGATCCTCCGAAACGGAAAGCATGTATTCCGGAAAAAATTCCTGTTCAAATATAATAGGTTTATCATCAAGCCGGTCAAGCATATTCCTGACATGATATAGCAGTTCCCTGATACCTTTTCCGCTGATGGCAGAAATAGGATATACAGAAACACCTTTAGGTTCAAATTCTTTCTTAAGGCGAATAATAGGATCATCTCCCCCATCTACATAGATCATATCCGTCTTATTAGCTGCAATTACTTGGGGACGCAGGGCAATATCCGGATTATAGGCTTCAAGCTCTTTGTTAATCGCATAAATATCTTCTATAGGGTCACGTCCTTCTGTTCCTGCCGCATCCACCATATGAATTATCACCTTAGTTCTTTCAATATGGCGCAAAAATTCAAAGCCAAGGCCAATTCCCTCCGAAGCCCCCTCTATTAAGCCTGGGATATCAGCGATTACAAAGCCTTTGGCATCCTGTAAATCCACCACACCAAGATGTGGATTAAGCGTAGTAAAATGATAATTGGCCACTTTGGGCCTTGCATTGGAAACCTTTGTAAGGAGCGTTGATTTTCCCACATTGGGAAAGCCTACCAACCCTACATCTGCAATGACTTTCAGCTCCATAAGAAGCTCTAATTCCTTGGAGGGCTGACCAGGCTGCGCATACTTAGGCGCCTGCATGGTGCTGGTGGCATAATGCTGATTGCCATTACCACCACGTCCTCCTGAAAGCAGAACAAAATTTCTGTTTTCACCGGACATGTCTGTGATTACTTTTCCACTCTCTGCTTCCCTGATTACGGTGCCTTCCGGTACTTTTAAAATGATATCGGCTCCATTTTTGCCACGGCAATTGCGCTTTTTGCCATTTTCCCCATCCTGCGCATGGTACTTTTGCACATGACGGTAATCTGTGAGGGTATTAAGGCCGTCATCTACCACAAGGATAACACTTCCGCCGTCTCCTCCATCTCCTCCGTCAGGCCCGCCGTTGGGTACATATTTTTCACGCCGGAAGGACACATGGCCGTCACCGCCCTTGCCGCTTCTGACGTAAATTTTTGCTCTGTCTGCAAACATCTTAGCCCTCCATGATGCCTAAAGCCCAAAAATCGGGTCCGGCACAAATTATTTCTACACCGCTTATTTCGTTAGATGTTGAAAAAGGCTTCAAACAAAAAAATATGTTTGAAGCCTGCCAAAATTCGTACTATTGTTCAACGGGGTATACGGAAGCCTGCTTTTTATCTCTTCCTTTTCTTTCAAATCTAAGTATACCATCCACCTTTGCAAACAAAGTGTCATCACCACCACGTCCTACGTTGATACCAGGATGGATTTTAGTCCCACGCTGTCTGTATAAGATATTTCCTGCTTTCACGAACTGGCCGTCAGCCCTTTTCGCACCTAGCCTTTTTGCTTCGGAATCTCTACCGTTTTTGGTAGAACCAACACCCTTTTTGTGAGCGAAAAATTGAAGGTTCAGCTTTAACATGAATTACACCTCCTCGAATTTAAGTTTTAAATACTTTTTACCGTACTGTGATACCACCATTTCTAATCCCAAAACCATGGAATCAAGAAGTAATCTGCCACTTTCACCCGGATTTTCCAAAAGTATGCAGTCTATAAACCCTTCTTCCTCATCCGAATCTACCTGTAATTTAATGCCTGCCAATACGTCCAGAGAATTAATTGTATTGATAACCAGCATAGAAACCGCACTGCACACCACATCACTTCCAGCTTTTGCAAAGCCTGCATGTCCTTTGCATGTTACTCTTTTATATTCTCCATGTAGGGATTTTATAATCCGAATACTTGTCATACTTTAAGCATTGATCTTGTCGATCTTTACCTGTGTGTATGCTTGCCTATGGCCATTTTTCTTATGATAACCGGATTTTCTCTTATACTTGTAGACAATTACCTTACGTAACTTGCCCTGTTCAACGACAGTTGCTGTTACACTGGCATTTGCTACATCACCGGCAACCTTAAGCCCGTTATCGCTGACAGCGACAACATGGTCAAATGTCACAGTTGTTCCGGGCTCAGCGTCCAGTTTTTCAACTTTAAGCGTATCACCCTCGGAAACTTTATACTGTTTTCCACCCGTTGCAATGATTGCGTACATATGGCACCTCCTATTACTAATCAGCCAAAACTGATTTTACTCGCTAACTTCGGCGGCGCCTTAGCGCACTTTAGCCTCGTTATGCGGCATACACATGAACTATACCATTCACCAAACTGTTTGTCAAGAATTATTTTCTTTCTTTAATGGCCATGACGCCCCATAAATTCTACCACAAGTCCGGTAAGGCAGGTATCTTCATATTTTGTTCCCGGATAAACTTCATCTATTACGAATTCAAAGTGAACATCAACTCCCTCAAACGCTTTGATATCATTGATTGGAAGGGTAAAATATTGTGGGCGTATGGTATCTTCCAGCTCCAGATATGCATAGGGCTGTCCCTCCACATACATAAGCATTCTTTTGACGCGCCCGTTTTCCTCCCATGTTTTTTGACTTTTGGCATAACCATTTACAATGCATATTTGCGTATAGCGCATATAACCGTCAAAAACATCTGGCTCTAAATCGCCTTCATAAAAAAACACTTCCCCATCCCATTTGCCAGAATAACTACAGCTGGATGTAACACGAATGCTTTCACCTATGCCATATCCCGGAACACCCTCCGCCCATGCTGTTTCGCGTCCATAAACCAGATTTCGGGCGGCATATTTATTATTCTGTGAAGCAAGCTCGGAACTGGCCATTATCTCATATCTACCGCCGCTCATGGCACAAAACTCACCACAGGGCACATGCCATTCGGGAAAACCAAAATCTGGAGCATTGTCATCATAAGTAAAGGCGCAAAAAAGTTCATCATCTGCGGATTCTCCGTAGAAAAAATTCTTAACCTCCGCTGTCAGGGTGAGTGGTTCTTTTGGAATATGAACGAAAGGGGCATCGCTGCAATAGGCTGGAATTTCAACAGCTTCCATGCCATTTTCTGCAGCATATAATTCCAGCTGCTTTGAAACATCCTCAGGCCCTGTTTGATAGCTTCTGTAACAAAGATACTGTTTTAGCGCGCATCCTGTAAAAACCTCCCGACCAAAAACAGGCTCCGTATCGCTTAACCATATCCCCCACAGTTCCGGATTGTCTGCAAAGGCCCTATCGCCAACAGAGACTTTTCTTCCTATACTATTTTCTATACTATCTACATCATGATCCTGTGTCATTATATTTTCGCTCAGTTCCGTCCCTTTCAGTTCCATTTTCGTAATGCCACAGTTCTGAAAACTGCCTTCCCCTATTGATATAAGTGCTGGCGAAAGCGAGAGGGCCTTCCAGTAACTGCCTAAATCCACATTTTGGAACGCATTTGGCGCTATTTCTTTTACGATGGCACCTTCTAAAACCTCTGGAAGGGTAAAATAATAATAGTTCTGGGTTAATTTCTTCACTTTCTTAGCAACATCCTCCCCCAAGTCCCCCTTAAATCCTTTGATAATGGAGTATGGCGTACCAGTGTCATCTTCTTTTATTTCATATTCATAAAAATCCTCATAAGAATCTTCCTGTGAAACTTCGCCTGCTTCCTGCTTTGAAGCCTCATTTTCTGCAGACGCTTGCACCGCAGATGCTATCATAAAAGCCATTGTAGGAGCCAATGCAGAAGTCATCACACAAGCCATATAAGAATCACAATTCACTACATACTTCGCTGATTCCTGCCGTTGTGTTTTTTGCATCATACCACATCCGGTACAAAACATTGAAACACCTACTGTTGATAATGCTGTTAATAAAATGCTTCTTCTCATGAAAATCACCACCTCTATTATAGCACAAGTCTCAAACAAATTGTGAGAAAAAGGTTTACACAAGAACACATGTTGTTACGCAAACAATAACGCATGTTTTTGCGTAGTTTTGCATTTTCAAACGTGACAATAAATATAATTTTCTATACTCTGTTTATTTATATTTTATTTTGATAGAAATTTTTAAAAAAATATGTACTTTTTTCATAAGTGCATTTGTTATTTGCGTTAATTATCAGAAAATTGATTGGTTTATGCAGGCGTCAAAATGCAAAAAGAATCATTTTATATCATTTTTTGTCTAAAAAAGGTGTTATCATCTCCAATAGTCTAATTCCGGATAAAGTTCCTTAACCTCATCATACCCATTTTCAATGATATGTTTTCGAACAAAAGTTCCCATTTCATAGTAATATAATAAATCTTTTCCTTCTCCACCCGTATCAATTTGATATTCCAGCTCCTTTGTAAGTTCATATTTTCCGTTTACCACTTCATAAACCATGACGTATTGGTTAAATGCACCAACCTGCCCGCAGGAAAGCTTCCTCCGGAAGAAATTTTACTTCCATACAGTATCCGCTGCTCTCATGGTTATCCCAGTTCCGCTTTAATATGTATGCTACTTTTTCACCGCTGCTTTGATACCAGCCATATCCGGTCCCCAAACTTGTTATGGCCAGTATAGCTAAAATACTATATAAAATTTTAATTTTCACTTAATTCCCCATTCTTGCCAACCCACGCAAATTTGGGCGTAGGCACAAATTTGTTGTGTGAAAAATTTATTTTCACACTAATCCCCATGCATATCGCAAGTCTGCTTGCGATACTGCCTAAATAGAAGATTGATAAAATCAGCCATCAGGATGATTTTTCAATCTAACCTCCATGTTGCTGTTTTGCAGCGCATAAATCCTGACGGCTAATTACCGATACGTCCTTTATATTTTCCTTTACCTTCATTCTCCTCACCAGATCCTGTTACTTTTTCCAGTTTGGAAGTAAAATACTCATCCATAAAAGGGAACGGATTAAACATGCCCGAAAGTTCCCAGCTTATGTTCGGGGCAAGACTCATATTGGAACCGTTGACGGTGAAATTTCCGGAGTCCTTTTCTTGAAAATGTTCTTCGAAAGAGGCTGTTATATAACGTATACAGCCCTGAATATCATAATCCGAAGCAAATCCCACAAATTCCGCCTGTATATGGTCTGTCAGCTTCAGCCCCATGCACACCCGAAAGACCAGGGATGGATAATCAGGGCTTACATGCCAGAGAAAGGAATAGAGATAAACCTCTCCCGTCCCATCCCCCTGATTTTTCATTTTATAATGTTCAAAGCCAAGGTCAGATACCTGCGTGGCATAATTTTCATCAGCATATTTTGTAATTTTTTGTGTGCATTTTTCCCAGTCCTCCACGGTCCTGGAAGTATCCCTTTCCTTATCTTGCACCAGACAGCCAACTACGCCATCTCCGCGCATGACAAAGTTCGCCCAGGCCTCACCCGATTCCATATATCCAACCCTCCATCCATAGGGCATGTCCATAGAATATTCTCCCATCTGTACACCGCCATATTTGGACTGCGTTCTTTCAATATAGCCTGTTCGTGCTGTTTTAAGTTCCATCCCCGGATAAATAAGGTTTGGGCTGGTTAAAATATCCTGATTGGCATCTACGAGGTTCACATAAAGCCGACCCTCACCATATAATTTTCGTGAGATTTCCCAAAGGCTGTCACCTGGAAGGACTGTATAATCTTCCGCTGCCTCCTCAAGTATGATATAAGGCGCATCAGAATCAGGATTTTTCTTATAAGACACCGGATATTCCCTTTCGTCCGCCCGGACAGCCATTTCTGGCAAAACGATCATAAAAAGCGCCATTGAGCATACGCAAAGTAAAGCTTGTTTTAATATTCGTGTTTCCATATACCCGCATCCTCCCCTAACCATATATTTTCCTTTTTATCCTCACAGGGAAGGACTTCCCCTGCTGTCTCTGAGTTATCATACCTTTCCCAAAAATCACTTTCTTTCCGAAATGGCTCTATTTCCTCTGCGGTAAGCTCTGCATAAAAGCTTCTGTTAATGGGTTGATAGGTATAGGCACGTTCCAAAATCGGGTCAAGAGAAACTCCCACTGTAAAATCGCCATCTTCTGTCACATAGAAAAAAGGGCTGCAAACATAATTTACATTTATTTCTTCATTCTCCTGCAAAAACCAGGACAAAATCAGTTCAAGCTCCTCATCATCCCCATAATCTTCATCAAGCTCATCACTGTAAGCCCTATCCCAAAGTTTCATAAACTCTTTATTTATTTCCAAAATATCCGTCAGTTCATAGTTCTCCCCTGTCAGTAAATCTACTGTAAGCGCTCTTTCCGTCCCGTTGGTCATCCAGACAGGATTTCCGGCGGAATAATATTCCCGATAATCCATACTCAAAAGGTATTGACTGTGGTATGTAACATCGCAATTTACATCACTGCAAAACATAGTAAAAAATTCCTCCTGAAAATCCTTTACTTCATCGGACGGGGCAAGATGCCAATAGTTTACTCTGTCCATAGCCGTATCATACATCAAATTATTTAAAGTCTCCTGTACCGTGTCCTTTATTCCATTAAGCTGAGGATATTCTACGGTAATAACGTCCCAATAATCATATTGTTCGGAATATTCCACGTAATACTGTTCTTTTTGAACGGTATAATTTTGATAGCCTTTTGGAGAACTCAAATAAAGAATTGCAGAAAAAATTCCGCCACAAATAAGCACAGCCAAACCAAAGGCTAAAAGCAAAGTACCCTTAGGCCTCTTTTTCTGTTTCGTTATACAATCCACAATTTCCTGGTTGGTTTCCTCCGCAATAATACACTGTGTCGTGATTCCGTCTCTGTTTGTTTTTCCTTGTTCCTGTTCTCTTTCGTCCATATTATTTTCACACCCCTTACCTTTATATAGTTCATGTAAATATTATACTTTTCGCTTGCATCAAAGTTGTATCATATTTGCATCATTTTCACATCATCTTCTATATATAGAATCTTCAGAAAATGCCCCTGCTTAAACCAATACGGTCGTACACGAAACACTTCTGCTTAATCTGACCCAGTCAGTCATATTGTGCAAATATGTTTCCGTAAAGCCTGTTCTTGACTGACTCAATCACGCTTTTTAGTTTCTCTTGCTTTTAAAATTTCATTTATATTTCATTGATCCATCCATGAGAATTAAATAACATCCGCACACTTAATTAGACATTTTTCTATCTGATTTTTAATTTTACGACTTAAAATATTCCTTCTTTTAATCATTTTATGTCATTATAATTAAGGATTAAATTGTAATTTAAGTTTCTAATAAAATAAAAAAGACATTCCAAGATTAACCTGAAATATCTTTCTCAATTTTAACCCTATATATTTTTCAGCCTCCCTGCTTTCAATAGCCCTTAAATTTGGGCACTTTCATCTCGTTGAAAGAAATCTGCAAGGGGCTTCCGTGTCTTTTTTCGGGTAATTTCCACTATTCCCAAAGCTGTCATGTCCACAAGTCTTGTTTTTACCTTATCTTCTCTCAGACATGCATCCAGAGCATCTAGCAATGTCTGATTATCTTCCTTAGACTCCATATTAATAAAGTCCACCATAATCATTCCTGAATAATTTCTGATACGAAGCTGTCTGGCGACCTCCTGCGCCGCTTCCAAATTTACCTTCAAATAGTCATGATCTTTACCATTCGCCTTGCTGCTGGCTTTGCTGCTGGCTTTGCCAGTGTTTACATCAATCACCACCATAGCTTCCGTTGGCTCAATCACCAAATATCCTCCACTCCGAAGCCATACTTTTTTTCCAAGCGCCTCCTGAAGATGCGTTTCAAGGCTGTACAGTTTTGAGAGAGAAATCATATTATCTTGATAAAGCCGAATCTTTGTCTTTTGCGTTTTGGAGAATTCGTTTATTAACAATTGGTATATTTCTATCTCATCCGTTACCATTTCATCATAGGTATTCAGCGGAATATTTTTAATCAAACTAAGAATTTCCAGCTCTCTGTGATAAAGGCATGTATATACAGTTCGATGTTTATAAATTCCAATCATGTCGTTAAAAACTCTAATGAAATTTTTCATCTCATGAAAAAGCGGTTCATAATTTTCCAGATTTTCTACATTCGTACGGATTATAAAGTGGTATTGCCGGCGTCCCTCAATTTCTGCAGTTTGAATTTTTTCCGCAATATTTTTTTTCTTTTTTTCATTCAGCTTTTGAGAATAAGAAATTCCATGTCCAAAAAATTCACAGACACAATATTGTCCTGTCAGAGCCAAATTCCCTGAAGCGGTAGGATGTTTACTTTTTAAAGCATCCCCCACAATTTGCACCACTATCTCATCCCCTTGACGAAGGGGGCTTTCTTGTGTTAATTCTTTGTTGACGCATAAAATTTCCCCACATCTTTCTTTCAGAGGCAGAAAAACATTCTTATTAGCAGAAATAGCCAGAAAGGCACCATGAATGCCAGGAACAATATCCTTTACTTTTGCAATATAAATATTTCCCAGCACAGACTCCATTTCCAGCGAAGGCGCCATTTCTATAAGATAAGGTTTTTTTTCATCAAACAAAGTAAGCAATAATCTGTTATTTTTTTTTGTAATGATTATTTTGCCCATCAGCTTTTCTCCAAACACAAAATTAGCTTTTTTGTAATCCACTTATCCACTCTTTCAGCAGCTTTCACCGGTGAAAGGTCAGTGGTATCAAGGAGTGTAATACATGGGGATGTATCATTTGCATTCTGTTTTAACCAATTGTTAAAATCAATAGAGCTTTTAATCCAGCCCTCATCATCTACCTTTCGACCGATACGCATACGCTTTTCAAGCACTGCATCATCACACACTACCGCAAGATAATAGATATCCGAAAACAGTTCTCTTTCGGGCTGATACTCAAATTGCTTGGGAACAGCGCATCCACATAATACAACCGGCTTCCCGATCTGCGAAATGTTAGCGCACATCCGCATCCACAATCGGCGATAAGCACAATAATCATCTTCAGGTGTATTATACATATCGTTCCACAATAAATCGCTCTCCATCACAATATATTCCGTTTCATTCCTGAATAATTTCTCGCAAAGAGTTGATTTGCCTACGCAGGATGCACCTGTGATGATAAATAACGGCTGTTTATTGGTCGGCCTCATAAAATTTCTTTCCTTTCATTTTGAATTGGACACTGCTTTACAAAAACGCTATCGCGTTTACGCGCTCCCAAACTTTACGCTATAAGCGGCACAAGTTGTCCATCCTCTCTCCTTTTGTAAGTTTCTATCCGGTGAATCCTGAAAGGATACTCCGGAAGCATGACACCTAACTGCCCAAAAAAAGTTTCCATCACAAATTCCGGTTTAATATTGCTGCCGCTTCCTGCATCCACCAGCATATAAACTGTATCTCCACGAACCTCGAGCTGATAAATACTTTCTTTTAAATCAATTTCCTTTTGTCCTTTTTTGGTCTTCTTCACCACTTCGATATGTGTCTGCTGGTAAAAAGAAATAAGCTCCTTATCCCAATTTGCCGGCAAACTTAATTTATCGCTAAAGGCTACCAGATAAGCTGCGGCAGCCACACTTGCCATCGCATTTCCTTCTCCTTTGTCCAAAATACGGACCTGCAGAACGTCAATCCCTTCCACCATTACCTGGCCAAGCTTTTTGAGCATGTCCTCCTCGTCTGTAAAGGATCTTACCTCCATGTCAAAGTATTCGCCTTCGCTGGTATGTCCAACAGATAACGGGGAGGCAAAAGACATAATCTGGTGCGGACTGAACCCTTCGGAATAAGCTATATCAATTCCTGCACGCCGGACAGCTTTTTGAAAATAATGCATGATATCCAAATGTCCCACAAATTTGACCGGGCCGTATTTTGAAAATTTAACTCTCACTTTCATATCATCTCTCCCTTTTTTCCATGCAGACACCGGTCTTAAATCTGGCCGCTCCACAATGATTACACTGCTTCCGGCAATTGGGGGTAACTGCTTCCTCTTTCGCATGATGCCACTCGCGCAGCAAAAACTCCTTTGTCACACCACAGTCGAGGAAATCCCACGGAAAAATTTCATCTTCTCCTCTTTCTCTTGCGCTATAAAAAGCAGGATCCACACCACACTGCTCAAAGGCAGAAAGCCATAAATCATTTTTATAATACTCGCTCCACGCATCATACATACAGCCCATTTCATAGGCCTTAAGGATAACCTGGTTTAAGCGCCTGTCGCCCCTTGCAAAGACGCCTTCCAGCACACTGATATCTGCTTCATGCCAATTATACTTTATGCTCTTTTGATTGAGCTGACTGCTAATATTTGTTCTTGTAAAATAAGCTTTGTCCAGAAATTCTTCTTTTGTGCACTGTGGAGCCCACTGAAAAGGAGTGAAGGGCTTAGGCACAAAGAAGGAAGTACTTGCCACTATCTGTACCCGCCCTGTTCGCTTTTCCTTAGGAACAGTCTCATAAAATACTGCCGCAATTTTGTTGCACAAATCGCCAATTCCCTCAATATCCTCTTTGGTCTCCATGGGAAGCCCCAGCATAAAATAAAGCTTCACCCTCTTCCAGCCCCCTTCAAAGGCAAGGCGGGCGCCTTCCAATATGACTTCTTCGGTCAATCCCTTATTAATCACATTTCGGAGCCGCTGGCTTCCAGCCTCCGGCGCAAAGGTCAGGCTGCTCTTTTTTACGTCCTGCACCTTATTCATCACATCTAATGAAAATGCATCAATTCTTAAAGACGGCAGCGATATGTTCACCTTATCCCTGCCACAGTTTTCTATCAAAAAATCCAGCAGTTCTGGCAGCTGGGAATAATCGCTTGAGCTTAAGGAGCTTAAAGAAATTTCTTCGTGTCCGGTATTTTTCAGCATCTCCACAGCGCAGCTCTTTAGCATTTTTGCATCCCGCTCCCTTACCGGGCGATATAGTTGTCCCGCCTGACAGAAACGACACCCCCTGATGCAACCCCTTTGAATTTCCAAAACTACCCTGTCCTGCGTAACTTTGATAAAAGGAACCACAGGCTTATGGGGATAATAAGTATCTGTCACATCCTCCACCAGCTCTTTTGCAATGGTTTCGGGAATCCCTTCTTCCAAGGGAATTCTTTGCTTTATGGTACCATCTGCATGATAAGCCACATCATAAAAAGAAGGAACATACATGCCGGGAATGTCTGCCGCTTTCTTCAAAAATTCTTTTCGTCCCAGCCCCTGGGCTTTGCATTCCTTATATAAATCAAGCAAGCTTCGATACCTGGTCTCTCCCTCGCCAATATAAAACAGGTCGAAAAAGTCACTTATTGGCTCCGGATTGTACGTGCAGGGACCGCCGCCTATTACAATGGGATCATCCTCCCCTCTCTCCTTTGAAAGCAGGGGAATTCTAGAAAGATCCAGCACCTGCAAAATATTGGTGTAGCACATTTCATATTGAATCGTGATTCCCAGAAAATCAAACTCTTTGATTGGATCCTGTGATTCCAGGGCAAACAATGGAATATTTTCTTTTCGCATCACCTGGTCTAAATCTACCCATGGCGAATAAACCCTCTCGCACCAAACATCCTCAAATTGATTGAGCATATCATACAAAATCTGTATGCCCAAATGGGACATTCCAATCTCATACACATCCGGAAAGCACATAGCAAACCGTACCTGAACCTGCTCCTTTTGTTTCATCACGGCATTCACCTCGCCGCCAATATAGCGTGCGGGCTTTTCCACCTTCATCAGTATTTCATCGCTTAACGCTAGTTTTCTCATGAATCTATCCTTTTCCCAAATAATATTGAGGAATTATATCATAATTTCCCCCTTAAAACAACAGGTAATCAAATGACCATACGGAAATCAATTTTCAAATCTGCTGTGTGCTGGCAAGCAAACAACCAGCTCAGACGACAAAATATTACTTGAACTGACCTTATAAAAACGCTAGCGCTTAGCGAGGTTCTACACGAGCTTAGCGTCTGTTGCGTTTTTATAGAGCAAAAGCGCGTCAGTGAAGGTATTATTTTGCCGTCTGAGCGTGGCTTTATTTAATCTTGCGCACAGCAGATTTGAAAATTGATTTCCGTGAAATGGCCATCATTCCTGCAGCTCCAAAAGTTCTTTTATGTCAAAGCTTTTTGTCACCCTTCCAAAAAAGGTATCTGTATTTTCTCCCTCATAGCTTAAGTGATTGACATCGCACAAAATAAAACAAAACAATAGAATAACCGCTATGGCAAAACGTATCCTGAAGCTCCCAAAGGCATTTTCCTTATCCGGTTCCTGTCCATCTAATTTTTCAGGCATTTCCAGCCCATAAAGCTCCCTATGTCTCATCTCTGGGTTATCTGAATACAAAAAGCCTTCTCTTGACCGGAATAACTGTCTGTCGTACTGATTCTGCATGCGGATTGCTTTTATCAATTCCAATTTTTTATTTGTGTTTACTTTGCTCATAAAATATTTGTCCAGGCATTTGTTAATAAAAAATATGCATCGCACAATCAAATTATGCGATACACATTTCCACTCTTTTATTATTTTCTCCTAATCCTACACAGCAAAGACACACCACGCTCAGACTATCTTTTATCTAATTCCTCTATAATTTCCTCCCAGCTTACCCCCTTTTCCACCATGAGAACCATCATATGGTAAAGGAAATCCGCTATTTCATATTTAATTTCATTGGCGTTGGGATTTTTGGCTGCAATCACAATTTCCGTTGCTTCCTCCCCCAGCTTCTTTAAGATTTTATCAATGCCTTTATCAAAAAGATAATTTGTATAAGAGCCTTCCTTAGGATGTACTTTTCTATCCTTAATCACACCTAAAACTTCCTCAAACACCATAAGTGGATTGGAAGGATCATACTCCTTTTTCACAATTTCATTAAAAAAACAACTGCGACTTCCTGTATGGCATGCTGCGCCCACCTGTGAAACCCTAGCTAAAATCGTATCTTTATCACAGTCTGCCGTCAGTTCCTTCACATACTGGAAATGGCCGCTGGTTTCTCCCTTAATCCATTGCTGCTTGCGGCTTCTGCTGTAATAAGTCATGCGCCCACTTTTTAAGGTATGTAAATAGGCATCCTCATTCATATAAGCAACCATCAATACCTCACGGGATTTGTAATCCTGAACCACCACAGGAACCAGGCCATCAAAGTTCGTGGTAAGCTCCTTCCACTTAATCGCCGGCTCAAATGTTTTAACGCCAACCCCATTATCGGCACACAAATCCTTAATGTCATTTAGCTGCTTTGCATTAGCATTAATGGCAGGCCCTGTCACTCCCACAACACTCATGCAGGATAAAAGCTCAATAATCTTGTCAAGAGATACCTCCGGTAATGTCACCACAAGCGGTACCTTCGCCACCTCAATGGCCTGTTTAATGGTTTTTTCTTTGATTAAGACAATCTCACCTACAAACTCGGAGAGCATGCCTTCGCCTGCTTCTATCTCAGAGGCCTCTGCAATGCAGGCCACAATCTTATCCCTTCCAAATTTAAGGGAAACCTCTTTGGTAAGTTCCACATTATCTTCTTTGGAATAATTAAGCGCTGCTTTAGCACATCCTGCATAGAGAAGCTTTTTGATATCCTCCATCCGTTTAACATTTCCGGCGCCTGTCACCGGAATCTGGGCCTGATTGCATATATTTTTTATCTTGTCAAGCGCTGCTTCATGACTGATATCATCTGTAGATAAATCAAAAACAATCAGTTCATCCGCATTGTTATCCCCATAGAATTTAGCAAGCGCCACCGGATCCTCGCTGACCACAGTATCATCTTTAAAGCCTGCAACTGCCTTTTCATTGAAAAGATAAATACATGGTACAAATTTTTTATAACTATTCATGTCAAAAATCATTCCTTTTTCTTAAGTCTCTCATCAACCCTCGAATCTTACTTTAATCGAATTTGCATGAGCCGTCAATCCTTCTTTTTCCGCAAATAATTCAATGTCTTTATGTGCTCTCCCCAACGCCTCCTTAGAATAAGAAATAATGCTTGTTTTTTTCAAAAAATCATCCACATTGAGCGGAGAGAAAAACCTTGCGGTGCCATTGGTAGGTAAAATGTGATTGGGACCTGCAAAATAATCGCCCAAAGGCTCCGATGAATACTCTCCAAGGAAAATCGCCCCTGCATTTTTAATTTTAGTCATAGTTTCAAAAGGATTTTCGGTCAAAATTTCCAAATGCTCGGAGGCAATTTCGTTTGCCGCCGCTATTGCCTCATCCATATCGGAAGCAACTAAGATATATCCATAAGCTTCCAGTGACTTTTCAATAATCTCTTTTCTGGAAAGCTTCAAAACAAACTCCTCTATCTGCTCAGAAACCTGCCGGGCAAGCTTTCTGCTGGTGGTAATCAATATAGCGCTTGCCATCTCGTCATGCTCTGCCTGAGACAAAAGATCCGCCGCCACATATCTTGGATTCGCTGTCTCATCTGCCAACACTAAGATTTCACTAGGGCCTGCAATAGAATCAATGCTCACATAGCCAAAGCATGCTTTCTTTGCCAGGGCTACAAAAATGTTGCCAGGACCTGTTATTTTATCTACCCTTGGAATGCTTTCCGTGCCAAAAGCCATTGCCGCGATTGCCTGCGCACCTCCTGCCTTGTAAATTTCATCAACACCTGCAATATCTGCCGCAACCAGCGTGCCGGAATTTACTTTTCCTGTGGCATCAGGAGGTGTTGTCATAATAATTTTAGAAACGCCAGCCACCTTGGCAGGTAACACATTCATCAAAACGCTGGAAGGATAAGCTGCTTTTCCTCCCGGCACATAAACACCGGATATTTCAATAGGAGTGATTCTCTGGCCTAAAATCGTCCCGTCACTTTCCGGTGAAATCCAGCTGTTATGTAACTGCTTTTCATGAAATTTCGTTATATTTGCAGCAGATTTTTTCATCACCTCCACCAGAGCCGGATCTGTATTTTCATAGGCCTGTGCAATTTCGTCCTTTGTAACCTTAATATGTTCAGCCGTAATCTCACAGTGGTCAAATTTTAATGTATACTCAAACAGCGCCTCATCCTTTCTTTTGCGAACCTGTTCAATGATTTCATTTACTGTCTGCTCATACTGCCCATAGCTATTGGGGCTTCTTTTCAAAAGATTCTCTAAAAGATTATTTCTGGTTTTACGATTTAATTCGATAATACGCATACCCTTTCTCCTTCCCGTCTACCGTTTCTTCAATCTTTATAAACTAAATGCTTTAACTGTGATATGAGATTCCTGATACGCTCTGTTTCCATCTGCATGCTCACCTGATTTACAATCATTCTGGCGGACAACGGACAAATTTCCTCTAAAACCTCAAGGCCATTTTCCTTAAGTGTAGAACCTGTTTCCACAATATCAACAATCACATCGGAAAGCCCCACAATGGGTCCAAGCTCTACGGAACCATTTAATTTGATGATATCCACCGTCTGATGCTTTTTATTATAAAAATAATCCTTCGCAATAACAGGATATTTACTTGCCACACGGATTCTCTCATGATGGAGCAAAAGCTCTTTGGCAGAGGCTGGTCCACATACGCACATACGGCACGCCCCAAATCCTAAATCAAGCACCTCATAAGCTCTCCTGTTTTCCTCCAATATGGTATCCTTGCCCACTACGCCTATATCTGCCGCACCGTATTCCACGTAGGTTGGAACATCCGGTCCTTTTGATAAGAAGAATCTTAATTTTTTTTCTTCATTGACAAAAATCAATTTTCTGGATTTCTTATCACGCATCTCCTCACACGTAATCCCGATTTGCGCAAGGAGCTCTAAAGTTTTATCTGCAAGTCTGCCCTTTCCAAGGGCAAACGTTAAATATCTATCTTCACTCATTCCCATCCTCCATATTGCCGCTTTGCGGTACCCTAAATACCCGAAAGCCGAAAAAAAATGCCCGCTATTCAGGCCAGGCGCAGCTCGCCTTACGGCTCCGTCATTGGGCGCAAAGCGGTCCTTATCCCTTTTGCCCTTAACGCCTTCGCCTTTGAAAGCTTCTCCTCATAATCAGAAGCATGATAGGTAAGAATCTTTATATCATCTTCCACCCCCACATGCGCTTTTTGTCTCTCCAGTGCAGACATTAAATCATCCACAACTACCACAAACCCAATGGCCGGAGCCTTCTTACCGAAATATCCTAACAGCCTGTCATACCTTCCTCCTTTGACCACAGGCTCCCCCACCCCATAAGTATAAGCTTTAAAAATAATACCTGTATAATAATGATATTTGCTCAGCATCCCAAGGTCAAAAGAGACATATTTTTCAACCCCATAGCTCTTTAAGACATGATAAAGCTTCTCAAGACGCCCAATTGCTTCAAGAGAACGTGAATTGTCCACCAGCTCCTTTGCCTCTCCAAGCACCTCCACAGAGCCGAAATGTTCGGAGACTTTTAACAGCATCCTGCAATAGGATTCTGCAACCCCCCGCCCTGTCAAAAGTTCTTCCGCACCAAAAATATTTTTACCGGAAATCAGTTCCCGCAACTCGTTTTCTGTCTGTTCATCCAAGCCTGCCTGTGTGCAGATGCCTTTAAAATATTCCATTTGGCCAATACTCACCTGAAACTCCTTTAGCCCGGCGCTGAGCAAAGATTCTACCACCAGGGCAATCATTTCCCCATCTGCTTCCACACTGCCATCCCCAATGAGCTCAGCGCCCATCTGTGTAACTTCCTTTAGCTTTCCCTGCAGGTTGCCTGTATTGGTAAAAGTATTTCCAGCATAACAAAACCGGATGGGAACATCCTCATCCATAAAATATTTGGCGGCACACCTTGCCATAGAAGGGGTAAAATCCGGTCTTAACACCAGCGTATTCCCCTCTTTATCAAAAAATTTATACAACTCCCTGGACGGCGTGGCTCCGATTTCTTTGGAAAACACATCAAAAAATTCAAAAGTGGGCGTTTGTATATCCTGGTAACCATACAACCGCAGCTTCCCGTGTATCAGCTCCTCCACCGCCAGCTTTCTGGCGTATTCCTTCCCATAAATATCCCGCACACCCTCCGGTGTATGTAATAATTGCCGATTCATCTATCTCCTCTTTCCTATCCTTAACATGATACCAGTACTGTTTTTAATTCTACTATGATTCCCGCAAGCAGCGAACAAGGCCAACGTATCCGCATGCTTTAGTAATTTAAAGTGCTACTTCGCTACTTTAATAAATTCATACCATTGATAGTATACAAGAAGCATATCTATTTGTCAAATTAACTCCTTTTTACAATGAGGAGCAGCGCCCTCTGGCTACCGTACGAAAAGTAACGAGCAACCTCAAATTTGGGCGTAAGTACAAATTTGTTGATTGAAAAATCGGAGATTTTTCAATCTATTCCCTTTCCTCCAAATCCTTGTTGAGTATATCCAGGTAAGGGACAAATATCCCATGTTTTTTGGGCAAAATATATTCTGGATTCAGTTCTTCATGGAGAAAGCTTTTTCGTCCTCCTTTTTTCGCCCTTTCCCAGAAAAACTGAAAGATTTCAAAGGGCAGATAGTAAAATTCATCCCTGTGGGAAAAGAAAATCAGGAAAAAAGCCACTCCTCCCTGCTTCTCAAACTGCCCCATAAAGGTTACCTGATGTTCATGAATATTTTGAAGGGCAAACCGGTCCACCGCACATTCCTTGGCGTCAAAGCAGACAGGAATTCCCTGCACCACGCCAATATAATCCACCGTACTTTTCTGCTCAAAATATGCCAGCGTAATATGTCTGGTCGTTTTATCTATCTTTACCGGCGTAATAGGAGTTGGTATTTTCTGTATCAGCGCAAGGCCGCTTTCCAAATATTTCTCATTTGTCCTGTTAACCATATCCTCCAGGGTAGATCCCCTCAGTCCTCTGGTACTCCATGTTGCCATCTTATCTACCACCTTCTCTTGACTTTTGCCTTGCTTTCATACCCTGATTTCCATTTAATATAGGGCTCATATTAAGGCTTTCGCATCAACATCTGAAATTCCCTGGGAAGCGGAATTTCAATCACTTTTTTGCTAAGCGCTTCAAAGCCATCTTCCAGCTTTGGAAACGCAAGGCGGCATGCGCACAAAAGCTGGCTGTTAATCTGATATTGGCGCTTATACCTATCATTCCAGCTTCTATCGCCATATTTATAATCCCCAAGCACCGGATGTCCAATACCCGCCATATGAAGCCTTAACTGATGAGGTTTTCCCGTAATCAACTCCGCCTCCACCAATGTCCTGTCTGAAAAGCGCGAAACTGGATAATATCTGGTTTTGATAGGAGAACCTGCCTTACGCTCATCTCCCTTCACCAGATAGCTTCTATTGTTTTC
This sequence comes from Parablautia muri, assembly GCF_009917485.1. Classification (GTDB taxonomy): domain Bacteria; phylum Bacillota; class Clostridia; order Lachnospirales; family Lachnospiraceae; genus Suilimivivens; species Suilimivivens muri. Next base: position 87,409 of record NZ_QZDT01000002.1, read on the forward strand.
TTCATCCTTCACAAGGAGTCCTTCCAGCAATTCCTCTTGAGCTACCTGCCCTTTCACAAACATGCGGTAAAATTTGCGAACCTTGCGGCTCTTTAACAAGCTGCTCATTTTTTGGCTTCCCGCAAGAGATTTAGCGCCTATCACCAATCCAAAAGTATTTCGGTCTAATCTATTACAAACAGATGGTTTATAGGTGGACAACTGACTCTCATCCATGACACCTGTTTTTAGCAAATACCCAATCAACCACTCATTCACTGATAAATCCTCAGCGGCAGCCTTTTGCGAGAGAACTCCTGCCGGTTTGTTTACAATCACAACATTCCTGTCTTCATAAACAACCTCAATCCCTTTTAGCTTCTTGTAAGCTTCCTCATATTCATCCGTATTTGCCCTGCCGCCCCTAAATTGATTTATAGTTTCATCAGACAAATACAGGCAAAGTACATCCCCCTTTACCAGCTTTTCCTTTCCTTCCGCCTTTTTCCCATTCAGCGTAATATTTTTCTTGCGGAGCATCTTATAAAAAAAAGAAGAAGCCGCCAATGGCATAAACTTATGCAAAAACTTATCTACCCTCTGCCCCGCCTCATTTTCATCTATCTGAATCCTCTGCATATCATTCCTGACCTTCCATTAACCGAATATTTAAATTATCGTTCATTTCGTCACATGAGATTGACATAATATATTTATGTTAACTTCAAGCAATTTATTAACCTTAAATCTTAATTTTAAGTTTACATAATATCATTACGTAAACTTAAAGTTGTCCATAAATTTGAAACTTCGCTTCACAAGTTTACATAATTTATTTATGTAAACCTCTCCATTCCATGAAACAATTCATTTCTCATTCCCAGCGGCCGGGTTTCTAGGGGACGCTTGCTCGTTACTTTTCACACGGTAGCCAGAGGACGCTTGCTCCCATGTCAATTATAGTTCTCAACCTCTTAAAGTGAAATCTCATAAAGCAACACTCTAACCTCATCCTCTTTCTCAGCACTGCCTGCTTGCTCCACCTGATTTAAATTCTTAAGCTGCTGCGCATATTTTTCAATATCATCTGAAAGCTTAATGGTCATATCCTTAAAACCACCCTGTTTTAACATTGTCTGTAAGTGCTCCTGACAGGCTTTAAGGTCGCAATCTTCTTTCTGTCCATAGCCAAGGATTACTTTACCGTCCACCACCATATGGCTGAGGGCGAAATTCTTTTGATAGGAGGTAAAATATAAATCATACATTCCAATCAGCCTTCCCTCTAAAGGGGCAAGAACTCTATGGGCTTCATCACTACATCCTTTTGCACGAATCAGCATAATCAATTGTACCATACTCTTGCAGGCAGGAAGACACCCCAGTACGGCAACCACCGTAAGAAGATTTTTTCTGGTTCCTGTTGTCACATAACCTGTTATAAAAAGCGCCAGGGCAATCCCAAAATACAAAATCGTTCGAAAAAGCACTTGACGTCTTTTTGCTATAAGATATCCAAAATTTCCTTTTATTGCTTTCAAAATAAGTTGCTCCTCACTTTTTTACCTTTTTTTGATGCACATTCCGAATGACTCGGTTCCTCTTTTGACTGACTCGGTCGTTTTTGTTTTTGCATTTCACTTTCTTCTGATTCCCCAACTCTACCGTTTTGCTTCCTGATTGCTTCTTCCTTTGGTTCTGCGGCTTAATCAGGCATTTTTCTCCAAATCCAATCAAATCCTCCCGCCCTGCTTTCAGAAGCGCTTCTTTCACCAGATCGTAATTTTGGGGATTTCTATACTGAATGAGAGCTCTCTGCATATTCTTTTCATGAGGATTTCTGCACACATAAACCTTATTTCCCGTGAAAGGGTCAATTCCCGTACTGTACATAACGGTGGAAATGGTAGATGGTGTGGGGTAAAAATCCTGTACCTGTTCCGGCATATAACCTAGGTCCCTAAGATACTCTGCCAGCGCAACAGCTTCCTTTAATGTGGAGCCAGGATGAGAGGACATAAGATATGGTACCAGAAACTGCTTTTTTCCAAGCTCTTTATTGAGCCTGTTATATTTCTTTACAAATCTGTCATATACGCTTTTCTCCGGCTTCCCCATCCGGTTCAGCACCGGACCAGATATGTGTTCTGGCGCCACCTTAAGCTGACCGCTTACATGATGCTCCACCAGTTCCCTAAAAAACGAATCATCTTTGTCTGCCAGTAGATAGTCAAACCGGATACCGGAACGGATAAATACCTTTTTTACGCCTGGAAGTGCTCGCAGCTTTTGTAGAAGCTTTCGGTAATCCTGATGATCTACGTTTAAATTAGGGCACGGCTTTGGAAATAAGCACTGTCTATTTTGGCAGACACCGCATTTTAATTGCTTTTGGCAGGAGGGATGACGAAAATTGGCCGTTGGACCTCCTACATCATGAATGTAACCCTTAAAATCAGGCTCTTTTATCATCCGCTCTGCTTCCCTTATAATAGACGCATGGCTCCTTGCCTGCACAATTCTGCCCTGGTGGAAGGTTAAGGCACAAAAACTGCACCCCCCAAAACACCCTCTATTGCTGATCAGCGAAAATTTAACCTCCGCCAGGGCCGGTACACCGCCTTTTTCCTCATAAGACGGATGATAGCTGCGCATATAAGGCAAATCATAAATAGCATCCATTTCTTCCATTGCTAAAGGCTTCTGCGGCGGATTTTGCACTACATAAATCCCCTTCGGATATTCCTCCACAAGCGGTCTGGCTGTAAATGGATCTGTATTTTGGTATTGGATCCCAAAGCTTTTGGCATATCTTTCAGGTCTATTTACCATTTCCTCATAAGCAGGTAATAAAATAGCGTTATATTGTTCATCCCTCCCACCAGTGATGCCAGAAATATCTTTCGTTCTATAGACAGTCCCCGGAATAAAGCATATATCCTTTACATCAATACCGCTCTCTAAGGCCTGGGCAATTTCCACAATGGAGCGCTCTCCCATACCATAAGAAATCAGATCCGCCTGACTGTCCAACAAAATGGATCGTTTTAGAGAATTGCTCCAATAATCATAATGGGCCAGGCGCCGCAGACTGGCCTCTATCCCACCAATGATAACCGGAACATCCTTAAACTTTTTCCGTATCAGATTGCCATAGACCACCGTTGCATGATCCGGTCGTTTCCCCATGCTGCCGCCTGGCGTGTAGGCATCTGCGGAACGTCTTTTTTTTGACACATAGTAATGATTCACCATAGAATCCATATTACCGCCGGATATCAGGAAAGCAAGACGCGGCCTCCCCAATATGGCAATGCTATTTTCATCCTTCCAGTCGGGCTGTGAAATGATGCCCACACGATAACCGTAGGCTTCAAGGACACGACTGATGATGGCATGTCCAAAGGACGGATGATCCACATAGGCATCCCCGATTACATAAACAAAATCCAGTTCCTCAATTCCCTGTTCTATCATATCCTGTTTAGAAACAGGCAAAAATCCTTTCTGCAATGAAACCTCCCCTGCGTAAATCTGTCAATTCTGTTGTCAACTACAATCCTTTCATAATATCCAAATAATCTGTGATAAAATAGTCCGACAGTTGCTTTTTCTCCTGTTCCTGATGCCGGGAATATTCGTCTGCTACGGCACAGACCTTCATTCCGGCTGCCTTTCCTGCCATGATTCCCGGAATAATATCCTCAAACACAAGACACCTTTCAGGAATCACTTTGCATTGCCTAGCTGCTTCTAAATAAACATCCGGTGACGGTTTTCCTCTTTCCACATCGCATCCTGTTACAATTGTATCAAAATAATCTAAAATCCCATGGACTCCCATTACATTTTCCACCAAAAGCCTGGAATTACTGGTGGCAATCCCAAGCCGTATTCCATTTTCCCGACAGTATTCCACAAATTCCCTGGCGCCGTCCTTTAACGGAACCTGATGGGTATATTTATCCCAGGCCATATCATTCCAGTCCTTTTTAATCTGCTCCACATCCTCCGGCAAACAGAATTTCTCTTTAAAGTAGCACGCTGTCTCAGAAAAACTCATACCCTCAATTTCCCCTTGAAGCCCCTCCGGCAATGGAATATTGTATCTTCCAAGATAGGCAATGTCAATCTCTTTCCAAATTCCCATAGAGTCTACCAGAGATCCGTCTAAATCAAACAGCACTGCATCTATATCTTTTAACATAAATCTGCAACCTCTTTCTTCGTTAATTCTCTTATCTGTCCTTCCAAAAGTTCTTCGTCCAGAGAAAGGCTCCCCATAGACAGACGTTTTAAATAAATAACCTTGGCGCCTGCTGCCTGAAACATCCGCTTTACCTGATGGTATTTGCCCTCTGTAATGGTAATAAAATATGTATTTTCTTCATCCGCCTCCGAAATCTCTGCGGGCAGTGTTATTTCATGCTCACCTATTCTCACTCCCTGCGTAAGGCGCATTAAGCCTTCCTCCCCAAGAGGAGAATCGGTTTTTACAAGATACCTTTTGGGCACATGCTTTTTGGGAGAAAGAAGCCTGTGGGCTAACGGCCCGTTGTTGGTAAGCAAAAGCAGTCCCACCGTATCCTTATCAAGGCGTCCTACCGGAAAGATATCTTTTACCGGTATTCCGGCTAAATCTCCCTCATACTGCGCCTTGAGCTGTTCCTTGAGCAAATCCAAAACCGTTTTATCCTTTTTGTCAGAAGTAGCCGTAACAATCCCTGAAGGCTTATTCATCATATAATACACATAGGGCCGATAGCTGTACTCCTTCCCGTTACAGCAAATCTGTAAAGCATCTTCCTCCACCTGCATTTCCGGCCGCATAACCTTCACCCCATTAATGAAAATCTGCCCTTTTCTGATATACTCCTTCACCTGGCTTCTGGAACCTATATTCATTTCGCATAATAATTTGTCAATTCTCATAAACATTATCATAACACAAAAAAGAAAAAGAACCTATTATGAAAGCTAAAATCTATGGAATTTATTTAAATACCTTTTTGGCGCTAACGCTTACCGCCATTATCCTGGCTTTTCCGGCTCAGTGCCTTTCCCTTGCCCTAAACGGTCTGAATCTGTGGTTTGAAAGGATGATTCCCACCCTTTTTCCCTTTATGGTGCTTTCCGGTATCATCATCCGCATGAACCTGACCGACTCCTTTGTGAAAATCTTAAATCCGATTCTTGGAGGGCTGTTCCATTTAAGACCTCCCTGTATTTACGGAATGGTGATCGGCTTTTTATGCGGCTTTCCAATGGGGGCACATGTAACGGCACAGCTTTACGAAAAAAAACAGATTTCAAAAGCAGAAGCCTCGCTTTTACTGGCTTTTTGCAATAACATAGGCCCTGTATACTTTTTGAGCTTTGTGCTTCCAACTTTATCCCTGAAACAGGCGGCTCCTTTCCTGTTTGGTATGTACGCCCTGCCCTTTCTCTACGGACTCTTTCTGCGTTACGCGGTCTATCAAAACAGCATAAAGGAAAGCGCCGCCTGCCATTATACCAAAGAACCGGCAGCGGCCCTTCTTACAGCCCTGGACGAGTCCATCTTTCACTCCCTTTTCAGTATCGCAAAACTTGGGGGGTATATGGTTTTTTTTAACCTTCTGTTTGTTGTTCCGGGTCTTATCGCAAATTTCTTTCATTTGCCGGAGAACCTGTCTCATCTGTTGATTGGAAGTATAGGATGCCTGCTGGAAATAACAGGCGGCATTGGGATTGTCCAGGATGGTGCCCCATATCTGGTTTTGTGTATTCTTCCCTTTGGAGGCTTATCCTGCATTGCCCAAACCTACAGCATGATAAAAAATACCGACCTTTCTATCATCGAATATATCATGCACAAAATGATTCTCACCGCTATCACTGTTTTTTATTACCTTTTCATCGTGAAGTTATCATTTTTGCCATAAAAAATGACAGCAGGATGATGCAAATCATGATACCGGCAATCACATTGTACACCAACATGGCATTCACCCTGCTTTCCCTATCACGATTATCCTCTTCACTGTTGATGAAAGCTCCATCCGTTAAGTTTTCATCCGGTGGCTCCTCATTGTCATTACTTCTATGTGTTAATTGTCCGCTCCATGGAAACTTTTCAGGCATTTCTTTCTGTAATACAGCAAGTGCTTTCTCATATGCAATTTTTTGCGCTTCAAGCTCTTTGTTTATTACAGGCTCTATGGTTACAATATTGCTCTCTGTTAACAAGTCAAATCCATTATAAACCGCAACCCGCAGTTCTGTTTCCTCATCAAGGGGAACTGTAATCTGGAAATCATGATTTTTAGAAGACTGGTTCCACCCTTCGGGCCTGGGCCATTCCTCCAAAGGGAAATAGGTATTTCCCCCATCTGTACTGTAACAATAATATAAGATATAACTGTCCTTATCTTCCGCTTCTATGTGGACATCCACCTGACCGGTACTTTTATCCACCGCCCCTGCCTCAATCTCACATAAATCGGGTTCTGTTTTATCCGGCCTTACGATATCTTTTGGAATATTCGTCTCCGGTACCGGGTAATCACCATAATCTATCCCTAAAATCTCTGATTTCAGCCTAAAATACTTGGCTGCTGCGGTGGCATCTAACCTCCCCAATTCCTCTAATTGTCCGCGCCCTTGCTGATAGAATTTTTTATCCTTCTCATTGTCTAAATGACAATGTTCAATCAATACGGAGGGAACCTTCTCATAAGTGCAATATCTCAAAATACCATAATAATTTTCTCCTCTATCGTTAAGCCTTGTCTTGATGCCCCTGGAATATAGCCCAATCCCCACAAGCTCCTGCAATTCTATCTGCGCAAAAGAATACCCCTTTGCATAGTATGCCCCCTCAGCCGGCACCCACGCCTCCGTTCCAAACAAGGAATGATGAACCGATGAATTAAAATGAAGACAAAACAAAAAATCTGCATTTTTTTCCCCGGCAAAAGCCGCCCTGTCTTTAATACTCACATCTTCATCTCCCTGACGCGTTAAGTAGACCTCCACCCCGTCATATTTTTCCAGTTCCTCCTTCATAGCCCTGGCAACCACCATGGTCATTTCTTTTTCCATATAACCATCATACTTAGCCCCTTCATTTTCTCCGCCGTGCCCAGGGTCAATCACAATCACCAAGGGCCTCTGCGGCTGCGCCGCAGCCGTTATATGGAAAAAGCCAAATCCCATGCACAAAACAAGCGCAGCTCCAATCAAGCATATTATTTTCTTTCTGCTTTTCTTCTTCAAATTTCCAATACCTCACTACAAAAAGTCAAACATTATCACGCTTCACGCATCAGTTGATTCATACGAAAAACCCGGTTTACTTTTCTGAGGTAACCCGGGTTTGTTCCATTCAATCATCTGATACGCAGAACTAAATGTTATCAAATCAAGTCTAAATTCAAATTTTCACCACTGCCATTTCCGCCATCTACAGTATTTCCTATATCTTCTCCCAAATATTCATCGACCTCAGGCGGATTTAATTCCACCCGATTAGCGTTCACCACATCACTATAATGATTCAGCGTTCCGATAAAACTGTCATAATGCTCCTTGGTGGTCCGCATGGTCTGGCTCATAAGCGTCTCAATATTGGCAAGAATATCATCCGTATACTGCATGGCGGCCATACGCATACTATTTGCTTCCATGGTTGCATTGTCCAAAATCTCCTGGGCCTGCTGCGTAGCCATCTTCACGACCTCGTTGGCCTGGGCATAAGCCTGCTGCATAATCTCATGCTCGTTGATCAGCTCATTGGTGTGGATAGTTGCCTCATTCACTAACGCCTCCGCCTTGGCGCGGGCATCGTTTAATATGGCCTCCTTGTTGCTGATTATCTTCTGGTATCTCTTTATCTCGTCAGGTGTCTTCATACGCAGCTCTCTTAAGAGTTCGTCGATCTCCTCCTTATTTACAATAATCTTGCTGTTGGAGAGCGGCTGGTATTTACAGCCGTCAATGTATTCTTCGATTTCATCAATTAACTGTTCGATTCTGCTGCTCATACGCTTTCCTCGCTTTATTTATTATCAAACCCAAATTTCTGGTATACGAGATTTGCTACAAAGTCAGGCACACACATGGAAATATCTCCGTTAAAGCTTGCAATTTCCTTCACGCTTGATGAACTTAAATACGCATATTCCAGACTGGTCGTTAAGAAAACCGTATCTAATGATCCCTTTGAGAGCTTTACATTGGTCTGGGCATTTTGAAGCTCATATTCAAAATCGGTGATAGCGCGCAGTCCTCTAATCACCACATGAATGTCTCTTGACTTGGCATAATCCACCAAAAGTCCGCTGAATGATTCCACCTTTACATTCGGAATATCCTTAACTACTTCCTGTAATATCTTAACACGTTCCTCCACGGAAAACAATGGAGTCTTTAGCTTATTGTTCAAAACACTGACCGTTAATTCATCGAATATTTTCGCAGCTCTTTTAATCACATCCAAATGTCCATAAGTAACCGGATCAAAACTTCCCGGATAAATTGCTGATTTCATAATCCTCTCCCATATTATGCATTATCTTCAAGTAAAGCCTAAGCTTTCCTTACAAAAACATGCTTGTTTGTCTTATATACCTTTTCCTTCACAATCTCGTAGCCCTGATCTGCCAGAAAATCCAGTTTTTTATCTTTTTCCGCTTCCAATATCAACAGCGTATGTTCTGTCACATAAGGCTGCCCGAAAAGCAATTCGAAAATCCTCTCCTCATAGTCCGCCTGATAGGGCGGATCTATGAACACAAAATCCACTTCCTTTTCATGTATCATAGACAAAGCCGTAAACACATCCTGTTTCAGAAGTGTAGCATTATCGGCAAATTTTGTAAAGGTAAGATTTTCCTGAATACAGGAAATTGCCTCCCTGCCGTTTTCAACAAAGTAAGCATGGGACGCCCCCCTGCTTAAAGCCTCAATACCGATTCCGCCGCTTCCTGCAAACAAATCCACAAAAATGCACCCGGAAATATCCCATTGTATCATATTAAACAGAGTTTCCTTGATCCGGTCTGTTGTAGGCCTTGTACCCGACCCCTCTGGTGTTCTAAGCTGCAGGCTTCTTGCCCTTCCGGCTATCACGCGCATTTCTTTTATCCTTTCCGGCTCTTATGCCGCATTTTACTGTTCCAAAGCTTCTATCCTTTAAACTCTTACCTTAACGCCCCTGCCATCTCTTTTCGCGGTCTTTAGCTTATTTAAGTCCATCATCTTCTCTTTATATGCAATGACGCCATCTGTACCATTTTCGGTGTAATATACCTGCTGCACATAATCTTTTCCGGTGAGCTTCATACCCCGGACGCCAATTGCATTTTTCTTTTTTTCCGGTATTTCCGTTACATCGAACTTAAGGAAATACCCTTCCGCGCTCTGCAGAACAATCTGTTTCTGACCATCTAAAACGGCAGCGCTTACCACTTCGTCCCCTTCCGTCAGCTTGGTTGCTGCTACCGTTCTTTTTGCCACATCGAACTCGCCCCCATCCACAATCTTCATCATGGCAAGCTTCGTTACAAATATCATACGATAAAGATTTAAGCTGGTCTGGCTTGCCGCTGCTACCACAAACTCCTTTTCCCCGTTAAAATTACTGATATTGTCAATGGGTACCCCCTTGTCCCTGAACCTGCCGTGGGGAATATCCATGACCTTCACGGTATGAAGCTGGCCTGTGTTGGTGAAAATGCATACTTTACCTGTGTTTTTACAGGAAAAAACATATTTATTTTCCCCATCCGCCGCTTCTTTATTTCTCTCATAGACAGCTAAATCTATGGTTTTTGTATATCCAAAACGGTCCATCAGGAAGATGACCTCCATCTCCTCCACTTTCTTTTCCACATAGACAGCTTCCGCTACATTTTCAATTTTTGTTTTTCTGGGCGATGCGTACGCCTTTTTTATCTGGTCCAGTTCGTTGATGATGACCTGGGCCATGGAATCCCGTCTGTCCAGGATATCTTCATAACGATAAATATTGGCCATGGTCTCCTCATGCTCATTGATAAGGGCCTGCAGCTCCAAACCAATCAATTTATAGAGCCGCATTTCAAGTATGGCGTTTGCCTGTTTTTCCGTAAACTGGAGCTGGGCCGCCATCACCTTAGACTCCTTAGAGCGGAACCGGATGCCATCTGTTTTGCCTTCCACCAAACAGGCCTTTGCCATGTTCCTGTCTTTAGATCCCCGAAGGATTTCAATGACCAGGTCTATCACATTGCAGGCCTTGATAAGCCCCTCCTGTATCTCCTTCCGCTCTCTTTCCCTTGCAAGAAGATTGGTATATTTTCTGGTAGCGGACTGAAACTGAAAATCAACGTTGTGCCGGATGATCTGCTTAAGCCCCATAACCTCCGGCCTGCCGTCCGCTATGGCAAGCATGTTTACGCCAAAGGTATCCTCCAGCCTGGTTTTTTTGTAAAGCAGATTGATAAAATTATCAACGTCCGCATCCCTCTTTAGCTCAATCACAATCCGAATCCCCTCTTTGGAGGACTGGTTGGAGATATCAACGATATCCTGTGTCTTTTTGGTCTCGGCAAGAGTTGCTACATCCATCAAAAACTTGGAAATATTGGCGCCGATCATAGGATAGGGAATTTCACGGATGACTACATTGACCCTTCCTGCCTTCCCCTTTTCAATATCCACCTTTCCGCGGACTTTGATTTTTCCGGATCCTGTCTTATAAATTTCCAAAAGCTCGTCCTTGTTGGTCACAATACCGCCCGTAGGGAAATCCGGCCCCTTCACATACCGCATAAGCCCTTCTGTGCTGATGCCCTCATCCAGCATATATGCCTTCACGGCCTCCGCCACTTCCCCTAAATTGTGAGGCGGAATGCTGGTCGCCATACCTACTGCAATTCCCTCGGAGCCATTTACAAGAAGGTTGGGGAATTTTACGGGAAGAACCGAAGGCTCTTTTTCCGTTTCATCAAAATTTGGAATAAAATCCACCACATCTTTATCCAAATCCGATAAAAAAGCCTCCTGGGTAATCCGCTCAAGCCGTGCCTCTGTGTAACGCATAGCGGCGGCGCCATCTCCCTCGATATTGCCGAAATTGCCATGTCCGTCTATCAGCGGAAGCCCCTTCTTAAAGTCCTGGGTCATCACAACCAATGCTTCATAAATGGAGCTGTCACCATGGGGGTGATATTTGCCCATGGTATCCCCCACAATACGGGCGCTTTTTCTGTAAGGTCTGTCATACCTGATGCCAAGCTCATGCATGTCATACAGAACTCTCCTCTGCACCGGCTTTAATCCATCCCGCGCATCCGGCAGGGCCCTTGCAATAATAACGCTCATGGCATAATCTATATAAGATTTCTGCATTACCTCAGAATACTCGGTTTTAATAATCTTTTCTTCCATACCTATCCCCCTGCATATCGCAAGCATAGCTTACGATACTGCACCTGACAAATCCTGATAGCAAATATTTAATCTATTTCATATCAAACATCCAACTCCGCATCGGTAGCATGTTCATATATAAAAGCTTTTCTTGGCGGTACATCCGACCCCATCAGCATTTCCGTCACCTCAGAGGCCATACGGGCGTCTTCTATCTCAACCAGCTTTAAAATTCTGGTTTCCGGATTTAAGGTGGTCTCCCACAGCTGGGAGGCATCCATCTCCCCAAGACCTTTATACCGCTGCAGGGTAAAGGGGCCTTTATGGCGTTTCCTGTACCGTTCAAGCGCATTGTCGTCATAAAGGTATTCTTCCTTTCCCCTTGCGGGCATAGCCTTATAAAGGGGCGGCATGGCAATGTACACATGCCCCTCATAAATCAACTCCGGCATGAATCGGTAAAACAAAGTGAGCAACAAGGTGGAAATATGAGCGCCGTCCACATCCGCATCCGCCATGATGATTATTTTGTCATAACGCAGCTTTGAAATGTCAAAATCGTTTCCATACCCTTCGGAAAATCCGCAGCCAAAGGCATTGATCATGGTTTTGATTTCCGCATTGGCAAGCACCTTGTCAATGCTTGCCTTCTCCACATTCAAAATTTTACCACGGATAGGCAGTATGGCCTGGAAAGCGCGGTTCCTTGCGCTTTTGGCGCTTCCCCCCGCCGAATCTCCCTCCACGATAAATATTTCGCATTTGGAGGCGTCCTTTGACTCGCAATTGGCAAGCTTTCCGTTGGAATCAAAGGAAAATTTCTGCTTGGACAGCATGTTGGTTTTGGCTTTTTCCTCTGTTTTCCTGATTTTTGCCGCCTTTTCCGCACAGCCTATGATATTTTTGAGGGTTTCCAGATTCCGGTCAAAATAACGCACCAGCTCATCGCTGGTCACCTTGGAAACCACCTTGGACGCGTCCTGATTGTCCAGCTTGGTTTTCGTCTGGCCCTCAAACCTGGGATCCGGATGCTTGATGGAAATCACCGCCGTCATGCCGTTGCGTACATCCGCTCCGGTAAAATTGGTATCCTTTTCCTTTAAGATATTTAACTCTCTTGCATAACTGTTGATAATATTGGTAAAAGCAGCCTTAAAGCCGGTCAGGTGGGTACCGCCCTCCGAATTATAGATATTGTTGCAGAATCCCAATACATTTTCATGAAATTCATTCATGTACTGGAAGGCGCCCTCCACAGAAATGCCTTCGTTTTCCCCTTTAAAATAAATCACATCGCAGACAGTTTCCGTGGATTTGTTCATATCCCTGATAAAACCTATGATGCCGTCCGGCTCATGGTATGTAACCTGCTCTGCTTCTTCTTTCCTTTTATCTTCAAAAATAATGGTAAGAGCGGGATTTAAGTAAGCAGTCTCGTGCATCCTGCTTTTGATTTCGTCCTCCTTGAACCGGATTTTGTCAAAAATCGTATCATCTGGAAGAAAATTAATTTTGGTTCCGGTTCCTTTTGCCTTTCCAACAACAGGCAAAAGGCCGTCCTTTAGCTCCACCATGGGATTGCCCCGCTCATATCTGTCCTCATAGATAAATCCGCCGTTTTTCACCTGGACCGTCAGATAAGTGGAAAGGGCGTTCACAACGGAAGATCCGACTCCGTGCAGTCCTCCGCTGGTTTTGTAGGCGGAATCGTCAAACTTGCCTCCCGCATGTAAAGTGGTAAAAACAAGCCGTTCCGCACTGACTCCTTTTTCGTGCATACCTACGGGAATACCACGTCCATTGTCCTGTATGGTTGCGGATCCATCCGCTTCTAACGTTACATGTATGGTATCACAGAATCCCGCCAGATGTTCGTCCACCGCATTGTCCACAATCTCATAAATCAGATGATTCAGACCTCTGGTGGAGACACTGCCGATATACATTCCCGGCCTTCTCCTGACCGCCTCAAGTCCTTCCAGCACAGTGATACTGGATGCATCATAAACTGTTTTTGCCATTTGTTGCTAACCTCTTTCTATCAGTCTTACATAGAGCATTACAAAATAAGCTATGTGCATATATTGTCAAAATATTCTCACAGCCCGCTATTTTGTAATGAGGAACAGAAAGGCAGCCCGCAAAGCGTGCTGACCATGGTTACGATATTTTTTTGCAGCATGCAATTGCCAGTGAACCCGGTCCTATATGGCAGGCTACGCTTAAGGATAAAGGCGATATTGCAATGTCAAAGCCCGGAAACTCCTTAAGCAGTTCTTCCTTAAGTATATTTGCTGCCTCCTGGTTTTTGGAATGGGCAATTTGCAGCCAGATATTATCTGCCTTAGCGCCTCCAAACCGGTTTTCCATATCTGCCCTGACCGCATTGATCATAATCGTTTTACCTTGATTGGTGGTCCTTGCCTTTGCAAATGCATCTAACTTCTCCCCCTGAATCTGCAGCACGGGCTTAAGTCTTAACATGGTTCCAATGGCTGCGGCAGCAGGTGTGATCCTGCCTCCCTTTTTCAGATAATACAAGGTATCTAACATAATATATATGCTGGAATTAAATTTATCCTTTTCAAGAAACTCCTTGATTTCTGCCGCATTCATTCCCCGGTCGGCAAGGAGCATTGCATCTAAAACCGACTGCCGCTGGGTAACGGAAATCCTCTGGTTATTCACCACCTGTACCTTCCCATCAAAATCCTCTGAAAGCATAAGCGCGCTCTGGCAGGAGCCTGATAAGCCGCTGCTCATGGGAATATATACGATTTCATCATATTCTTTTAAAATATCTTTCCAAAAATCCATCACCGACTCAGGGGACGGCTGACTGGTCACCACATTAGCCCCGCCTTTTAATTTTTCATAAAATTCTTCCTGGGTAAGGGTGATATCCTCAAAAAAGGTCTCCTCATCAATCATAAAAGGCATTGGAAGCACCCGGGCGCCAAGCTCCTTAGCCTCCATTTGGGTAATACCGCTGTTTGAATCCGTAGCAACTGCAACTCTGGTACTCAATTTGTCCACCAATCCTTCCTTCATAATTTTAGATGATATAATACATATTTTAAATAACACATATTATAAAACGTTAAACAATTTACTTTAAAAAACACACAGCTATATCATACTTTCAGATTGCTCTAAAGTCAATATAATTTCTGGCATTTTCATTCAGATACCGTTTCAGCGCTCCATACTTTTCAGTCTCTAATCGTCCTTCAAAAAGCAGACGATCTACCGTCATACTGATTTTTTTCAATAACTCCGCATCCTGATAAATATCCGCTATCCTAAATTCCATAGCGCCGCTTTGGCGGATTCCAAATAAATCCCCTGGGCCTCTTAGCTTCAAATCCTCCTGTGCAATATAAAATCCATCATTGGACTTATTTAAAATCTGCAGCCTTTCCATAGATTCTTCTTTGTCAGAACCACTCATAAAGATACAGTAGGACTGGTCCTTCCCTCTGCCAATGCGTCCCCTGAGCTGGTGAAGCTGAGCTAAGCCAAACCGCTCCGCATTTTCAATCATCATCACCGTTGCATTGGGCACATTGATGCCCACTTCTATGACGGTGGTGGATACAAGCACATGGATATCTCCGGCCCCAAAGGCTTCCATAACCCGTTTTTTATCTCCGGGCTTCATTTTGCCATGAAGCATTTCCACATGGATATCGGCAGGTAATCTGCTCCTTAGCTTTTCACTATAATCCACCACATTTTCCAGTCCCTCCGCCCCTTCTTCACCGGCCTCAACCATAGGGCAAATCACATATACCTGCTTTCCCATATGCACTTGCTTTATGATAAATTCGTAGGCTTTTTCCCGGTAGGAGACGCCTACTACACAATTTTTCACCGAAAGTCTGTTAGCGGGCAGCTCGTCCACCACTGATAAATGCATATCTCCATACAAAATAATAGCCAGGGTTCTTGGAATGGGCGTTGCACTCATTACAAGCACGTGGGCCCTCCCGCCCTTTTCACTTAATATTTCCCTTTGCTTCACCCCAAAGCGGTGCTGCTCATCTGTGATAACAAGCGCCAGCTTTTGATAAGTCAACTTTTCCTGAATCAGTGCATGGGTGCCTATAATGACATTTACTTCCCCTTCTTCTATCTTCTGATAAATTTTCCGCTTAGATGCCGCCCCCACAGAGCCTGTCAGCAGCACAGGCTTAAAGGGAAGTCCATATTTTTCGGTCATACGGCAAAGCTGCTCAAAATGCTGGGAAGCCAACAGCTCCGTAGGCGCCATTAACGCTCCCTGATAACCATTACTCACGGTAAGCAAAAGACAGAGAAAAGCAAGAATGGTTTTGCCGGAACCCACATCTCCCTGCACCAGCCGGTTCATACATGTGCCGCTTACAAGATCCGCCTCAAGCTCTTTCCATACCCGCAGTTGGGCGCCTGTCAATCTATAAGGTATAGACTCTAAAAGCCGCCCTGTCCATGCTGTTTCCAGCATAGGATAGTCTGTGGTAAATTCTTCGTTATATTCCTTCATTTTTCGGACAGCCAAAAGAAACAGGAAAAATTCGTCAAATACCAGCCGCTTTCTTGCCTCTATAAGACTGTCCCAGTCTTTTGGAAAATGTATTTGCCAAATCGCTTCCGCCCTTCCAATCAATCCATATTCCTGCCGGATATCTTCCGGCAAATATTCTTCCTCCTCAAAGGCCGATAATGCCTGTGTAACTGCTTTGGCAACAGTTCTGTCCGTAAGGCCGGCTGTCAGACTATAACAGGGCTGAAGCCGTCCCATCCTCTCATCATATTCCTTCCATGTGAAGATTTGGGGCTGCTCCATGTGGTATCTTCCCTGCGCTGCTTTTATCTTCCCTCTAAACAAATAAGAACTGTCTGCCGTCAGTTTATTTTTAAGGTATGGGGTGTTAAAAAAGGTCATGGAAACATTGTCCCTGCCATCGCTGCCCACGCCCGTACCGATAACCAGATTGCGCACTTTCTTCCATTTAAAAGAAGCAGGCAAAAAGAGTTCTAATGTGACAAGCTCCTCCCCTAAGCCCTCCGCTATCTTCACAGGAGCTTTAAAAGCCTGGTAGCCTCTGGGATAATGGTTCAGCAGATCTTCCGTAGTATAGATTCCCAATTTATAAAAAAGCTTTGCTGTTTTTTCCCCAATTCCCTTTAATTGAATAATGTTATCTGAATGTTTCATCCGAAATTCCTCATAACGATAGGTGATAGCAATGATTACTAATACTAACTTACACAGGTGAAATGTTTCATGCAATGCTTTTCATTACGCAAAAAGGACGGTTGTTCCGTCCTTTTCATCTATAAAACAGCTTACAAGATTTCCATACACTGTATCCTTTGTGCTATTACTATTCAGCAGATATTATATAGTAATAAATAGGCTGCCCGCCATACTGCAATTCAATATCACAGGAAGGATACGCCTGTTCAAGGCGTGCCTTAAGGCTTTCAGCTGCTTCTACCTTCACATCCTCACCATAGTAAACACTGATTAATTCCAGTCCGTCTTCCATCATTTCCTGAACCATGCAGGCGGTCACATCAGAAACCTCACTACCAACAGAAAGGATCCCATCATCGCCAATGCCCATGTAATCTCCCTGATTGATTTCTTTATCATCAATTACAGTGTCTCTGACTGCATAGGTAACCTGACCGGTCTTCACATTGCCGATCTCGCGCTTCATGGTTTCTTCATTTTCTTCCGCCGTCAAATCGGGAACATAATTGATAATTGCCGTGATTCCCTGCGGCACCGTCTTGGTAGGAATTACAATAATTTTCTTATGCTCCACCATGGCCTGAGCCTGATTGGCAGCCAAAATAATATTTTTATTATTAGGCAGGATGAAAATTGTGTCCGCATTCACCTTGTCGATTGCATTTAACATATCCTCAGTACTGGGATTCATCGTCTGGCCGCCCTCAATCATGTAATCCACACCCAGACCCTTAAAAATTTCATTCATTCCCTCACCCACAGAAACAGCAATGAATCCAACCTCCTTATGGGGCATGGTCTCCTCTAGGGCAGCTTCTTTGGATGCCTGGCTTTCCTGAAACAGCTTTTCCTGATGCTCTAAGCGCATATTATCAATCTTAAGATTTGATAAAGCGCCATACTTAAGCGCCTTTTGAATGGCAAGTCCGGGGTCATTGGTATGTACATGTACCTTGACCACGTCATCGTCTGCCACTACTACAATAGAATCTCCGATTGACTCAAGATATTCCTTAAAATCCATCTCCTGTTTAATATTAAAGTTTTTCGTCAGCATGATGATAAATTCCGTGCAATACCCAAATTTGATATCAACGTCAGAATTTGCCTCCGGGGCGGTTTTCTTTCCAGTGCTTTTGGGAGCTTCTTCTATAGAAAAATCAATTTCCTTACCCAGATAAGCGTCATAAGCGCCCTTTAACACCTGCATAAGGCCCTGACCGCCGGAATCCACCACGCCTGCCTGCTTTAATACCGGCAGCATCTCCGGTGTACGCTCTAAAACCTCATCCGCATATCGAATGATTTCATCAAAAAATATCCCCAAATCCTCGCAGCCCTCATTCACAAGCTCCCTTGCCCTCGTGGAAGCTCCCTTGGCTACTGTCAAAATAGTGCCTTCCTTAGGCTTCATTACCGCTTTATAGGCAGTCTCCACCGCCTTTTCAAAAGCATCTGCAAACACAGGAATATCCAGCTTTTCTTTTTCTTTAATAGACTTCGTAAAACCACGGAAAAGCTGGGATAAAATGACACCTGAATTTCCTCTTGCCCCCCTTAAGGAGCCGGATGAAATTGCCTTGCACAATGCTTTCATATCCGGTTTTTCCATAGCCGCAACGTCTTTAGCCGCTGACATGATCGTGAGCGTCATGTTGGTTCCTGTATCACCGTCCGGTACAGGGAAAACATTTAAGTCATTAATCCATTCCTTTTTGGATTCCAGATTTTTGGCGCCAGCTAAGAACATCTTTGCAAGTACCTTAGCATCGATTATATTAGTCACAGCAAATCCTCCTCATTAATCAATCACTCTAACACCTTCCACAAAGATGTTGATTTTTTCAACTTCAATTCCTGTGAATTCCTCTACCTTGTATTTTACATTACTAATCAGGTTGTCCGAAACCGCGAGTATGCCCACGCCATAAGCAACGATTACATGAAAATTCAGCGTAAGCTTATTTTTTTGGATGATAACATTGATTCCTCTGGTCATGCTGTCCCTTTTAAGCAGCTTCACAAGTCCATCCTTGACGTTAATGCCTGCCATACCCACAATGCCAAAACATTCCATGGCCACACTGCCTGCATAACGGGCGATCACTTCACTATCAATTGTAATATTTCCCATATGCGTATTCATAGAAGTTTCTTTCATGGAATAATTTTTCATAGGCTGCCTCCTTATATTTTGAACATATATTAGATATTATAACCGTTAAATGGAAAAAAAGAAACAAAAATTTACAATAATATAATCCCCCGGAAAACATTTCTTATTTTCTGCTTGCAATTCGACTTATTTTCTGCTATTATACAACTGTTGTGTATGTTTATTATGAATTGTCAGGAGGTGCGGTGATGGCTAAATGTGATATTTGTGGTAAAAGCGTTCAGTTTGGGAACAATGTGAGCCATTCAAATAGACGAACTAACAGAATTTGGAAACCCAATATCAAGCGTGTTAAATGTAAAGTAAACGGAGCTCCCAGAAGATTGCATGTTTGTACAAATTGTCTGAAGTCTGGCAAAGTTGAAAGAGCTTAGATTGAAAATGAATGAGATTTAAAGAGAACTGTCATAGATGACTCTTGTCATACATGACAGTTTTTTATTACAATAAGCTGGCTTAGCAAGCGTAAGCGACAGCCTTTGTCCGTACCTGCTCTATGTTGCCGCTTTGCGGCAGATCTATGCCCGCATTTCCAATTCAAATTCCTGACGCAGTTCTTCGTAGGCCTCATTAATCATCAATACCATTTCATTATCCCCTGCCACATTATCCGGATGATACATTTTAATCAAATCCTTATACCGCTTTTTTAAAGCCAGCTGACTATTGACCCCCTGAAACAGCATTCTAGCCAGCTTTGCACTATTTTCTTTGGATGCCAAACCACTCCTGGTGCTTTTTTCCGCTTCAAATAAAAGCTTTTCTTTTTCCAGCTTTTCCTGATCCGTATTAAGCTGAATAAATCCATCTCTTAATATGGCCATCTTTTTATCAAAAAAAGCCTGATCCTGCTTAAAAATTCTCTGTTCCACATCAAGCTGACGGGTTGCCTGATCCATATCTGTCTCAAACTGCTTTCTTTCCGCTAAAAGCTTGTCCTTTTTGCGTTTCAACTCCTTTTTTTCTGTTTGGATCCGCTGATTTTCCTGGCGCAGCCAGTCTTTTAGCTCCCTGAGTCCTTCTTCCCCGCCCTCTGCCAGTATTTTATCAAACTCCTTTTGCTCTATGGTTTTCATATTAATCCTCTCCGTGCTTCCAATAGCCCGCAAATGGTACCCGCCTTGTCAAACTATAAGTAACAATTATATCCAATTAGCAACAATAAAGCAATGATGAACAGCGCTGTCAAATAATGATGTGCAAGAAAAAGCATAAGCAACATCCCTACTGCAATCCAAAATGCAATAAAACCAATCAGTCTCTTCATGCGTAATCACTCACTTATGCTTCTTGCTTTATCCTATGCGCTTCTTATCAAAATATTGCCTGTCCATTGTTCAGCCAGGCATCGCCAGCCTATTCTATTCATCTTCCGGAAATGCAATATCAACTGCCTTTTCATCATTTATCATTTCTTCCTTGGGAGCTGTAAATTTATCCACAATATCAGGAACCAAATCAAGCACCTTTGTTATGGTATCCTGATTTTTAATATTCACAAGCTTGGTGCTTCCATTTTTAATGACCAGCACCGCACTGGGCGTAAGCTTGCCAAAGAAGCCCCCTGCGCCGCCATTTTTCTTCTCCATCGTACTGGCGCCTGCTCCTACACCAAAAGATACATCCACAAGCGGTAAAATAATGGTATCATCAATTTTCGTTGCCTCTCCAACCACTGTCTTGGTGGATAAAACCGTATTCATCCCCTTCATTAAGGATTCGATTACCCCAGTAAAATTATTTTCTGACATTTACACTGCCTCCCTTTTAAATAATTTGATTAATGCGCGTATATCTTTATGAAAATAAATAATCCATGCACATTTTAGCAATCCAAATATTGTAATTCTGCCTTTTACCAAAAGAGCCCCCTCCAGAATCTGCCGTTCAAAATCAGGTACCACCTCAATATGATTTCCCAGCAGGGGATATAAAATACCATACGCCGCCATAACCTGTCCTGTACTGGCAGGATCTCCTGTGCCAATCAACAGCTCTCCTGTCATCTTTCGTGGCCGCAACATCTTAAACAGGGCATGAAGCTGCTCCCTGCACACCTTCCATCCACGATCAAACCTGTCACTTTGTAAAATTTCCACATAGTATCTAATATTATTTACAATATCTTTTATCTTATCACATATCCTGCCGATTGTGTACTGTATATTTTTCAGAACAGACCCTATTTTACTGAAAAATTTGAGGATTTTATTTTTTCCTTTTTCAGACTTATCGTTTTCCTCTTTTTCAAATTTATCTTCCGCATCTTCTCTATTTGCGGAATCCCCCTTTCTATCATCTTCCTGCCGGGATTCTATTAGAGATGAATCCGCCTCCTCCAAAGAATCTTCCGTCATCTTCTCTTTATTCTTATCCTGCATTCCTTCTTTTTCTTTTCCTTTTTCATTTTCAGAAGACGATTTCCGGGTATGACCTTTTGGTTTATCAGACCGGAAAACCGTAAAACAAAATACCCGTACCCGTAAATATGCCGCCGCCGGATAAGAAAATGCGGCATTTACTATATGCGCAAGATACGTCACCCTTACCTCTGCAGCAATCGGCGTCTCATCCTCCGTCTTCCTGTGAACCTGAATCCTATATCGAATCGGCGCAAACAGGATAAGCAAAGCCACCGTCAATATGATTCCAAGCACAACAAGCAGAATCATGCCCAGAATTTTTAAAATAGTTAGCAGCACTGCAACCATGCCCTTACTCCATATCACTGTTTTTCTTTACTTTTTGTTTTAAGAATTCCTTCAGATTACAATTCCCCAAGGTTTCTACACATTCCTGTGTCATCTTAACAACAATTTCTACCGCCTCCTCATGGCTTGCCGCAATCCCTACCACAATCGGAGGATGATACCTATAATATTTCTGTTTCAAATAAGCGCTGTGAAAAATCTCCAGCTGATCCGGAGAAGGCGCCAGCACAATCACATACACCTGCACTCCGGCATGATGTCTTAATTTCCACTTTACCTTCCACAAATTCCTGACTGTATCACCAACATAAAGATACCTATAAAACCTCATCCTCCAAGGCCTCCAATAAATCCCACCCAATTGATTGCATACATCATACCACACTTCCAAATAATTCCATAGTAAAATTATTATAAATTAAGCAAATACAAAGATACCTCAATTTAGGGCCGTCCAAGACCAGCTTGAAGAAGCAAATATTCCAAGCCTGCACAGTCCAATATAAATCTTATCAGGTTCCAAAATAAGCATCAAAAATCCTCTTGGCAATCGGCACCGCATAATCTCCTCCTGCTCCCGCCCCTTCAATAATAACCGTCACACACACTTCCGGATCTTCGGCAGGTGCAAAGCCCGTAAACCACGCATGGCTCTCCCCTTTCACCGTTCCATATTCCGCCGACCCTGTTTTTCCGGCTGCCGTATAAGAAAGCCCTTTTAACTTAGAGGCCGTCCCTTCCTCCACAACATCTATCATAAGCCCCTTAAGCGCTTCGGCCTCATTTTCCTCCATCAGCTTCCCATAACGATCCGGCTCAAAAGTTTTTACCTTATTCTCTGCACTGTTTTGCACATAATCTATCAAATAAGGCTTCATTAAAATGCCTTGATTGGCGATAGCACAGGTAATCATATTCAGGAGCAGCGGCGTGATAGAAGTAGTCCCCTGCCCTATGGAAACCTGCATCATATCCGAATCAATTGTCTCATCGGAAACCTCCACCCTGCTTATATTAGACTGAAAGGCAACCGGAAGCTTCTCATTAAATAAAAGAGCATTTAAAGTTTTCCCAAACTCATCCCGATTAAGAGAAAGACCAATATTCGCAAAGGAGGTATTACAGGACTTTGCAAAGGACCGTTGAAAGTCTACCGCCCCATGCACGCTTCCATGATAGCACTGAATCCGGCTTTCCTCCCTTGTAATAGAACCATTACAGGTATAATGATAATTCTGATAGGTATCCGGATTTTCCCTGATATATTCTAACGCCATCACAATCTTAAAGGTAGAGCCCGGTGGGTACAGTCCCTGAGATGCCCTGTTTAGCAGGATACTGCTTTCATCATCCTGTATCAAATCATCCCAAATATCCGCAATTTGCTCCGGGTTAAAATCCGGCTTGGATACCATAGCCAATACCTTTCCCGTATCTGGCTCTGTTACCACCACCGCCCCCTGATAAACACCCAGCGCTTTCGATGCCACCTCTTGAAGATTCACGTCCAGGGTAGTGTACACATCATCTCCCGGATACTTTTCCCCACTTACATCCAAAGCCGCCTTTTGGGAAAGAGGCGCATTTGAATGAATCAGATAATAATTTGCCTGAGCCTCCACTCCCATTCTGCCATTTGTAGCGTACCCAACCACATGGGAAAATAAATTCTGATAAGGATATTCTCTCTTTTCATTTCCCTCGCTGTCCAAAATAGTCTGGGCCAAAACACTGCCATCCGCAGCCAGAATCCTTCCCCGTGTGTTCTTGGCAATTAAAATCTGCTGTCGCCCATTGTAACTATTGCTCATCAGCTCCTGCTGGTGGGTTACGGAATAATAGGTAATATATCCTGCCAGACCCAAAAAAAGCAAGGTGAACATCCAGGTAATTAACATAATCTCTCTGTTTTTTTTGGTTATTTTTTTATTCTTCGTCTTCAATCATATCTCCTGCCGGATACTCTGTGTCCGTGCCCTCATTCTCCTCCCAAGCAGCTTCACTTATCCGCTGCAGCCTGCGCTTTGGGGCGGACCGTTTCTTTTTCTTCTTAGCCTTTTCCACCCTTGCCAGCCGCATCTGTTCTTTCTCATCCAGCCGAATCATATAAAGCCCCTCAATAACAGCAAACATAACAAGGGTTGTAAGAACAGAACTGCCTCCATAGCTGATAAAAGGCAATGTGACTCCTGTCAACGGAATGAATTTTGTGCCGCCTCCTATTGTAAGAAACACCTGAAAAATATAAGTAACTCCCAGTCCAAAAGCGGTCAGCTGATAAAATTTATCGTTTAGCCTGACTGAAATATTCATAAACATGATAAAACAACTGACGCAAATTAAAATCAGGCACACTGCAAACAAAATTCCAAATTCTTCTGCAATAGCGGAAAAGATGAAATCTGCCTCCACAAAGGGAATTGCCTCCGGCGTCCCCTTACAAAGTCCAAGACCAAACCAACCGCCACTGGAAATAGCAAATAGGGATTGGGTGATTTGGTACCCTGCCGAATCGATTACGCTCCAAGGATCCCTCCATGCCTGCACCCTGACCTGCACATGGGTGAATACCCGATAAGCAATATAAGCCGCCCCGGAACCTCCCAAAATACCGGCCAGCAGATAAAAATAGTTTTTTGTAGCCACAAACACCATCAGCACATATACAATAAAAAAAATTAGTGCACTTCCCAAATCCTTTGAAATCACCAGTACAATCACATGAGCCCCGGCAGCCACTGCCGTAGTAAAAACCTCAAAAAATCCGCTGCTTTCATACAAAGCGCTTGCTACATAAAATACAAACAAAATCTTTACAAATTCTGAAGGCTGAAAGGTAATTCCTGCTATAGAATAAGAAAGCTTACTGCCATAGGTGGTTTGTCCTAAAATCATTACCACAGACAACGCCGCAATCCCCACAAGCACATATACCCACTTTAGTTTTTTCAAAAATTTGAATTTATGAATAAAAAATGGAATCACAAGGGCAATCACAAGCGATCCTGAGGCAATAATAAACTGCTTTATTGCCTTATTCATATCCAATCTGGTAAGAATGCAAAATCCAATGGCCAGCAGCATGCACATATTGTTAACCACCAGCCGGTTCGAACCGGGATACAGCATTCGGTACAGTACAATAACTGCATAAAGCACAATCTGCTGAAAGGCATAAAAAAACAGATATGTAATATCCCCGGTTTCAAAGCAAATGACCAGAAAGCAGCTAAAATGAAGGGCAAACATCAACAGATTTTGCCTGGTATAAATACCGTTTCTTTGCTCCTCCTCGTCATAACGAAACACCGCAAAACATTCATAAGTATATAAAGTAATCAGCAGCGCAATCACATACTTGGAAAATTCGCTGACATATAACTCCATTAATCCACTCCTCTTTTATAGTGTCCTGTGGTATATTCCTTATAAAAAGGTTCTTTTTCTTTCAGGAAAAGTCCTTTAAAATACTGTATCACCCGCAAAGTCTCCTGCTTTTCCTCCGTGGTAAAATCCAGTCGGAAGCTGTCTGCAAGGTTCGCTGCTTTTGAACATAGCATGCTATGAAGGGATAAAGGCACACTGTTATAAATTATGTTATAACAGCAAAGGCAATCCGTATAAACAGGAAACTGCTTATGGTATCTATCCTTTAACATTGTAATTCCGGCATTTTTATGACAGCCTCCCGCCGTTTTTTTAACACAGTTTGCCGTAACCATCATAGGCAGCCTGCCATAAACAATAGCGGATGCCTTCATGCTGTTTCCCGGACAGCTCTCCAGTATTTCTCTCCATTCATGCGCATTGCACTCAACAGGA
The DNA here is from genome assembly GCF_009917485.1 of Parablautia muri. Taxonomy (GTDB): domain Bacteria; phylum Bacillota; class Clostridia; order Lachnospirales; family Lachnospiraceae; genus Suilimivivens; species Suilimivivens muri. The sequence goes on from NZ_QZDT01000002.1 coordinate 112,733, forward strand.
AGATAAAATTCCTCTGCCCGTCCTTCCCAAAAGGCAGCAGCTTCCCTGTTCCAGATATAAAGATTGGCATCTAACACCATTTGTTTTGGATGAAGCAGCTCTCTCATAAAAAGAAAGCTTTCAAGGTTTCTTATCAGTATACCCGCAAATAGACCTGATGCAAGTGCATTTTCGATTTTTTTTAAATATTTTATATTTTTTTCCCTTACAATATAGGGCGTTGCAAGATAAATTATGCTCTCCCGGTTCTCTGCCTCTGTTCTGCAGGGCCCATTTTTCCTGACAGTCAGCTTATCAATCAGTCCGCTGCCTTTATCATCCTGTGTTTCTAAAAGGCTGTAATCCAAATAAATGCGCCGGATTCCTTCTTCCAAAGCCACCTCTAACTGCCGAAAGGTTCTTACAAAAGCATGGAGCTTCTCTTTTCTTTCTTCAGTCTTTGTATCTTTTACGTCATCTTTATACCCTCCGCATACTGCAAGCTCTGCTTGCGGTACTGCCACCAATAAAGAGTTTGGAAGTTTGCTTCCGGACGTCTCACCGATTGAATTGACAGAATTCTGCTTAAGAGATTTCTGAAAAGGGAAGGCTTTTCTTTCTTTGTATGCAAGGCCATATTGACAGATGAACGCATCCTCCATGGCAAATAAGGCCTTTCTCCTTAGCTCATTTAAGGCGCCCACCGGCAAAAAGACAAAAGCGTCCATCTCCACTTCCACCTGCCCAGCCCTTAAGGGACCCTTCCCGCTTTTTTTCATCTGCCGTTCTACTTTCTCTATTGTAAGAGGCTGCTTACAAGCACTTTGAACAGCATCGCCAGTTACAGTAACCTGTAAATCTGCTTCTCCAGGCGCTTTTAAAGTCAGCCTTGCCAGTTTTCCGGGACTTAAACTAACCTTCGCTTTCACTGTTTTGCAAAGCTCACCCTTCACATATTGATTTTCGATCTCCCTGAGAAGTTCTTCGTCCGTTTCACAATAAGCCGGTGAATCAAAGCTTATCATTTCCCTGCCATTATGTCGTCTGTAATACCCCTCTCCCATTTTACTTCTAATATACAGAGACTTTAATACATCCATATCCTCCCTGCTGACCTTATAAGCAATCTGGGTTCCTTCGCAGCCAGACAGCTCTTGATATGCTCTGTTTTGATAGTATAAATCAATGTATTTTCGGTAAATTGCAGTTACTCCGGCAGCAAAGGCAGGCTTTTTCATCCTCCCTTCTATTTTTAAAGAATCAACACCGGCGTCAATCAGTTCCGGAAGCAGTTCTATGGTGCACATATCCCTCATGCTCAAAGGATATCCCTTTTTACCCTCTGCTTCGTAGGGAAGACGGCAGGGCTGGGCACATCTTCCCCGATTACCACTTCTTCCACCTAAGATACTGCTGAGCAGGCATTGTCCGGAGTAACAATAACACATGGCCCCATGAACAAAGGCCTCTATCTCAAGTCCTGTTTCTTCTTTCATTTTCTTTATTTCCTCAAGAGATAATTCTCTGGCAGGCACAACTCTGCTGATGCCCTCAGCCTTTACCAAAGCGGCTCCTCTACTGCCTGTAATCGTCATCTGGGTGCTTGCGTGGAGTGGCAAATCAGGAAAATAAGTCCTTAAAAAACGCAGAACGCCTAAATCCTGTACAATCACCCCATCTATCCCGTTCTCATAAAGGGGCAGCATGTACTGATATAGGGCATCTAACTCCCTTTCCTTAACCAGCGTATTTACAGTAAGATACACCCTTCGCCCAAATACATGCGCAAGATGTATTCCCTCACAAATTTCTTCCTGTGTAAAATTATCTGCAAAGGCCCTGGCACTATAAAGTGTACCACCCAAATAAACAGCATCCGCTCCTGCCTTTATAACACCCTTAAGGGCATCAAAATTTCCGGCCGGAGCCAGCAATTCAACTTTTTTCATATTCATCCTTATATTAATACCACGTTATCAACAGCTGCAAATTTTAGAATTGCTCTTTGCGCGAACCTTTTTTCGTAGAAAAAGCTGTCCGGATAGACAGCTTCTTAATCATATCTCATTATAGCAATTCAGGCCAAACCATCACACCTTATTTTTTAGCTCAGTTTCAAGCTTTACAATCTTCTTAGCGCTCTCATTAACTTCTGTCTGGAGAGATTTAACATTTTTTTCCATATTTTCAAGCTTAATCTGGGCGGCAATCAACTCATGCTTCAAATTATACAATTCCTTTTCCTTGCCCTGAATTTCTTCCTCTATCAATCCTATTTGCTTTTTCGCCTTAAAATAATCGTCCGCTATATTTAATTGCAGCAAGACATTCTGTGTATCCAGAGGCTGTCGTTTAAAGGAATCCACCTTGGCATATTCTGCCATCTTATTGTTAATGTAAGAGGCCACCTTCTGTAAATATTCTTCGCTTTCATATCCACTCAACGTAAAAACTTTACCGCCGATGATTACTTCCGTATCCGTTTTAACCGACATCAGGCTCACCCCTCTATATACAAAATATATAGTTCATCTTTCGTCCACTATACAATATCTATTATAATCAGATTATACAGGAATTTCAAGCCCTAAATGCTGATAGGCAAAATCTGTTACCACCCTTCCACGGGGCGTGCGGTTGATAAAGCCATTTTTTAACAGATATGGTTCATAAACATCCTCTATGGTGCCCGGGTCCTCACCGATTGCAGCTGCCAGCGTATCTAATCCCACAGGACCGCCCTCAAATTTTTGAATCATGGTAAAAAGGATATTCCTGTCAATATGATCTAACCCCATCCTGTCTACATCCATCAAATCAAGTGCTGTCATGGCAACTGCTTCTGTGATAATACCATCATGCTTTACCTGTGCATAATCTCTGACCCTTTTTAGTATCCTGTTGGCAAGTCTTGGTGTTCCTCTGCTTCGCTTTGCCATTTCCAAAGCCCCCGCCGGCTCAACCGGTGCTTCAAGAACCTGCGCAGACTGCATAATAATCACTTGTAATTCTTCCACAGAATAAAATTCAAGCCGGTGAATAATCCCAAACCTGTCTCGCAGCGGCGCCGATAAAAGTCCTGCCCTTGTGGTAGCGCCCACCAGCGTAAAATGAGGCAGATCAAGGCGGATAGAACGGGCGGTTGGCCCCTTGCCTATCATAATGTCTATGGCATAATCTTCCATAGCAGGATAAAGAACTTCTTCCACCTGCCGATTCAGTCTGTGGATTTCGTCCACAAAAAGCAAATCACCTTCCTGCAAATTATTGAGGATTGCCGCCATTTCACCTGGCTTTTCGATAGCCGGGCCGCTGGTAATCTTCATATTCACACCCATTTCATTGGCAATAATCCCTGCCAGCGTTGTTTTTCCAAGACCTGGAGGGCCGTAAAAAAGCACATGGTCAAGGGCATCCTTTCTCTGTCTGGCCGCCTCTATATAAATTTGAAGGCTATCCTTGATTTTTGATTGACCGATATAGTCGGTCAATTTTTGAGGGCGGAGCGATCCCTCAATCCGCATGTCTTCTTCCTGTAAATTTGTCTCTATCATCCTTTTGGCCATAATCTAATCCCCTATTCCTGCCTTCAAATTTGGTCATAAGCACAAATTTATTATCGAAAAGTAACTTCTGCTTTCACACTGTTCTGTCATTTTAAAACATATTTTTCAAGGCAAGTTTTAGGATTGTTTCTACATCCATGTCCTCATGATCAGGAACTGCCTTTACTGCCTTAAGCGCATCTGCCGGAGAATATCCAAGGGCTGTCAAGGCTTCCACAGCTTCATTTCTGGCATGGCTGTCCCCTGATAAATTGGTCTGCGTCTGTACCATCTCCTTGTGGATTGTCGTATCCTCCAATGAAATTTTATCCTTAAGGTCAAGAATCACCCTCTCTGCCGTCTTCTTGCCTACTCCCGGAGCCTTGGCAATAGCCGCCGCATCGCCTGAAAGGACTGCAAAACGCAGAGCATCCGCATTCATTACCGATAAAATTGCCAGCCCTCCTTTCGGCCCAATGCCATTTACCGTTATCAGCTTTTTAAATACCTCTAAATCATCCCTGGTTAAAAAACCATATAAAATAAACATATCCTCCCTGACACAGGTGTAGGTATACAGTTTAATATCCCCGCCTATTCCCGGAAGGCTTGCGGCTGTTCCTGTGGAAATACGAACGTTAACCCCAAAGTTTCCCGTATCCACCACCACATTTTCTTCTGTAAGATCAGTAATCTTTCCTTTGACAAATGCAATCATCTATGTAATTCCTTTCGATACAATTGTTTGAATATAAGGTAATACCAAAGAAGAAACCATCCCAATTACAATACCGGTAATCAATCCTGCAATCATCAGCGCAGGCAAATAATAAAATACTCCGTAAGTTTTGACCACAAAAGCGGCAATCAAAAGCTGCCCCATATTATGTGCCACCCCGCCCACCGCGCTGACCACAGGCACATGAAAGCTTCGGCTCTCTTTTAATCCCGTCATCACAATTGCACTTAAGACCGCTCCTGAGAGGGAATATAGAATCATAAAAAGATTACCAAACATAAGGCCGCTAAGCAGCGCTTTTCCCATGGTTAAAAAAAGCGCTTCTTTCCATCCGAATAAATATAAGCACAATACTACAGCCAAATTGGCAAGCCCCAGCTTAATACCCGGAATTCCAATCTGCAAGGAGATTAAGGTTTCTATATAGGAGAGAATCAGTGCAAAAGCCAATAAAAGTCCCAAATAAGCCGTTTTCATTTTCATTTTTAGTAAGTGACCGCATCCGGTGCACCCTCCTTGTTTGATTCAATCCGTATCACTAGCTTGTGGGGAAGACATATGATACTCTCACCATTTCTGCTAATTTCTCTTTGACGCGTACAAAGGCCATCCGGACAGTCAGCCTCCGCCACAGAAACCTTCCCATCCTGTATTACCATCAAATTATAGTGTTCCTCCTCATAGGGAAGCAAAACGCTCTGATTCTCCAGAACATCATACACACCTATTTCCTCCCCATCCTGAAAAACCCTGACCCTGCCGTCATTCATATCTGCTCTTTCATTTAGTAGAAGTGGAATTATCCAAAATAAAAAAGCAGCTAATATAATTCCCGAAATTATAGTGATATCTTTTCTTACTTTGCCCATGGGAACATTCTATCATGTGCGAACATATGTTTCAAGATTTTTTATCTCTAAAAGCGCCACTAAGTTTCCTCTTTTCCCTTGACTGGCCCGATGGGAAAAAAGATATCGGCTGTTGCAGCAGGTACAGATATCTGTAATCGCTAAATGCTCTCTGGCTATACCTGCCTTTAATAAAATCCGCTTATTTGCCTCCCACAAATCCAACTGATACTTTCCTTCTTTTTTTCCTTCTGTAAGTATGTATTCCCACTCCTTTGGAAAGTTCCTTTTAAAAACTTCGGCCGCATCCTCGCCTACCTCATAGCAGTCCTTACAGATGGATGGGCCTATTGCTGCCACAACATCCTCCGGCCTGGTGCCAAAGGACTTGTTCATAGCCTCCAGCATCTTTTCTCCCATACGGTTTACAGTTCCGCGCCAGCCGGAATGGGCAAGGCCAATGGCTTTGCTTTTTGTATCCACAAAGTATAGGGGCACGCAATCAGCATAAGAGGTACACAACACTATCCCTGGCCTGTTTGTGATAAGACCATCTATATCATCATAATCGGCGGGATATCGCACGCCCTTACCGCAGTCCTCCTCTGTCACAAGCCGTATATTTGTGGTGTGTGTCTGCTTTGCACATACAAACCGGTCCGGTGTGGTTTCCATAACCTCTGCCAGCCTTCTAAAATTTTCATCCACCGCCTCCTTGCTGTCTCCTCTTGTATAGCTTAGGTTCATCGTTGCATAAATCCCCTCACTGACACCGCCCATTCTGGTTGAAAATAAATGCCTTATCATTTCAAACTGCTCAAGCAGGGGAAATGTCAAATAGGGAATCTGTTTATACTGTCGTACCAGCATAGGCGGCTTTGCCATATTGTTGTTACTGTCAGCTTTTCGTATTAATTGCATTTTCAATAACCTCCATTGTCTGTCTTCCTTTAACATATACGCCATATTATCTTTTACCAGGAAAATGTTTGCTTTCCTGTATCATAGGGAAAAGCATTTTGGTACCAGCTAACCGTTTCCCCGGATATTGCTACCACATCATAGCGAATTTGCCGTGTGCTCTCTAACGGATGCCGGATTCTGTAATAATCTGAAACAAGACATATCTTTCTTTGTTTTGCAGGAACTACTGCATCTTCCGGCGTTCCTGACATGGTACTTTTTCTGTATTTTACTTCCACAAAAACAAGGCAGTTGTCATGGATACCAATTAAATCCACTTCCCCCTGCCTGCATCTGAAATTTTTTGCCAAAAGCGTAAATCCGTTTTCTTCAAGGTATGCTGCTGCTTTTTCCTCATATCTTTTTCCGATTTCCTTTTGATTCAAGCACGCATCCTCACTTTGCATTAGCCATCTTAGCCTTAATCTTATCCATAGCATCTACAAACACAAGTATTTCCGCCACTACCTCATAAAGCTCCGGCGGTATCATATCCCCAATTTCCAGACGCGATAAGGTGTCCGCCAATTTATCGTCCCTATGTACCGGAACATCCGATTCTTTTGCTTTTTCTATAATTTTTTCTGCCAGAATCCCTTTTCCGCTTGCAATAACCTTAGGCGCATCCTCATTTGGGTCATAAGAAAGGGCTATCGCCTGCTTTACTTTATTTTTTTCTTCCGCCAATTTCATCCCCCATTTCCCACAATTCCATTAAACTCTCTGCACCAGCAAAGAACCCCTGCAAGGCATTCTTCTAAATGTAAAGCTTTAAATGCTTACAGATAACTTTTTATCTTGTGAAGCATGTCTGCAAGACATTCTTCTTATACGAAGTATTAGGGTTTCTAAGTCCGTGTTTTTTACGGACTTAGAAATTCTCTTCGTGTTAGGCTCTGGCATCGAAGGAATAGCCCGCCAGCACGGAAACGTTTTTCCCCTGCTTTAAAATTTCATTCATTACATTTGTATTTTCATCCCGATTGATAAATTCCGCAGTCATGGAATATCCTCTGCGTGCAAGTCTGTCGTTTAACAGATCAATATTTTGCGCTATCAAATCAAGGGATCTGTCATCCTGTAAGTAAAATTTGGTAGAAACCTTCTGGTTCCGCAAGGAAACATGTACATCCACACTGCCTAAATGTTCCATATCCAGATGTAGCAAAGCGCTTACGCTCCCATCTTTTTTGGCCAAACTCTTTTTGTTGGTGTAGACAAAAAGCTCCCCGTTCGCATTCTTTCCCTGCATTTTTAAAGGAATCTGGACATAAGTGAAAACATGATTCATCTGATTCATAAAATCTATATTATTTGTAACATTTGAAACTGTCTTCGCAAGTGCCGTATCTCCCCTTGCACTTTGGGCCAAAACCTGGCTTAAGCGATTCATTTGGCTGTTTAAGCGCTCATAAAGCTTATCCACACTGTGTTCTTCCGCCACCTCCTCTGGAGGCAGAAGCCATTGCCTGTTCATCTCATTTTTCAAAAGGGTCTTAAACGCCTTACTCTCTAACAATTCAAAAGCAGCTTCCCGCTCTGGCAGGGCTTCCTTTTGCAAAAGCTTATGTATTTCATTTAGCAGCTCCTGCCCGCTCATACGGTTTTGACTGATGGCAGACGTAATATGCTCCGGAACCCCCGCCTGCTTTAAATGGCTGACCAATGCCTCCCTTTCTTCTCCCGAAAGGAAAGAAAGCGCCCCGTCTTTTCCTTCCATTAGAGCTGCGCTCTCCTTCTCTCCAAGGCCTGCCTGATTTGCCACTTCCGTCTGCTCCATTCCTTTGCCGTTTTCCAGCAAAGCGCCCAGTACATCCTTATAAAAAGCAAGACCTTCCGCTCTCCCGCTCTCCCCTGTAATTTCCTGAAAGCTTTGTGTAAAGGCATCCGCAATATCGGAAAGACTTTCACTTAACTGATGCTGGTAATTCTTATATGCTTCAAACTGTTCCATATTCTCCGGTGTTATGGGCAAAGAAAGCCTCTGCATCTGAACCAGCGTCTGTATATCCGTCTGTGGGTAAGCGCTGACCAGACGATTCATTTGATAAAGAGACTGTCTGTCTATGGGAAGTCCCTCCTGCATCATAGCCTTTACCATGCCGGCTGTTATGCTGTTTTCCGGAATGCCGGCAGCCATCAAAGCCTTTGATATATTGGGATCCTGGCTTAAATTTTCAAAAAGCGGGCTTAACAGAATTTTAGTTGAACTGTTATTTTTTATCTGAAAGCTCAGCAGCTGCCCCGGCAGGGCTGACATACTTCCTTCCAGCTTAGCTTGCAGCAATTGATTTTTACCCAGCGAAATTAAAATATCGCTGCCATCTCTTGCTAAGACCTCGCCGCTAATCACCTGGCCTGGCAGCTTGCCGAGTATGGCCTGCATCCCATTCTTAAGTCCCTGTTCCATGGAAGAAGGGCTTTCTGTCCCTGTATTTTCAACGTAGTTCTGATTCAATTGATTGATATAGGCTGAAAGCTTCATGGACGCTCCTTTCTCACTTATTCTCTGTAAAATTCTTAATAAAGCTTTTTCGGTGTATGGGTGTAGGCCCCAATTTTCTAATGGCATCAATGTGTTCCTTCACTCCATATCCCTTATGTGCCGCAAAGCCATATCCCGGATAAACACTATCATATTCTACCATCATTCGATCTCTGGTAACCTTAGCGATAATGCTGGCCGCCGCGATAGATACGCTTTTGGCATCCCCTTTCACAATCGGAACCTGTTTCATAGATACCTCCGGTATGGTTACAGCGTCATTTAAAAGTAAATCCGGTACAACCTGCAGTCTGCTGATTGCTTCCCGCATAGCCTCATAGGTGGACTGTAAAATGTTGATTTCGTCAATCCGTTCCGGCGACACAAAACCCAGACCTGTTGCAACAGCCTGCTCCATGATTACCTCATACAATTCTTCTCTTTTTTTTTCGGTCAATTGCTTCGAATCATTAAGATATAAAATTTCACAATCCTTCGGTAAAATAACTGCACTGGCAACTACCGGCCCGGCCAGCGGCCCTCTCCCCACCTCATCAACGCCGCATATCAAAGAAAAAGAAGCATATTTTTTTTCAAATTCTTTCATTTTCTCCGTGCGGGCCAGCTCTTTCTCGTATTCATCTATCTTCTTCTCCGCCCTTTTTACAAGCGCTGTTACTCCTGTGCGGCCATCTGTACCATATGTATTTATAAAAGCAGGCAGCTCACTTAAATTGGCTGCCTGCAGAATCTCCCTGATTTCACTTATCTTTTTTTCCATCTTATCCCCATACCTCTCTTAACTATTGGTGCTTGATAAATCCAAATTTCCCGAAAGGCCAAATCCTCATCCAAGCCTTTCCAACCAGTTCGTCCCTGTGAATATTTCCCACCACCGGGTCACGGCTGTCAGAGCTGTTATTCCTGTTATCCCCCATGACAAAATATTCATCTTCTCCCAGCGTAATAGGCTCATATGCGCGTCCTGGATCCGCAATTATTTCTTTTCCATAGGATTCTGTAAGGATGTTTCCATCAATGTATATAATACCATATTCGTCAATATAAACCGTTTCCCCCGGAAGTCCGATAATTCTTTTGATATAAAAGGTTTTTTCCTCATATCGGAACGGAAAAACGATAATGTCATACCGTTTCGGCTCCTCAAAGCGATAGGAAATTTTATCCACAATTAAGTTATCGCCATCATGTAAGGTTGGCTCCATAGATGCCCCGCTTACCTTTGTTCGCTGTCCAACATAAGTTACAACCAAAAAGGTCGCTACCAGGACAAACAATAAATATAGACTTGTGCTCAATATTTCTTTCAGTTTCTTATTCACAGCCACTCCTCCGGACGCTCTAAAGTAATATTTCCAAGCTTGCCACTTCTAAAATCCTCCAGCACCATTGCGGATGCTCTTGGCAGATCAGGAACTTCTCCTTTTCGGAAACAACGTCTGCTGATACAAATCTCCTCCAGGGTCTTATATGCGTCCTCATGTATTATGATTTGATAGCGCTCCTTCAAAAGAGAGGGATATTCTTTTTGTAAATAGCCAATCAACGTTCCCGCAAGTTCTTCCATAGGAAGAAGCTCGTCTTTGATAGAACCAATCATAGCCAGCTTTTCTCCCACCGCCTGATTATCAAACCTGGGCCATAAAATCCCCGGTGTATCTAAAAGCTCAACCTCCTTGTTAAGGCGTATCCATTGTTTTCCCTTGGTAACACCTGGTTTGTTCCCTGTCTTGGTACAGGCCCTTCCGGCAAAAGAATTGATGAAAGTAGATTTCCCAACATTGGGAATGCCTGCAACCATAGCGCGGACCGGCCTGCCTATAATACCCCGCTTTCTGTCCCGGTCTATTTTTTCCTTGCAGGCTTCTTTGATAAGGGGCCAAATACTCTTTATCCCAGCTCCGGTCCTCGCATTAATCTCCTGCACCCAAAATCCCTTTTCTTTAAAATACTCTGTCCACTGTACATTACGGTTCTTATCTGCTAAATCCGCCTTATTCAGCAAAATTATCCTTGACTTATGCTTGCCCAGCTCATCTATGTCCGGATTTCTGCTGCTCATAGGCACCCTTGCATCCAGCAGCTCTATTACCAGATCTATCAGCTTCAAGTCCTCCTGCATCATGCGTTTCGCTTTCGTCATATGCCCCGGATACCATTGATAATTCATCTTAGTCCTCCATTCTTTCCAGTGCCCTCAAATTTGGGCGAAAGCACAAATTTATTGTGTGAAAAATTTATTTTTCACACTAGTCCTCCATTATGATTCACAGTTTGTCTGAAATTTCAATCATTTTACCAGGCCCATGGTTTCTTCATCACAATTCATTTTAAACCATGCCCGTCCGGCAATCGTCTCTTTTTTTATTGGTCCAATATTTCCGGAACGACTGTCTTCACTGATGTTGCGGTTATCTCCAAGTACAAAATACTCATCGCTCTCTAGCAGGATTTCAGTCTCTGCAATTCCTGCGTCCGCAATCTTGTCATAGGATTCATCTTCCGCAAGAAGCTCTCCATTAATATATACATAACCGTTTATAATCTGCACCCGTTCCCCCGGTAATCCAATCACACGTTTTAAATAATAATGAGAGTTGGGGTTCCCATTAGGCAAAAAGGCAATGATATCTCCTCTTTTTGGTGAAAGCATTTTATAGACAAACCTGTTAATCAGCACTTCCTGTCCATTATAAAGTGCAGGCTCCATAGATACCCCAATCATACTGATTTTCATACCAATCGAAAAAACAATGACAAAGGCCAGCAGAACAGCCGCAAAGCAGTAGAAAAGTGTAACAAATATCTCCCGTACCATCTCCCTGCTGATTCGTTTTTTCTTTTCGTAAAAAGTTAAACCCTTATGCCTTGCCATACAATTCATTCCTCATCTGTCAGTACAAATAACCTTCCTTAGCTAAGCCCTAAATGCTCTTGGCATTGCCGCCGGCTTTGCACAGACAGGGCCTGCATACCATAAACTTAGCCATTACAACTGCCACATTTCATATTATCATATTTCCAAGCATAAGAAAAGGACAATTGTATTATCAATTGCCCTGCTCTCATCCCATGCATCGTAACAATTCAGTCAAACTGAGCCGTTACCTTCCATCATTTATGCACAAATTATTTAATCATTTCCTTTACTTTCGCACGTTTCCCTACACGCTCCCTTAAGTAGAACAATTTAGCCCGTCTTACCTTACCTCTGCGAACTACTTCTACCTTTTCCACATTAGGGGAATAAATAGGCCAGGTCTTTTCAACGCCAACACCGCTGGAAAACTTTCTTACAGTAAAGGTCTTCCTTGCGCCTGTTCCCTGCTTCTTCATAACTACGCCTTCGAAAACCTGAATTCTCTCACGGTTTCCTTCCTTGATTCTGCCGTATACCTTAACGGTATCGCCTACATTAAAATCTGCAACTTCCTTAAGCTGCTCAGCTTCAATACTTCTAATAATATCGTTCATTTTAAACCTCCATCATATTAGGTGACGCATCAGATGTTCTTAATACATACGTAGCAGAGGACCATCACAATTTCGCAACACCACTAACTTACCATATTATCGCTTAAATTGCAAGCAATATTTTTTTCATCCGGCTATTTCTTTTTTGCTTTCTTTTTTGCGTTTTCGGGCCTCTCGCTTTGCTTTCCGGATAAAATATGCTTGGTTTTCCCGCTCCCATTTTTCATAAAGATCAGGCCTTATCTCTTTTGTCTTTTTTAAAGATTGTTCTAAACGCCATTCCTCTATTTTTTGATGATCGCCAGACAAAAGCACCTCCGGCACTTTTTTCCCCATCCAGTTCCCAGGCCTTGAATACTGTGGGTATTCCAGCAAATAATTGCTAAAGCTCTCCGTTTCACCTGAATTTGCATTGCTGAGAACCCCTGGAACCATCCTTGCTATGGCATCAATCATCACCATAGCCGGCAGTTCTCCGCCTGTCAGCACATAATCCCCTATGGAAATAAAATCTGTAACGATCTCCTCAAGGACTCTCTCATCCACTCCTTCGTAATGACCGCAGAGAAAAATCAAATCTTCCTCCTTTGCCAGCTCCTTTGCCATAGACTGTTGAAATGTCCTGCCCTGAGGCGTCACATAAATTACCCTTGTTTTTCGTCCCTTTCTACCCTTTTCATCTATGTCGGCAGCTATGGCATTCCATGCGTCATAAACAGGCTGTGCCTGCATAAGCATACCTGCGCCGCCTCCATATGTGTAGTCGTCTACTTTTTTATGTTTATTTGTCGTATAGTCTCTGATATTGACAGCTTCTAATGAAATAATTTCTTTGTCCATGGCCCGTCCAATAATACTGGTAGCAAGCCCCTGCATAACCATTTCAGGAAATAATGTAAGTACATGAAAATTCATGGCATCTCTCCTCATACTCTAATCGCTTTCCTGAAAGAATCAGTCAAGTAAGCCCTCAAGAACATGAATTTTCATTTCGTTTTCCTTCAGATTCACATCAAGAATACATTCCTTGATGGCAGGAAGCAAAAGCTCTCTCCCACCTTCAAGGCTAATCACATATACATCATTAGCACCCGTTGCTATGACATCCTTAAGATTTCCTTTCAAAGCTCCATCCTCCGAAACTACTTGCACCCCAATAAGGTCCGCTATGAAATATTCATCTTCTTCCAATTCCACTGCATTTTCTCTTGTGACAAAAAGGCCTTTCCCTTTATATTTTTCAATATCATTGATATTGTCATAGCCTTTAAATTTTAAAATAACAAATTGCTTCAAAAACTTAACAGTCTCTATTACAAGGCAAAGCCGTTCGTTTCCTGTATCCAGCAATACCGTCTTTAATTTCTTAAAACGGCCTGCATCATCTGTTGTAGGAAAAACCTTAACCTCTCCTCTTACACCATGAGTGGAGGAAATAATTCCTATCTGAAGTATATCTTCCATATTCTGTACCCCCTGCATACCGTAAGGCTTTCAAACTTATAAAAAGGGATGTTCTACTTCCAATCATGAAAGAACATCCCTTCCAATAGCAATACGAAAATGTGCTAGACGATTTCCACGTCCACTTTTTGATTTTCTTTAGATGATGCTGCTTTTACCACAGAGCGGATAGCTTTTGCAATCCTTCCCTGCTTTCCAATTACCTTACCCATGTCAGATGCAGCAACATGAAGTTCGATTGTAACGTGTTTTCCCTCTTCTTTCTGGGTTACGACAACTTCATCCGGATGCTCAACAAGTGCTTTTGCTATTACTTCAACTAATTCCCTCATACTCCACCTCCAAAAGGTCTGGCAAGTTAATGTTATTTTTCAATACCTGCCTGCTTGAAAATTTTGCTGACAACTTCTGTAGGCTGTGCACCATTTGAAAGCCACTTCTTAGCCAATTCCTCGTTTACATGAAATGTACTGGGGTCCGTATTCGGATCGTAGGTTCCAATCTCCGCAATTACCCTTCCATCTCTGGGGGATCGGGAGTCTGCAACAACGATTCTATAGAAAGGAGCTTTCTTACGACCCATTCTTCTTAATCTGATTTTTACTGCCATGTTTTCACCTCCACATTTTGTAAATCAATTTATAATTTGTATGATATTTTGAAAAGAAACATTTTTCCTGTTTGGACTGTTTCTATTTTCAACTGCTTTATATCCGGCCTGCGGCATTGCCTTGCCGCATTTTATAAAAGTCAGCTTGCTTGATTTAAAAAGGAAACCTCATTCCGCCAAAACCGCCTCGGCGCTTTCCTCCCATCATTCCTGGCATCTGCTTCATCATCTTCTGGGACTGCTCAAATTGCTTCACAAACCGGTTTACCACCGCCATATCCACTCCAGCCCCCCTTGCAATTCGGCTCTTTCTGCTTAAATTAAGGAGCTTTGGATTTTTCCTTTCATCCGGGGTCATGCTTAAAATAATGGCTTCTGTTTTTGCCAGCTGCTTTTCATCTATCATAGATTCAATATTTCCAAGCTGCTTTCCCACACCGGGCAGCATACTTAAAATACTGGTAAGGCCGCCCATGTTGCGCATCTGTTTCATGCTTTCTAAATAATCATTGAAATCAAACTTACCCTTTTTCAACCGAGCCGCCATTTCTTTTTCTTTATCTTCATCTATGGAAATATTTTCCTGGGCTTTTTCAATGAGAGAAAGTACATCTCCCATACCCAGAATACGGCTTGCCATACGCTCAGGATAAAACTGTTCCAAATCGGAAAGCTTTTCTCCCATACCCACATACAAAATAGGCTTTCCTGTAACCGCCTTTACCGAAAGCGCCGCACCACCTCTTGTATCGCCATCCATTTTAGAAAGGACTACGCCGTTGATTACGATTTTATCATCAAACTCCTTTGCTACCGTAACCGCATCCTGACCGGTCATGGCATCCACAACAAGAAGCGTCTGGTGGACATCCACCTGTGCTTTTATATCCTGAAGCTCCGCCATCATGTCCTCATCAATATGAAGGCGTCCTGCCGTATCCAAAATCACCACATTGTGGCTATTTTTTTTGGCATGTTCAATGGCCGCTTTGGCAATATCCACAGGACTTTGATTGTCCCCCATGGAAAATACGTCTACCTGCTGCTTTTCTCCATTTACCTGGAGCTGTTTAATAGCCGCAGGTCTGTAGACGTCACAGGCTACCAGAAGCGGTTTTTTACCACGCTGCTTTAATTTGCCTGCAAGCTTGGCTGTTGTGGTGGTTTTACCTGCACCCTGCAGACCACACATCATAATGGTGGTTATCGCCTTGCCAGGCTGCATTTTAATCTCGGTGGTTTCTGACCCCATCAGCGTAATCATTTCTTCGTTCACAATCTTGATTACCATCTGGCCGGGATTTAAGCCATTCATCACATCTGAACCAATGGCCCGCCCTTCCACCGCCTTTACAAACTGCTTAACCACTTTAAAGTTAACGTCCGCCTCCAAAAGGGCAAGCTTCACTTCCTTTAAAGCAGTCTTAACATCCTCCTCGGTAAGTTTTCCCTTACTGCGGAGATTTTTAAATACATTTTGAAGTTTATCCGTTAAGCTTTCAAATGCCATGGACTAAAGCTCCTCTAAAATTTGATGTGATAAAAGCCCGACTTCCTGTACCAGTTCTTCTCTGGTCACACTCGGATCAGCGCTTACCTTCTGCAGCCGGCTTACATTTTCTTTCACACGCATAAAACGCTCAACTAAATGCAGCTTATCTTCATATCCTTGTAATATATGATTACATCGCCTTACCAAATCGTACACTCCCTGCCTTGAAATACCATTTTCCTTCGCAATTTCCGTCAGGGAATAATCATTGTAGACCACATCCTCATATATCTTTTTCTGGTGTTCCGTAAGCAGTTCCCCATAAAAATCATACAAAAGCCCCTGCTCCACTATCTTCTCCATTTTAATCTCCATATTTCCAATCATCCACAAATTGTGTGTATATATTCTACAAAAGCACAAATTTGCTGGCTGAAAATCAAAGATATTCTATCTATCACCTAGGATACAATACTACAAACCAAAAAGATTGTCAAGCAAATTTCCTTGACAATCTTTATTTTTACATGCAAAGCCCATTTAAAATCGCCTTCGGCGATGGGATTTTGCATTTTCCTGCTTATATACTAAACGACATAATGCCAAGCTTTGAAAAAATAATCTCCCTTACCAGCATCCCAGCTTTCTTTTTCTTTGCCAAATTCATTTGCGCAAGCTCCTGCAGTGTAAAAATTTTTTCCTTATATTGAAGCTTCTCCTTGCCGAATACTCCCTTCTTTTCCACCTGAATCTGCACCTTAACCCTCGTTTTTAATTGTCCGAAAACTTCATAAAGGAAGGTATTTTCTTCCATATAATAAAACTGACTCTCAAGCGTTGTTTCTGGGGCGGCTTCCTTCAAAACATATTGGCTGATAATGACCCTTAATTTAAAAGGAACCATCTCATGCACAAGCAATTCTTCATAAGAAAAGCCGGCACCAAGATAAAGATTCCCCACATCCTGAATCACATATTTAAAATCTTCATATTGCGTCATATTCCCGCTTAACTTCATATTCTTATAACGTACCTTCCAAATCCTCTATTGCAAACCCGCTCATACGCATCGCATCTCTTATCGCTTTTTCGGACATGCCTGTTTCCGCAGCCAATTCTTCCACTGTGACCTTCCGGTGCAGCTCCTTAGCTAACTCTCTGGCCTTTTTAGCCACCTTGTTTACCTGGGCAAGTACCTTTTTATCCTTATCCTGCTCCTGTGCGTTCTCCGCAATGCAGCTTTCCATGGCATCCATAACCATCTTAACCAGCATTCCTTCCGCTTCCTTGGCATGCTCCAAACATCCCAGCATTGTAACGCCCATAGAAAGCGCCACATTTCCCTCTCCGATCAAATCTTCCAGGAAAACCCCTTGTCCTGCATAAAGCCTGGAAATCTCCACCACTTGGGGAAGATACAAGTGAATCAGCCTGTTCTGGGCCATCTTCTCTCCTGCCATTGCAGCAAGAATAACAGCTTCTTTCTCTCCATCACCGACCTTCTCAAGTACTGCAAGCTCTTTTTTATATTCTTCCAGATAGTCAATTTCCGCTTCAGACAAATATTCATCTAAATCTACTGGCTCACCAACGCCTATCTTGTGCTTTTTCAAATAGTCATAGACCAGCGCAAGCTGAGCCTTAGACAGCTTAAGTTCTGCAAAGGCCTCCTCCACCTGCTGTTGCGAAATGCAATTTTCCTGGGCCTTTGCTAACGCACGCACCTCTTTTAAAGTACGCGCAAACAAAATTTCCTGACTCTCTCCCATTTCATAGCCATGCCTTTCTTTTCACCCTAACCTCCATGATTGCGCTTTGCGGAATCTCAAATCGGTGCGGAGAATGCCCGTATTTTAGGCATTCTCCTGTGTGAGACTTAGTACTTCTCCACGAAACAGCCTCTGCTGTGAGTGGCTAGAAGTACTTCTCACACTAATCTTCCTGCTGTGAGTGGCCCTGGACATGTGTATGTGTAAAAATATGCTCCTCACAATACTCATAATTTCCATTACATTTAGAACAAAATCTGAATTGCAGTTCCGGATTCGTCTCCTCAGTTCTCCCACAGATTGCACATTTATGTCTGGTATCTTTCGTGGACTTTTTTACCTCACGTTTAAATTTCTGCCTGCGCTTTACCTGTCTGGGGGTCATATGCACCTTCCCTCTGCCGGTAATAAAAAATACAATAAAATTCATAAGTGATGCCGCAATTACAAATTTATCGGCAGTAGAACCCATGAAAAACTGGTAAACAAGCAATGCTCCATAAATAATTCCCAGAATTTTAATTCTGATTGGTATCATAAAAAACAGCATCACCTGCATATTCGGGTAAGTAGCGGCAAAAGCAAGAAAAATAGACATATTCACATAGTAGGTACTAAATCTTGGCGCTAACATATAAGAATCGCCATAGATGCTCCACAGTGCGATTCCGTCCGCGCCTCCAACTAACACCGTATACCCAAATAACAAAAAAGCGCCTAATATGGTAAACAGCATTCCAGAAAAAATGTAAACATTGTATCGATAAGTCCCCCAGGTTCTTTCCAATGTTGTACCCAGCGAATAATAAAAATAAAGCATTAAAAGTGTAAAAAAGCCAAAGTCTGATGGAGGAATCAAAAGCCAGCTCACAAGCCTCCATATCTGTCCATGAAAAAGAATTTCATAAGGATTTAAATAAAAATAGGAAAGCAATGCAGGATAAACCCAGTTCAGTATATACCCAATTCCATAACACATAATCAGTATCATAGATAAATTTTGAATTGCATATTTTCCAAATTTCTTTTCAAAGTTACTCATCATTTATACCTCCTGCATACAATAGGTCAAGTCTATTCTCCTATATCACAAGCAAATCTTACGATAGCATCAACGAATCGTTAAATGGTTGAAAAGTTCCTTTCAAACTTTTTATTCCACAGTTTTAGCATTACCTTACTAGAAACTTCATATATTCTAACATTCCCAAAACTAATTGTAAATAAAGTTATAAAGAAAGCCGCTTAATTTTAGAATTTGGAAATTTTTCTTAACAAAATGTTTATTCTCTTTCGTTGCAATTTGAAAATCCTTGTCGTATAATTACTACGCATGTCGAAATTGACATTCCACAGCAGCCTGCGATAAATAGACAGAAGGCAAACTTCGCATTTATCGGAAGCTTAAAGGAAATTTTTATGAAGGAAAGGTGGCAGCTTATGGACAACCAAAACTATACTCTGGGCATTGACATTGGTTCCACTACTGTCAAAATCGCCATTTTAAATGATGCTCATACTATTTTATTTTCCGATTATAAAAGACATTTTGCAAATATCAGAGAAACGCTTTTTGATTTGTTACAACAGGCATATAAACAGCTCGGAAACATACGTCTTCATCCTATGATTACCGGTTCCGGCGGACTTACTCTCGCCAATCATTTACAGGTTCCCTTTGTACAGGAAGTCATATCGGTAGCTACAGCCTTAAAAGAAATTGCTCCTAAAACGGATGTGGCCATTGAACTTGGCGGTGAAGATGCCAAAATCATTTATTTTGAGGGCGGTAATGTGGAACAGCGTATGAATGGAATCTGTGCCGGTGGAACAGGTTCGTTTATCGACCAGATGGCATCACTTTTGCAGACAGATGCTTCCGGCCTGAATGAATACGCTAAAAACTATCATTTGCTCTACACCATTGCCGCAAGATGCGGCGTATTTGCCAAATCGGACATCCAGCCTCTTATCAATGACGGTGCTGCAAAAGAGGACTTGTCCGCATCCATTTTCCAGGCCGTAGTCAATCAGACCATCAGCGGACTTGCCTGCGGAAAGCCCATCAGAGGACATGTTGCATTTTTAGGCGGGCCTTTGCATTTTCTTTCTGAATTAAAAGCCGCATTTATCCGCACTTTAAAGTTGGACGAAGAACATATCATTCAGACAGAACATTCCCATCTCTTTGCCGCCATTGGCTCTGCTATGAATGCCAAAAAAGAGGTTTCTTTTACAATGGAAGAAATGACCGGTAAGCTTTCCGGTGACATTAAAATGGAATTTGAAGTGGAACGTATGGAACCGCTTTTTTCTTCTTCTGAGGAATACGAAAGGTTCAAATCACGCCATGGAAAACACCATGTACAGTCAGCTCCCCTTGCTTCTTATCAGGGGAACTGCTATTTAGGTATCGATGCCGGAAGTACTACCACCAAGATCGCGCTGGTTGGGGAGGACGGCTCTCTTTTATATTCCTTCTACAGCAGCAACGATGGAAGTCCGTTAAAAACGGCAATCCGCTCCATCAAGGAAATCTATTCCCTTCTTCCCAAAGGAGTCTCCATTGTCCGTTCCTGTTCAACAGGATACGGTGAAGCATTGATGAAGGCTGCATTTCTTTTGGATGACGGGGAGGTGGAAACCGTAGCCCACTACTACGCCGCCGCTTTCTTTAACCCTGACGTGGACTGTATTTTAGACATCGGCGGTCAGGATATGAAATGCATTAAAATCAAAAATCAGGCCGTGGACAGCGTTCAGTTAAATGAAGCCTGTTCTTCCGGCTGTGGCTCTTTTATAGAAACCTTTGCCAAATCCTTAAACTACACAGTTGAAGATTTTGCACAGGCCGCACTTTTTGCAGAGCATCCAATAGATCTTGGCACCAGATGCACCGTTTTTATGAATTCCAAGGTAAAACAGGCCCAGAAGGAAGGAGCCTCTGTGCCCGATATCTCCGCCGGTCTTGCCTATTCTGTCATTAAAAATGCCCTGTTTAAGGTTATTAAGGTATCCGATGCCTCCGCTCTTGGCAGAAATATCGTGGTTCAGGGCGGTACCTTCTACAATGATGCGGTCCTGCGAAGCTTTGAAAAAATTGCAGACTGCCAGGCCATCCGCCCCGACATTGCCGGAATTATGGGCGCTTTTGGCGCCGCCCTTATTGCAAGAGAGCGTTATACCGAGGATTATCAGACGACTATGCTCTCCTTTGAAAAAATAAATACCCTGCAATTTGAAACAAGCATGGCCAAGTGTAAAGGCTGTACCAATAGCTGTCGTCTCACCATCAATCGATTTACAGGCGGAAGACAATACATTTCCGGAAACCGGTGTGAACGGGGACTTGGGAAACAAAAAAGCAAAAACAGCGCTCCCAATCTTTTTGATTATAAGCTGAAACGGATTTTCGGTTATGAACCTCTTGCTGCCAACCAGGCAAAAAGAGGAACAGTAGGAATCCCCCGTGTACTTAATATGTACGAAAATTACCCATTCTGGTTTACCTTTTTTACAAAGCTGGGATATCAGGTTGTATTATCACCTCTCTCCAACCGTAAGATTTACGAGCTTGGAATTGAATCCATCCCCAGCGAATCAGAATGCTATCCCGCCAAGTTAGCTCACGGCCATGTAAGCTGGCTGATTCATCAAAAGGTGGATTTCATTTTTTATCCTGCTCTTTTTTATGAGAGAAATGAATTCCAGGAGGCAAATAACCACTACAATTGCCCCATTGTTACTTCTTATTCTGAAAATATAAAAAACAATGTGGAAGAAATCGGCAGAGGGGAAGTCCTTCTCCGTAATCCATTCATGTCATTCCGGGATTTAAAAACTGTTTCAGAAGCCCTCGCCCAGGAGTTTAAAGAGCTTCCTCTTTCTGAGGTTATGGAGGCAGCCCGCCTTGGATGGAAGGAATTGGAAAACGCCAGAAATGATATAAAACTCAAAGGGGAGGAAGTACTTTCTCTCCTGAAAGAAACAGGAAAGCGCGGTATCGTGCTTGCCGGCCGCCCTTACCACATTGATCCGGAGATTAACCACGGTATTCCGGAGCTGATTACCTCTTATGATATTGCGGTACTTACGGAAGATTCCATTTCCCACCTTGCCGCACCGGAGCGTCCTTTAATCGTCTCCGATCAATGGATGTACCACTCAAGGCTTTACGCGGCGGCAAGCTATGTAAAGACAGTTGACAATCTGGAGCTGATTCAGCTGAACTCCTTTGGATGCGGTCTGGATGCAGTCACAACGGATCAGGTCAATGATATTCTGACAGGTTCTGACAAAATTTATACCTGTCTTAAAATTGATGAGGTAAACAATTTAGGAGCTGCCAAAATCAGAATCCGTTCTCTGCTCTCGGCGATCAGGGTTAGAGAAAAGCAAAATAAGCGGCGCACTGTCCAATCCTCTGCGATTGAAAAAGTACCATTTACAGAGGAAATGCGTCAGGATTATACGATTTTGTGCCCTCAAATGTCACCGCTCCACTTTGATATATTGGAGCCGGCGTTTAATGCCTGCGGCTACCATTTTGAGGTACTGCCCAACGATAACAGGCGGGCTGTGGATGTGGGGCTTAAATTTGTAAACAATGATGCGTGTTATCCGTCCCTGATGGTAGTCGGCCAAATTATGGACGCCCTGCTTTCCGGGAAATATGATTTAAATAAGGTAGCCGTTATTATGACCCAGACCGGAGGCGGATGCCGTGCCACGAACTATATAGGCTTTATCCGCCGTGCCCTGGAAAAAGCCGGTATGCCGCAGATACCTGTTATTTCCTTAAATATGGCAGGTATTGAATCCAATCCTGGATTTCATTTGAATCTTGAAATGTTGATGCGTGCCGCATATGGCGCAGTATTTGGGGATATTTTCATGCGCTGCATCTACCGCATGAGACCTTACGAAAAAGAAAAAGGAAGCGTGGAAGCACTTCATCAAAAGTGGCTGAAAAAATGCCAGGATTTTGTGTCAGCCAAACATATGAATTTCTTTACTTTCCAAAAAATGTGTCGTCAAATCGTAAAGGACTTTGATGAAATACCTGTGACGGAGGCCGTAAAGCCGAAAGTCGGTATTGTAGGGGAAATTTTAGTTAAATTTGCCCCTGCCGCCAACAATCATCTGGTGGATTTATTGGAGGCTGAGGGAGCTGAGGCTGTGGTTCCTGATCTTTTGGATTTCATGCTCTACTGTTTCTACAACCAGATTTACAAAGCAGATGCCCTTGGAACCAGCAGAAAAACCGCATTCATTTCAAGGCTTGGCATTCATGCATTGGAGTTCTTAAGGGGAAGTGCCGCCAAAGCTTTTGCAAAGAGCAAGCACTTTACACCTCCTACCAGCATCTACAAGACGGTTGAATATGCCAAACCCATTGTTTCCATTGGCAACCAGACCGGTGAAGGATGGTTCTTAACCGGAGAAATGGTAGAACTCATTCATGAGGGAGTCAACAACATTGTTTGCACACAGCCCTTTGCCTGCCTTCCAAATCATGTTGTAGGTAAAGGTGTTATCAAAGAGCTGCGTAGGCTCTATCCCTTAAGCAATATCGTTGCCATTGATTATGACCCGGGGGCCAGCGAGGTAAACCAGCTGAATCGAATCAAGCTCATGCTCTCTACCGCCCAAAAGAATCTGAAGAAGCAGACAGATGACACATCAAAAACCGCCTGATATAAGGATGGAGAATTTTTATGATTAAACAGGAAATTAATGAGATTAAAAGACTCTACACCCCAAGCCACTGCTCTATCACCCGCATATGCGGATGTTACGTAGATGGGGAAAAAAATAAGAAAACAGATTTTAAAGAAGCCTTCCTCTCCCTTCCTGAGGAAGAAATTTTCAAGTATTTTGAATTGTTGCGCAAGGCCCTCTCCGGATCTTTGGGCAAAAATATGCTCAATCTGGAATTCCCCCTTGTCAGCGAGGAAGAAGGCGGTACTCAGGCATTTCTTCTGGGGCTGCGTGATAGTAAATTAAAGGAAGATTCTCTCCTTGATGAATTTTACGATAAAGTGATTGCTTCCTACGAATATGTAGGTAATTACTTAATTTTACTCATTCATGATGCCTATGATGTCCCTGGCAAAACCAACGATGGGCTTACCATGGAGGATGCTTCTGATACAGTATATGAATATATATTATGTTGCATTTGTCCGGTCAATCTTTCCAAACCAGGCCTGAGCTATGATGCCGAGACAAACGAATTTCATAATAGAATCCGTGACTGGATTGTGGAAATGCCGGAAGTTGGCTTTCTTTTTCCCAGCTTTAACGACAGATGTTCAGATATACACAGCACCCTTTACTATACGAAAAAACCGGAGGAGCCTCATCCGGAGTTTGTAGATAACGTTTTGGGGGCCGTTCTTCCTCTCACTGCCGGCAGTCAGAAGGAAACATTCCAAGCGCTCATTGAAGAAACTTTAGGCGAAGAAGCCGAATATGAGGTTGTCAAAAACATTCACGAAAATTTAACGGAATTGATTGAGGAGCATAAAGAAATTCCGGAGCCCCTTACTTTAGATAAGCGTCAGGTTCGAGATTTATTTGAAAAAAGCGGCGTAGAAGAAGAAAAGCTGACTAACTTTGAACAGCTTTATGATAATGCTGCCGGAGAAAATGCCTATCTTTTGGCAGACAATGTGGCTAATACCAAAACCTTTGAGGTGAGGACGCCAGACATTGTAGTCAAGGTTAATCCCATTCGGGCTGATTTGGTAAATACAATGACACTTCACGGTAAACAGTGTCTGGTAATCGAAATCAATGAACACGTAGAGGTGAATGGCATTCCTATCAAGAATCACGTGGAGTCTTTATCACAATAGGTCATCTATGACTCCTGAAAAGCATCTGAAAAGAGTTGCCCTTTCAAGGCAACTCTTAATTTTAATCCATAAACTAATTTGTGGTATATCACATTATTTGATTTTAGAACTTGTCTGTATTATGATACGACCCGATTATACAAACAAATCGCGATACCATTTCACAGACTGCACATAGGCATCGTATACTTTATCCATATCAATATCTTTCACCAACATCAATCTGGATACTTCTTGCCAATTCGCATTTTCGTATTGCATTATGAAATCCAGAACCGGTGCAAAAACCCCCTTATGCTCTACTAAAGCACTGCTGATTTCCTTGGATACTTTCACCATCTGCAAAGCTTCTTCCATAGACCGATTCAGAATCAAGTCAAGCACCGAAAACAGTCCCATCAGGAATAATTCTGATGCCTGCATATTCATTTCAAACAAAGGCGCCATATTCTCAGCAAATTTAGCACGCAATAGAGATAATCTGGTAATCTCATTAGGCTTATCCGCATACAACTGATTTGCCACCGCCGTATTAATCCACTTTTTCAGCTCACGCTGTCCTAACATGGCCGCCGCATGCCTGATGGAAGTGATCTCAGAATTTCTTGACATCCTGTTTACCATCTTAAGCAGTAAAATGACAAGTGCGGTATCCTGTCCAATAATGTCTGCCGCTTTCGTCAATTCAAAATCAGAAGCATTCACCATGTTAAGCAGTTCTATGTAATTTACCTTCAGCGGGCTTACCTCTGTTTCCCCTTTGTTCACCGCCACACGATAAAATTCACCTTCATAAAATTGATAACCGCCATCCGCTTTCAATTTCTCAAAAACTTCCTGATTTTCAATATTCTCAGCGCACAGCCTGATTCTGGGGTATACTTTAGTGAAATAAATTTTAGCCTTACTGATATCAATATTTTTGTGGTCAAGCATAATATAATCACATAATGCAAGAATACTGCGATAAGTCTCAAAATTCTTGACTGCCAGCTTGCGCATTGCAAGCTTATATCCCATTCCTTTCAGCACACAAAGTCTGTCAACATACATTTTTTCAGGCGTTACCGTACTGTCAATAAGCAATACGATCCTGTCATGAGGTGCTTGGCATTGACCCGATATATCAGAAAATATTGAAATATTATTCACTTCCACAAACACTTCCTTGTCCGCTGAAAGTGTATCCAGTCCCATATTCTCAATAATTTCAAGTCCGGCTATCTGAGTAGCTCCATCATTCTGTCTGGTCCCCTGCATACTGGGATCTAACAGAAAATTTGCTTTCTGTGCAAATAATGAATACGCTCGCACGCTCATTTCTTCATCAAATAAAGGTATTAATGTTACAAGCATATTTTTCTCCTTCACGTTAATAAATTTAAGTTTATTTCTTCTTATAGTTTACACTATTTATTCATGATACACAATATTTTGAAAGGATTTCTAAGAAAAATTTATGGCATTTTAAGCCGGTTCTTGTTCGGAACCATGTGTTCTTACATATTCCCACAGAATGTCGGATGCTTCGTTCACATTCAGTCCTGATTCCTCTAAAATCTGATTGATTCCTTCCAAATCCTTTTCTCTTTTTTCCTTATAAAGAGAATCCAGCTCGCACTGCTCTGATTTCAGCCTTGTCCGAAGTGCCAGAATCAATTCTTCCTTTTCCGCAATTTTTTCTTCAATTGTTTTTCTCTGTCCCCTTGCCATAATCTACCTCCTAAAATTCATGTTATTATAGTATATGGACAAGATTCCTAAAATATGACAATCAAGGAAAATTTCACACACACCATCAGTGCCGCTGCATTGGAACCAAGAAAAGTCACCATAAATGAGTCAACCAGCCCGGCATCCTAACCCCATGATTCCTCTCTACGAAATCACAAATCTCCCTTATTCTTTCCGTCAGATTGCAAATCGGGATGCCTATGTGCGCAAAATAGCAGGGGAATTCATCCCCTGCCATTATAATATGTTCTCAACTTTAATTCCTACAGGCAACTTACCGCAGGGTTTTTGACTAGGTTAATACAAACTGATTAATCAATTCATCAAGCGTAACAGCCTGTGCGGATAACTGCTGGCTGGTAGCTGATGACTGCTGGGCCGTTGCAGAGTTACTCTGTACTACCTCTGAAATCTGAGTAACACCCAGCTCTGCCTGATGCATGGTCTCCGCTTCATCCGCTGCCATTGCGCTAAGCCTCTTAGAAGACTCTGCCACCTGTTTAATTCCATCTACAACAATTGCAATTGAGTTAGAAGCATTCTCCGCAGCATGATTTCCTTCTTCAATCTTCTTCAGGGAACCTTCAATTAATTCTCTGGTATCTGCTGCTGACTTCGTGCTTTGTTCCGCAAGCTGTCTGATTTGGTCAGCCACAACCGCAAAGCCCCTTCCTGCTTCACCGGCTCTTGCAGCCTCTATGGATGCATTGAGGGACAAAAGATTCGTCTGGGATGCAATAGACTCAATTTCGGAAATAATATTTTCAATTTCTTTAGAAGTCTCGTTGATGTGTTCCATAGCCTGCATCATCTCATTCATTTCTTCACGGCTCTTATCCGCTTCATCCGCATATTTTTGAGCCAGTATGTAAGAATCCTGCGCATTCTCCGCGCTCTTTGACATGGTCTCGCCAATATTGACAATCGTTGCCTGAAGCTGCTGTACTGCGCCTGCCTGCTCTGTTGCACCCTCGGCTAAGCTCTGGGAAGCTTCTGCCATATTGCTTGCACCGGCGGATACCTGACTGGAAGCCTCCTCAATGGAACGAAGCGTATTCGTCATCTGATCCCGAAGCAGCCTTATTGCGTCAATCAACTTGAAAAAATCACCTGTATATTTATCTTTTATATTGGATTGAACCGCATAATTTCCGTCAGACATTTCTTTCAGCAACTTACCGGCATCATTGACAATTGCATTTAAATTACCGGCCATTTTATCCGCCTCGGAAATCACTTCTGCAATCTCGTCCTTTCTATCTACCTTTGGAAACGGAGAAGACAAATCTCCCGCTGCAAATGTTTTCAGTCTTTCGCCGAAAGCGTTAAGGGGTTCTGCTATTGATTTTGCAATCATTTTTCCCGAACGTACGGAAAGAAACATTGCAATAACTACGACTGTCACAATGATTGCTACCAATATCCAGCTTAACGCGGTAATCTGTGTTGAAATTTCAATGAGATCGCTGTTTCCGCTCTCTCCTGCATGTTTATTAATTGTTTTTGAATACAAGTTTGACATAATTACCATAGCTACCGCCCCTAATAACGCAACAGCCGAAGCAATGGCGGACACTAAAATAAAAGATTTTTTCAGTCTTTTTTCAATCCGTTCATTCGTAACCATAAAGTTTCTCCTTCTTTCCACCTTTTTTATCATCCAATGTGGATGAACACCTATTTAAATATAGCACTTTTCAAAAATTTATACAATATTTTTTTATGAAATCCGCCTGCAATTTTCATGGATATTTTTCACAGGGAAAATTTGAGAAATACGAATCAATGATACCCTTCAAACCCGCTAGCGCTTGCTCCTACAGCTCATACGGCGTCACCTGGTATACGTAGTAATTGAGCCAATTTGAATAAAGATTATTGCTATGGGAACGCCACTGCAAATCCGGCTTTTTCGTATCATCATCCTCTGGATAATAGTTTAAAGGAAGCTGTATGGGCAATCCTTTGCTCTTATCCCGTATATATTCATTGTGAAGGGTATATCTGTCATACTCCGGATGACCCATAACAAAAATCTGTCTGCCCTCTTTCGTCATGCAAAGCAGAACGCCTGCTTCATCGGACTCAGCCAAAATCGTAAGTTCTTTACAATTATGTATATCTTCCGATCGCACTGCCGTATGCCTGCTGTGGGGAATCATAAAGTAATCGTCAAACCCCCTTACAAGAGGTATTTTCCGTTTCATGACCTTATGCTTGTAAACCCCGAAAAGCTTTTGAGGAAGTAATATCTTTTCAAGTCCAAAATGATAATACAGCCCTGCCTGAGCTCCCCAGCAAATATGAAGCGTGGAGGTCACATGCGTCTTAGTCCACTTCATGATTCCTTCAAGCTCCGGCCAATAATCCACCTCCTCAAAGGGAATCTGCTCTACCGGGGCTCCTGTGATAATCAGGCCGTCAAATTTCTTATCCTTCAGTTCATCAAAAGTATTATAAAATCTGTTCAAATGCTGGATAGGCGTGTTCAGAGAAATATGGCTGTTCATTTTCATGAAGCTCACATCAATCTGCAAAGGTGTATTGGACAGTACCCGCGCCAGCTGTAATTCCGTATCCTGTTTTACAGGCATAAGATTTAAAATACAAATCTGCAGCGCACGAATATTCTGATGCAGCGCACGATATTCGTCCATTACAAATATATTTTCATTTTCCAGTATTTCTTTTGCCGGAAGATCACTTTGTACTTTGATTGGCATAATTTTTGTTTCCTTTCCCCTCACTCTAACACATGCATCTGCCTTTTTTCATAAGCGGCCCGCCAATTGTCCCTTTGCTGCAAAAAGTCTTTTACATACCAGGTTTTTCCGGAAGGGCTTTAAGCAAATTGTTCCACAAAATCGTCCTCCGAAATAATCGGAATCCCAAGCTCCTTTGCCTTTCTGTTTTTGGAGGAATTAGAAGCTAAGTCATTATTAACCAGATAGTTGGTTTTGGAAGTAACGCTTCCCGTCACCTTTCCGCCTTCCGATTCTACATAAGCTTTAAATGCATCTCTGTTATGATAATGATGAACGTCCCCTGTGATCACAAAGGTCAGTCCCGCGCACTTTCCTTCCTCTTTAGGCTTGGGGGACACCTTTTCTATTGTAACCTCTTTTAGCAGCTCTTTCAAGGAATACCTGTTTTGATTATTTTTATACCATTCCATAATCGAGCCTGACTTTTCAGGTCCGATCCCCTCAATGTCCTCAAATCCCCTGCCGCTTTCCAGCCTGTCTAAAAATCCGTCAAATCCATCCCTTGCTATCATTTTTTTTCCCGCATCTATTCCAATCATGGGTATACAAAGGGCATAAATAAAATGAACAGGATGCACCTGCCTGCTTTTCTCAATGGCCGCCATCATGTTAGCACAGGACTTTTCTCCAAAGCCTTCCATTTGTTTGATGGTTTCAGCATGCGCTGAAAGATGATATATATCTGCAAATTCTTTCAAAAAACCTTCGTTCATAAATTTCAGCATTGTCTGAATAGACAGTCCGTCAATATCCATCCCGGACTTGCTTACAAAACGGGTAAATTTCTTTACATGCTTTGCTGTGCAGTCAGGATTGGTACAATGAAGGGTTTTTGTTTTACTTTTAGGGCTGATGCGTATTTGGGTCTGGGCGCCACAGACCGGACAATTTGTGGGGATATCAAAATCCCCAACCGCATTTTTGACCGCAATACATTTTGGGATAATCTTATTTGCCTTGATTACCTCCAATGTACACGATTTCCCAATGCCCAGCCGTTCCATCTCACTGATATTGCAAAGAGAAGCCCGGGAAACAGTGGTTCCTTCCAGCTGCACCGGTTGAAATACGGCTACCGGTGAAATTGTGGAGGCTGCGCAGGACCATTCCACATACAAAAGCTCCGACTGGGCGGATACATCCTGCCATTTAAAAGCGTAACCGGCTTTCGTGGCATGATGTCCCGTGACGCTACCGGAAGATGCATATTCCGTATCCTCATAACAAATCACCAGACCGTCCACCGGCAAATCCATCTGTCCGCTCTCTACCTTCCGTGTCCAATTTTCAATGGCATAAGGCAGTTCATCAGCATTTACCATCTTTCGATCTACCACCGTAAAACCTTCTCCTTCCAGGAAATCCATTCTCTCCCCCCAGGATTTTATATCATCTTCTACATATACTAATGTAAATGCGTTGAAATGGACATGCCTTTCCTTCACCTTTTCCGCATCGTCCAGACTAAGGGTGCCGGACGCTAGATTACGGGGATTTGCATATTTTTCATCCTCATCCTCCATTGTATCATTGATCAATTCAAAATCCGTGTAAGAAATTGTGGCTTCTCCCCGCACTACCATATGCCCCTTATATTTTATTTTAAGAGGAAATCCTTTGATGGAATATTTTAAATACGTAATGTTTGTCCCTGTGGTTCCGTTTCCTCTGGTAAGGATTCTGCTTAGTTTCCCTCCATCATAGGTCAAAACCAACGTAAGACCGTCCAGTTTCCATGAAATCCAAACAGGTTTTTCCTCCGCCCACTTTTGCAGCTCGGATACCTCCTTGGTTTTCGCAAGTGACAGCGCTGGAAACTCATGCGCTTCCCTCTCACCGGCATTTTCTTCCGCGCCGGTTTTTTGGGTAGGGCTGTTCGGAAGAACATAGCCTGTTTCAGTCTCCAGCTTAACCAGCTCGTCAAACAAAGCGTCCCATTCGTAATTAGACATGAGTTCTTCTCTGCCATTATAATAGGCATCCGAAGCATCGTTCAAGAGGTTTATCAATTCTTCATATCTTTTTTTATGTTTATTCATTATTATTACCTCCAATTTTTGCAAGTTTTCTTTCAACATCCTGCATTTTTCTTTCAAACACCAAAAAAATAGAATCTGTTTTCTTTCAAAAATATTCGTTTTTTAGTATTTTCAACTGCTTTTTTATCTTTTTTTACAAAAGTTTACATAACAACCCCCTGTTATCTTCTAATAAAAAGCAGTTTTTCAGTCTTGTAAAAAATAATACGACTTTATCAGGTTTTTTCGAGGTTTCTGGGAAAACATAATTTGTATAACATGTGTAATTCTTCCTCTTTCAGCTTTCTGAACTGCCCGGATTTTAAATTTTCAAGGGTAATATTTTCAATTCGAACCCGTTTAATAGCATATACATGGTATCCTAATTCCCGCACCATTCTTTTAATTTGTCTGTTTAATCCTTGTGTTAATATAATTTTGAATGCAAATTTACCTATTTTCGTTACTTTGCAGGGCTTTGTGGTAACGGAAAGCTCCGATAAGAAGACTCCTTCTGACATGCTCTTGATGAATTCTTGCGAAATTTCTTTGTTTACCCGCACCACATATTCTTTTTCGTGCCCTCCGCTCCCCCGCATCATGGCATCAATAAGCGCTCCATCATTGGTCAGAATCATCAATCCCTCCGAATCCTTATCCAGTCTGCCCGCATAAGTTACTCTCACAGGAAATTTAACCATATCCGTAATCTTTTTATCTGCAAACCTGTCCTTTTCTGTGCAGGTTACACCCACCGGTTTATAATATGCCAAAACCACTTTTTCATCTTTTCCATGCACAGGTTTTCCGTTAACCATAATCTGGTCCTTATCACTTACCTGCATTCCTGCCTCGGCTCTTTTCCCGTTTACACTTACCCGGCCTTCTTCAATGAGCCTATCTGCCTCACGCCTTGAGCACAGTCCGCAGGCTGCAAGATATTTATTTAATCTCTCTTTTTCCATATACCCTCCATGTTCTCTGGTACAACATACTTCACAATTCAGTTTGTCATCCGCCCCGGCCGCTATTATTTCATGTAATGCTTTTTCAGCATCAGCTCATAACCCTGTATTCTCTGTATTTTTCCCGGTCCGCCTTGTGGCACTTTACTTTGATTCGCGTGCCCTTTTCTTCGTATTTCCAACTGTCTGTATGCGTATTTTCCATAAGATAGGATAAAACATTTCCTTTATCATACGGTATCAAAAATTCTTCCCATACATAGTCCGCATAAACTCTGGCTAAAACAGCGCTGACCAAAAATGCAATCGAATCTTTATCTTTTGCACTCATATAAACTTTATCCTTTCCCATCATCTGGGGAAAAGCAACAGGCGCATCGCACCGATCAACTTTGTTAAATACAGTTATAACCGGAATGTTCCCCGCATTAAGCTCGAATAAAGTTTGGGCGGTAGTCTGCATATGTTCCTTGTAGTGAGGATCAGAATAATCCACCACATGAATCAGCAAATCAGCGCATTCCACCTCCTCAAGAGTTGAATGAAAAGCCTTTACCAGTCCATGAGGCAGTTTATGGATAAAGCCCACCGTATCTGACAGCAAGAAGTCTTTGTGATTGCCAGTGCAAATCCGTCTTACCGTAGTATCTAAGGTGGCAAAAAGCATATCTTTTTCCAGCACTTTCTTATCCACATCTCCCGAACAGGCATCTATCATAGCATTCAAAATCGTGGATTTGCCGGCATTGGTATAGCCTACAAGCGCAACTAAAGGTATCCTGGCATCCACCCTCTTTTTCCGCTGCACCCGTCTTTCTCTTGATACTTCTTCGAGCTCCTTAGAAAGCTCTCCTATACGTTTCTCAATCCTTCTTCTATCAAGCTCTAACTTCTTCTCGCCCGCTCCACGGCTGCTCATACTGCCGCTGGCGCCTCCCTGTCTGGTCAGGGCCTCATGCATCCCCACAAGCCTTGGCAGAAGATACTTAAGTTTCGCCGATTCTACCTGAAGTTTCGCCTCTCTTGTCCTGGCTCTCCTTTCAAAAATGTCCAAAATAAGCGTTGTCCTGTCTAATATAGGTTTTTGTAGCTCCTGTTGCAGATTCCGAAGCTGGGAGGGGCTGAGCGCATCATCAAATATAATAACATCAACCTCTAAAATACGGGCAGTTTCTTTTATTTCCTGAACCTTCCCTGTTCCAACATATAATCCTTTGTTGACGCTTTCCATTTTCTGGGTCATAACACCTACAGGCTCCATAAAACAGGCCTTTGCAAGACTTTTCAGCTCATCCATGGAGCGTTCAAAATCCTCACCCATTGCCCCATTATCCACTCCAACCAACAAAACACGCTCTTTATCTTCCTTGATACTTTTCTCTTTCTCAAATTCTGTCATACACGCTCTCCCCCATACTGCCACCCTGTAACAGCTCAAAGCTTCTAATATAAATTCTCAATTAATTCAAAATAGTTCTCAAATGTCTTACGACAGCATTGTGGATTTTTAATTCCTATTTTTCCCGTTTTCAGCCCAATTAATGTAAACGCCATAGCCATACGGTGATCTTCGTAGGTCTCAACCTCTCCCTCTTTTATTTCCCCGGGAAAAATCCTGATACCATCCGCATCCAAAGCTTCTTCACACTTTATTCCCAGGCGTGTAAGTTCTGCCAAAATCGCCTTGATTCTATCCGTTTCCTGAAAACGGATATGCCCTATGTTGCGAATTAAAGTGGGATTCATGGCAAAAGGCGCCAAAACAGCCATTGTCATTGTCTGATCTGAAAAGTCTTTCATAGAAATATCCTGTCCCTCATAATTTGAAAGGCCTTTTCCCAGCACCCATACCCCTTCGCTTTCATCTTTAAGCTCACACCCCATCTTCTCAAGAATCTTTAAGAATTTAATATCTCCCTGTAATGAATCCATATGTATATTTTCAACCAAAACATTTGTCCCCAAAAGCGGCGCCATAGCATAAAAATAGCAGGCGCCGGACACATCCGGCTCTATTCTATACTCCTTTAGCCCAAAAAAATCCATATGCGAAACCAGACAGCTTCTTCCCTCTTTCACAACAGGAATGCCAAATTGCTCCATCATGGCAAGCGTCATCTTAATATATGAACCCTCGGACCTGTCTCCTGACAAAATTACCTTCAGCCCCTCCTTAAGCAGTACTCCCGCCATAATCAGGGCGCTGGCAAATTGGCTGCTGATTCCTGTGTCAATAGAAATTTCTTTTAAAGAAATCTCCTGTGACCTCATAAGAAAGGGAAAATGCCCTTCTTCTCCTAAAAATTCAAAAGAGACTCCCGCTTTTTCTAATTCATCCAAGAGCGGTTTCATAGGACGTTTACACATTTGCGGTGATGCCTGCATTTTATATTCTCCACCTGCCAAGGCAAGCATAACCGTCAAAAACCTTGCTGCGGTACCTGCATTTTGCACATGAATAGATGCATGCTGGTCAGGTATCCTGCCCCCCTCTCCCTGTACAATCACTTCTTCTTCCGTTTCATTTATTTTTACATCAAATCCCAGCTCCTTAAGGCAAGCTAAAAAAGCTCTGGAATCATCACTAAACAAAACACCTTGCAAAGTACACTGATAATTGGACAACGCCGCCAATAATAACGCGCGGTTTGTAATACTCTTTGAACCTGGCACTTTCACCTTAATTTCTTGCTTTTTCTGCAATTTTTTTACCAAATATTTATTTTCCATATTAAGCCACCTTTTAATAAATGTATATGCGATTTTAATTTTGTCTTCACAAGAATAACTAGTGATATATTACATAAAACCAGCTTATTTTACGTTTTCAATGTTAATTTTACTTTAAATAAAGGACCAAAATTAACAAAACCACAATCCGCTAACTATTACTATAACAATTTTTTTCCCTTCTGCCAATGAAAATTTGAAAGTTAATGCCCTCAGCTTGCAATGTAGCAAAACTGCTGTGTTTTTGACATGCTATCCTGAGAAAAGCAACCAATTTTAAGGCCGCTGTGTTTTACTTATTCCGTACACAGCGACCTTGAAAATTGTTTTCCGTGATGTCTTTATTTCTTGTCTTGTTTCACGTCAGTTTTACCATTCTTTATTTTCTGCTATTTTAACTGCCACTAAATATGATACGGTCAGCGAAATCACACCAATCGCAATACATAGTCCAACAAACTCATTTGATGAAAGTATTTCATCCAGCCTGCCAATAGATAGTCCTATTTTATCTCCCATTGTAGCGCTTATTACAAGAAAGCCTCCTACTGCCAACATTGAGCAAATATTAATGTATCTCGCCTTTTCTACGCCCAATTTAAACATAAAAGGTATGGAAATTGCATTTGCCAGAACAAATACTGTCACCGTAGCCGCAAATTCTTCCCTCCCAAAGGAAATCCAAATTCTTGCATCAGAAGATACAAAAGTCAAAACTAATTCCATCAATATACTGACCGCGGTTCCAATACCAATCGTTATTAAAAAAAGTATATATTTTGATTTTATAATCGTACTTAAATTAACTGGCATTGTAAGCGCAAATTTATGAAAGGAGACTGCTTCGTCCATCGACATACTGCTAAGCACCACTGTACTTCCCATGAGCACAAAATATATCATTGCAAAGGAAGACGAACGCATAAACAATGCGTAGATAATCATCGCACCAAATATAAGTACATACTGTTTTCCATATGATTTTAACAGATAAAAATCCTTTAAAATAAGACCCTTCATAAAATCTAACCCTCCACTCTTATCAACTCAACTTTGATTTTACAATATACAAAAGTAAATCCTCTATACTTGCCCTGTCTAAAATAAAATTGTTTTCGCCCTTTTGTTCCTCCTCTTTATAAAAACTACTCTCTTTAAATCGCTCTTTATCTTTTATAAGCACACTGGTTTCAAATGCATTTTTCTCTATCCCAACAATCATATCTTCGGGAATCATCTCTGCCTGCGCTTTTGTACATCTTACAATCGCATAATTATATAAAAGTTCATCCTTATTCTCCGTAAGAAGAAGCTTTCCTTTGTGTATAAGCATTATATAATCGGAAATTTTTTCAATATCGGATGTTATATGCGAAGAAATAAATACGGAATGTGCACCATCCTCAATAAATTCTCTAAAGATATCTAGTATTTCATTCCTCACTACCGGATCTAATCCACTGGTAGCTTCATCTAAAATAAGCACCCTGCTGTCATGGGATAAAGCTGCCGCAATGGAAAGCTTCATTTTCATTCCCTTCGATAAATCCTTCACCTTTTTATTAAGAGGCAATTCAAAACGTTTCAGAAAGACCTCAAATTTATCACTATCCCATGTATGATAAATTTTCTCCATGATACTTTGAATATTTTTGACTTTTAACCCATGCGGGAAATTACATTCGTCAAAGACAACACCAATTTGTTCCCTCCAGCTGCTTTCTTTCTCTCCCGCCTTAACATTATGCCCAAGAACTTTTACCTCTCCCCCATCTATAGGCATCAATCCTAAAATTGATCTGATAACAGTGCTCTTTCCTGCCCCATTTTCTCCAATCAAACCCACAATAGAGCCGATAGGAATTTGAAAGCTTACATTATCCAATTGAAAACCATCATATTTTTTCGTTAAATTTTTCACAATTATTGCATTTTCCATATAGATTTCCTTTCATTTCCGCTGTACTGAAAACATGAAATATTTGAAGCTTCTCTTGGTCATATTTCTTCCTGATATAAAATCTCTATCATTTCCTCTATTTCCTGTCTGGTAATGCTACTTTGTTGTGCAACGGAAACAGCCCTTGCAAGTAACTCCTCAATCTCCTTTAACTTTTCCTCCCGCACAAGCCTTATATCCGCTGCTTTTACGAAGCTTCCCTTTCCCACAACAGTAGTTATGAAACCGTCTTTTTCCAAATCTTCATAAGCACGTTTTGTAGTGATAACGCTAATCCTAAGCTCTCTGGCCAGAGTTCGCATAGAAGGAAGTGGATCGCCTTCCTTAAGCTGTCCATTCATGACCATGGTCTTGATTTGAATGGTTATCTGCTCATAAATAGGTTTGTCACTTGAATTACTTATTATGATGTTCATTCCTCACCTCCATTACTTACAGATGTTGTCATATGCTTATATAATGTATATATCATATATATACATTAATGTCAATATATATTTTAATTAAGTTTGTAACAAATGCTATTATGAGTTAACTTTTCATACATTTGCCAACGGTGCCAAGCTGTTTATTGGCTAACCTTTGAAAAGTAACATTAGGAGCGCCCCATGCCTTGAATCGTATCTAAAAATTAAAAAACCGGTAAATCAAAAATAGTATGCTTTGATTTTCCGGTTTTTCTGAATAAGATTTTATATATTTCTCTAAATAAGATTTTATATATCTCTCTGAAAATAACAATTGGTAAGAGCAATAACCATTTTGCGTTATAGATATAACAATGGAATGATATCTGAAGGCTTATCCACGAATGTAACAGCGCCAGCTTGCTTTTGTTCCTCTCTCGTGCGAAATCCCCATGTTACGGTGATGCAGTCCATTTCGCTGTTTCTGGCAGTAGCAATGTCCACCTCTGAATCTCCTACATATACTGTCTGTTTCCTTGGAATACCTAAAATTTTCAGCGCTTCTATCACAGTATCTGGCGCCGGCTTTTTGCGAATCCCATCCCTTGCGCCAATGGCAGTTGGCAAATATTCTTTAAAATACTGTTCCCACAAAGCATCCACTCCCTCTTGAAGCTTATTAGAGACAATTGCCATGGAAAATTCCCGCCTCTTAAGCTCCGCAAGCAGTTCCGGTATTCCTGCATAAAGCCTGGTTTTATCATTGCAATGAATTTTGTAATGCTCCTTAAAAGCTTCAAAAATCTTCTCCTGCAGATCTGTTGTGATACCTTCCGGCACGGCACGTTCAATCAGCCTTTGTACACCATTTCCAACAAAGTGTCTGATTTCCTCAAGACTGCGCTGCGGCATTCCATATTGACTCAATCCATAATTTACACTATCCCTTAAATCCTCCAGGGTATTCAGTAATGTTCCGTCTAAATCAAATATTACTGCTTCATACCTTTTATTTCGTATCCTGGTTTCTCGCTCTCTCATTTACACTTACACCCTTTCGCATCAATTCCAATTTTTGCCGACAGCCCATAGATTGGGATACAAGCACAAATTTGTTGATTCATATCTTTCGTTTTCAATCTATCCGTTCTTTTTTATTTTTCTATATACAACAAGAAAGCATATCATATGGACAAACGCAGTAAGCGCCCATGAAACCGGATAAGAAATATATAAAGTACGCAGGGATCTATTCCATGCAAAAATTGTATATACCCAAATCACCCGAAAAACACAGGCTCCCATAAGGGATACAAACATAGGCATAAGCGCATATCCCAGCCCCCGTATACTTCCCACCAAAACGTCCATAATACCGCAGATAAAATAAACAAAACAGATAATCTGCATTCTCTGAATACCGTAAGCAATCACCTCAGGGTCGGAGGAATAAAAACCCAGAATCTGATGGCCAAAGAATAATGCGCCATTTCCCAGAATAAGTCCGATAGCTGTCACAAGTAAAACACATTCCAACAGAATTTTCCCAATTCTGTCATACTTCTTTCCTCCCAAATTTTGCCCTGTAAAGCTTACGGCTGTCTGGTGAACGGAGTTCATAGCAGTATACACAAATCCTTCCACATTACTTCCTGCCGTATTACCGGCCATTGCCACAGAGCCAAAAGAATTGACAGAGGATTGAATCAGCACATTAGAAATAGAAAAAAGAGACCCCTGTATTCCTGCCGGAAAACCAATTGCCGCTATTTTTCTGAATTTATCCCAATCCATCCGCAATTGTTTGACATTAAGCTTAAAGCATCCATCGCTTTGCATCAGGCACCTGACGATCAGTGCTGTAGATACGCACTGTGAAAGTACCGTTGCCAGTCCTACTCCCGCTACCCCCAAACGACACTGAATTACAAAAAAAAGATTCAGCGCCACATTGATAACACCTGCTATCGTAAGATAAAAGAGCGGTCTCCTTGTGTCCCCTATTGCCCTTAAAATCGCACTTCCAAAACTGAACAATAACATAACAGGCATTCCCAAAAAGAAGATACGCATATAAAGCACTGAAAGGTTGATTACATCTTCCGGTGTGTCCATTAAAAGAAGCAGTGGCTTGGCTGTCACAACTCCCAGTACCATAAGCATGATACCGCCTACCACGCTGACCAATATAGACGTATGTACCGTCTGGCTCACTTCCTCCTCCTGCTTTGCACCGTAATATCTTGCAACCAATACATTCGCCCCAACCGAGAGGCCAATGAATAAATTAACCAATAAATTTGTAAGAGCTCCCGTAGAGCCAACTGCTGCAAGCGCTTCATTTCCTGCAAATCGTCCCACCACAATCACATCCGCCGCATTAAAAAGAAGCTGCAAAATACCAGAAAGCATAAGCGGCAGTGAAAAAAGCATAATCTTACCTAACAGAGGTCCATTGCACATATCAATTTCATATGACTTTTGTACTTTATTTTTCATTTAAGTTTCCTCATTCCTGCCAGAAGCTTATTGTTTTAAATTCAGGCACAAATTTGTTATATTAAAAATATATTATTCTAAAAACATATTCAGGAAAACTACTATGGCTACAATCATTTTAGACGCCGGACACGGAGGAGCTGATTTCGGAGCCACTTATAACGGCCGCCAAGAGAAAGACGACAACCTGCGGCTCACCCTTGCAGTTGGCGACATACTAAAAGCTTCTGGTGTCAACGTACTTTATACACGAACTGAAGATATTTATGAAGCCCCGCTGGACAAAGCCAGCGAGGGAAATGCCTCTGGCGCCGATTACTTCATCTCCATCCACCGCAATTCAAGTCCATACCCCAATCAATACTCCGGCGTTGAATCTCTTGTGTACAACCGCTCCGGCACAGCTGCACGCATGGCGGAAAATATCAATCGTCAGTTAGAAGGGGTAGGCTTTATCAACCAAGGGGTCAACGAGTACCCTACTTTGGCAGTTCTTCACCGTACGAATATGCCTGCCGTGCTGGTAGAAGTAGGTTTCATCAACACACAACAGGATAACTTGATATTCGATGGACGTTTTCAGGAAACTGCCCAGGCCATTGCCGATGGCATCCTCATGTCTCTTTAACCGTTGGTAACAGTTCAGCACATCTGAACTGTTACCTTTTACAGTCCCTTTTCATTATTCTCTTATTATTTTCTTTTACAATTTCCT
Source organism: Parablautia muri (assembly GCF_009917485.1). GTDB lineage: Bacteria > Bacillota > Clostridia > Lachnospirales > Lachnospiraceae > Suilimivivens > Suilimivivens muri. Next base: position 152,775 of record NZ_QZDT01000002.1, read on the forward strand.
TCTATAAATTTCCCTTTATAGATTTTCTTTTAAAATTTTTATAACTTTTCCTCCAGTTCCTCTAAAGAACCATATCCGTAAAGTAACGCTGTATTTGTCATAATCATCTTAGCAAGATTCTTATCTTCCCTGCAAAGCTGTGCGATAAAACGCCCATATAAATCCAGAGTTTCATCCGAATAGGTAGAAATCTCTCCTCTTAAATATGTCTCATAGGAAGTATGAAAGGGTGTATCCTCTGTGGTGTGGATGCTTCGTGCATTCATAGCCGCCTTCGGATAGCTGGCGGCAAATTCTTCCATCCATTCTACCTGAATCTTCACAATTTCTTCTATGATTTCTTTTTTAACACTTGGAAGTTTGGGCAGAGAATCCTTAATCTGCGCATATCTTAAAGACGCTGTACTTTCCATCATCCGGGCATATTTTTCCGTGATTAAATTCCAGCCTTTATCGTTGGCTCTGTGGAAATCCCTGATATAGCTCTTAAGCATAGGCTCTGTCCAGGTATCATACTGGCTCTTACGCATGATAGAAAAAGTATTCCAGTCATCCTGGCAGTCTGCTCTGCCGCCTTCATTATCGACCTTATCAAAGGCCTCCCATTCCAAAGAAACCAATTCATCCACAAGAGCTGATTTGAATGAATCATCCTTTTTTTCTTTTTCCGGAATACTTCTCAAAATTCTATCCGTATGATTATCCAGATAATTATCCTCCCCACTGGTAAGTCCCTGCTTTTTCATTTCCGCAATAATAAGCGCCACAATCATTTCAATGGTCTGCGGTATTCTCTCGTCCCCATTCGGGAAATCCACCAATGCATCTAAGATGTCCCCAATTTCCGACAAAACCACAAGCCTTTTCATTCCCTTATGCATCCATTTATAAAAAGGAGCATAAGTGCGGTTTAAAAGATAAACCATAGCCATAGTATGCCGCATAAACTCCGCAAGTGCAATCGCCGCCGTAACCTTCTCTCCTCTGCCGAACATTCTGGAATAGTTATACTGCCCTGACTGAGCCATCAAAGCCGCCTCTCTGGCTATCTTCTTGATTCTTACCTCCTCAGGATAATAAGCAAGTATTCCCTTTCTGATTCTCGAAAATTCCCCCAAATCATCCCGAAATACTTTTCCATTTACCGCTGTTGCAAGCCTGTAATCCTCCAAAAACAGCCACTGATTTTGCGTAGTTGGCACATCTCTAAGTCCAATCAGATTCTCATAAAAATCACCAATCCGAAATACCCCCACCCTCTTTTGTGCCTTTACGGTAGTAAAGCGGGTGATGCCCATATAGGTGGACGGAAGTTCCTCATAGGCCTTTTGCAATTCTTCCCCAATCTCGTCATAAACCGGCTCCGTCAGCCACATGCAAAAACCTGGTCCAAAATCATGATCCCTTGAAACCTGATCGTCAAACCCAAAGCACTCTGAGCCCTCTCCTACAAGTCCAACCGCTATGACCTTCTCATATTCCGGAAATTTCTGACGAATCATGGGTTTTCCGTATTCTTCATAAAAAGCCTGGCATAACTCCATACCGCTTGAAAACTGTCTGTTTTTTACCGGCAAATTTTGTAACTTTTCCGTAACAGCATTCAGGTTCTGCAAGGTTATTTCATATGCCTTGCTTCTTCCCACATTGCGCTCTATTTCCTTTAATGCCAATTTATAATATCGGGCGGATTCCTCCAAGTTCCCCGCCATATACTGCGCCTCTCCCATAGCAGAAAGTGCTCCGCTATAATGGTAGTCCTTATCCTCATCCATCTCAAATATAGAGAATGCTTTATTTAAGTTTTCAATTGCCTCTTCGTATCGACCAAGCTTCAACTGTGAAGCTGCCAGATTAGTATGTGTTACTGCCACTTCAATCCTGGCCTCACTGTACATGACTGCAATTCCAAGGGCACGCTCCAAGCAATCGCAGGCGCTTTCATAATCACCCATCTCCTGAAATAAAAGACTCATATTATTGTATAAACTGGCATACCTGAAATCCGTAGCTGTAAGCTTTTTTTCGTAAATTTCGTTTACTTCCTGAAAATATACCATAGATTCCCGCAAAAGTCCTGCCGCCCTGCATGCATTGGCCACATTAAGCAGCGTTGTTGCGTAAGCCACACTCCCCTTTAAGCCTGCATCCTCCATCAAAAGCAATACTTGTCTGCAGCAGGAAATTGATTTTTCGGCCTCGCCCGTTTCCCGATAATGGCCTATCATCTCGTTTAAAAGCGTAATAAGGGATGCCATATCTCCCTCCGCCACCGCCTCATCTATCCGTTCAAGTAAAAAATTCTCCACTTGATCTACTTTGTGCTGGGCAAACAGTTCATCTAGTTGTGCCAAAATTTGTTCAATTATCATATTAATCCTCCATTCTTGCCAGTGCCCTCAAATTTGGGCGAAAGCACAAATTTGTAGTGTGAAAAATTTATTTTTCACACTAATCCCCATGCATATCGCAAGCCTGCTTGCGATACTGCTTAAATAGAAGATTGATAAAATCAGCCGTCAGGATGATTTTTCAATCTACTTCTCCATATTTCCAATAACCTATAAATTTGCCTTGCCAAAATTTCCGGAAATTTATTTCTTCTTTCATAAAATCCCTATTTGGAAAATCCCGCAAAATCAGGCGCAAATACAAATTCGTCTGTTCAATAATATTATACTGCATCCTGCATAATTTTCAAGCGCACCCACACGGAAATCAATTTTCAAAGTTACTGTGTGCCTGCACACAGTAACTTTGAAAATTGATTTCCGTGGCACACCCAAGAGACCTTTTTACATATTATATACTAAAATATTACCGTAGGATCTATTTTTATGTACTTTTCTATTATCATCATTATTTTTGCCTTGTTGCTGGTCATAGTATGTTCTACTTGTCGTAAGCGATGGGCTGTCAAGAAGGTCTGCTCCATGACCGCAACTGAAAAATGTGAACTATTAAATTCCCTTATAGAACCTCTGGGATATTGTTATGACCCATGTCAGGACATTATCTCTTCAAGAAATGATGCCTGGCAGCGTCACGCTGGCTATACTGCACTATACGACCATGCAGCCTCTCATTTCAACATGGTATTCGACAGTTTGCCGGTTTATTTTCCTTACCGGAATCGAACCTGGCTGATAGAATTCTGGAAAGGCCAATACGGCATCAACACCGGCGCCGAAATAGGCATCTATTATGCAAATGAAATTGTTTCTGAGGATGCACTGCCCTTCGCGAAGTTCGATGCGGTAGACGATCAGGATATGCTCCCTCTTTCCTTTTGTCTTATAAAACAAAATAAAACCTTAGCTACCGTTTCAAAAAAAACCTGGTGGCTTACCGCCTTTTGTATGGGTATCTTTTCAAATCCCCATGAGCTGTCCCAAAACATTTCCATTCACTTTCCTGATTGCGAGATGCTTTACAGCTTTCTAAATTCTCTGTATCAAACTGGTATTTCAAAACAATTTGTTAAAATCTGCGGCAACGAAATCTGCATCCATCTTAAAGACAGTCCAAGCCGGCATTACAGCTTCTTCGCACGCTTAATTCGGAAATGGGCCCAATTTACAAATCGCATTTGCTGTCATATCTATCTACTTGTAACACATTATTTTTCATCCACCATCGACCGACTTCTTTACCTATATTATCTACTTCCTTTTGCTTTCCGCAGAATGTTGAAATTACGCAGCTACTATAAATACAAGGAGCCTAAAACCCGGTGTCACAAATCCTGCTGAATGCAACGCAGACTTTAAGATTCCGCCGCAGCTCCTTTGAGTATGCCCTGCTGGCAGACTCGCGTAAACGTTTCAAAATGGAGGAAAAATGAGTTATCAATCAAGACTTAAGCGGGCATTTGAAAATGCGCCTGTTCTTCCACTAAATAAGTGCAGCCGCTATGTCATCATAAGTGATTGCCACAGAGGGAACGGAACCTCCAATGACAATTTCCTGAAAAACCAAAATCTGTATTTCACAGCTCTTAACCATTACTATGCCCATGGATTTACCTATATTGAACTTGGTGATGGGGATGAACTATGGGAAAACAGAAAAATGAGTCAAATCATTGAAATCCATAATAATATCTTCTGGCTTCTTTCTTTATTCTACAAGGAAAACCGGCTCTACATGCTCTACGGAAATCATGATATGGAAAAGAAAAAGAAAGGCTATGGCAATTTGGCCTGTTCTTCTTACTTCTGTACCCAGACCCAGCATATGCAGCCTTTATTCCCCGGCCTTATTTTTTACGAAGGGATTATTCTGGAAAATACCTGTTATCATTATCAGCTTTTTCTCACCCATGGTCATCAGGCGGATCTTCTAAACTCCACATTCTGGAAACTGGCCAGATTTCTTGTCAGATATTTTTGGAAACCTTTAGAGCATTTTGGAGTTTTAGATCCCACCAGCGCTGCCAAGAACTATACCCATAAAGATAAAATTGAAAAAAGACTGAGCAACTACGCCGAAGATATGCATCAAACTTTGATTACCGGCCATACGCACAGACCACGCCTGGATCTGGCCTCCCCATATTATATCAATACCGGCAGCTGTGTACATCCCCGGTGTATCACCTGCCTGGAAATTGAACACGGGGAAATTACTCTGGTCAAATGGACCATATCCGTAAAAAAAGACAGGACGCTTTATGTTGCAAGGGAAATTCTCTCCCGTATTACGGAACAATTTATTCCCTGTGCATAATCAATAAAATAGATGATAGACCGCTTACTGTAATAAACAAGGCAGAGCCTAACGCTCTGCCCGGTCTTAACATATGAATATTTACGAACTCTCCAATAGAAATTATACAGGATATGCTGCATTCTTTGTATCTGCCTGTGTCATATCCACTTTTTCCTGCTGTGCCTGACGATATTTAAAGAAGTCGGTTGCAACCTGAGGGAACAATGCATAGGACAGTACGTCTTCATCCTGCTGTTTCCATTCCTTCATCTCTGCCTCTAACTTATCCATCTCGTTTTCAATCAGATCCGCAGGACGACAGGTAATTCTCTTCTCGCCAGGGATAACCTTATCGATAACTTCCTGGCTCATAGGCTTAACGGTCTGACCATATTCGCCGCGCAGAACTGCCTTCGTCTCCTTGGTAGCCATCTTATATCTCTCGCCCATAAGTACATTAAATACTGCCTGTGTACCTACAATCTGTGAAGAAGGCGTAACAAGCGGCGGCTCTCCTAAATCCTTTCTTACCTGAGGGATTTCCTTAAGCACGTCATAATACTTATCTTCCGCATTCTGCTCCTTCAGCTGGCTCACCATGTTGGAAAGCATACCGCCGGGTACCTGATACAGCAATGTCTTGATATCAACGCCCATGACCTTAGGATTAAGAAGTCCGCTGGCTAAGCATTCATCTCTGTAAGGTCTGAAGTAATCAGCAATTTCAGATAAAAGATTCTGATCATAACCCGTATCATAAGGTGTTCCCTTGAAGGTTTCTACCATAACTTCAGTTGCAGGCTGTGAAGTACCCATAGCAAAAGGAGAAATTGCGCAGTCAATTACGTCCACGCCGGCCTCTACTGCCTTCATGTATGTCATGCTGGCTACACCTGATGTATAGTGTGTATGAAGCTGGATAGGAAGTTTGGATGCTGATTTCATAGCAGCAATCATCTCGGATGCCTTGTAAGGAACAAGAAGACCTGCCATATCCTTAATGCAGATAGAATCAGCGCCCATTTCCTCGATCTTCTTCGCCATATCCATCCAGTATTCCATTGTGTAAGCATCTCCTAATGTATAGGAGAGAGCAACCTGTGCATGGCCTCTGCCCTCGCGCGCTTTCACTTTATTTGTAGCGTTAACTGCCGCCTGTAAGTTTCTCAGGTCATTTAAGCAGTCAAAAATTCGGATAATATCAATACCGTTTGCAATTGATTTCTCAACAAAGTTATCTACCACGTCATCTGCATAAGGTCTGTAACCTAAAATATTCTGACCTCTAAAGAGCATCTGAAGCTTTGTGTTTTTAAATCCATCTCTTAACTTTCTAAGTCTGTCCCATGGATCTTCCTTTAAGAAACGAAGGGACGCATCAAATGTAGCGCCGCCCCAGCACTCAACCGCATGGTAACCAACTTTATCCATTTTTTCAACGATTGGGAGCATCATCTCAGTAGGCATTCTTGTTGCAATCAGAGACTGGTGCGCATCACGGAGAACTGTTTCCATAATGCCAATCGGTTTTTTAGCCTGTTCTGCCATTTCTATTTCCTCCTTAAATTATTCACAATCTACTTAGAATAGTAACTGTTCAGTACCACAGTTATGTGCAAAAATCCATTTTGAACTGTCTTCGATAATGGATTTTCACACTCCTGAATCATTTTCTTACAGTTTGCGCAAAATACGCAAATCTGCTGAATAGTTACTTAGAATACGCCAAATACCGCCATAAAAGTACCGGCAGCTACAGCCGTACCAATAACACCGGCTACATTAGGCCCCATTGCATGCATCAGCAGGAAGTTGGTGGGATCCGCCTCCGCACCTACCTTCTGTGACACTCTGGCTGCCATAGGAACCGCCGATACACCGGCAGAACCAATCAACGGATTTACCTTGCCCTTTGTTGCAATGCACATCAGCTTGCCGAAGATTACGCCGGCCGCCGTACCAAATGCAAAAGCAATCAATCCAAGCGCAACAATCTTAAGTGTATCAAGATTTAAGAACGCCTCCGCACTGGTGGTTGCGCCTACGGATGTACCAAGCAAAATAACGACAATATACATAAGCGCATTAGAAGCTGTATCTGTCAGCTGTCTTACCACACCTGACTCTCTAAACAGATTACCCAGCATCAGCATACCAACCAAAGGAGCTGTTGTAGGAAGAATCATACAGACAACAATGGTAACGACAATCGGGAAAAGAATTTTTTCCAGTTTGGATACAGGACGAAGCTGTCCCATCTTGATTTTTCTTTCCTGTTCTGTTGTCAATAATTTCATAATAGGCGGCTGTATAATGGGCACCAGTGACATATAGGAATAAGCTGCCACTGCAATAGGCCCAAGTAAAGCTGTCTGTCCCAGTTTTCCGGCAAGGAAAATGGAAGTAGGGCCGTCCGCGCCACCGATAATAGAGATTGCCGCTGCGGCTTTATCATTAAAGCCCATTGCAATCGCTCCAAAATATGCTGCAAAAATACCAAACTGTGCTGCAGCGCCAAGTAAAAAGCTCTTAGGGTTCGCAATCAGGGGACCAAAGTCCGTCATAGCGCCGACACCCATAAAAATCAGGGACGGCAAAATTGCCCATTCATCTAAGAGATAAAAATAATATAGTAAGCCACCGGAACCGTTTGCCGAGTCTTCAATGCTCATCATAATATCCGGGTATATATTAACCAGCAGCATACCAAATGCGATAGGCGTTAAAAGCAATGGTTCAAAGCCTTTCGCAATCGCAAGATAAAGGAACCCACATGCCACAAGGATCATCAGATAATTGCCCCAAGTCAGATTAAAGAACGCTGTCTGATGAATCAGGTTGGACAGGGTTGTTACGATATAATCCATTTCTTTTACCTCCTGTTGTTTTCTCAACAAATGCCTGTCATGAAACAAACCGGCACTCTATCCGCAAGTATACAATCGCTATACAATACGATTTGTTATGCGCTAACTCTGCATTTTGCTGTGCATTTCAAGATGCATCTTGCAATGTAATCTGTTATGCATATGCATTCTGCTATGCAATTTGCTATGGGTATAGCTGTCTGTATACTCATCCGCCATATTAGTTGAGAGTTGCCAACAATGCTCCTGCTTCAACTGCATCGCCAACTGCTACGTCAATGCTTGCTACGGTACCATCCTGAGGCGCCACAACGGGAATTTCCATCTTCATTGCTTCTAAAATAATTACGGTATCGCCGGCCTTAAGCACCTGGCCCACACTGGCTTCTACCTTAAATACTTTACCTGCTGCACCGGCTTCTACCTTAACACTGCCGGCTGCGCCGGATGCCTTGGGCGCTGCTGCAGGAGCCGCTTTGGGAGCTGCCTTAGGCGCTGTTTTGGGAGCTGCGGGTGCGGATGCACCTGTGGATGCTCCTTCTTCTACTACTACATCATATACGTTGCCGTTTACGGTAATTGTATAATTTTTCATTACTAAATCCTCCTGTGATTATCATTCATCATTCATTCTATCATCATTAAGCGCGCTGCCATTTGTTTCCGGCACGTCTTATGCTTCTTACTACAAAACCATCTGTGGATGAAGCGCCTTCGCTGGCTGCAATTGCCGCTGCAATAACAGCAACCAGTTCCAAATCATCCGTCAGATCTTCTTCCTGCACTGCAGCGTTAACTGCGGGAGCTGCTACCGGCGCTGCTTTCACTTCCGGTTTTGCAGGAGCCTTGGTAAACTTAGCCTGAATCTTAGGTATGAAGCCAAAACATCCTATAATAAGACTAATCAGAATCAGAACACAAAATACGGTTCCCATGCCAAGAAGGGTATTCAAAGCTGCCTTTTCCATCTTTTCGCCAAATGTATACTCTACATTAGTAGAAATCGTGGTAATTGCATTTCTTTCAATTACGATCTCAACAATCGCTTCTCTGACAGAACCCTTTACTCTGATATCAATTACACCGTCTTTTTCACCAAGTTCGGATTCAACCCCGATAATTTCTACATAATCACCCATATCCTCAGCAGCAGCTTCCCAGCTGTCCAAAGCGTTTAAGGTCACCTGGTCGGTTACCTGATCCCTTGCCTGCAGGATTACATACTGATTAATGGTTTCCACAACCTGCCTTCCCAAGGTATCCGCTTCCTCCTGTGTCATAAGAGGTTTTACTTCTTCCTCCTGGCCGCATGCTGTCAAACCAAGCATACAGGTAATCATACCTAATACTAATAACCATTTTTTCATATTAAGTATCATCCTTTCTAAACAGTACCATGTTTTTTCGCCGGACGGTCTTCCCTCTTGGAAAGCAACATCTCAAAGGCGCCAATCACATACTTTCTTGTATCTGCCGGCTCAATGATCTGATCCACATATCCTCTCTTTGCTGCGCCTGCCGCGCTTGTCTGCAGTTGTGCATATTCCTTTGCACAGGCATCAATGGCATCAGCCCCCTGCCCATCGCAAATAATCTTTGCAGCTAATTTGGCATCCATTGTACCAATCTGCGCATCCGGCCATGCTATGGTAATGTCCGCCCCGATTGCCTTGGAATTCATAGTTACATAAGCGCTGCCAAACGCCTGTCCGATGATTACATTCACCTTTGGGACAGTAGCATTGGCAAATGCATATGTAAGCCTTGCCGCCGCCTTTGCAATCTTTTTCTCAGAACATTTATCCGCCTTGAAGCCCTTTACATTGGTAAGGGACAACACAGGAATATTAAATGCATCGCAGAAATTAATAAAATCTGCCGCCTTGTCACAGCCTTCCGGTGTCAAAACCGCATCAAACTTATCTGTCACGGTTCCGTCCTCACCATACACTTCACTGCGGTTAGCCACCGCGCCAATGGTCACGCCGTTTAATCTGATAAGCGCCGTTACCATTTCTTTCGCATAGTCTGCTTTTACTTCAAATACTGCCCCATCATCCGCAAGCTGGGATAATGCAATGGAAGTATCCCCCACACAGCCTGCAATGTCCGCACATGCACGGTTCAAGTCATCCGTACAGTCCTCAAAAACCATCTCGTCATCGCAGTTAGCCGGCAGCATAGATACCAGTTCCCTTATCTTTCCAAGCAGTGTCGCTTCATCTGCAACCACATCAACAATACCTACTTCCTCGCTCTGGAAAGCGGCAGTTGAAGTGTCGCATTTGCTGACTACATTTCCATCCAGCGTATTAGGTGCGTTCACATACAGTTTTGCATTCTTTTTTTCCATAAAAGTAAAATCTGTCAATGTTGGAATCAGTGCAAGGCCGCCGCCGCAGTTGCCAAAGACAGCGGTGATCTGAGGAATCACGCCGGAGCTTAACACCTGCTTTTTGTAGATCTCCCCAAAACCGTTTAACGCATCTGCTACTTCCTGAAGCCTTAATCCGGCGGACTCAATTAGTCCGATCACGGGTGCTCCCATTTTCAGTGCCAGATCATAGAGATTTGCAATTTTTTTCGCATGCATCTCGCCAATGCTTCCGTTTAACACGGACGCATCCTGACTGTATACATACACAAGATTGCCGCCTATCACTCCATAACCGGTAATTACACCGTCAGAAGGAGTTTCTGTCTGTTTCAGATTGAAGTCAGTACTTCTTGCCGTAACAAGCGCACCAATTTCAACGAAACTGTTTTCATCGAGCAAAGCTGCTATTCTTTGACTCGCCTGTGAAGTAGTACTCATTTTTCAGCCCTCCATTTTATATGAAATAAATTATAACTATAGCCGCGGGGCACAAGTATCCCCATTATTTCGTCTATAGCAGTATACCACAAATGTTACCAATCGCATAGAGAAAATTTTTCAAAATTTACATTTTTTTAACACCTGTTTTAAATTTTTCTTTACGATTCACACATGCCAGGTTGTTGCGCCGGCACTTTTCAAATTTCAGGCCTTCACCTTTCAATTTATTTACTTTCACCTCTCAATAAGAGCCAGGTATAATTCTCTCGTTTCCATACATATAAATTTAAAGAAAAACTACCTAATCGGATGCCAATCATTATGAAGCCTATCGGAAAAACCCTCATGAAAATTACAGCGCTGCTGCTTTCTCTTCTCCTGTTTCCAAACCTTTTAGTTCCATTGGCCGTATATGCCAACGAAGAAGATACGCCGGATTTTTCGCTTTACGCACAGTCGGCAGTTTTAATGGACGCCGCATCAGGACGTATCTTATACGAAAAAGATGGGCAAAAGGTTATGCCCATGGCCAGCACTACCAAAATCATGACTTGTATTCTGGCTCTTGAAAATGGAAATCCGGAAGATTATGCCATAGCCTCCTCCTACGCTGCCAGTATGCCCAAGGTGAAGCTCTACGTAAAAGAAGGCGAATACTACCGGCTAAAAGACCTGCTCTATTCCCTGATGCTTGAATCCCACAACGATGCTGCCGTGGTCATAGCAGAGCATATTGCCGGAAGCACCCAAAGCTTTGCTGATATGATGAACCAAAAAGCAAAAGAGATTGGCTGTCATGACACCTTCTTTATAACACCAAACGGGCTTGACGCTACTGCTACCGCCAAAGACGGCACCGTAAGAGTGCATTCCACAACCGCTGCTGACCTTGCCAGAATCATGTCCTATTGTATCATGGACTCTCCCAAAAAAGAAGATTTCCTTGCCATCACCCGCACCCCCTCCTATTCCTTTGAAAATTACCGTGAAACGGACGGACAGTTCGTGGGGGGCGGCCGTACCTTTCAGTGCAACAACCACAATGCCTTCCTGTCCATGATGGATGGGGCCCTTTCCGGAAAAACCGGATTTACCGGCACAGCCGGCTATTGCTACGTAGGCGCCCTGCGAAAGGACAACAGAACCTATGTGGTTGCCCTTTTGGCCTGTGGCTGGCCGAACAATAAAACCTATAAGTGGAGCGATACCAAAACCCTGATGAACTATGGTCTTGACCATTTTGAATACCACTCCCTATCGGAGGCCGCCTTTGACGAAAGTCAGTTAAAACCCATAAAAGTCCTTAACGGGCAGACAGACCGTCTTGGCGCCACCGCATATGTGGATGTGGAAATAGCAAGGCCTTTGGAAACAGCGCCTTCCTCTGAAAATGGGGAACACACCGATAACGCTCCTTCTGCTGATGATGGCATTCTTCTGAAAAAAGACGAAAGCATTCAGGTTGACTTTCAGGCCGCTACGGAACTGACGGCTCCCATAGAAGCGGGAACCCAGGTGGGCACCATACGATATCTTGTCGATGAAACAGTATACAAAATAGAATATATCTTTACCTCCCAATCTGTGCCCGCCATCGACTTTTCCTGGTGCCTTTCACAGATTCTCCAACGATATACGCTATAGAAAGCCGCTCTTTAAAAATGTGCGGAAAAGAACCGGATAATAACTTTGGTATATAGCCTGCTTATGCTATATTTCCAGTTGCACATCCGCCTCCTGCTGGGCCTGGGCTTTAAATTCCTCTATCTGCACCGCTGAAAGTTCAGGAAGCTCCTCTAAAGATTTTACCCCGAAGCTTCTTAAAAATTCCTCCGTGGTCCCAAAAAGCAGGGGGCGGCCCGGCGCATCCATCCGCCCTACCTCCGCAATAAGTCCAAATTCCACCAGACGGTTTACCGCATGGTCGCAGCTTACTCCTCTGATTTTTTCAATCTCAGCACGGGTTACCGGCTGCTTATACGCAATAATGGAAAGGGTTTCTAAAATAGTGTCCGTGAGCACATACTTACGCGGTGTCTTGGCAATTTTTATCAGATATTCATACATTTCCGCCTTGGTGCACATCTGATAAGAATCCTCTAACTCCATCAATGTCACTCCGCCTTCCTTACTTTCGTACTCCTGCTTAAGCTCCAAAAGTAATTCTCTGGTGGTTTTTTTATCCTCCTCAATCACTGCCGCCAGCCTTTCTATTTCCACAGACTCTCCCATGGTAAAAAGAACGGCCTCCAATATGGCTTTTTCTTTCTGCCTGTCCAAATTCCACTACCTCCATGCTGCCGCCACGCGGCATCGTAAATGAGCTCAAACGCCATCGCACCTAACCGGCTGGCTTACCAGCGCAAACGCTCTCACGCTTTGCGAGACAGCTTATTGCAACAAGAATGCCTGTTACTCACAGGCAGCCCTTGAAGTGATGACAATGTCATCAAAAGTATCTTCCTGAAAAATAGAAATTCTTCCCACCTTCATCATCTCTAATATTACCAGAAAGGTAACAATAATTTCCATTCTGCTTTTTTGTTTTTCTAAAAGCTGCATAAAACTGAACTTTTTGTGGACACGGGCGTACGCCTCCACATAGGCAGTTTTTACATCCATATCAATCTCATCCTTCTCAATCCGTCCAAAGCTGCTCCTGACAGGGTCTATTTTATCCTCCTGTCTTTTCATTACCATCTTAAACAGCTCCTTGAGCTTGCTCAAATTCGCATCTCCTATCAGCTCCTCCAAATTAATTGGCGGCTTATATTCCTCAATTTCCTTGGGCATAGTCCTGTCTTTAAAAAGAGTGCGCGATGCGTCAATCTGTCTGTCCTTAAGCTCATAGGACATATACTTGTACATTTTATATTCCAGCAGCTTTTGCACCAGCTCCGCCCTTGGGTCTTCTTCCTCTCCTTCCTCGTTTACCTCTTTCGGAAGCAGCATTTTGCATTTGATATCTAAAAGCGTTGCCGCCATCACCAGGAATTCACTCATCACATCCATATTTTCTATTTCCATGTTCTGTATATATTCCAGATACTGGGCTGTGATTTCCACAATGGGGATATCATAGATATCCACTTTATTTTTTTCAATCAAATGTAGAAGTAAATCCAAAGGGCCTTCAAATGCCTGCAGTTTTACCGATATTGCCATTCACTTTGGCTCCTTTACTTACAGATTTCCAAATTCTTTACGCCATTTTATCATGTAAAAAAATTACCGTCAACTTTGAGAAATTCCTATCTGGAAAGCTCTAGCACCACCAGTTCTCCGGGATTAAAAATGCGAATAGGCAGTGTATGCGTGCCAAGACCCCTTCCTAAAATCATAACCGATTTTCCTTCCCGGAACATCCCTCCATCAAACTTTGGAAAAAGCTTAATGGATGGGGAAATCACGCCTCCCAAAACGGGCAGCCTCATAAGCCCTCCATGGATATGTCCGGATACCACCAAATCTGCTCCCCATTTTGCATAGGCCGCAAAATAATCCGGATTATGGGCTATCACCACCGAAAACTTACCTTTGTCCGGTTTTCCCAAAGTTCTTTCCAAATAGTCTGTCTCCATCTGCGTTTTTTTAAATTTTCCATAATATTCTCGTCCAATTTCAAGTCCGTATATGTCTATGTTAAAATCAGGCAGATATACCTTCTCATTTACCAAATGCCGTACCCCCGCCTTTTTTATCTCTTTTACATAATCAACATACATCCTGCCAAATTGTTCGGGAAAAAGTTTTGTCTTTTGCTCGTGATTTCCATTGCCGTAAAAAACCGGATATTTTGCAGCCAGAGCGCACACAAAATCCTTCGCTGTGCTGGTTTCTCCTCCTGTTTGGGAAGTGTACATATCCCCGGCAATTAGTATGAAATCCGGAGCAAGCTTCTCTATGGCCGCAAACAGCCGCCGATTGCCTGCCCCGAAGGATTTATTATGAAGATCTGACAGAAGGATGATCCTGCCATCCTTCCGTAAGATCTGGCTTTTGCATTTGTATCTTCTAACCACAAACCGATTACAGTCCACAGCCATAACTCCAAAGAAAAATGCCGCAAGAACTGCCATCGCGTAAACAAAAATCATCAAATTTATTTTCCTTCCCGCTTTTAAAGTAGAGCCTCTCAAATATAACACATTTTGCTCACAGGTTACAATACAAGCCCCATATTTTTTTCAGATAGTCCTTATATCCTGCCTTATCTATGGTTACATCTGATAAAATAGATACGCTTCCTATCCGCTGCCCATTTAGTGTATAGACCGCTTCTCCCACCGCATCCCCTCTTTTTACAGGCGCTACAACCTCCGGTGGAAGGGATATCGTCTTTTCAATACTGTTTAAATCACTGCCGGCTATATCCAGATACCGGAAAGGCCCTTTGAAAATCAGCGCTGCTTCCTCCTGTACGCCCCCCTTAACAGGAATCGTAGGTAATCTCTCCTCATTGGCATCCTCATACAATGCGCTTACACTGTAGCCATAATTCAAAAGCGCCATTGCATCCTGAAAACGTGATTTGTTGCTGGGAGATGCCATGACCACTGCAATCAGGTCAATATTATCCTTACTGGCAGTGGCTGACAGACAATATAAGGCCTTGCTGGTGGATCCGGTTTTCAGACCTGTGGTCCAGTCATACATCTTGAGCAGCTTATTAGTGCTTGATAAAGTAAAACTGCTGCTTCCCTGCCGGGTCACATGGGTAATGTCTTCCATCCAGATTTTTGTATAATCCAGGATTTGAGGATATTTCGTAATTAGTTCACGTGACATAAGCGCCACGTCCTTCGCCGAGGTGTAATGATTGTCAGATTCGCTAAGCCCGCAGCAATCCTCAAAGTGAGTATTTGTAAGCCCCATATCCTCCGCTCTTTGGTTCATTAAATTTACAAATTCCTGTTCGCTTCCTGCAATAAACTCAGCGGCCGCCACACTGGCATCATTTCCTGAGGCTACGGCAATGCACTTAATAATGGTATCAAGGGTCTGCACTTCTCCTTCCTCTAAAAATACCTGGGAACCTCCCATTGATTTTGCATAAGCGCTGGTCATGACTTCACTGTCAAGCTGCACTCTTCCTGTGCCGATGTGATCAAAAATTACCAGTAAAGTCATAATTTTTGTGATACTGGCCGGGCTGCGTCTTTCCTCAGCATTCTGTTCACAGATAATCTGTCCAGTGGAGCTTTCCATTAATATGTAGGATGGTGCCTCCACTGCCGGAGCTGCAGCAGCCTTAAGCGGCATTGCCAGCAAAAAAATAAAACACATCACATAGCATAGGGTAACTTTGAAATATTTATTCACGTATTCGCTCTCCCCTTATGTATTCTATTACTATGGATATGTTTTATTTGTTTTTAAAATGCAAGTACAATTTTAATACCATCTTGCCCTGAAAGAATGATAGGCATCCATGAGCTTATTTTTCTTTTCCTTCAGACTGACATTAAAAATCTTCATAAGCTTCGTAACATAATCTACCGTGGCCAGCACAAGAACTATCTTGCAAGCTCTAATCCCCCATTCTGCATTGCACCTGTCCACCAGTCCTAATATTCTGCTATGAAGGAATGTGATGATTATAATCGCATAAAAGCCCCATGCAATTGTACTTTCCAGACAAATAATTCCCTGATAATTACATGGCTTTTCATTGTAGTCCCACCATACTTCTCCAAAAACTTTAAGCATCAGCCTGCCTACCAGATACTCAAATCCGGTGGCCAGCACTGCCCCGGCCAGATACAGGCCAACCAGGTGGTTGCTTAAGGGATGCAAAATAAGATACCCTACCACACCGCCAAACCCATAAATCGGGCAGAAAGGGCCTCTGCCAAACCCACGGTTTGTTATCTTTTTATTGCAGAATGACATATATATGGATTCTACCAGCCATCCCATCATGCTATAGATGATAAATGCTGAAATCAAGTGGTATACATCTGTGCCAAACACTTCTCTCGTCCACATAAAGATTCCCCCTTACGAAATCAATTCGTTCAAAACAAGCTCTCATATATGTAATCCACCGCGAACTTGAAAGCCGTCCATAGAGGCCAAGACCCTCGCTGTGGTAATAAATTCCAATACATGAAGAAAGCCCTTGGTTAACCATCAAGGGCTTTCCTTACTTCCAAGCCTACACTGAATGGCAATTGGAATATTAATTGTATTTACGTTTTCTTGCAGCTTCAGATTTCTTTTTGCGTTTTACGCTTGGCTTTTCATAATGCTCTCTTTTACGAATCTCCTGCTGAATACCAGCCTTTGCGCAGCTTCTTTTGAAACGGCGTAAAGCGCTGTCTAAAGTCTCGTTTTCTTTAACGATTACATTTGACATCTTACACCCTGACCTCCCTTCAGTCCCTTCTAGCAGCATCGACTGATCGGGTTTTTATTTACATGCCGCATTCCTGCACCATCTTAAAGATGCATACTCTGCCTGCAACCATGTACCTTGTGTGCACACGTATGTATTAATGCTCATTTAACGTATCTACGTACACATACATGCTCTCTCACTTATACACAATTATACCACAAATTTCTCCTGCGTCAATCATTTCTTTACAAAAATTTAGTCATAAATTTAACTAAGCTGACCTTCCAGTACTTTTTTGGCCTCTGAAAGGGCCTTATCAATGCCGGCAGGGTTTTTCCCGCCAGCCTGAGCCATATTAGGGCGTCCGCCACCGCCGCCGCCAACTAATCCGGCAATTCCTTTAATCAGATTGCCTGCATGAGCGCCTTTTTTAACCGCGCCATCGGTGGCCATAACCGCCATATTAACCTTGCCGTCTTTATCAGAAATCAATACAAGGACGCCTTCTTTAAGCTTGGCTTTTAACTGGTCGCCTAAATCACGCAAGCCGTTCATATCTACGCCCGAAACCTTCGTTGCAAGGAACTTTACCCCCGCAATCTCTGTTACCTGATCCATTACATCGCCAAGTGCATCCCTTGCCGCCCTGCTCTTTAAGGATTCATTTTCTCCCTGCAAGATCTTCAGCTCCGCCATAACGTGCGCAAGCTTGTGCACCAATTCAGCCGGAGAGGCTTTTACAATAGAGGCTGCCTCATTTAAGGTTTTTTCCATGTCCGCATAGTATTTTAACACACCGTTTCCGGTAAGAGCCTCAATTCTGCGGACATTTGCCGCAACACCGCTCTCGGAAATGATTTTAAACAGCATAATAGATGCCGTATTGCCAACATGGGTACCACCGCACAGCTCGGTAGAGAAATCTCCCATCCGTATCACCCGCACGCTTTCTCCATACTTTTCACCAAAAAGCGCCATTGCCCCTGTCTTTCTGGCTTCCTCTAAGGTCATAATCTCCGTTTTAACCGGAATTGCCTCCAAAATCTTTTCATTTACAAGCTTTTCAACCTGTTCAAGTTCTTCCCTTGTCATAGCTGAAAAATGACTGAAATCAAATCTTAATCTGTCCCCGTTCACAAAGGAACCAGCCTGCTCTACGTGGGTTCCAAGAACCGTCCGAAGCGCTTTTTGCAACAGGTGGGTTGCACTGTGGTTTTTGCAGGTATCTGCTCTATTAGCCTCATTTACCTGCAGCGTAACCCTGTCCCCCTTTTTCAACATTCCCTTTACTACTTTGCCAATATGGCCTACTTTGCCGCCCAGGAGCTTAACGGTATCCTCCACCATAAACTCTCCATCCTGACAGATGATGATACCGGTATCCGCACACTGACCGCCCATGGTAGCATAAAAAGGCGTTTCTTCTACGATGATTGTACCTTCCTCCCCATCCGTAAGAGCCTCCACAAGCTCTGTTTCCGTGGTAAGCACTGTGATTTTTGAATCATGGCTCAGTCTGTCATATCCTACAAATTCTGTGGTAATGGCAGGATCAATGGATTCATAAACTGTCACGTCAGCTCCCATGTAATTGGTGGTTTTACGCGCTGCCCTTGCCTTTTGCTTCTGCTCCTGCATCGCCTTTAAAAAGCCTTCTTCCTCAACGGTAAAGCCTTTTTCTTCCAGGATTTCTTTGGTAAGGTCAAGGGGGAATCCATAAGTATCATACAGTTTAAAAGCTTCCGCCCCATCAAGAGAGGTTTTCCCTTCTTTCACCACGGCGGTTTCCATATCGCTTAAAATACTTAAGCCCTGATCTATGGTTTTATTAAATTTGTTTTCTTCCTGGGTCAATACGTTAAAGATAAAATCCTTCTTTTCTTCAAGCTCAGGGTATCCATCCTTACTTCCCTCAATTACGGTATTGCTCAGTTCTGCAAGGAAGGTTCCTTCTATACCAAGGAGTCTGCCATGCCGCGCCGCCCGGCGGATAATTCTGCGCAGCACGTAGCCTCTCCCTTCATTGGAAGGCATAATACCATCGGAAATCATGAAAGTAGCGGAACGAATATGGTCTGTCACAATACGGATTGAAACATCCCACTTATATTCCTTCTTATACTCCTTGCCAGAAATTTCACACACCTTATTTCTCAAGGCGCAAATCGTATCAATATCAAAGATAGAATCCACATCCTGTACCACCGCGGCTAACCTTTCAAGTCCCATTCCGGTGTCAATGTTCTTCTGCTCTAACTCTGTATAATTTCCTTTTCCATCATTGTCAAACTGGGTAAACACATTGTTCCAGACTTCAATATATCTGTCACAGTCACAACCTACCGTGCAATTCGGTTTGCCACAGCCGTATTTTTCCCCTCTGTCGTAATAAACCTCAGAACAGGGACCGCAGGGGCCTGAGCCATGTTCCCAAAAGTTATCTTCTTTTCCAAAACGGAATATTCTTTCCTTCGAAATACCAACCTCTTTATTCCATATTTCAAAAGCCTCATCATCTTCCACATAAATAGAAGGATAAAGCCTCTCCGGATCAAGTCCCACTACTTCCGTAAGGAATTCCCATGTCCAGGCAATGGCCTCATGTTTGAAATAATCTCCAAAAGAGAAATTTCCCAACATTTCAAAAAAAGTACCATGTCTGGCTGTCTTACCGATATTTTCAATATCACCAGTACGGATACATTTCTGGCAGGTAGTCACTCTCTTTCTGGGTGGAATCTCCTGCCCTGTAAAGTAAGGTTTTAAAGGCGCCATACCTGAATTAATCAAAAGAAGACTATTATCATTGTGAGGCACAAGAGAAAAGCTTTTCATAGCCAGATGTCCCTTGCTCTCAAAAAATTCTAAAAACATTCTGCGAAGTTCGTTTACGCCATAGGATTTCATTTGTTTTTCCTCATTTCCGCGCTGCCTATTAAATCTTAAAGGGCCTGTGGATGCAGCGCAGGCACAGGCCCTGTCCATATTCGCTTTATTAAGGTTGATTTTATTTCAAGAAATCAGACATTTTCATACTTGCACCTCCATGTCTTCCCGGACACAAATTCTTATGAAAAGTACGCGCAAGTATCATTATTCACACATGCAGATTAGCTGCATGGCGCGTGTACGCTCAGCGCAACAAGTGCGCAGAGCTGTTGCATAGGTGTTCTTTTCATACTTTTCAGTCAGCTTACTCAAATTAGAACGCAAGCTTCTTTGCAAAGAAGGCGTCAAGGCTGTCAATTGCCACTCTCTCCTGTTCCATGGAATCTCTAAACCGAACCGTCACGCACCCATCCGTTTCCGAATCAAAATCATAGGTCACACAGAAAGGCGTGCCGATTTCATCCTGACGGCGGTATCTTTTTCCTATGTTTCCTCTGTCGTCATACTCACAGTTATACTTCTTTGACAACTGTTCATAAATCTTCAAAGCCCCTTCCCCTAATTTCTTTGAAAGAGGCAGAACCCCAATCTTTACGGGCGCAAGAGCCGGATGGAAATGAAGTACAGTACGCACATCTCCTTCTCCGATCTCCTCCTCATCATAAGCTGCGCACAAAAAGGCCAAAACCACCCTGTCCGCTCCTAAAGAAGGTTCGATCACATAGGGCACATATCTTACATTTTTCTGATCGTCAAAATAAGTCAAATCCTGACCGGAAACATTCTGATGCTGGCTTAAATCATAATCGGTTCTGTCAGCGATTCCCCAAAGCTCACCCCAGCCAAAGGGAAACAAAAATTCAATATCTGTTGTGGCCTTGGAATAGAAGGAAAGTTCTTCTTTCTCATGGTCACGTACACGCATCTCATCCTCTTTCATGCCAAGGCTCTTAAGCCAGTCAATACAAAACTGCTTCCAGTAAGCAAACCATTCAAGGTCCGTATCGGGCTCACAGAAAAATTCAAGCTCCATCTGCTCAAACTCTCTGGTTCTGAAGGTAAAGTTTCCAGGTGTTATCTCATTGCGGAAGGACTTGCCAATCTGTCCGATTCCAAAAGGAATTTTCTTCCGGGAGGTTCTCTGCACATTCTTAAAGTTGACAAAAATACCCTGTGCCGTCTCAGGCCGCAAATAAACCGTATTTTTGGCATCTTCCGTAACTCCCTGGAAGGTTTTGAACATCAGGTTAAACTGACGGATATCCGTAAAATTATGTTTGCCGCAAGAGGGACATGGGATATGATGATCTTCTATAAAGTTTTTCATCATTTCCTGGCTCCATCCATCTATGCTGCCGTCTAACACAATGCCCTTGTCCGCTGCAAAATCCTCAATCACCTTGTCCGCCCGGAAACGCTCGTGGCATTCTTTACAATCCATCAAGGGATCTGAAAAGCTTCCAAGATGGCCTGAAGCAACCCAGGTCTGGGGATTCATCAAAATAGCGCAGTCAACACCTACATTGTAGGGATTTTCCATAATAAATTTCTGCCACCATGCTTTTTTTACATTATTTTTTAATTCCACTCCCAGATTGCCATAGTCCCAGGTATTGGCAAGGCCGCCATAAATCTCGGAACCGGGATAAACAAATCCCCTGCCTTTAGCCAGGGCCACAATTTTTTCCATCGTTTTTTCCATCATAGTCCTCCGTTCTTGCTTCGATACACAAATTGGGGCGCATGTACAAAATTCCCTGTGAAAAATTAATTTTACAGTATTTTTCTCTCCCACTGCTTATTTGTTCACAATTACCCCTCAACCCTATCTATCACTTATAAACAACATATATTATTTTATTCCCATCTTCCGTGCGCCTGACTGTCTTTCCGCCGGAAGATACCGTAACATTATCGCTGATATAAAGAGCTTTGCCGTCTAATTTTATGGCATCGCTGATATCCGTCACCAAAAGCTTTTCATCTCCCAGGGCTAAAATATCCGCTTTCCCCATGGTATCCTGGGAATCTTTCACACTGCTTAAAACTACGTTAAGGTCATACCCCGCGCTTTCCGCCTCCCCGGATTTTCCCGTAAAGAAAAGAGCCTGGTTGAATGCAGCATAGTCCTGCGCACCTGCATAGATAAGCTGGGCCAAAGCCACGCCGTCCTTCACTTCCACCTTTTTCACCGTTATACTCTCTGCCCCTGCCTGATTGTTATAATCATCTACCTGCTCTAAAATAGCCTGTTCCAATTCATCCTTATCATAATAGCTTTCTTCAAAGCTTTCCTCAATATTAGACTGAATGGTTCCATCATTAATAAGAGAAAGAAACGTTCCACCCTCCTCTTTGGCTTCACCACCGCAGGCCGAAAAGACCAGCATCACGGAAAAAGTAAGTACGCTTATTATCATTTTTTTGAATATTGGAAAACCTCTTTTCATTGCGCCCTCCCATTCACTTCCATTTTACCCCATCCATTATATATGACTTACCCTTGTTTTTCAACATTGAATTTCAGATAATATTTCAAGACTTTTCATTTTTCGGTCCATAAAACGTTTCCTGTAGCTTTCGGTAATCTCCGAAAGTTCAGCAAGGACCTGCCTTGTCACTGTAAAAGTGTAAAGCTTTTCTATGGAAGAATCCACAATATAATTTGCCGCATAAACCGTCCCAGGCAGATAAGGCCGTTCTCTGTCTGGCAGCCCCGGGTATTCCCCGTTAATGGAAAGCGCTCTAATCTCAAATATGTAGCGGATTAACTGATTGGAAAGTCCTTCATGCAAAAGCGCCCGCAGGGATTGATACAAGAGCTTTAACATTTCCATTTCGTCACTGTTTTCCCTGGTATAATAATCCATCATTTCCAGAAAATACATTCCATAACAAGCAGCCTCAAAATCTCCTCTAAACCCTTCAAAATAATTGCTGATGGAAGTTTCCGCTATGCCATAGGCGCTCCTTCCCTCATACAGCCGAAATTGGCCAAAACAAAAGGGATTGGTGGAAGCTAACAGCCTGCTGCCCTGTTTTCTGGCACCTCTTGCAAATGCTGCTATCTTTCCCCGTTCCCTTGTAAGTATCACAACCCGCCTGTCATATTCCCCAATCGGCTCTGCCTTTAATATTATCCCTGTAACACTGCTCTGTTCCTGCACCCTGCCCGGCTCCCTCATCCTCTTTCAAACCTGCCGTTCCTTCTCCCTCCCGGTAGGCCAGATAATCGTTGATATTTCCTGTACTTAAAAATTGTTCCCAGTAATTTATTACTTTCATCTTGTGCCCCCTAGTATCAAAAGTATGACAAGTATGGCATACATACTTCTGATATTAGGGTTTACTGTTTTCTTTTTTCTATTCGCACTCCTTGGGATTATACCCAAAATTTTTAATCAGGAACTCACTGTCCCGCCAATCCTTTTTTACCTTCACCCACAGTTGAAGATTTGTCTTGCACTCCAACATTTCCTCAATATCCTTTCTGGCGCTGGTTCCAATTTTTTTGAGCATACGCCCCTGCTTTCCAATGATGATTCCCTTGTGGGAATCTTTTTCACAGATAATGGTTGCGTCAATGTCAATGATTTTTCCGCGCTGTTTCATCTGCTCTATTGTGACGGCTATCCCGTGCGGAATCTCCTCCTCTAAGCAGTAAAGCGCTTTTTCCCGTATCAACTCCGCCACAATCTGGCGCTCAGGCTGGTCGGTAATCACATCTTCATCATAAAAAGCCGGTCCATAGGGCAGATAAGCCATAATACATTTTATAAGTTCATCGGTATTTTCCCCCTTTAGGGCGGACACCGGCACAATCTCGGCAAAATCCAGTTCTTTTCGATAGGTATCGATAAATTCCAGCAGTTCTTCTCTTTTCACTTTATCAATCTTATTAATGACCAGTATCACCGGCGTGTAAATTTTTTGAAGCTGTTCTATGATATGCCGTTCCCCTGCGCCTATAAAATTTGAAGGTTCTACCAGCCACAAAATTACATCCACTTCCTTAAGGCTTCTGTTTGCCACATTCACCATATAATCTCCTAACCGGTTCTTGGCCTTGTGGATACCCGGCGTATCTACAAAAACAATCTGTCCCTCCTTGGAGGTATAAACTGTCTGGATGCGATTTCTGGTGGTCTGGGGTTTATTGGACGTAATGGCAATTTTCTGCCCAATTAAGCAATTCATCAGGGTAGATTTTCCCACATTGGGCCTACCTATGAGCGCGGTAAAACCAGATTTATACTGATCATTCATACATAACAATCCTCCATACTGCCAACACCTGCCAATTTGGGCGTTGGTACAAATTGGTCTGTGAAAAATTTATTTTCACAGTAGTTCTCTCTACTGATAAGCAGCTGAACGAAAGCAGTCTGCTTTACAAATGATATCTTTCTTCCTGCTATTTGATTGGCGGTTCTTCCTTTTCTTCCGTTTTGATCTGTCCGTCCATCCTCCCATTAACTTCCGGCTGTCCAGGATTTCTGCGCATCTTTTTCTCCTGCTTTATCCCTCTTTTCTTTTTCACCAATTTCACTATCAGATGAATCATGAAAAAGACTATGAGCAAAATAACTGCCCATAAGATAAGATAAGGCAAATTAATCATACAGTCAATCCCAAAATTCACCATTCCGTTTCCAATATCATACAAGCTGCCCATAAAGCCTGTTGAAATCTTTTCCCACGGGGTCATCTCCTGCACCGGTGTATATTTCGTAACTTCATTGATATATAGGTAAACCGTGCTGTAGGAAACCTGATTGTCCATCGTCCGCAGCTGGGATTCCATGCTCTCAAGCAGGTAGCGCACCTCCGAAAGCCTGCTCTCTAAGGTGATGATGTCCTCAACGGTCTCCGCCTTCTCTAAAAGTTCCAAAAGCCTTTCCTGCTCCGCTGTCAGCGCCTTTTTATGGCTTTCCATATCCACATACTGTAAGGTCACATCCGTAACACTTTCATTCTGGCTGATTACATTGGAATTTTCGGACACCATGCTCAAAAACGCGTCCAGCTTTTCTGCCGGGATACGAATGGTCAGATTTGCATTCCGATTGCCCTTTCCATAATAATTGCTGCCGTTATAGGCATAGCTTTCTTCTATGTATCCTCCAAACTGCTCTGTCCTTTTTTTCACATCAGCAAGTAAATCCTCAAAGGCCTCTGTCTCCACCTCCAAGTTTACATTTTTGATAAGTTTGCGCTGGGTGCTTTGTACCTTTGGCGTTTCGCTGTCACCTTCCAAAGCATCTAATTCCCCGGCCTCTGCCGCCGCCTCCATAGCGTAACCGCCTGCGTCCGCATAGCCGTTATCTGTTGCCCCACTGGCTTGCATTGCCGTATCCGCCGCCTCCATGGCTCCCGTACTTTTAGACGCTCCGCCACAGCCTGATAAAAGAAATGCCATTATGATAAAAAATAACAGTAATTTCCTTTTCTCTTTTTCTCGTGATATCATCCTTAAATTTTTCATAGATAAGCCCTCCCATTCTCTTTTTCTGATTGTTACCCTGTGAAAAGTAATCTTTGATAAAAGAGATACGTTTCAAGCGGCTGATTTTATGGAAGAATGAAATAAATTTATGAAATAAGGTGTAAAGTCTAAAGGAACATCCATTCCGACCTTACACCCTTTTTGCCGTCTAAGCCTTTTCCTATAACTCACAGTTATTTACTGTTCTTGGGAAAGGAATTACATCTCTGATATTGCTCATACCTGTCAAATACATGACACATCTTTCAAAGCCAAGTCCAAACCCTGCATGTCTGGTGCTGCCATATTTGCGCAGGTCAAGATAAAAATCATAATCTTCTCTGTCAAGTCCTAATTCCTCCATACGTTTTACCAGTTTTTCATAATCATCCTCTCTCTGGCTGCCCCCAATAATTTCACCGATTCCCGGCACCAGACAGTCAACAGCAGCAACCGTTTTGCCATCCTCATTCAGCTTCATATAAAACGCTTTGATTTCCTTAGGATAATCCGTCACAAACACAGGGCGTTTAAATACCTCCTCTGTCAGATAACGCTCATGCTCTGTCTGTAAATCACATCCCCAGGACACCTTATATTCAAACTTATCATTGTTTTTACTTAAAATATCGATTGCTTCTGTGTAGGTCACATGGGCAAAATCGGAGTTAACAACATTGTCAAGCCTCTCCAAAAGTCCCTTGTCTATGAAGGAATGAAAGAAATTCATCTCCTGTGGCGCATGTTCAAGCACATACCGGATGATATATTTCAGCATGGACTCCGCCAGCATCATATCATCTTTTAAATCCGCAAATGCAATTTCCGGCTCAATCATCCAAAATTCCGCTGCATGGCGGGTGGTATTGGAATTTTCCGCCCGGAATGTGGGCCCAAAGGTATAAATATTGCGGAATGCCTGGGCGTAGGTCTCTCCGTTCAGCTGGCCGCTGACTGTCAAATTCGTTGCCTTATGAAAGAAATCCTGGGAAAAATCCACCTTTCCGTCCTCAGTCATTGGAATGTTTGCAAGATCCATGGTGGTCACCTGAAACATCTCCCCTGCCCCTTCACAGTCACTTCCTGTAATCAGTGGGGTATGCACATACACAAAATCTCTTTCCTGAAAAAACTTGTGGATAGCATAAGCAATCAAGGAACGCACACGAAAAACTGCCTGAAATGTGTTTGTTCTCGGACGCAAATGAGAAATTGTGCGCAAATATTCCATGCTGTGGCGCTTTTTCTGCAATGGGTAATCCGGCGCTGAGGCTCCCTCCACACTGATTTCTGTTGCCTGGATCTCAAAAGGCTGCTTGGCCGCAGGTGTTGGAACCAAGGTTCCCTTTACAATAATTGCCGCACCCACATTCATCCTGGAAACCTCTGCAAAATTCTCCATTTCATCATGATATACCACCTGCAGAGTGTCAAAAAATGTACCGTCATTCAGTACGATAAATCCAAAAGTCTTAGAATCCCGTATGCTCCGCACCCATCCGCCGACACATACCTCTTTATCCAAATATTTCTCTCTGTTTCTGAAAATTTCCCTGATCGTTGTTAACTGCATCTCGCAGTCCTCCTTCTACTTTCACTTAAGTTTGATAATTTTAACGCGGCAGGCCCTATTACCTTTTTCGTCCACCAGCCCTTTCCAAATCATAGCATTTTCGAAAGCAAAGCGCAAGATATGGCTTAAGTCTTTCATTTCGTGAATAGTAGTTCCGGTTACTATTCACAGCCTGGAAGCCGCTCATAGTAACATTCGGGGCGATATTCCAAGTTTCGCTTCGCAAAAATCGCCCCTCACACCTGAATCACGTTCTCACGGAATGCGCAGTAAATGTACATTCCTGACCCGCAAAAAGTAACCAGTTCAGCCCTGCTGACTGCTACTTGCAAAATCCATTAAAAATTGCCTTCAGCGATGGGATTTTGCATTCCCTAATCATATTCTCACGGTCTGTGCATTTACTGCACAGATCTGGCTGAATCGTTACTTTAGTAAAACAGCTGCTCCACCTGCATAAACAGTTCTTCACTTTCTTTTATCTTATCTCCATTTCCCACCACGCAAAGGCACTCATCCTCCATAAAGGCCCGCACATATCTGCCAAGCCCTTGGAGCTCCTCTTTGGTGGTGGCAAGCAGCTGGTCCCGCTCTTTTTGCACCTTGTCCATGGAAAGCCCTGTCATGTAGCCTCCAAGGGAATAGATTCCCTTAGTAGCCGGTGTCATAGGCGTATCCAGTTCGCTGATTGCCCCGATGATAAACTGTGTTACCGTCCGTTCGTCCAACTTTACATTCTCAATATATTCCGCCGCCTGCTCATACACATCCACTGTCTTTTTTAAATTAGGGTCCCTGTAAGAGACAAAATAACCGTCTCCATTTCTGAAAAATCCGCACATACAGCCATATGCGCCGCCCTTTACCCTGACCTGATTCCACAAATAGTCATAACCCATCATCACCTTAAGTACCTTTAAGGCGCCTGTGTAGGGCAGACCTTTGTCAATGAAATTCCCTGCACGGCATACATACTGCACCTGCCCTGCTGTCATGAAAGCCTCGTTTTTCTTTACCGGATCCGGCTTAAAGCTCTCCCCCGATGCCTTACTGGTATACAATTCGGCTTTTAATTGGCTCACGGCCTGGTCAAGGCCGGGATAGCTTTCTTTCGATGCGGTGTAATCCACCAGCAGGTTTTCAGGCCTGAAAATATACGCTGTCAAATCCTTCAGATTTTGCACCAGTTCCGTCTTCCTGCTCTCAAACTCTTTTAAAAGCTCCTCCAAAAGCCTGTACTGGGGAATACCGCTAATCTGCTCCGACACTGCCGCCGTAGGTGAAAAATAGGAAAGGGCCCGTATACTTGCAACGGAATGTCCCGCTCCTGTCATGACCGCCTGCATTCTGGATTTTGTTTCCGCCAGGATTTCGTACAGGCGCTTTGTATCGTCAAACTGGGAGGTCAGTAAAATCTCCTTCATCAGCTCCATTGCCTTATCCCGTTTTTCATAAAGCGCCTTAGAACGGATTTCCAGCGTAACTTTGTATTTCTTGAAATCATTTGCGTTGGTGTATGTGTTTACCACCGTTTTAATTCCACCCGTATGAATGTTTACCTCATTGAACAGTTCATTATAATTGAAGCGTTTTGTATCCACCATCATAAGCACTGCTTTTAAAACGCCCACATAGGGGAACAGCCTTGCAGGCACATCCCTCAAATCAAAGACCAGATTCAAATAACTGATACCATTTGTAAAAATATCATGGACAAGGATTGTAGTTCCGTCTATACTGTGCACTTCATTGATGTAGCCTGCCGCCTCTTTTTTCATATCCTCTCTGGTAAGCAGAGGAATCGTCTCCAGTGCCTCTTTTGTATTTTCCTCCTCCTGGTAAGCCCGCAATGCCTTTGTCTTGTCCACTATTTCCTGTTTTTCCTGCTGGGAAAGATCAGCTTTGTAGGTCTGTAGCTTCTCGAAAAGCGCTTTATCCTTTCTAGTGGTCAGTCCCTGTACGGGCTTCACCTCCATGATTGTTTTGTGTGGATTTTCCAAAATATATTTTTTTATGAGCTCCTCAAAATAACCTGTGCCGATCGAATCCTTCAGTTCCGCATAAGTCTTGTTCGCCTCTATATGCATAAAGGGCGCCTTCTCATCATAAAGCCAGCTGTCTAAAGCCTCCAGGCCAAGCATCAGTCCCTTTGGATAAGAACCAAAATCTGCTTCTCTGTACCGGAACTCAAAATAGTTGATGGCTGCAGCAAGGGCCTTTTTGTCCAGTCCTTCCGCTACCGCCTTTGTGAGCACTTCCTGGATCGTAGTTACAAATTCCTCCTTCTGGCCACCCTCCGCATTCTTGGCAATCACAGAAAAGTAAGGCTGGTAAATACCATTTTCCATGGTACTGTATACATCCTTCCCTATCCCCTTATCAATCAGCGCTTGCTTCACTGGCGCTCCAGGGGCGGAACAAAGCACATAGTCAAGAACATCCATTGCAATATAAAGTTTCTTGTCAAGACTGGTGCCCATGGAAACATTATAGGTTAGATAGGTATTTTCAAGAACAGAATCATCCTCCATAATGGAATACTCTTTAACCAGTTCCTTAGGCACTGCAAAGGGCCTCTGCACTCCAATCTGGGAGTCCACCTTAAGTTCTTCAAAATGGGACAAGTACTGTTCATCTATAAAAGAAAGATATTTTGCGGCATCCATATTTCCGTATAAATAAATATAACTGTTAGAAGGATGATAATATTTTTTGTGGAAGGCCAAAAAATCCTCATAGGTAAGCTCTGGTATAAAGTCAGGATCTCCCCCTGATTCAAGTCCATAGGTCATATCCGGATAAAGAGAATTCATGATTTCCCGCTCCACAACATCATCCGGTGAAGAAAACGCGCCTTTCATTTCATTGTATACAACACCGTTGATTGAAAGCTCGTCCTCCACATCCTCCATCTCATAGTGCCAGCCTTCCTGCCTGAAAATCTTCTCCTCATTATAAATGTTGGGATAAAACACAGCGTCCAGATAAACATGCACCAGATTTTTGAAATCCTTATCATTGCAGCTTGCCACCGGGTAAACCGTCTTGTCGGGATAGGTCATTGCATTTAAGAAAGTATTCAGCGAACCCTTCGCTAACTCAATGAATGGATCCTTGACCGGGAAATTTTTTGAACCGCACAGTACGGAATGCTCCAAAATATGGGCAACACCGGTACTGTCCTTAGGCGGCGTGCGAAAACCAATGTAAAACACCTTATTTTCATCATCATTCAATAAAAGGGTGATGGCGGCTCCTGTCTTTTTATGTCTCAAAATGTACCCTTCCGAATTTAAATCGCTTATTTTTCTCTTTTCAATTACTTGATAGGCGTCCATCGCCTCGATTTGTTGTTTCATAACGCACCTCATCCTTCTTTATTTTTTATCTGGTACATCTTTCCTTATAACAAGCGCAGCGCTGTACCAGTATAACAAACATGAATTATCCGAATATATCCTATTTTTCCCATAGTGCCCTATAAATATAAGCTTTCCAATACTTTTTTAGTGGCATATATCTTCTGCACGGATTGTAAACAAGCGCCGCTACGCTTCGCTAAACGGCTTATGGAATAAAAGAGCGGGCGGAAACAAGTTTCCAGCCCGCTCAGTGTAAAAGGGGAATTTTACCTAACTTCAGGCAATTCAGGAATTTCCTGACTGCGAACTCTATTATAACAGGATTATTTTCCCAGCGCAAGTAAAATATAAAATAAAATGTACTAATATATTGACAGATAAGTTATCATAACCTAAAATATTTAATACAGTAAGAAATGTTTGCGCCCCAGTTCCAAACTACAGGAATCAGGGCTTTTTTACCGTATATCTAGTGAAGAACAAATATTTGTCGTTTACTATCATTTTACTTTGCATAATACAGACGGAAACACGGAGAGGAAACAACACCTGCTATGACAAATATTGAAAATCATGTGCGTTACATGTATTCAGCCTTAAGCAAATCAGAACAGATTGCCGCCAGCTATTTTTTAACACATCCAGACCATATTTTCCAGTATCCTTTAGCGTCCCTTGCCCAGATGTCCAAAACCAGTCAGGGGGCATGGGTACGCTTTTGTAAAAGTATCGGTTATGATGGCATGAAGGGATTGAAGAATGCGCTTTTTCAGGAAATCAGTCAGGAAAAAGGGGATGAGGATTCTCCCAAAACCCAATTCCTTGACATCCGCCAGTGCAGTTCCATCTCTGTTACCGCAGATCAGGTAAGCGCCAATAGCATTCAGGCCATTGAAGCCACCAGAAAACTCCTAGATCAGGAGGCTCTTGAAAAAATCATTCCAATGATCATCGGTGCCAACACCATCGGCTGTTTTGGCATCGGCGCATCAGGACTTGTGGCGGAGGATCTGTATTCCAAATTTCTCCGTCTAGGCTACCATGTTTTCTTTAGCAGCGATGTCCATGTATGCTATGCCTATGCCGCCATTACTTCCCCCAAAGATATTGCCATACTTTTTTCCAATTCCGGGGAAACAAAGGAAATCCTCCGCATAGCGGACATTTTGAAAATGTCCGGTACCCCCTCTGTGGCTGTTACCCGGCATAACGCCAACAATCCTCTGTCAAAACTGACAGATTATGTATTGTATACGGACTCCACTGAAATATTAAAAAGAAGCGGCGCTACCAGCTCCCGTATCGCCCAGCTATATATATCCGATATTCTATTTATGGCAGTAGCCGGCCGGGATTATGACCAGATAGAAAAAAAACTGGAATTAAGCTATCGGGGCTGTCACCCGGCATTATCCTGAAACCAGGATGCTGCCCCGATAGCCGGGTCTTTTTTCCTTTCCGCCACATACACTGGCAGCTTTTCTCTGGCAATCTGTTCCCGCAAAAATCCGCCTATCTTTTTGTTTTTCACAAGTACACTGCCTGAGAACAGAATGGGATAGAACCCCTCTTCCATCCGGGAAAGACAGGGCCCTATCAGCTCTACCAGCTCACTGGCCGCAGCTTTTGCAATTTTCTCTGAAACCAGGTCTGATTTTATCCTTTCTTCCGTAAGCAGCTGGGCCAGATAGGCGATTTCTCTTTTTCCTGTTCCTCCATTGTATACAAAGCCTATGAGTTCTCCCACCGAATGAATGCCCAGCGTCTGAAAAACAGCCTCCGTAAGCACGGTTTTCTCTTCTCTTCCATCGTGCGACCGTACCACTGCCTGCAAAATATCCCTTCCGATTGCATAGGCGCTTCCGCCATCGTCAATCAAATGTCCGTATCCTCCCGTTCTGTACAGTTTTCCGGCCTTGTCCTGGGCAAGGCACACAGAACCGGTTCCCGCAATCAGCAAAAGACCGGCCTCTCCCATCAGCCCGCCCCTTAAAGCGGCTTCATGGTCGCCCATCACCACCACCGGACATACAAAGCCCAATTCTTTTATACATTCCTTTAAAAAGGAAACCGCCGCAGGATTACTTATGCCTGCCGCTCCAATACCTACACCTGTGCACAGAGCGGGCGCAAAACCATACTCCCGGCACTTTTCGGCTATCTCCTGCAAATGTTCTCTGATTTGCTTTTGTGAGTAACTGTTATAGTTGATTCCTCCGGCTGCAATACGTGCACATTCTTTCCCCTGCTGCAAAATTACCCCTTGCGTGGAAGTACCGCCGCCATCCATTCCCAATATAAACCCCATCCGTCCATTCTCTCCTTTAATCGTACAGCCGAAGCGATTTCACCGATTTGGAAAAGGCATCTCCTTCATCTTTCCAGCTCTCCTGTAAATCCTTTAAACTGACTTTTCCTTCCAGGTATTCCTCCGCCATGCCATTACCATAAAGGACCTTCAAATGCACCGTATTTTCATCCTTATCTTCTTTTCGGAATATCACCTTTTGGGGATAACGGTCACAAATAATCTTCATAAGCATAAGCGCTGTGGGAAGAAAGTCTTCCTCCAGTGAAAGGGGATGGAATTCCAGTCCATAGCATACCTCCCCCGCATACTTCCCACTGACGGGGATAAATGCCCTTCTGCGGAAAACGTAGCCCTCCCCTGTTTTTTGTTCCCACAACTCATGGTACACCAAGTCCATGTCCAGAAAAGGCGCGCCGTACATTAAAAAGGGCTTCATACTGCCCCTGCCCTCGCTGATATTGCTGGCTTCAAACAGGCACCCTCCACTGTAGCAGAGTGTATTCTCAAAGGCAGGAAGGGCGGGAGATGGAATGTTCCACAAAAGCCCTGTCTTAGGATGCATCATCCGGGATGTATAATTCTCCATCCGTATTACCCTAAGATCCAGTTTCAGGCCTGCATATTCTTTAAAATAAAACGCCGCCTCCCCCAAGGTCAGACCGTGCCGCATAGGAAGCTCATAATCCCCCACAAAGCTGTGAAGAGAAGGAAGAATTCTTGCACCGGTTATTATATTCCCTCCAAGAGGATTAGGGCGGTCCAGCACCACAAAGGGAATCCCCGCCTCCCCGGCTGCTTCCATGGCGTAGGTCATAGTATAAAGATATGTATAATATCGCAGCCCTACATCCTGCATATCAAAAACCAGAAGCTCGATATCCTGTAAATCCTGGGAAGAAGGTTTCTTCTTTTCCCCGTAAAGAGAGACAATAGGAGCCTCTCCTTTTCTTTGCTGGCTTTTTTCATCAATCGCTTCTCCCGCACCGGCTCCGTTTAAACCGTGCTCCGGCGTGAAAATCCGGGCTATGTGGTAACCGCAATCCCGAAAAACCATGAGATTATCCTTTTTCCAATCACTGGTTATCCCGGAAAAATTGGTGATCAGCCCAATGGCCTTCCCCTTAAATATTTCCTCATATTTCCTTACCCTCTCTAGTCCCAATACCGTCTTCATCCTTCTGCTCCTCCCTGCTTTTTCGTTTCTCTATTCCTCCTAGGAAATCCTCATATATGCCTGGAGATGAGTCAGGAATCACCATTGCGCCTACGCATTTTTCATAAAAAGCGGCAGGTCCTACACTTCCGATAATTGCATAGCCATACCCTTCTTCCCTCATAGCCCACAAACTGGCAAGTAAAAGCTGTTTTCCGATTCCCCTGCCCTGCTCCTTATCCAGAACCCTGGTAGGTCCAAAGAAGTCCGGGGCAGTGGCATCATAACAGGCATAGCCTATAATTTTTTCCTCTCTTGTGGCAATAAAACAGGTTATGGGTGTATGGGAAAAACATACATCGCACTCCCCTGCGGCGAAAATTCCCGAATGCTCTCTCACCCAGTCTACCACCCGAAGCTTATCCGGCGCCATTGCCCTTCTGATTTGATAATTTGCCTTTTTGATCTGTTCTCTGTCCATCTGCGGCAGATGATATAGTTTTACTAACATATCCGGCATATCAATCACCTCCTATTTCCTGTTTTCCGACCGCCTATCCCAGCTGCATTTTCTTACGCATCGCAGATAATGCTTGCGATACTCTCTACCACCGGATTGGCATCTGCCCCTTAGGCATCCACTCCCCTTTCAATATTTCCAGGGCAGCCTGAAAACTTCTGACTGAGTACTCCCACATAACAATTGCTGTGACATTTTGCGGAAGGTCCTTTAAATCATACGGGTTTCTGAGGGCAAAAACTGTCACCGGCGTATCAAGCTTTGAAAGCCTCTCTATCAGTTTTATCTGTCCCTTTTGTAAATGCCCGTTATAGGTTCCTATTACTATGCTGCTGTGTCCTTTCGCTTTTTCCACAATCCTGCATATTTCTTCTTCCTGTGGATTAGGTGAAAAAATGCAGGACGTACCGCCCAATTTCCTTTCCATCCACTCAGGGAAACTAAGAGTTTTATTTTCCATATTTGCCGCCAGTGTAATACGATAGGCATAGCAACCTGCAAAAAAAGGATTTTCTCCTGCCTTTGGCGTCTTTCCAAAAGGCATTGTCACAGGGGTAATGGTTTCCTTCAACAACCTGTATGCCTTTTGCTTATCTTCCTCTAATACCAGCCTTCCATCCCGATCTTCTTTTTCCGCATACACTTTCTTTAAGGCTAAAATCCTTTTCACAGAAGCGTCAATCACCTCCTCCAAAAGGGCTCCTTCCCCCACTGCCTTCTCCACCGCTTCTATGGCTTCCTT
The DNA here is from genome assembly GCF_009917485.1 of Parablautia muri. Classification (GTDB taxonomy): domain Bacteria; phylum Bacillota; class Clostridia; order Lachnospirales; family Lachnospiraceae; genus Suilimivivens; species Suilimivivens muri. Next base: position 187,545 of record NZ_QZDT01000002.1, read on the forward strand.
AGCAGCAGAAGGTGTGTGTGAGATCAGCACGATATTCACTCCCGCCCCCAAGGCTTTTACCACACCGTTGGCTGTACCGTAATATTTCTTGATTGCCCCCATTTCCATACAGTCGCTTAAAATGATTCCCTGAAAACCGTAGGTTTTTCTTAAAAGACCTGTAAGGATTTTTTCTGACATGGTAGCAGGTATTTTCTCCGGCTCTAGAGCCGGAAACAGGATATGAGCGCTCATAACCGCGGGAATGCCCATATCTACCGCCTCCCGGAAGGGACGAAGCTCTGTTTTTTCCAATTGTTCCATAGGTTTATCAACAATCGGCAGACTTAAATGGGAATCCTGTGCCGTATCACCATGGCCTGGAAAATGCTTGGCGCAGGCAAGGACTTTCTCAGATATAAGTCCCTTCGCCATTTTCATAGCGTATGTTCCAACCTGTCCCGGTTCATCGCCATAGCTGCGGATGCCAATCACCGGGTTATTCCGGTTGCAATTTATATCCATTACCGGCGCGAGGTCAAAATTTATACCTAGCCTTCTAAGCTGTCTGCCTGTAAGCTGCCCAGCAGCGTAAGCATTCTCCGGATTTTGGGATGCTGCAGTTGCCATTGCTCCCGGTACATTCACCAAATCATCGGAAAGCCGAACAATAGCGCCCCCTTCCTGATCAATCATAATAAAAGGGGCAATTTGGGTATTTTCCAACACCTGTTGGCGGAGAGTGCTGCAAAGTTCTGACAGCTGTTCTCCGCTTTCAATATTTTCCCCAAATAAAATAAGATTCCCAACCTGAAACTCTTTCAAAAAATCGCTATACTCCTCTGTCAACTCCGTACCGGGAAATCCTACCGAAAAACATTGTCCAATCTTTTCCCGCAGGGACATCTGCTCTACTGTCTTTTCCATATACAATATGATACTCCTTTCCTAGTTTCAAACTTAAAAGCTTATTTTCCCCATCACCACCGGATGTTCCGCCCCTGTTGCCTTCACAGCGTTATTAAAATGGCAGCAAACCGTTTCGTTTGCAAGAACTGCAAAAGCAATCGCTTCCTTGGCATTGCTGTCTAAATGAATATCTTCATTAATTATTACCTGACATTTAGGCAGTGCCTTTTTAATAAAAGTCATTAACAGCTTATTCTGGCTGCCGCCTCCCCCCACAATCAATTGTTCCGGTAAGGGGCGGCAGAAATTTTCTATGCCTATTCTAATACATTCCGCCGTAAAGCAGGTCGCCGTAGTAAGGGTATCCAAAAGAGATACACCCATTTCTTCAGCTTCTTTTATCAGCCGTTTCACATAATCTTTCCCATACCGCTCCCTTCCGGTAGTTTTTGGAATAGGAGCTTTCAGGTAAGAATCCTCCATCATAAAGGAAAGAAGTTTCCGGTCAACTTTTCCCGAGGCTGCCATTCTTCCGCCCTGATCAAATGTAAGCTTTCCCTCCGTCAGACACTCTGTCAGGGCGTCCATCACCATATTTCCCGGCCCTGTGTCAAAAGCATAAACCTCCTCTAAGCTGCAGTCTGCAGGCAAAATTGTAATATTCCCAATTCCGCCAATATTCTGAAGGGCGATTGTGCGCTCCTTCCGGCGGTAAAGCAAATACTCCGTATAAGGTACCAGGGGAGCCCCAAGCCCGCCTGCCGCCATATCCCGTACCCGAAAGTCAGAAACCACAGGGCAATTCATCTCTTCCGCTATCACTGCTGCTTCCCCTATCTGTAACGTGCTGGAGAAACATTTCCCCAAAAACATCTCCTTCCCGGGAATATGCCAAAGTGTCTGCCCATGACTTCCCACAATATCAATATCCCCAGGAGAGATACCGCATTCTTTACACAGATCCTTACAGCTTTCCGCAAATAATTTTCCCAGAAAAAAATTCAAATTACAGATAGTATGGCTTCCCCCATAGTCTCCTGATGCTGCCTTTAAAATCTCATTCCTTGCTTTTTCAGGATAAGGTACTGTGATAAAGCCAAGTTGTTCCACTTTCGTGGCAAGCCAATACCCCTCTATTTTCACCAGTGCAGCGTCAATGCCATCTGCCGATGTGCCGCTCATCAGCCCAATCACCAGTCGGCTTTCCTTCCCGGCCAATTTCGCCAATGGATGCATTCTTCTCCCTCCCGGATTACCCTAAATGACAGTTTCCATATTTTTGCCTGTTTTTAAAATTTCCTGTATACGTCCGTTTTTCTCTTCCAGAAGTTCTTTCGCCTCCTTGCTCCCTACTCCCATTAAAATCATAACAATTGCTACTTTGGCACTGTATTCACATTCTTCCAAAACCCTTCTGGCTTCTCCATCCGTAGCATTCGTACATGTCTTTACGATCCTTACGGTCCGTTCCAGAAGCTTCTCGTTGGTGGCCTTCACATCCACCATCAGATTCCCATACACCTTGCCCATCTGAATCATCACCGTAGTAGAAATCATATTTAAAACCATCTTTTCTGCAGTTCCACTCTTCAACCTTGTAGAGCCGGTAATAACCTCCGGCCCAGGCATGGGCGTAATGCCAATATCTGCCATTTTATCAATTGCGGAATCCGGGCAGCAGGTAACTGCGATTATGGGAGCGCCCATTCTTTTGGCATATACCATGGCTCCCAGGACATAAGGCGTTCTACCGCTGGCAGCCAGCCCCACCAGCACATCCTTTTCACAGAAATGAATTTTCTCTAAATCTTTCCTGCCTTCCTGCTCATCATCCTCTGCCCCCTCTTTTGCCCTGAAAATTGCTTCGGTTCCCCCTGCAATAATGGCCTGAATCAATTCAGGATCCGTGCCAAAGGTAGGGGGGCACTCAACCGCGTCCAATATCCCAAGTCTGCCTGAAGTACCGCAGCCTATATAGATCAGCCTTCCCCCCTTCCTTATTTGCTCATAAATCACTTCAGAAGCTTTTGCAATTTTATCCAGCTCTTTTTCCACCGCAAAAGCCACCTTCTTGTCCTCCTCATTCATCAGGCGGACCATTTCGTGCACGCTTTTTGAATCTATATTTGACGTATTTTCATTTCTCTGTTCCGTTGCGATGTAATCAAGTTCTACCATATTAATCTCCAATCTTGCCAGCGCCCCGCGAATTTGGCGCAAGCACAAATTTGTACTATGAAAAATTCCCATTAACCCTTTACTGAACCTACCGTCATGCCTTTTACGAAATATTTCTGTAAAAAAGGATAAATACAGATAATAGGCAGTGTTGACACGATAATAACTGCCGCTTTTACGGAAATGGCAATGGTAGACTTATCCGCACTTCCGGCTGCTTCACCTACCATCATGGTCCCATTCACAATATTCCTTAAATATAACATCACCGGATACTGGTTGCTGTTTAAATAAATCAGGGAATTAAACCAATCGTTCCAGAAAAACACCGCCGAGTAAAGACCAATGGTTGCAATGGCCGGCTTTGACAACGGCACTACAATTTTCCACAACAGTTTCCAATAACTCATTCCATCAATCAGCGCCGCCTCCTCTAATTCAACCGGTATGGTCTTAAAAAAGTTTATCAGAATGATTAGGTTAAACTGGTTGATGGCAAAGGGAATCAGCAAAGCAAATCTCGTACCAGTAAGCCTTAAGTAGCTGATTAGCAAATAATTAGGAATCAGCCCTCCCGAAAAGAACATAGTCAATATCACCATTTTCATAAAAAAGTTGTTTCCCCTTAAAAAGTCCTTTGACAAAGGATATCCCAGCATAATCATCATAAGAAGCGAAAAGGCGGTTCCGCAGATGGTATAAAAAAAGGTATTTCCATACGCCCTGAAAAAATTGGGATAAGAAAAAATCTGCCGATAGGAGGATAGGTTTAATCTTTTTGGCCAGAAGGTCACTTCATTGTTCATGATTGCCGCTGGGTCAGAAAGAGACATGGCAATCATATAAATAAATGGCAGCAGACATACCAGAAGAACCAATATCATAACCAGATTTACCAAACCATCAAAAATAAGATTTGACTTTGCTATCTTTTTATGTTTTCCCATGACTATCCCCCCTAATAAATTCCGTCCCCTGTCAATTTCCTACTGACAGTGTTAGACACAGTAACAAGGATTACGCCAATCAGACCGCTAAACAAGCCGATTGCAGTTGCATAAGAGTAGTTCTGGTTCGTAAGACCTGTGCGATAAACCAAAGTGTCAATAATATCGCTGACTCCAGAATTGGCAGGGGTATACATCAACAGCACTTTTTCAAAACCCAGGGTCAGCATCCGTCCTACGTCAAGAATCAGCATTACCATGATAGTCGGTAAAATGGAGGGCAGTGTCACATGAAACACCTTCTGTATCCTTGTAGCTCCATCCATCTCTGCCGCTTCGTAAAGTTCTGTGTTGATACCTGTAATGGCAGCAAGGTAAATAATTGCCGTCCAGCCCATAAACTGCCATGTATCCGTGAATACATAAAGCCACCTAAAATATTTGGCTTCATTCATAAAATACACCGGAACAATTCCGAAAACATTTTGCAGAAAGTTATTCACCATACCACTGCTAGGAGAAAGAAGTTCTCCCAAAATTGCAATGACTACTACTGTGGAAATAAAACGAGGCATATAGGAAACTGTCTGGACAAGTTTCTTAAATCTTGCATTCTTTACTTCGTTTAAGAAAATGGCAAATATAATGGGTATGGGGAAATTAATAATGAGGTTCATAAACGAAAGCACCAGAGTATTGCGAAAAGCTCTCCAGAACATACTGTCTGTAAGAAACCTCTTAAAATAATGAAACCCTACCCATTCTGTCCCAAAAGGACTCATACCTGGACGGTATCTGCGAAACGCCAACACACTTCCTAACATGGGAACATATTTAAACACCAGTATATGGATAATGGGAATCAGCATCATCAGGTATAACTGCCAATACCGCTTGAAATGGCTTTTAAAAGGCTGCTTCGGCACTGCAGCCGTTCCTCTTTTCACTGCTTTTACTTTTTTCATACACATACCATACCTTTCAAAACCAACCTAGCGGATGCAGGACTCCCAATATGTCCTTTAACCAATACTTGCCGCATGTTTTTTTAGCATGCGGCAAGCGTCATATCCCTTTTGGCCGATTTTATATCAGAGCGCATTCAAGAAATTTTCCCGCGCTCAATCACCTGTAGTTCTTACTTTAGTGCATCATTATACATCTGACAGAAGGAATCAATTTGAAGGTTGTTCATTTCGCCTACGTATGCATCCCAATCTGTTTCCAGAGATTTGCTTCCGGTCAAGAACCCATCCAGCCATACCTCAAGATTATCTGCCAGAGGCGTCTGCAGGGACGAAGCATCCTCCGCCTGTAAATCGTCAAAATCTACACTGGGGGGAATATCCTGGATTGCGTTATCCATAGCCGCCACCTGTTCATTGATCTTCGCATAATTCTCATCATACTTCGACATCTCACGGGCATTATACCATACCATCTGTGTAACGTCAGAGCCACACCCATACTGAACCTGCATATACTTATAAACCCCGTCAGCAGCGTTTAATATCTCATCGGAATATGTAATCGTATCGCCACTTTCCGTATAAGTCTCTCCTTCTATTCCAAGGCACCAGATTTTTGCTGCTTCTTCTGAGAAAAACATAGCGTCAATGGTTCTTACGATCCTTTCAAAATCATCCCTTTTCGCCGTTGCCGCCGGGAACATGATTCCACTGCCAAGGCTGGATTTAGGCTGGTGATGGGCTCCGCTGGGTCCCTCTAAAGGAGCGTACATTTGAAGCTTAAAGCCTTCCTGGGCAGCTGCTGATTCCACACCGCCAATCTGATCATAGTATGCATATGTTGCACAGGAATAGCCTGTGGCCATTTTCTGTGACCATGTATCAGAGTCAATAGGATCCGCCATTTCAGGATCAAGAAGCCCCTCTTCATATAACTTGTGGAAGAAAGTCAGGTATTCTTTCAGCTCATCGCTGGTCGCCGCTGCAAAATACTTGTTGTTCTCATAATCCCAGCTTAACACACTAGTACCTGATGAACTATTCTTTCCTACACTGATTCCAAAGGAAGGCATGGTCATACGATACAACACTCTAGGACCAGCTAGAATGGTAAGAGGATAAGAATCCGGGTTTTCTTCTTTGTATGCTTTCAATATCTCATATAAATCATCAAATGTTTTCGGTTCAGACAGTCCCTTTGCCTCCAAAAAATCCTCTCTTAAAATCAAACCACCATCATAAAAAGGTTTATCTGTCAGGGAAGGCATATAATAGAGCTTTCCGTCCTGAAGCTTTTTGGCTTCCACTGCATCTTCCAATCCAAATTCTTTTACTCTCTCCGTAAAGTTGGGTGTCCACTGTTCATAATCGCTAACAGGCACAAGAGCCCCATTCAACGCCAGGGAGGCATTTTCTCCCACGGTTGTCTGGTATAAAATTACGTCAGGCGCGTTGGTTCCTGTATTCAGGGCAAGAGAAACCTTGGTGTTATAATCCGCAATAGGGATGATTTCCCAGGAAACATCCACATTGTACTTTTCTTCCATGGCTTTCACCGTGAGCCAATCCTCTTTAAAAGGAAGAGTGGAGTTATCCGAATAATATACTGCGATTTTTAACGGATCTTCTCCGGCATACATGCTTTCTGCATCTTCCCCTTCAGCAGTGGTTTCACCCTCTGTCTGGGATGTTTCTGTTTCCTGCCCTGCATCGGTCTTAGCAGAGGCATCGTCTCCCTGTTCTGCCGGGGGATTGGCATCCGTCTGGGAGTCATTTCCAGAATTGCCGCATCCTGCAAGCATCGTCACAGATAAAGACGCTGTTAAAATGAGTGATAATAACTTTGACTTTTTCATTGTAACCTCCTTTTCATGTATCAGTTCATTCGTTTCATTATATTGCAACAGGTTTCCCTGACAACAATCATTTTATTGACATGAAATCAGCTCACGAAACGTGTTCGTTATTGTTACGATAACCTGACTCGCGAAACGAGACAGCGTTTGTTAACATAAGGATGTCTCACAAAACGATCCATCATCTATTTCGAAATTGTTGGCAAATTATTTAATTTTTCTTTGCTTTTTTTAACTTTTTTATGTAATTTAACTATACACCAGTATCTGATATGAGTCAATAACTTTTTGTAATAAAATTACATTTTTTTATTTTAAATGATTTATTTTTTCAATCTATTATTTTATAAATAGACTTGATCTACGGAAAAAATCAAATAGCTGCACCATATCCCGCAACAGCAACTACTGTTGCTATAAATGGTTGCCAAAAAGTCTGCAATCACTTCTGCACTGGTGCTAGTTTACATTTCACATAAACTTCAATTCGCTTTTTAATGTAATAAGCCGAATCACGGAGCATGATGGCTGTTCTTACCCCCAACTTATAAACCGACATGTGGAGTTGTCTCTTGGGTGAAGTTGGCCGGGGATAATAAACTGATTTATGCTGCTATGACAGGAACATGGATGTAGAGAGTTTATTTATATCAGAGATATCGTCTGCCTACAGGCCTATCATGAATATGACGGCAAAGCAGATACCAATGAGGGAGATGCAGAACTTTCCCTTTCTGAGTGGTCCGATTTGGCCGACTGCATGGATAACACATGATTTAATCTGGTTATTTGAGGGGGATATGATGTTGGAAAAAGATTTAAGATGGAATCAATTTGTAGAAAATAACTGAATAGAATTTTAAAATGGAAATAAAAATATGGATATTATTGTTAATGGCAACATTTTTCTGCGTATCTGTGGCCAGATATGTGGCAGCTACAGATAATCGTAAAAATAGCGCAGATGCAAAGGCAAACAACAGGCAGGATACGAAAAAACAGGATTGCTGATAGAGCCTCGAATCAGCCGGATTCCCTGCAAGGCGACAAAAGCCCCAAAGAAAATGAGGCTGATTGAAGGACAGGGATGCATATATGGACCGTATCTCCCATTAAGGTAACAAAAGAACGCGATGAGAGAATTCCGTCCACATATCACTAATGGCAGTTCCTGCTTTTGGAAAACAGCGTTTTCAAATAAATGCAGCAATAAGAAGTACGCTTATTCTTTGCTTAAAATATTATTTGCCATAAACATCCGATGGAAGCTGCCCCAACAGTTTCTTATATGCCCTGCTAAAGGTGGAGTAATCTTTAAAGCCGCATTCCATACTGGCAAGCGTTGCAGGCATCCCTGTAAGAATCAGTCCTTTAGCCGCTAAAATACGTTTTTCCAATATATACTGGTGCATGGAATAGCCTGTCTCCTCCTTGAATTTTCGCATCATATGGTACTTACTCAAATAGAATTCGGCAGACAATTTTTCAATGGTTAAATCCTTTGAAAGATTGTCGTTGATATAGTGAATCATCTCCACGATTTTTTTATCGTATCTGGCCATCTTGTGGAAAACCTCAGGATTGCTGATACAGCACCTGTTCAGCTCAATCAGTAATTTTAGAAAAGAAACTCTGCTGTACATGTCCTTAGCATAAGCATTATCATAATTAAGCTTTTCAATCTGCTTTACCGCTTCAAACAGATTTCCGCTTACGGCCGGCGACAAATGAATGACATGTCCGCCCTGCTCTTTTGAGGCCATCTGAAAACATAAATCCAATCTGTCTTCATCTTCCGAATGTTCCTCCAAAAATTCACCGGAAATATAAAACACATACCGTTCATAAGGTGTATCATAATCAACAAACGGTTTATGTATTTCTCCCTTACTTACCAGCAGAATATCATGCGGCTCTAATTTGTATGCCTTACCTTCTATATGGTATTCCACATTCCCTGAAATAAACCAAATCAGCTTGTGAAAATCATGGTAATGATAAACGTATTCCCTGCTGCTTATATCCTTTAAGTAAAACAGTCTGAACTTTTCAAACAGATATCCGCTTTTTACCGACTCCTGAATTTCATTCATTTTCCTGTGTATAATCCTTCATACAGATATTCAAATCCACATCTCCCTTGATTCCTGCAATACTACCCTTTGAGGAATACTGCCAGATATTAAATGCATAAGGGAAATAAACCGTCTCGTCATAATAGGCAAACCATTTCTCATAATCTTCTATCTGCTCCAAATCCAGCATAATCATGAAGGTTTTCAAATTTCCATAAATCATGGGCGTATAACCTGCCTCTTTGATTGTCTCGCAAAAGGCTATGGCCACTTTGGTAAATTCCTCTTTTGTCATCTCTGCGGTCCGAGCCGAAGCGCTTTCTGTCTCCTCTAAATCCAATACAACAGGATAATCAACATCATACGGCTCTATCAGTTCAATTACAAACTCTGCCTCCTCTTTGGCCTCCTTTGGCGTCATGGCCTGGGTGTAAAAGTAAATCCCTATATCAACGTCATTTTCCGCAGCCCCTTCCATATTGTCCACAAAAAATTCATCCTCTATCAGCTTTCCTTCCGAACTTCCCCGGTAACCTGCCCTGATAAAAGCATAAGAAACGCCGTCCTCAGCCACTTTGTCCCATTCTATCTCCCCTTGATGTTTCGAAACATCTATCCCCTTTACGGAACGGATATTTCTTTCTTCATCCACATAAATGATCTCCTCATTTTCCTGCTTTACAAAATTTTCATAAACATACTCATGTTTTTTCAGCGTTTCAGATATAGGAAAAAAAGAATATCCGCCGTCCGCATACACCACCACATCCTGCGGAAAAAAGCTCCTCAAAAGCGAGACAGTACTCTCCCCGCTGCTGACTCTGCGTTTTATTTCTTCGAGGAAACTGTTTCTTTCATCCTCCCTCTCCCTTAAGGCATTTTCAGCCAAATATGCATCTAAATCCTCCTGGGTATAAATAAATTCCAGCTCATGCTCCTCTAATCTGCTCATTACCTCTCTGCCTTCATTTTGAAGACTATAATTTTGCAGTACAAGAACAATACAGCCTGTAAGAGCAGTAAGCGCAATCAGGCAAAATATAATATTGCTGATTAAACTGCTTAACTGCTTTTTTTTATTTCTTCTTGTCACCGTTTTATTCATCTTTTCTTCTGAACCTTTCCCCATTTATCCTCTACCCGGTCTACCGGATTACCGGATGCAAACACAAAAACTTTATTACAATAAACAGCTTGCACAGCGTCACGATGTTTGTTGCAATAAGCCGGTTTGCGCTGCATGACAGCGTTTGTTTTTGTCTTTCCTTATAAGTATATTATGAATCCCCATCTTTTTCAATTGTTTATCCTTTCCATTTACAAATTCTATGTGGTTCTTAATCACAATTTTTCCCCAAAATAACTTTTATACCCTTCTCCATATATTTCCGTTGCATTGGTGATAATCATAAAGGCATTTCCATCCTCCTGTCTGACCACTTCCTCTACTTTATGGGCAATCTGCTTTCTCACCACACAGAAAATTACTTGCTTTTCCTCTTTCTTATATGCCCCGGTACCCGAAAGCTGGGTAACGCCTATATTCACCTCTCTCAAAATACGCTCCGTAATGGCGGCGGAGGAATCGCTAATAATATAAATCAGTTTAGCCTCATCCCTGCCATACAAAATCATATCCAGCACCTGCGATGTCACCACTGCGGATATAATGCTGTAAAGCACCGCCTCCACGTTCCCAAAAACAATTCCGCCTATCCCGATAATGACAGAATCCACCGCCAGAAAAATCGTGCCCGTTTTTAAGTGGGGCTTTTTAAGACGCAGGCATTTTACGATAATATCAGTTCCCCCTGTTGTGGCCCCGGCCCGCAGCACATAGCCTACACCTGCCGCCACAAGCACCCCTCCGAATACAGCGCCGAGCAAAGGCTGTGTGGTAAGTGGTTGCATCAGCTTAAAAAGATTGGTGGCTGCAGAAACCATAAAAGTAGTGTACAGAGTGGATAAAATAAACTTTACGCCAAATTTCCATACCCCTAAAAGCAGAATCGGTATGTTGATCAGCATAAACATTGTTCCGGTTTCAATGGGAATCAAACGGCTTAATAGAATAGAAAGCCCTGATGCTCCGCCCGGTGCAAGATCATTTGGATCAATAAACAGGCTTATCCCTGCCCCAAAAATGAAAGACGCAATCGTAATTGTCAGATATTTTTTTATAAACTTTGTCATTTCCACCTCAATCCTCCATTCTTCCAGTAGACCGCAAATAATTAGCAGTGGAGCCGAATGCCGAACTGTTACAACAATTCCTAATCACATACGGGCTGTTTTATTCGTAAAAACCGCATACCCTTATAGTATGCGGTTTTTTTGATAATATATATTCCGTCAGATAATTGTGCGGACCGGCTTAGGCTGATAGCCGCTTCGCTCTAAAGCGCCCATGATCTGCTGCTTATGTTCTGTTCCAAAAGCTTCCAGTGTGATGCGCAGCTCCACAGCGTCATTTCTGTTGATGGACACGAACTGGTTATGCTCTAGCTTAATTACGTTGCCGTTTTGCTTCGCAATCACATCCGCCACGTGGCTCAGCTCTCCCGGCTTGTCCGGCAGACGGACAGAAACGGTAAAAATACGGTCACGCAAAATAAGTCCCTGCTGAACCACCGAGGACATGGTAATCACGTCCATATTTCCGCCGCTTAAAATAGCCACAACTCTTTTCTTTTTTTCTGTCAGATGCTTTAGGGCGGCAACTGTAAGAAGGCCTGAATTTTCCACTACCATCTTATGATTTTCCACCATATCCAGAAAGGCCACTACCAGTTCTTCATCCGGGATGGTGATAATATCATCCAGATTTTTACTAAGATAGGGAAAAATTTTCTCTCCCGGCGTTTTCACCGCGGTGCCGTCCGCAATGGTGCTTACCCGCTCCAAAGTAACTACCTTTCCAGCTTTCAGGGATGCCTTAAGGCAGCTTGCCCCTTCCGGCTCCACGCCGATTACCCTAATTTTGGGATTTAAAAGCTTTGCAAGGGTGGAAACGCCTGTGGCAAGTCCTCCGCCCCCAACAGGCACCAGTATCTCATCCACCAAAGGAAGCTCTTTAAAGATTTCCATTGCAATGGTCCCCTGCCCTGTCGCCACAGCCAAATCATCAAAAGGATGAATAAAGGTGTATCCTTTCTCCTTGGCTAACTTGTATGCATATTCACAGGCCTCATCATACACATCACCATAAAGCACCACCTCAGCCCCGTAATTTTTGGTTCTGTTTACCTTAATCAGCGGTGTGGTGGTAGGCATAACAATGACAGCTTTTGCCCCAAAGCACTTTGCAGCATAAGCTACCCCCTGCGCGTGGTTTCCTGCGGATGCGGTAATTAAACCTTTTTCACGTTCTTCCGGCTTTAAGGTACTTAATTTATAGTATGCACCACGCAGCTTGTAAGCCCCTGTAAACTGCATGTTTTCAGGTTTTAAATAAACCTTATTTTCTGTCTGTGCACTGTAAAAATCACTGTATACCAGCTTTGTTTCCTGTATTACCTTTTTCACCGTATCCGCCGCTTCTTCAAATTTATCCAGCGAAAGCATTTTTTCCTCCATGCCTGTTTCCTCCTATGCTTGTCCGTCCACATCAAATAAAGCGTTTACAAACTGCTCCGAATCAAATTTTTGCAAATCATCCAGTTTTTCGCCCACGCCAATATATTTGACAGGGATATTTAACTCGGACTGGATTGCAACCGCAATTCCCCCCTTGGAGGTGCCGTCCATTTTCGTTAAGATAATTCCGGTAAGTTTAGCGGTTTCTCCAAATTCTCTGGCCTGGTTTAGGGCATTTTGTCCTGTGGTTCCGTCCAGCACAATCAGATTTTCCCTGTGGGCATCCGGAAATTCCCGATCAATAATACGATTCATTTTTTTCAGTTCTTCCATCAGGTTCCGCTTATTGTGAAGTCTGCCGGCGGTATCACAAATCAAAACATCCGTATGTCTTGCTTTTGCCGCGCTCACTGCGTCAAAAACCACACTGGAAGGGTCCGCCCCCTGGGCCCCTGCGATAATGTCCACTCCCGCCCGGTTTGCCCACTCGGTAAGCTGTTCGCAGGCCGCCGCTCTGTAGGTATCCGCAGCGGCGATCAGCACCTTCCTGCCCTGGGCCTTTAAAAGTCCTGCCAATTTGCCCACAGATGTGGTCTTGCCAACGCCGTTCACCCCAATGACCATCACGATAGACTGTTCATGTTCAAAGTCATAGGCGGTTTCCTCCACCTTCATCTGCTCCTTAATACTTTCTATCAGGAACGATTTGCACTCTGAGGGTTCCTTTAAGTGGTTTTCCTTTACCTGTTTTTGCAGTCTCTCCAGGATATCTCCTGTTGCGTTCACCCCGATATCTCCCATAATCAGGATTTCCTCAAGCTCCTCATAGAACTCATCGTCAATTGAGGAAAAACCGTTGAAAACACAGTCAATCCCATGAACGATATTGTCTCTTGTTTTTGTAAGTCCTTCTTTTAACCTACTGAAAAATCCGGCCATCAGTCATCCAACTCCTTATCAATTAAATTTACGCTCACCAGGGTGGAAACGCCCTTCTCCTGCATGGTAATACCATACAGCCGGTCCGCCTTTTCCATGGTACCGCGTCTGTGTGTTATCACGATAAACTGGGTGCTTTTTGTAAGTTTATGTAAATATTTTGCAAACCGGCCTACATTGCTTTCATCCAAAGCGGCCTCAATTTCATCCAACAGACAAAAGGGCGATGGCTTTAGATTCTGAATGGCAAACAAAAGCGCAATTGCCGTAAGAGCCTTTTCACCGCCGGAAAGCTGCATCATATTCTGTAGCTTTTTCCCCGGAGGCTGGGCTATGATTCGGATACCTGCCTCCAGGATATCCTCATCCTCCATAAGCTCAAGTGTTCCCTTTCCGCCGCCGAACAATTCTTTAAATACTTTATCAAACTCTCTCCCAATCTCTGCAAATTTCTCATTGAACTGCTTGCGCATGGCACTGTCCAGCTCTACGATAATGCCCTCTAAGGTCTTTTCCGCCTCCACCAAATCGTCATGCTGGGTCTTTAAAAACTGAAAACGCTCCATCAGGTTTCTATAGTCCTCAATGGCGTTTACATTTACATCCCCCAGCTTTTTAATCTGGTCCTTTAAAGAGGCAATCTCCTTCTTCATGGCAGGTAAATCCGTAAATTCTTCGTTCCGCAGGGCAGCCGCATCGGAGAGGGTAATCTCGTACTCGTCCCACATATAGTTGATCTGGTTATCCAGATTTTCCTGAAACTTTTCCTTCTGGGAATTCAAACGGTACACTTCCTTATCCAGGCTGCTCATCTTTTCGGCAAGGGATTCCCTGTCCTTAAAGAAATTCTTCTGCTTGAAAGAAAGCTGTTCTTTTCTCTCCACATCCTCCTTAAGCTTCTTTTCCGTATCCCCCTGGGTGGTGTGGGAGGCTGCGATTGTCTGCTCTATGGAAAGAATATTGCTTTCCTTTTCCTTCGTATCTTCGCTGCTCTTTTGGAGGCCTTCTTTTATCTCGGAGAGCTCCCTTGCAAACCGATCGATTTCTCCGTCAATACGGTTCACATTCTGCTGGTGGAATTCCTGCTGCTGAAGCATTTTTTCCACTTCCACATCCCACTCTGAGACATGTGCCGACTGCTCTGATTCCTCCCTGCGCTTTTCCTCCAGCTCTATTTGCAGCTTTCTGATTTCCTGCTCTGTCTTTTTCTCCAAAAGTTCGGAATCCTCAAGCTCCTTTTGGATTTCCAGCTTATTTTGCTTGATTTCCTTGATCTGCTCCTCTATTTCCCGCTCCTCCGCTTTAAGCTCCAAAGAGCCCTCGCTGGCTTCATCCCGGCGCTCCTGGGCCTTGATTACATTGAGGCGGGCCGTGTTTTGTTCAATAAACTTCCTTTGAAGGGCAGCCTTGTCCTCCTCTAAGGAAAGGCGAAGCTTATTTCTCCTCTCCTTTGTCATTTCTATCTCGTTTAAAAGAACATCCACTTCTTTTAAATATTTTTTGACCTTCCCTGACAGTTCTTCCATCTCTCTGCGGCGCCCTAAAAGATTGCTGTTGTTCTTATAAGCTCCGCCACTTATGGCGCCTCCCGGGGTAAGCAGTTCACCCTCTAATGTGACCATGCGGATGCTGTAATTATATTTTCTGGCAAGCCGCACGGCATTGTCTATGCCATCTACCACTACAATCCGTCCAAGCAGAGCCTTTGCCACATTTGCATACCTGTCCGCCACCGTGACCAGACTGTCCGCAATGCCAATCACACCGTTTTCCTTAAGCGCTTCTTTGTTCTTAAATTCCTGGGACTTTACGATGCTGGTAAGAGGTAAAAAGGTCGCTCTTCCCGCTTTTGTCTGCTTTAGAAAGGCAATCATCCTTTTCGCGGTTTCTTCATCATCTGTGACAATGTTTTGTATATTGCCGCCTAAGGCCGTCTCAATGGCGGTTTCATATTTCTTATCCACCTTGATGATATCCGCCACAACGCCAACAATACCCTTTTCCCTCTCTCTTGCCTCCATCACCCTTTTGACGCTGCCGCCGTATCCTTCATAGCGCTCCGTCAGGTTCGTTAAAGCTTCCAGCTTGGATTTTTCCTGATGGTAGCTTACCTGTGTGTCCCTAAGCTTTTGGTCCTTACCGGAAAGCTCCTCACGAATCAGGGCAAGGGCTTCTTCCTTCTGTTCCTGGGAATCGTTTAATGCGTGAATTTCCTGATTGATGGTCTCAAATTCTTCCTGGAGCTTTTTGATGTTTTCTTCCTGCTGTTCCTCGTCCGATTTGATGCGCAGCAGCCTTGAAGTAAGCTCCGCTTTACGGATGTTGACCTGCTCTGTCATAGTGTCATAGCGGCCAAGCTTTGACCGGATCGTTGCCCTTATATTCAGGGCCTCTATAATCATATTTTTATCAGCCTCGATCCGGTTGTTTAGTTCTTCTATCCGCCCCTGAACGCCAAGCAGCTTTTCTCTGGCCTCGTCTCTTACCTTTTCAATCTCGGCTACCTGGCTGTCAATTACCTTTTTATCCTCTAAAATCTTTTCCTTGTCACAAAGCTTTGTCTCAATCTCCTTTGTGACGGTTTGCTCTCTGGAGAGGAAGTGCGCTTCATTACTTTTCGCCGACTTGATCTGCTCCCGCAGCACATTGATCTGGCCTTCTAGCTTACCGCGCAAAACGCTGGTATCGGAAAGAGTTGTCCGCTCAGCTAAAATAGTTTCCTCTAATTCTTCAATCTGTCCTTGTATCTGCTCGTATTCTTCTTTTATCTGCTCATACTGGCTGCTGGTCTGTTTTAAATCGCTGTCCGCTATCTCAAATTTTTCCTGTGTGTTCTTTAACTGCTCTTTAAGGCGGTTATGCTCAAGCAGGAACATATTGACGTCTAAATTCTTTAATTCTTCCCGTTTCTTTAAATAAATTCTGGCCGTCTCCGACTGTTTCTCCAAAGGGCCTATCTGCTTTTCTAACTCTGATAAAATATCCTTTACACGAACCAGATTCTGTTTCTCATCTTCTAGCTTTTTCTGGGCCGCCACTTTGCGCTTTTTAAATTTCACAATGCCCGCCGCCTCGTCAAAAAGCTCCCTTCTCTCCTCCGGTTTACCACTTAAAATCTTGTCGATCTGGCCCTGGCCGATAATCGAATAGCCTTCCTTGCCAATACCCGTATCATAAAAAAGTTCATTCACATCCTTCAGTCTGCAGGGGGCTCCGTTTAAAAGATATTCGCTTTCACCGGAACGGTAAATCCTTCTTGCCACCGTCACTTCATCAAATTCAATGGCAAGCTGATGGTCCGAATTATCCAGTGTAATTGCAACATATGCATATCCAAGCGGTTTGCGCATTTCCGTCCCTGAAAAAATGACGTCCTGCATGGACGCCCCCCGAAGCTGTTTAATTCTCTGTTCTCCCAGCACCCAGCGGACCGCATCGGCAACATTGCTTTTTCCGCTGCCGTTGGGCCCTACGATACCGGTAATACCATTATGGAATTTAAATACGATTTTATTTGCAAAGGATTTAAATCCCTGAATCTCAATATTTTTTAAATACATATACACCTACTCTTTTGACATGTCCGCAAGAAGCGCCTGATAGGCCGCCTGCTGTTGCGCCGTTTTCTTATTCCGTCCCTGGCCCTTTCCTACTGTGATACCCTCAACTCTGGCTTCCACCACAAAAATCTTATCATGCTCAGGCCCTATTTCCTCAACCAGCTCATAGACCAGTTCCTTTGCCTGTTTTTGGACTCTCTCTTGAAGCAGTGTTTTGCTATCATAAAAAAGTTGCTTATTTTCCAAGTCGGAAAAAACAAATTTGTTGACAAATTGATTGGCCATGTCAATGCCTCCATCCAAATAGATAGCGCCTATGACGGCCTCCATCACATCTGAGAGAATAGAGTCTCTTTCCCTTCCTCCGGTAGCCTCCTCACCCTTGCCAAGCAGAATATACCTGCCAAGTAAGATATCCCTTGCACAAAAAGCAAGAGCCGCCTCACAGACCATGGTAGAACGCAGTCTGGTCATCTGCCCTTCCGACATCTCCGGATAAGTCCCATAGATAAACTGGCTGGATAAAAGCTCCAAAACCGCATCTCCCAGAAACTCCAGCCTCTCATAATTCTTATATTTATTGATTTTTTGTTCGTTCGAAAAAGAGCTATGGGTCAAAGCTTCTTTTATCAGCTTCTTATTCTGAAATACATAGCCGATTTTATCTTCCAATTCCTTCAATTTACCCTGTTTATACATACTTCTCCCGATACACCGCCAGCGGCAAAAAAGCCCTTAGCGGGCTTTTCAATTTTGTGCATTCCTGATAAGGTTCACTGCTTCTTCCACAGTTGAGATTTTCTCTGCCTCTTCAGCCGGAATTTCAATGTCAAATTCTTCTTCCAGTCCCATGATAATCTGAAAAACATCTAAGGAATCCGCTCCCAAATCGTCCACAAAGGTTGTCTCCATTGTGATTTCCTCAGGGTCAACGTTTAAAACGTCCGCAATTACTTTTTTTAATTTTTCAAATTCCATCTTTACATTTCCTTTCTAGTTTTCTTCCATTGTTATTTTTTCTTTTATTTTTTGATTGATATTCTGTTCTGTAAAGGTAATACATTGCAGAATAGAATTTTTTATCTCAACGCTGTTAGAACTGCCGTGGGTTTTCACCACAAGCCCCTTAAGCCCAAGCATGGGGGCTCCTCCATATTGTTCCAAATCAAAAGCCTTTAATGTATTTTTTAATGCAGGTTTTACCAAAAGCGCACCGATTTTGCTGCGCAGGGAGGTCAGCATCCCCTCCTTTACTTTCTTAATCAGGGTAGCCCCCACACCTTCATACATCTTTAAAATCACATTCCCCACAAAAGCCTCACAGACCACCACGTCCGCATAACCGGCTGGGATGTCCCTTGCTTCAATACTTCCAATAAAATGAATATCGGGGCAGTTCTTTAAAAGCGGAAAAGTCTCTTTCACCAGCGCGTTTCCTTTTTCTTCCTCCGCGCCTATATTTACAATACCCACTCTGGGGTTTTTTACTCCCATGACACTTTCCATATATACGGAGCCCATCTTTGCAAACTGTACCAGATGGGAAGGTCTTGCGTCCACATTGGCGCCACAGTCAATCAAAAGCGCACAGCCCTTTTCCGTAGGAATAAGCGGTGCAAGCGGCGGTCTCTCCACTCCTTTTATCCTGCCTACAATTACCTGACCTCCTACTAAGGTTGCCCCTGTGCTGCCGGCCGAGACATATGCATCGCAGGTACCCTCCTTCACCAGATTAAGGGCTTTTACAATGGAGGAATCTTTCTTTTTGCGGATTGCCATGACCGGCGGTTCCGCCGTCTCAATCACCTCTGCGGCGTTCACAATCTCCACCTGTTCCTTATGATATGTATATTTCGAAAGTTCGCTGCGGATAGCATCTTCCTTCCCTGTCAGATACACCTTTACATGGCTGCTCTCATTCACCGCATCCACAGCGCCCTTTACAATCTCTAAAGGGGCATTGTCCCCGCCCATAGCGTCAACTGCTACATTTACAAATTCTGCCATCCGCTTACTTTATCCTCCTTGTTGTCAGTACTATTTCACTATACTAGACCGTATACGAAAAATCAAGCACAATTTTGCTCAAAAAATTAGGAAGTCAACCGACTTCCTAATCCCTGATTTACTCAATTAATCTACACTGATGATTTCTTTTTTATTGTAAGAACCACATGCCTTACATACTCTGTGAGGTGCCATCAGGGCGCCGCACTTGCTGCACTTTACTAAAGTGGGAGCACTCATTTTCCAGTTTGCTCTCCTCTTATCTCTTCTTGATTTAGAAGATTTATTTTTAGGACAAATAGACATCGTTACACCTCCTTACCTGCGTTAAAGATATCTTGAATAGCTGCCATCCTGGGGTCAGGCACAAAGGTATCGCACCCACACTCCCCCTCGTTTAAGTTGTGTCCGCACTGCTTGCAGATTCCCTTACAGTCCGGTTTGCACAGCACTTTAACAGGCATGTTAATTAAGATCTCGCCGTTCACAAAAGCCTCCACGTTAAGCTCGTATCCAGCCATAAAATCCTGCTGCTCGTCCTGGCTTAATGAATGTCCGTCTAAATCCGGAGCAAAAATTTCCTGCTCAAATCGAAGTTCCAAGGGCGTATAAACCACCTCCAAACATCTGTCACAGGGGATTTCCAGTACAAGCCTCATCTCTCCCCGTATCAAAATCTTCCCTCTGCCAATATTGGTAAAGGTTAAATCAACAGGGGATTTCTCACGGATTTTGTAAGAATTTCCCATATGGGAAATTCTATCCGGCTCAAAAGCAACGCTTTCCCTTCTATCTTTTCCCTCGGATGTAAATACGTCAGCCAGATTGATTAACATAATAAGCTCCCTATGAATCAAGTCATACACTCAAACAATTATAACGAGTGCCGCTTACTTTGTCAATACCTGTAAAAATATTTGGTGGGTAATTGTAACGATTCAGCCAGGTCTGTGCATTTACTGCACAGACCATGAAAATATGTTTAGGGAGTGCAAAATCCCATCGCCGAAGGCGATTTTAAATGGATTTTGCATATAACAGTTCAGCAAGGCTGAATTGTTATGGGTAATGTAATTACTAAATATTATTTTACAAGCGCAACTGTCTCGCGTGCGATAGCCAGTTCTTCGTTGGTGGGAACCACAAGCACTTTTGTTTTGCTCTCGCCGGTGGAGATAAATATCTCCTCGCCTCTTTTTTTGTTTGCTTCTTCGTCTAACGCAATACCCAAATATCCCAGATAGGAGGCAACCATGGTTCTGACCAGAGAAGTGTTTTCTCCAATGCCTGCCGTGAAGCAGATTACATCCACTCCGTTCATGGCTGCCGTGTAGGCCCCAATGTATTTGGCAACTCGATAGGAAAAAGCTCTAAGGGCCCGGTCCGCCCCTTCATCACCCTGATCTCTGGCGCTTACCAGGTCTCTAAAGTCTGAGGAAAATCCCCCCGATAATCCAAATACCCCTGACTCCTTGTTCATCACGCTTAAAATTTCCTGAACGGATTTCTTTTCTTTGTTGCACAAAAATTCAACGATTGCAGGGTCTAGGTCTCCGCACCTGGTTCCCATAATGAGTCCTTCCAAAGGGGTAAGCCCCATGGATGTATCCACACATTTCCCATTCTTTACAGCGGAAATGCTGGCGCCGTTCCCAAGATGGCAGACGATTGTCTTTAAATCCTCATAATCCTTCCCAAGTATCTGGGCTGCTCTGCGGGACACATAAGAGTGACTGGTTCCATGAAAACCATACCGCCGCACCTTATAATCTTCATAATAATGGTAAGGAAGTCCATAGAGGTAAGCCTCCTTGGGCATTGTCTGGTGGAATGCCGTGTCAAATACCGCTGCCATAGGCGTATCCGGCATCAGCTCCATGCATGCCCTGATGCCAATCAAGTTGGCAGGATTATGAAGGGGCGCTAAATCGTTACACTCCTCAATCGCTTTCAGCACTTCATCGTCAATCAGAACGGAGGATGCAAATTTTTCTCCGCCGTGGACAACTCTGTGCCCTACCGCTCCAATTTCATCCAGGCTTTTCACCACGCCCATCTTTTCGTCCGTAATTGCTGAAAGCACCAGCCTGATTGCCTGGGTGTGATCCTCCATGGGTGTCACTGCCTCATATTTCTCTCCGCCTGTGGGGGTATAGGACATTTTACTGCCCTCTATACCGATTCTTTCACACAGCCCCTTTGCTATCACTTCCTCCGACTGCGCGTTAATCAGCTGAAATTTAAGGGACGAACTCCCGCAATTAATTACCAAAATATTACTGTCTGTCATTTTTACCTCCTATTAAGCCAGCTGCGCCTGCACAGCAGTCAGCGCCACAACGCCTACGATATCCTGCCAGGAACAGCCTCTTGATAAGTCGTTGACCGGCTTTGCGATTCCCTGAAGCATAGGCCCGTAGGCTTCCGCATTTGCCAGTCTCTGTACCAGCTTATATCCGATATTGCCGCTGTCCAAATTAGGGAAAATAAGCACGTTCGCTTTGCCCGCAACCTCACTGCCCGGTGCCTTTGATTTGGCCACCTGGGGAACTAATGCTGCGTCTGTCTGCAGTTCGCCGTCCAGCGTAAGACCGGGATATCTTTCATGGGCGATTTTCGTAGCCTCAACCACCTTGTCCACCAATTCATGCTTAGCGCTTCCCTTGGTGGAGTGAGACAGCATTGCAATAATAGGCTTTTTCCCTACCAGGCTCTTAAAACTCTTAGCGGAGGAATCCGCAATTGCCGCCAGTTCTTCCGCCGTAGGGTCCTGATTCAGACCGCAGTCGGCAAATAAAAAGGTGCCATTATCCCCATATTCACAATTCGGCACACACATCAGGAAAAATCCCGAAACCAGCTTCACCCCCGGCGCCGTCTTTAAAATTTGAAGGGCGGGACGCAAAGTATCCGCCGTTGCATGGCAGGCCCCGGCCACCATACCGTCCGCATCGTTTGCCTTTACCATGATCACGCCAAAGGTAAGATAATCTGCAAGTAAAATTTCTCTTGCCTTTTCCGGCGTCATTCCCTTGTTTTTCCTCGTCTCATATAGCAAATCAACATATGCATCCAGCTTATCACAAGTCTCCGGATTGATGATTTTTACCCCATCCAATTCAATCTCCAGCCAGGTCGCGCCATCCATGATTTTTTCTTCATTTCCAATCATGATAATATCCGCGATACCTTCATGCTCAATATGCGAAGCAGCAATCAGAGTTCTCTTATCCGTAGTCTCCGGCAGGACGATTGTTTTTTTTTCCATTCTTGCTTTTTCTTTTATTATGTCAATGTATGACATACCCCATTCTCCTTTCTTATACCTTTTCTTTATGCATACAACTGCATACACCCTCTTAAAAATTATAGTTTAAATTGCCATACACGGCAAGTATAACTTCACAAAAAAACGCGGAAATCAATCTTGCATACAGTTTCCTTGAATGTTACTGTGAGCGGCCTTTCATCCGTAAACAGCAACCCTTGAAAATCGACTTGCGTGTTTGCCGCAATTCGTCTGTGGCAGTCTACATGAAAATATGATATGTTAAAAAGGAATCATGTAATATATTCTGTCAGCTTAAATGGGAGGACAACACATGAAAACAGCTGCAATTATTGCCGAATACAATCCCTTTCACAACGGCCATCTCTATCAAATCAAAGAAACCCGCCGCCAAACCGGAGCAGACTTTATTCTCGTAGTTATGAGCGGAGATTTCGTGCAAAGGGGCGGGCCCGCTTTTTGTGACAAATATATCCGTACCCGGATGGCCCTTGCCTGCGGTGCGGATGTTGTGATAGAATTGCCTGCTTTATATGCTCTCTCCAGCGCGGAATTTTTTGCAGGCGGGGCCGTGGCTTTGTTAGAACAGTTAAAGGTTATAGATGCTTTATCCTTTGGCAGTGAATCGGGCCAGCTTTCCGCCTTCACAGACTGCGCCCGTTTATTGGTTCAAAATCCCTCTCGGGTCCATTCCAAATTAGAGAGACAATTAAAATCCGGCTTCTCATATCCGGCGGCCTTAGAACGGGCCGTGACCGAAATGCTTTCGGAAAATGATGTTTTCTCGGACCGTTCCGGCTCTTTGGGCCATTGCGCTTTCAGGATGGGGCCCGCAGAAATTCATGCGCTTTTTTCCTTCCCAAACAATATATTAGGACTGGAATACTGCAAGTCCTTATTTTCTTTTCATAATCCTGCCGGCTGCAGTCGGATCATTCCTTTTACCTTAAAGCGTCTGGGGGGCGGCTATCACGACCTTTCCCCAAAGGAAGATGCCCCTTTTCTTTCCGCCTCCGCCATTCGACATATTTTAGGCCATGGGGGCGAAACCCTCCAAAAATATGTGCCCCATGCGGTATATGATTTACTCAGCTTAAATAACCTTCTTACGCCTCCGGTCACAGAGAACCATTTTTCCTCTCTGCTGCATTACAAGCTTATATCCGAGCGGGACAAGGGCTTTACCGATTACTTGGACTGCGATGGGAACCTGTCGGATAAAATCTGTAAAAACATTGATAATTTCACGCGTTTTGACACATTTTGCAGTCTGTTAAAATCAAAGGATATCACCTACACCCGCATAAGCCGGGTATTAATGCATATCCTGCTTAATATCAAAACGCCCCAATTTTTCAAAAAGCCTTTGCACCAAAGAAATCTTTTGGCGCCCTATGCAAGGCTGCTGGGTTTCCGCTCCCAAGCCGCCCCCCTGCTTCATGCCATAAAGAAAAGCAGCGCAATTCCGCTGCTTTCCAAACCTGCCGATGCCCGTTTTCTTTTAAATGAGGAGGCTTATGCTCTGCTGCAGCAGGATTTTTTCTGCGCCTGTGTCTATGAATCTATTGCGGCTCCATACAGAGGCAGACCTCCCATAAATGAAATAAAACAATCTCCCATCATAACTGCTTAAAAGGTATTTCAAACCTGCCGTAAACTGACAGGGCATCCGTAACGTTAAGCCTGGAACTTTGCATTTGCTGCAAAGTCCGTAAAAAAATGTAAATTTGGCTTATTACCCGCAAAAGTCAGCGGTTCTCATTCACATAAAGCTGCGCTCTGCTTTGAATGATGGCAGCCACATCCTTTGCCTGTTTCTGTCCCGCAAAGTAAGGAGCCGCTTCTTCCTCAATAATATTCAGCAGGGCCTCATCCATCTTGTAAACCTGGGTCAGACTGTAAAGCTGTTCTTTAAACGCCTCCATCTCCTCCCGGGTCATGGGTGGAATTATAATCTCCTGACCGCCTACATAATAGGAATCATCATATTCCACCTTTTTACCCTCTTCAAAATAGTAAGGTCTTTTTGTGGCTTCCTCCCCAAGTTCATCAAGCCTTTTTATACTCAAAGGGAATCCGTAATTTATATTTTCCTCCTGGTATTTATCTGTAAGGAAGGTACGCAAAAAAGCCCAGACACCTTCTTTATTCTTTGACTTTGCGGACATTGCCAGCTGCATATCAGGCCAAATCACCGTGCCGTCCTCATTGGCACAGGGGAAACCAATCATGGTAATCTTTTCTCCAAAGGTTCCTTTTTCTTCTCGGTTGTAAGATCTGAAGTCTCCCAAACCATTGACAGACGCAATGATCTTGCCTTCCCGCCACATAGAATCCCAGTTTTCCCAATATTCGTCTTCATAAGCGATATCATCTGTTTTCTCAGGAAAAAGGCTGATTAGCTCCAAAGTCTGGATAAAGCTGTCCGAATCAAAATTACAGGCACCGCTCTCCCAGTCTATAAACTGATTTCCTGACATAGTCAGGCAATTCCGCAATATCATATCTCTCGAATTCATTTCAAAAAGCAAAGTGCCCGCCGGCTTTGAGGCAAGCAGCTCCAAAGCTTCCTGCACCGTCCAGCCTCTCTCCTCTCCTACTTCCGATGCCTTGGCAAGCACCGTCTGTATGGTGTAAGAAGGCACAACCGTATACAATTTCCCATTTACGGAAAAAGCCTCTACCACATTAGGCATGAAATTATTGATATCAAGCTCCTCATCCTTTTCAATATAAGGCTTAATATCTTCCAAAAGACCCTTGCTGATATAACTGTCCACAGGCATTGCATCCTCCAGTAAAATAATATCCGGTACTTTTCCTGTGGCAATATCCGTATTGAGCCTGTTGATCCCCTCCATATAATCATCCCCTGTGCTGTACATGGAATAATAATCCTGAATGGAAATTCTGTAATCCTCACTCTCTTTGTTAAATTGAATCACATTCCGCCTTACGGTCCAGTTTGTAAAGCCCATGGCCAGCTGGATAACCTGTTTTTCCTTTACCTCCTCTGGTGGCACTTTCGTAAATTTTGCCAATACGCTATCCCCTGTCTCCAAATCTTCATGCATGGCAAAAAACTCTTTTTCATTGATGCCAATCACCTGATAAACATTGTAAAAGTCAAAATCCGAATCAATATAATTCATCAAGCAGACTTTATCCGCCTCCCCCAGATTATAGCCATATACGGCGTAGTTATCCGCCATATACAAATCATACCCTACTCCCGGATAAAAAGAAAAATCATAGGACAGGCCCGGAATCTGGTATCTTTCCACCAAAACGCCCGCGTCCAAATCTGCAAGGGCTACATTCATTCTATTTTCTTCATCACTGAAAACGGCTACCGTTCTTCCATCCTCAAGACAGACAAAGGAAGATCGGTCCAAAAGCTCCTGGTCCTGACCTTTGGCCAAAGTCTCCACATAGTTACCCTCAAGGTCAAATTTAAAAAAAGTCCCATAGGAATTGATATAAATGCCATTTCCCTTTTTTAATATCATATCGCCAATATAGAAATAGCCATTGGCCTCCTCAAGTTCTTTCAAAGCGGGAATATCATTTAATTTTACGGAAAAATACTTTTCTCCGGAAGGACTCATTTTAGTCAGATAATACTCATCCAAATACGCATCTTCCTCCGAAGGTACGGCATCCCTTGTTTCCTCTTCCATGCTCTGTGCGTCTTCCTCCGCATCCTGCGCGTCATCTGCCTTAGTATCTTCCTCCGCGTCCTGTACGTCATCTGTATGCGTATCCTCCTGGGGTCTGGTATCTTCCACTGTTTCCCCTTGGGTTTGATCGCCATCTTCATTCATGGCAGTATCATTTTCGGATATCTGTCCGTCTTCCCCATCCGTTTCTCTCGGTTCAACCGCTCCTCCTTCTGTTTCCCCTGCACTGTCCTCAGGAGAAACGCCTCCGCCTATCATGTGAAAATCATTTTCAATACAGTAAATATTTCCCTCGTCATCAAAATTGATGTTTCTTATATTGATATTTTCTTTTACTGAAAAGGAAAAAGTCTCCGCTGCGGTTCCATCCCCGTTAAGTTTATAAAAATAAAGAATAGAAGACCCATCATCCTGCCAGTCACTGCCATAAGCATAAATATCTTCCCCTGAGCGGAATAACTGTCCTGCCTCTTTCAAGTCTAAATCTTCCATGCGGTACACATAATCTTTTGATGCCAAGCCAGTTTGTGCGCCATCCTCTTTTTTCTTTCCACAGCCCCAAAGACCTGCAGCCATGAGGCATAACAATACTCCTAAAATAACGCTTTTTTTCATAACAATCTCCCTTTTACCTATAGTCCGCAAATCAAGGCGCCGTCAAAGTTTCATACGCCTAAAAG
Organism: Parablautia muri; assembly: GCF_009917485.1. Lineage (GTDB taxonomy): Bacteria > Bacillota > Clostridia > Lachnospirales > Lachnospiraceae > Suilimivivens > Suilimivivens muri. Next base: position 214,188 of record NZ_QZDT01000002.1, read on the forward strand.
TGCTGCCACTTATTCTTTTCTCCCTTTACCTTTTGCACTGTTTTATCCTTTGTTTGTATGATAAAGTTTACCACATCCCTGTAAGTCCAAGTCTTATTTTTCCATCTTATGATAAGGAATACCGTAAGGATGACTCCCGGAATCAATAAAAAAATAATCTGAAACAGTAAAACGACCGCCTTTACATCCTCCCATCCCCTTCCGATATTTTCCCAGTAGGGGAATTTCACAGCACTGTTTTGCATGGACCTGGTCCCAAAGTCAAAAAGCACCGTAACCAAAGCTTCTACTGAATAGCGGGAAGAATTTTCAACCATCACCATATCGCTGTCTTCTATTCCAAGTTTTTCTTTTATGTTGTTATATACAAAATGCTTCACCGGATTAGGTGCCGCCACCTCATAAACACTGATGCCTTCGCTCACGCCATAAGCCGCAAGAGACTCATTTGATACATACAGGACCGACTTGTTTAATCCTGCCTTTTCCGCAAATTTGCCCTCCTGCCTTTTCACCACACCCGCCACATAATGGGGCACATCTCCGATCATCACGCTTTTTCCTGCAATATCATTAGAGCCGAACAGCTGCCATGCTGCATCCTCGTCTAAGACAATGGAGTCTTTCATCAAGTCATTGCCCGAAAAATATCCTCCAGATACAAGCTGCAGCGGATGGAACAGGAAAAAATCTCCCCCGATTCCCACTGCGTCCGCCTCCAGCTTTCCTTTTTCACTGACCACCGTAATGGTTCCAAGAGAGCTATACGCATCAATAAAGAGCCGTCTTCCGCCTTCATCGCTTACTTCCTCGGCAGACAAAACCTCCTTAAGACTCTGCTCAAGGGCTCTCTCATAGCTCATAATCGTATATTCTTCCACTTCTACATGTTCTGCAAAAAAGCAGCTTACATGCGCACTGCCGCCGTCTTTATCCCAGCGGATGGCCGCCTGCTGGTCAATCAGGCCATCTACCTTATCATCTGACCAAATCGTTAAGGTCAAATACAACACAAGGGATAAAAACACAATCAGGGAATAAATGATTTCCTTAAGGGACAAGCCGCGCAGCCATTCCTTTATTCTTAAAGCCATAGCTTACCTCATTTCTGCGCTGCTTTTCGCGCATAACAAAGTTTATGAATGCAGCGCATACACAAACTCCTCTCCAAATATCACAGGTTATGCCCATAAGCATATCTGTTCGGCCGAAGGCTCAACCAGCCCAATCTTATGTTTCATTCAGCCTTACCTGTTTACCAGCCTCCACCGGCTTGGTAGATGTGGTAATCACATATTCATACCCATAAAGTCCCGCTGAAATGGCTGTATAATTATCATCCGAAGCCAGCACTTCCACATCTACTCTTGTAGCAATGTACCGATTGCTCAAAGGACCGCTCTTTGATTCCACAATTAAAATAAATTTTCCGTTATTGTCCTCGCGGACTGCACTGTTGGGCACCACAAACTCATATTCCGAACTGCGCTGGCCCACGGAGATACTCAGAGCCTGTCCCGCCTGTATGCTTGAACCTGTCACATCAAATTCCAACAGCTTGTTCTGTCCCGGATTGTCAGGGTCCGGCTTGATTCCCGACAAAATAACCTGCGCGTCATCATAATACCATGCATTTTGCAGCTCCGCCGTATCTCCCACCTGTACTTTTCTGGCCTGTTCATTGGTAACGGAAACCTTTAATATAAATCCTTTTCCTTCCACCTGCAAAACCGCAGCCGTTTCCTCCGGATTTGTAGTCTCCCCTGCCACATAGGTAAGAGAGGTTACGGTTCCCGCCACAGGGGCCGTAATGGCGGCGCCCATGGATTTTTCTTTTAATTTGGCAATTTCCTCTTGCTTTAGCGCAATATCTTTGCTTACTTTGGTTAAATCCAGTTCCGCGTTGATATCCGCGTTCATTTCCTCCTGTTCTTCTTTCAGAAGGTCATAGACCGCCTGGGCATTTTTAAGGGCCGCCTCCGCATTGGCAATCTGATTCTGGTATGCCACGGACGCCTGCTTGTTGGCATTGGTTTTATCCGATAAATTCTTGTCCGCCTGGTTTAATTTGGCCTGGGCATCCTTGACACTGTCCCCAGGGGAATAGGAAATGGCATTTACCCTGTTTAGTCGGGACTGCAACTCCTGCAATTCCTGATTTAAGTTTCTTAGCTGTTCCTGATTGCTGCTGTATCCTGTCAAAGTGCCTACGGCGTTGCTTAAAAGGTCATAGGCAATTTTATATTCTGCGTAGGCTACTTTGAACTCACTGGCTGCTATCTGCGCACCTTCACCTAAACTATTCCAATCGCTAAGTGAATTAATCCAGCTGTATGCTTCCTCGGTTGTAAAATTGTTACCGCTTGCAGCATTCAATGCCTTGCGTTTTTCCTCTAAGGCCTCTTTTGCCAGCTTTTCTCTCTTTTCTATTTCCTCAATTCCACCGGAAGAAACAGTATCGCCGTTATCATTAGTTTCTATTGTTTTACTATTTGCAATTGACTCCGCACTTCCTATCAACGTCTCCAAATCCGCTATCTGCTTTTGTTTTTCCTCAATCCGACTGTTCAGTTCGGCTATCCGCTCGGACTTATCTCTGTTAAAAGCCGCCTCCGCATTTGCCTGGGCAGTCTGGGCATCGGAAAGCTCCGTAGTTGCCAGCGCCTTTTCATTTTCTTCCGGGATCGTATTGATAGTGGCATCATTGGCATTGATGGTACTCTGTAAGGTCAGGCTCTCCAACGCATCCTGGCATTCCTTTACCCTGGCCTGGGCGGTATCCAGCCGGTTTTGCATATCTGCAACCCTTGTCTGCAATGCGGAAAACCCGTCCGTGCGTCCGCTTGCTACCTTGCTGATGATATCAGAGGACACATTGTTGCCAAAAAGCCCCTTCATATAGGTCAGCTTAAGTTCTTCCAGTTCCGCCTCCGCGTCTGTCAGCTCCTGGCTTTCCGCGTCTTCCAGATAGTAAATGACCTCATCCTTTTCCACCTCATCGCCTTGCTTTACCGCAACGCTTGCAATGACCCTTGACTCCTTTGCAACAATATTATATGGGTCAGACGCCTCCACATTACCTGTGCCCCGCACCTTGGCCGTGATGGTACCGCTCTGCACATATTGGGTAGCTACCTCGGGCAGAGAGTAATTCATGATAGTATTAGAAAAAAAGGTGAGTATCAGCATAATCGTCAAAAAAACAATCGCCGCATTTTTCACCCACTCTTTTCTTTTCCTTCCTTCCTCCTGATTCATCGCCTTAAACCTTTCCTTTCCCACCGCTTAAGCAAAGCGCCCCCCGCTCTGCACAAGTGTACTTATCGCGCATTACCCTTTGATTCCCCCCTGGTAGGTAATGCCTTCCACCAGATAATCCTCTCCATACAAAAACACCAGTATGGGAGGCACCATATAAATTGTAGCTACGGCAAAAGCCAGTCCGATTTCACCTGCATTGATCTTTGACAAAAACACCGACAGAGGATGCTTTTGCTCATCCGCCAAAAGAATAAGCGGCTGTTCTACCATATTCCAATAATCTATAAAAATCAGGATTGCAATTGAGCACATGGCACCTTTACAAAGAGGCATACAAATATGCCGAAAAATCTGCCACTCTCCCGCCCCGTCAATCTGGGCCGCCTCCATAACGGATATCGGAATCCTCCTCATATACTTGGTCAAAAGATATACCGCAAAGGGTGAAAAGATACCGGGCAGCCAAATAGCCCAATTGGTGTCCAAAATATGAAGCCAATCCGACACAAGATAATTAGGCACCAATGTAACCTGATAGGGCATCAGCATCAAAATAATATAAACAAAAAAAATGATTTCCTTCATTCTGCCTCTGTACCTGGTAAACCCAAAAGAAGCGCCGGCCGCTACAAGGAGCTGAAACACTACAATAGGCACCACCAATATCACTGAATTCCAAAATTTAAAAAGATATTCGGGGCTTTTTAATAAAACCGTTATATATTGGCTGAAAGACACCATATCCGGAATAAACTTAAGGTTCACGGTTTCCGCTATATAAACCTTTCCTCCTGAATCATTGGTGGCAAACACCTGCCCGTAATTGGAAGAAATTTCGGAGGCTGACATAAAGGAATTGGTGATGGTCAGCAAAATAGGCAGCAGAAAAAGAACCGCAAAACAGGCAGCAGCCATGGTCTTTAAAGTAACGCCAACCGCCTTTTTTCTAAGGCGCCATCTTTTCTTTCTTTTAACCTCCATCTCCCAACGCTCAAGGGAAATTTCATCTATCTTTTTTATTCTGCCAAAGCGTTGCTTCATCCTTCCACATCCTTTCCGAAATAATTCTCGGTCAGGAACAAAATTCCTATGATAATCACCATTACAATCGCCATCATGATTGCCGCCGCCGACATCTTCTGGTAGTCTAGCCTGCTAAAAGTATTGTTCATAAAATGCTGCAGCATATACATGGTATCATAAGGATAATCCCCTTTCAGAAGATAAATCTCTCTGAAAACCTTAAAAGAATTAATTAAAGACATAATCGTCACAAAAAGAATAGTAGAGGATATATACCGCAGTTTAATATGAATAAAAACCTGAAACGGAGACGCGCTCTCCAATATGGCCACTTCAAGTATATCCTTAGGGATACTGCTCAGAGCCGCCATAAATAATATCATATTATAACCTAAATTTTTCCACAAAAAAAGTATTACAATCACTACCTGTGCATAGCCTGAATTGAGCCAGTCAATTTTATCCAGGTCAAAAATACTTCTCAGCTCATTCATCATGCCGTTAAAGTGGAATAACACCTGCCAAATCAGCACCACCGATGCAATAGGCACCATCATAGGACTTAAAAAGAATGTCCTGAACTGGCTTTGAAAAGGGATTTTGCTTTCCAGCATCATTGCCAGAAACAAAGATAAAACCACCGCCAGCGGAACCGCGGATACGGAAAAAGTAAAAGTATTTTTTGCTGCCTGAATAAAAGCCGCATTTTGAAAAACCATCACGAAATTATCAAATAACACAAATTGTGCGCTGATAGGATTGTCTATCATGGAATAATAGACCACAATCAAAAAAGGCAGCACGAAAAACAGCAGTACACCAACAGCACTAGGCAGCAGATATCCGGCAGATATCAGCCGCCCACGGTGCTTTTTTTTGTTACTACTTGATTTTCTGCCCCTTTTTGGGGAAGGGACAGTTATTTTTGTGTTTCTTTCTATGCTGCGCAGGTTATTTTCTTTCACATAAGGATGTGCCGCAAAGCGTGGCATCCGTTGTCCCTTCCTGCTTTTAGGAAAATGCATTTCAATCCTCCATGCTGCCAATCGCTTCATCTATCTGTTTTCATTCACGTAAATCTGAATCCGGTTCTGAATCACCCCTGCCGCGTCCGCAGCGGACTTTTGTCCTTTAAAAAACGGTTCCGCTTCTTCTGTTATAATGTTGGTCAGCTGCGTATCCACATTGCCGGAAAGCCTGTCGGCCGATGTCAATAACCCTCTTACCGCATCAACATCCTCCTGTGTTGCCGCCATGATTTCCATCTGGAAATCATCATAGCCCCATGTGGTTTTGGAACTTTCCACCTTGTTGCCTTCTTCATCCTCATAATACTCCGGCGTCATGTCATTTTCAAACTGTTTTTCGAGAGCTTCCTTTCTGATGGGGAATCCCCAGCCATAATTGTCTTCCACCAGACTATCCTGGTATTCCTTGGAGATAACGGACTCTACAAATTCCCATGCGCCCTCCTTATGCTTTGACTTAGCGGATATTCCGAAACTTCCACCGCTGGACTGGATCAGATTTCCTTTCCTTTCACTGTTTGGATAACCGATATAAGTAACCTTCTCTCCAAAAAGTCCATTCATCATCTGATATTCCTGTACGGAGCTTACCGTATTTTCCATCAGGAGCACCTTATTAGAACGCAGTCTTGCAGATATTCCTTCCTCCTCCTGATTATAATCAACTTCTTCCGGGAATTTAGCGGCAAACTCAAGAGTCCTGATAAATTCCTCTCCTTCAAAGAAGCATTTCCCGGTTTCCCAGTCAATAAATTCATCTATATTATTGTAAATACAATAGCGGAATATACTGTCCCTGCTTCCATACATAAATACATTTTCCGGATTATTCTTTTCTACAAAATCCAGCATCTCCGAAAGCGTCCAGCCGTTTTCCTCCCCCACAAGGGATTCTTTTGCAAGCGTGGATGTAATATAAAATTGCGATACGATTCCATACAATTTCCCATCCTGCTCAAAAGCCTTTAACACATTCTCAAGATAATCCCCCTTATCAAGTCCGCTCTTTTCCATATAAGGATACATATCCTCCAACACGCCCTTGCTTGCATACTGTGAGAAATCAAGGGATGTAAGTCCGATTAAATCCGGGCAGTTTTGCGAAGTTAGGTCCGCATTAAACTGAGCTACCTGGCTGCCGTCAAAATCATTTCCATACTCCTTCACGCTGATATGGTATTGGTCATTTGATTTGTTAAAGTCTATAATGGCTCTGCGGGTAAGGGTATCAAGCCACAAAGCGCCATAGACAATTTCTTCCTTTTGAGGCACCTCAGATGCTTTCTTGCGGGTTAGATAAACCAGTTCGTATTGATCACCTTCTTCAGAATACTCTCTGGAAATTGTCCAGATACGCCCATCAGAAAGTTCTCCTACAATCTCTATATTATTGCCGTCTATATCCACATCCATCCAGTTAAACAATTCCTCGCTTGTGCCGGTCTCTAAATCAATCAACTTTAATTGATTGGAGCTGCTCTGTATCAGGCTTTTGCTGACGCTGGGATAATATCCTACATTTCCGAAGACATCTTCTATGCCCTCCACAGCCTCTCCAAGCTTTTTGGCCGCCACATCCACCTTTTTTAACACCATTCCGTTTTCGTTATAGGTAGCGATGTACACATCTCCTTCTTTCGATGCCGCCATACCGTCAACCCAGTCATCAAGGCTTATATCACATAATTTATTAAAATCCTTGTCCACAATATGGATTCCCTGGTCCCCATCGCACAGATAGAGATTCCCCTGTCCGTCTTCGCACAAATACTGAATATAAGAATTCTCTATACGATCAACCACATTCGCCAAATCCTGGGAGTTTATGACAGTTCCGTCATCAACTGAGATTCTTCTTAGTTCCATCGTCATACTGCTGTCTACAATTTCCCCGTTTTCATCTTCCTCATATTGGTACTGATTTACCACCATCACAAGATTTCCGTCCCCGCTTATCAAAAAAGCGTTCACGTTCACATCCCCATCCAGATCTGCGATGGACAGCTCCTTCGCAGTATTTTCCAGCAGGTTATATTGATAAACCACGGTTTTATACCCTTCGTTTTCTTTATCCTCAACCATCGCCGCCATGTATGCCTCATCTCCTGCAGGCGCTAACTGGCTAATATATCTGGCCTCAAAAGCAAGCTTTTGATATTCCGGGACATAAATAAGTCCGTCTTTTTCCTCCTCCGGCGCCGTATCGCTTTTGCCACAGCCAAAAAGGGAGGCCATAAGTGTAACTGTAACTAAACTCATAATAATAACTCGTAAAATGCCCTTCCTTCTTGCTTTCTGACACATCTTTTCAATCGTTTTCATCCATAATCCCCACAACTTCTTCTATTTTTAATCTTAAACTATCCTTCATTCGCAAACTACCGGACTTTTTTGCTACCACACAAACTATAACACACTATACCGTTTGAAACAACGTAGATAATCTTAATTTTTTCCTAACTCGCCGCATTACGTTTACTGTTCTTGGTCTGAGGGCCGCTCATCGTAACATTTTGGGTAAAAATAAGGCCAGGAACTTATTTTAGGTTCCCAGCCAATATTTTCTCAATAAGATGACGCGCAAAGCATGACGGCGTTTCATAACATAAGGATGTCATTCACTTACCCGCAAGCGTTCCACAATACTCTTTTTTTGGATACTTCTATAACAAATTACCGGCGTAGCCACCGCTGCCAGCACAAGAAGCGGCAGCATAATCACAAATGGCAATATCTGGAATCGATATTCAAAAAATAGTATCACTCCATTTAATGCCCGCAAAATAAGCCAGGCCAGAAGACTTCCCAGTACAAAGCTGATTGCCCCGGAAATTACAATATAGCTTACGCCCTCGCAGATCAGCGTCTTTCGCAGCTGCCCGTTGGTCATGCCAATACTTTGCAGCATTGCAAACTCCCGCTTTCTGGAAATGATTGCCGTCACCATGGCATTAATAAAGTTCAAAATACCAACCAGGGCAACCACTGCGGCAAGAGCAATGCCAATGGTAGCGATTACCATCACCATACTCTCAAATTCCTTCCTGAGGGCTTCTTTGGTCAAATAACCCATCTGCGGATGCTGCTTTGTATACATCTCTACCGCCGACTCAAAAGCCGACTGCTCCTGTTCGCCTACCTGATAAGACACGGCGAAACATCTTGTAAAACTCTCTTGCATATATCTTTCATACCAATCAATTTCTCCATCATTACCTATCTTCTCAACTCCCATCTCCGACAATGGCAGTACCATATCACAGCTGTTTGCTGAATATCTGTTCAGTCCTAATGCGTAAGGGATTTCCACAATCGCCATAACCTTATATTCCTTCCGGTCAAGATTATCATATACAACATTAATTATCTCCCCCGCTTCATCCACGATCTCGTGTCCAATCGAATCCTCGCCGCACCATTCCAACGTCACAGTATCTCCGGGATGATAAATATGCTCATCAGACGGCAATACCGTACTTCCCAAAAATTGTGTCAGCAATATATAATCACCTGTCAGAAACTCCTCTATGTCCAGCGTTCCATCCAGAACTTTCAAATAAGAAAGAAGTTCTTTATCGTATCCATAACAATAACCGGACAAGGATTTTTCGCCTTGCAGTAATTCCTCTAAATCTTCTGCCATATAAGGCTCCTTCCTCAGATTGCCTGTTTCGCTTAATACCTGAAGCCTTTCTTTCGCCTTATCATCCACTAAAAGTCCGGTAGAAAATCGGGTCCACATTTCCCGTCTCCCTTCAATTCCTCTCTGTAAGTCCGCCATCTTTAAAAAGTCCGGTTCTATATCTATATCACCATTTCCCACAGCTGTACTCGTAACATTCACATTACCCAGCAAAAAGTCTCCCGCAATCCTCTGTTCTATATATTGGTCAATCCGAAAGCTGCCCACTGCGGTCATTACAATCGACAACAGAATAATGCTTAAGGAAATTGCACTTACAACCACAGCTGTTGTGCGCCTGTTTCTCCCAAGGTTGGAAAAGGACATGGACACAGCGCTGAACTTTCCACCCTTTTTTCTTTTCGCTTTTTTCTTCCTTTTTAGACTTTTCTTTCCTATCTCCCCTTCTTCCGTATACTTGACCGCCTCAATGGGTGAAACACTTCCCGCGATTTTCCCCGGCTTTCTGCTGCTTAAAAATACTGTAAAGGTGGAAAATCCGGCGCCGAATACCAGTATCTGGGGATGAAACTTAAGGGAAATCTCCATACCGCCGTAATCCGAAAAGCTGAGCATAAAAGGCAGCGTCCACGCACCAATTCCATAGCCGATTATCAATCCAACGGGAATCCCAATCACTGATAAAATAAACGCCTGCCGCCTCACAAGCGCGCGGATTTGTTTCTTTGTTGTACCTATGGTCTTTAAAAGACCGTAAAATCGGATATCACTGATGACGGATATCTGGAAAATATTGTAGATAATCAAATATCCGGTAAGCAGAATGACCGCCACTGTGCCAAGTAATATCAACATGACAAACGGGTCCACCGCCTCTAAACGGTTGGTCATATAAGCCCAGTTTACGCCATAAGCCAATTCCGTCCCCGGCTCATAACCGGCATTTGTTATCACCGTCCGTACTTTTTCTTCCAGATGATACGTATTGTCAAAATATAGATTCACCGCCATAAGGCCCACGTTCTTATCTTCAGGATGCCCTTCTCCCCATTGCAGAAAATCTTCGTCCGTAAAAGAACCTTTTAACCCCATCCAATAGCTCTCCGACAAAAAAAGCTCGCTGGCATGGGACACCACATCTCCCCGGTACCATCCGCACAGGGTAAATTCATCCTCCACCGTTTCTCCCATAAACTGAAAGCGCAGCGGTATCTTTTCCCCCAGCGCATAGGGCAGCCCCAGTTCATCTAAAATAAAACTATCTACAATGATATCTTTTTCTCCGGCCGGCATATGCCCTTCCTCCAGCGTAATGAACATATCCTCCAGTGCGCTCTCCATTGGTAGATAACGCAGCTCTGCCTGCCGTTTAATGATATTATCCGCTATGCTGATAAAAATATTGTAGCTGCTTTCCTTAACTAGGGGATCTGAAATCACCTTCTCATATTGCTGTGTGGTGGCCGCCTTAAGTCCTGCATGAAACTTTCCTCCAACCTCCCGCATGGTCTGCTCCTGTGCTGTCTGCATAACACCGCCTGTTAAAGAAAATACTGCCGTGAACAAAATCCCTGTGAGAGTGATTGCCAATACCGCAAAAAAATTCCGCATATGATTATTTTTCAAACTGCGGTTAGAAAGTTTGCGGATGGATGCACCATTGTTATTTTTCATCTTCTACCTCCCCGGCCGCTCCCCTTGATGTTTCTTCCTTCAAAGGGATGTCTCTTTGTTCCCACTGCCTTTCCAATTCATCTCCTGCATGATCGTCTACGATTTTACCGTCCTCAATATGAATCACCCTGTCACACAGTTGCGCAAGCCCTTCATTGTGTGTAATCATCACAATCGTTTGGTGAAACTGCTCACCGGTCAGCTTCAAAAGCCCCAATACTTCCTGGGTCGTCTTACTGTCCAAATTGCCTGTGGGCTCATCAGCCAGTATGATAGCTGGTTTTGTTGCAAGCGCTCTTGCAATGGCCACTCTCTGCTGCTGCCCCCCTGAGAGCTGCCCTGGCAGATTGTCCAGCTTGTTCTCAAGTCCCAGCATACACACAATCTCTTTCACAAAAACTTCATCTATGCTGCGTCCGTCCAATTCAAGCGGAAGAACGATATTTTCATAAGCGCTTAAAATTGGCACCAGATTGTAACTCTGAAAGATAAATCCAATCTGCCTTCTGCGGAATATGGTCAGCGCATTCTCATTCAGTTCAAAAATCTTTTTCCCTGCAACCGTAACTGTGCCGGAAGTGGCATAATCCAGCCCGCCCAGCATATGCAGCAATGTGGATTTCCCTGAACCGGATGTACCAACAACCGCGGTAAACTCGCCCTCCTCAATGCTTAGGTTTACCCCGTCTAAGGCCTTAACCTGAGTATCGCCATTTCCATAATACTTTTTCAAATCCTTCGTCTCCAATATTTTCATATCAATAACTATGCTCCTTTCCCAACCTACGGATTTGTGCTGGGGCACAAAATATGGAATTTTTTTTACAGATTTATTCTATCAGATACTTCTTACAGTATAGTGACAGATGTGAGAAAAAGATGTGACAATTTTGTCAGAAATATAGAATTAGTTCATTTAATACTTATCCAAACATAAAATATGTCTCTTTTACTTTTTGTGTTGTTAAGTTTTATTATCAAACAAACGTTGCCATGCTTCGCGAGTTAGCTTATTGTAAGAAAAAGCCGATAACAGCGGCTTAAAGTTCTGCTTGTTATCGGCTCTGCGTCTGTGAGCCTGGCTCTCCAATAATATATTATTGTAATTGCATTCTCATAGTTCCCTTAAGTTACTCAAACTTTTAAAATTTTCATTTAAATATTGACCCATATGCTCGCAAATATATGTGTTTAAGAGATATTTCCACTGCATGGTGATAGGAACACCAATTCATCGGCACTATTCTTATATCATTCACGTATCCCATACAATGCCTCGTCCTTGTTTTGCCAGCCAAAATGTGCAGACTGTTCCATTACACCTGTATTTGCAAATCTTTTCATACTTGCCTCCCAATAAAACATTCCCCTTCGTGCCCACAAATAATTCCTTTAGAATCCATTCATCCAAATCTGCACCAATCCTCATCTCTCAACGGTATTATCCCTTTCCCACAAAAATCACTTTTTATCCCTCTTCCATTTCTTTTAGTGATATTCCCTTTTTATTCTTCCATGCATTCCTGCCATTAATACTATACCCTACAACTATAGCTGCTGCAAGTGAAGGGCTCGTAAATGCCCAATCCTGAGTAAAAGTAAAGTTCTCATCAACAATGCCTTTATCAAATAATAGCTGTCGTTTATTGATAACAGACTTTGATAAGGATGTTGCTACATTATCAGCAACTTTAGAACCTTTCAGTACCGCAAAGCCTTCTGAGATTGGTTTACCACTGGCCTTAATTCCCGAACGGTCTTGTAAAATGTAAAGAATCTCTTTCTCATCATTTTTTCTCTTTATAGACGGTTCTAAAATTTTATGTCCCAACACTCCTAAAATCAACCGCATATTATCAATGAACTCATCCATTTCTGCACGATCCATTTCAGATATTGATGCTTCCATAGGCACATTGCTGTTTACTATCTCATATCTTTTAGATTCTTTCGCCAGAATATAAAGATGATTTTCCAAATATTTTATATGTGCTTTGTTCAAATTATTATCTTTGCTAATAAACACTATACACTCTGTCCAGAAATCTTTTTCAGAAAGATGCTGTTTGAGCCTGTTGAATATATTTTCAGCCTCTCCTATATAAACTTGTTCTTCATCTGTTTCATCATTGCGCCCAAACAAAAAATACACACCAGTATTACCCAAATCATCTCTATCCGTACATTGATTAATATATGTACGTGGAATCTTATATGCCTTGCCTGTCCAATTAGAAAGCTCACTAGCCCATCTGCCATCTGCCTGTCCATCAATTAAAAATTGTCGTATTGTTTTTCCTCTCATTTTTATCACCTTCTCATTGCATTATTGCACAATACAATTTTTAGAATTATGTATTTTCTGTTAATTGTGTAAGATTATTTAAACTTACTGCCTCCAACGTCTGCAGCTGTTGTACTGCTAATTGGCGCAGCAATCTCATTCGTTCTTTCTGAATCTTCCCTTGATTAATCAAAACAGCATTATAGCTTTCCAGATGCGCAAGCACTAGTAATTGATTCAGTGTTGCTGCATCCCGCATATTTCCTTTCACCGTTGGATTTTCATCTTTCCACTGTTTGGCTGTTTTCCCGAACAAAACGACATTGAGCACGTCTGCTTCATTGGCATAAGTATACGCTACTTGCGCAGGTGTTAATTCTGGTGGAATCAAATTATCTTTAATTGCATCTGTATGTATCCTGTAATTCAGCTTAGAAATCTCCCTGTTCAAATTCCAATTCAAAGATAACCGACTATTCTCGTCTGTCTTTAATCTCCTATAATCCTTCATAATATATAACTGAAACTCTGGAGAAATCCAAGTTGCAAAAGACATGGCAATATCGCTATGGGCATATGTTCCGCCATAGCGTCCTGCTTTTGAGACAATGCCGATGGCATGCATCTGTGTGATCCACTTTGTCGGTGTCATCACAAAGCGATTTAATCCTGCCTCATTTTTAACCGCCTCGAATTGCACACGGTTAAAGTCTGGATTATGCAATTCTTCCCATACACCTAAAAATTCTATTGTATTACGATTTCGCATCCAGTTTTGAATCACAAATCTTGGGTCATCTTCATTTCTATATTTTGCAATATCCGTTAATGAGATAAACTCATTTTCAAAATTGTTGTATAGATGCCAATATCAATGCCTTTAGCATGAATAGTCTCTTTCACAATTTTAGCCATACACGTTCCCTATCCTCACATCATATGCTCATATAAAATGTCTCTTAAACGCTTATCCTCTGCTTAATCTACAAATCATGTTCTAAGCATTCCCCCTCGTCTTCCCACATTTCTCGATATCCTTCAATATAAAATTTAATACAACTCGGATATACATAGAAATATCTCCTACATACTCTTTTAAACGGTCCCAAGATTTTCTCGTCACATACAAAGTCCAGCAAATAGTCGAGTAAATGCGATAATTCATCTTCAGATACTTTTCTATTACACACATCATCAACCAACAGTAAATAAATCTCGTATGCCTCTTGCTATAATTGAGCTATCCTTCCTGCAATTTGAAATATATTTTTATCCATTAAACTACCTCAAAATATTTGAGAGCATCTTTTATAGCCTCAACTTTTTCTTTAGGCGGATATTTTCTCGGCTGTTTCAATTCCTCTACCGCATTAGGCGCATCATACATCGTTAGCCCTAAAGGCCTCTTTACCTCTGCAATATACGCAGTATGTGCTTTAAACCCATATTTCTTTTCAACATACTCTTGCATCATTTTATACGTGATTTTCGGTTTGGGCTGGTATTTCTTTGCTCGCTCTGCAACCTCATCCAAAGGTACTTTCCCATCACTCAATTTTGCACCATCCTGATGTGATTTTAAATTTTTCAGCCCTTACTACTATTTAATCGCTGCCTAAGCGTATCAATAACATCTCTTGTAAATTGCTTAGTTCGTATTTGCCTTTTAAACAATATATGAATTAAGTAGACCTAATAAAAGATACTCGTTCAGCATACTTCTGATAAATTTCCTCAGACACTCCTTTACATAGACCTTCTCTCACCTTCCTGCTCCATTCCTATATTTCCTCCAATCCGGGAGTGTTCTTCGATTCAACCTTTATTTAACAAAAACAGCGAAAATCTGCTCCCACATCCCTTTTTGGACGCCACCGTGATATATCCCTTTTCCTGCTGCAAAATAAGCTGCGCCAGATACAGGCCAAGACCGCTGCCTTCCTGCTGCTCCACTTCCCTGCCCCGGTAAAAACGTTTAAAAATCAGATTGTACTCCTTTTCAGAAATACCAATGCCTTCGTCCGCAATCATAATCTTCGTATAAATATCCAGTTTCGTAAGGGTAATCCGGATGCTGCTGCCGTCCGGGGAGTATTTAACCGCATTTTCCAGAATATTTGCCATTGCTTCTGCCGTCCACTTGGGGTTATGATAAAGGTCAAAATCCTGAAATTCCTCTACAATCAGTTGCATATTCTTACCAGCTGCCTGGGCATAAACAGAGCCAAGTGCCCGTGCAATTGTCCCCTTAACGCCATGATTTCCGGCCTCAAACCTAATCATGCCGTTTTCCAGTTTGGATGTCTTCAAAAGATCCGCCATAAGCCATTGCATCTTATCCGCCTGGCTCTTTGTATGCGCAAGAAATTCCCTGCGTTTGTCCTCATCACCACCTATCAGCGGGTCCTGCAAAAGTTCCGTATTCATCACAATATTCGAAAGCGGTGTCCTTAACTGATGGGATAGGTCCGAGATCAGCTCCATTACCCGGTCTTTTTCTCCCACCGCCTGGCCGGCCTTAAACCGCGCATCCGCCAAAATCCGCCAAAGCTGGCTGATCACACGGGATTCCCGGGTTTCTAAAGCATCCTCCAGCCCGTCTAAAGCGCCATTCTCCCCATATAATTTTCCTTGCTGAAAAAGCGCTAAGATACGGTCCAATTTCTTCCACTGCCATAAAAAATAAACCACGCCCACAATAAGCGTAGCAAGACAAATCATCAGACATATCGCAAGTATCCAGATAACTGTCTGACTTTTCATAATAATAACCAAGCTCCTTTCCCAGCCTATCATTTATTCTTTCAAGCCCTCGCTGCAAGCTGGCGGGGCATCAAGCGCTGCAGAGCGCACGCTGCAGAGCGCACGCTGCAAGGCAGCGAGGTATATGGCTCTCGCTGCAGTCGCCAAATATCTAAGAGATGCTTCGCATCTCTATAAGCACGTCTACTTGGCTCATCGTCCGCGGGAATAAAGAGTTTGGAAGTTTACTTCTCAACTTTTTCCTCCCAAAGGTACCCGATTCCCTGAATCGTACGGATATAGTTCCCGCCCAGTTTCCGGCGAAGGCGGCTGATATTGACGGATAGTGTATTTTCTTCCACATAATTTCCATCCCCATCCCAGATGCGCTCTAAAATCTGTTCCTTTAAAAGCGCCTGCCCCTTGTTTTCCAAAAAATACTGCAGCAGACGAAACTCGGTCAGGCTAAGCTCCAGATCCTTACCGTTATTTGATACCCGAAATGTCTTCGTATCCATCACAATACCACCGGATGAAAGTGAATGGTTGTCCTCCGGTCTAACTGCTTTTCTTTGCAGAATATTCTGCAGCCTGATTTTTAATACGGATATAGAAAACGGCTTCGTGATATAGTCGTCTGCCCCACCGGACAGTCCCATAATCTCGTCCGTCTCCATATCCCGCGCCGTAAGCATCACAATAGCAGTCTCCGCCTCTGGGCCGGAGCGTCTGCGTATCTTCTTGCACCAGTCTATCCCATCCCCGTCCGGCAGATTTAAGTCCAATATAACAGCGTCCGGCTTCTCCTTCTTAAAATACAGCTCTCCCTCCTTCAGGGAATAAGCGCTTACCGTAGCATATCCCTCCTGCTTTAGCGCAAAGGATATGCCGCGGTTTAGGCCTGTGTCATCTTCTATAATCAGCACTTTCATTCCAATCTCCCACCAGAGCCTGTGCGTAAATTCCTTCCTCCCACTTGCTCACTTAATTTTTGAAGCTGTGAATCGGCGCAGGAATCCTTCCCACCCTGTTTACAAATGCATCGCAGGAAAAAGAATTTACCGGCATAATGGGCGCATGTCCCAAAAGCCCTCCGAACTCTACTGTTTCCCCTACTCCTTTTCCAATGACAGGAATCACACGCACTGCGGTGGTTTTTTGGTTCACCATTCCTATGGCCATTTCATCTGCAATGATACCGGCAATGGTGGTCTCCTTCGTCTCTCCCGGAATTGCAATCATATCAAGCCCTACGGAACATACGCAAGTCATTGCCTCTAACTTTTCCAAGGTAAGCGCTCCCGCCTCCACCGCGTCAATCATACCCTGATCCTCACTGACCGGAATAAACGCTCCGCTAAGGCCGCCCACATAGGAAGAAGCCATCACACCGCCTTTCTTTACCTGGTCGTTTAAAAGAGCAAGGGCCGCCGTAGTTCCCGGCGCACCTGCATATTCTAAACCAATCTCACACAAAATATCCGCCACACTGTCTCCAATTGCCGGAGTCGGCGCAAGCGATAGGTCTACGATTCCAAAGGGTACCCCTAGCCTCTCAGAGGCCTCCTGGGCTACCAGCTGTCCAACGCGGGTTACCTTAAAAGCCGTTTTCTTTATGGTCTCGCAAAGCACCTCAAAACTTTCCCCACGCACTTTGCTGATTGCATTTTTCACTACTCCCGGTCCGCTGACCCCTACATTGATAATCTTGTCAGCCTCCGTCACACCATGAAAAGCCCCTGCCATAAAGGGATTGTCATCCGGCGCATTACAAAAAACAACTAATTTCGCACAGCCAAGGGAATCCTGCTGCTTGGTATGCTCGGCAGTTTCCTTGATGATTTTCCCCATGAGCCTTACTCCGTCCATATTGATTCCTGTCTTGGTAGAGCCAAGATTCACCGAGCTGCACACCCTCTCCGTACAGGATAAGGCCTGCGGAATCGACCGGATCAGAAGCTCATCCGCTTCTGTCATCCCCTTAGAAACCAGGGCGGAATAGCCGCCGATAAAATTAACGCCCACCCGGTGGGCCACGCTGTCCAGGGTTTGGGCAATCGATACAAAGTCCTTGGCCGCCTTACAGGCTGCCCCTCCTACTAATCCAATGGGCGTTACGGAAATTCTTTTATTGACAATGGGAATCCCAAACTCTCCGGAAATCTCCTCACCGACTTTAACCAGATGCTTTGCAGCCTCATATATTTTGTTGTAAATCTTTTCATTTAATTTGTCTAAATCCGAATCTATACAATCAAGCAGATTGATCCCAAGGGTTATGGTGCGAACATCTAAATTTTCCTTGGTAATCATTTCGTTGGTTTCAACTACCTCAAATAAATTAATCATATTTCATCCCCCTGCATACAATAGGCAAAGCCTATTGTCATGTATCGCAAGCATAGCTTTCGGTGATGCGTTATTAGAAAGTTTGGAAGTTTACTTCCAAACTTATACCCCTTGCATACCAAAAGCTATACGAAAGTTTGTCCGCTTCTTCTTTACAAGCCAAATAGTTTGAGAAAACTATGACCTATAAAGCTTAAATCCGGTGCATTTTATCAAATATTTCTTCCCTCTGACACTTGATATCCACCCCAATTTCTTCTCCCAGCCGGTGAAGCTCATCCGCCATTTCCCCGAAATGCTTTTCCATACGGTTCGTATCAACAATCATCATCATATTAAAATATTCCTGGACGATGGTCTGAGAAATATCCAGAATATTGATTTTATTGTCCGCAAGGTATGTACAGACCTTTGCAATAATCCCAACCGTATCCTTACCTACCACTGTAATAATTGTTCTGTTCATCTTAGTCTCCCCTTCTTGCAGGCGCCATTCAGTTTTCAGTGCAGACACAAATCTTTGACGCCTTAGAGTTTCTTAATGTTTTCTTCGTACTATGCATAAACACGCTATGCTATATGTATCACCGCAGAAGGCTCGCTTCTTGCCGCCACATACATAGGAAAATCCGATGGTTTGATTTCCGGATGCGGTCCTTCCTTTTCGCCCATGCAGGCCATAGTCACTTCCACCCGCACAGCCTCATAAGCCAATTCCGGTAAATTATTTTCCTTGCTCAAATGCCCCAGCACCACCGCCTGAAGCTTCTCATGCAAAAGGTCGCACAAAAGCTGCCCGGCCCTTTCATTGGACAAATGGCCCCTGTCTCCTAAAATACGCTGCTTTAGATAATAGGGATAAGGGCCCACCTGCAGCATATTTACGTCATGATTTGCCTCCAAAAGCAAGGCATCCATCCCTTTTAAGGATTCCACCGTATAATCATTATAGTTGCCAAGATCCGTGACAATTCCTACTCTTTTCCTTCCATGGGAAATCCGGTAAGCTACCGGCTCCGCCGCATCATGGGATATTCTCATAGGATTGCAGGACAAATCCTTAATGATAATCTTCTCATCCGCCTTTATGGGACAAAATAATTCCTCTGGTATCTTTCCTACGGAAGTACACTTTTTAATCGCTTCGATGGTCCCTTTGGTGGCATAAACCGGCACTTCATATTTCCGCCCAAGCACCCCAAGGCCGGCTATATGGTCCGCATGCTCATGGGTGATCAGGATTCCGTCAATATCCCTCATGGTAAGGCCAAGTTCTCTAAGACCTGCTTCTGTTCTCTTTCCGCTGATTCCTACATCTACCAGCAGATGGGTGGCATCTGAACCTACATAAATACAATTTCCACTGCTGCCGCTGGCAATACTACAAATCCTCATTACGTATCTTCAAGTTTCCTTTCTATCATTGTTCGAGCCAAAACCTATTTAAAAATTCTTCCTAGCATCCAGCAAATACGCCACGCCTTTTGTCTATGACCTCCAGTATACTTCCAGCACATCCCCCGAATGCAGTGGCTCCATATATTGCGCCGAACGCCCGTTTAACGTAGTAACAATACTTTTTCCCCTGGGCCTTGACAAGTCAAAATCAATTGCCTCAAACACATCCACATAAATATATTCATTTTTACCGTTTAAGGCAATTGGCTTTCCATTTACCATCAGTTCAATCGTAATTTCCTTTTTCTCCGGAGCAGACTTCTCGGCGGCTTTTGCTTGTTCATCCATTCCTGACTGCCCATCACCGCGCTCCTCGCTCTCTCCATTGTCCGTATCCGTTTCTTTTTCCTGCCACAAATCCAGAGCAGTAGGCAAAGTCTCCAAGGTCCAAAGCACAGAAAAATTTTCATAAACCGGCGTTTCTCTGTCCGCAAGCCTGTTATTCACATACAGATTCATATGGGGATCAAGCACCACATCCATAAACTCTATAATTTGCCCCACCGTATAATAATTCAGGATTGTAATCTCGTCTCCTTCCTGAATCTCATAATAATTGGATTGAAGGCTGCCGTTCACACTGGCAAACCTGGGAACAATAACCCTTTTCTCATTCACATATATACTAAGACTTTCAGAGGTTTCAGGCAACGCGCTAAGCATAAGATGCCCTTCCTCCCCGGCTGTAGACTCTACTACCTTAATCACATCATTTGCATGGATTGGCGTATAGATGTCCGCCATCTCACCGTTAACCGTAATAACCGCTGCTTCTCCAAGCTGTCCCCTTGCCATACGGTGCTTTCCATTTACCGTAAAATTAAGCGCCTTTCCTCTCTTAGGGAACAGACCGTCATTGGGAAACTGCACCTGCAAGGCCGCATCTCCCACACTAAGCCGGTTATTGTCATATATTTTAATTCTGCTTCCATTAAAGCTTACAAAAATGAAATTATTACTTTGCTCATAAAAGTTCAGGCAGATTCCAATGGGCGTAACCAAAACGCTATCCTTTTTAACATCCTCCTCGAAAACAATTTGCTGCATAACTTCTTCTCCCCGAAGCGCCACACGCTCTTTCGCAATCCCAAGCTTTTCGGCAACTGCTTCCGTATAGCCCGGCATCTTTCCGCCTCCACCTACCACAAACACCGCACTGACTGCTTTATCTCCGTTTAGCTCCTTTATTTTTTCCGCCGCCTGGGTTGCCATTTCATCTATGATAGGCGCGGTTACTTCCTTAATCTCCTTGCTGCTGACGGTCTGGGGCAAAAGCATGACATCCGTATAAGAAATCATTTCCATTTCCCCGGCATCACGTTTAATCTGTTCCGCGGTAGCAAAATCCACAAGGCAATGTCTGGCAATGGATTCCGTAAGCACATCCCCTGCTATAGGAATCATACCGTAGGCTAAAATGCACCCGTCATTTGTGATAGAAATATCGGAGGTTCCCGCTCCAACATCTAAAAGAGCAATATTCAGCATCCTGAATCGTTCCGGTATTGCAAGTTGAATCGCCGCAATGGGCTCCAGCGTAAGGCTGCTCACAGAAAGTCCGGCTATTTCTACCGCCTTATATAGCCCGTCCACAACATCATCTGGCAAGAAGGTGGCAATCAGGTCAAGACCGATGGTCCTTGCCTTATGTCCCTCCAAATTACCCATAAGGTATCCGTTCAAATAATATCTAACCACCGAATACCCTACACAATAAAATTTAAAATCACTTTCCTCATTTTGCTCAATAAATTCCTGATATGCTTGCTCGATTCCGGCAGAAATCAGGCCGTAAATGTCCTCCTGCCGTACCTCCTGATCTCCTGTGAAAGGATACTCCACATGGGTTGTCACTGTCCGAAGGACACGGCCTGCGGCTGCAATGCAGACTTCCGATAAAGGCCGCCCGACTACGCTTTCCAGCTGCGACTTTACATCTGCAATTGTCTCCCCCACCCTGTGGATGTCATGAATCTGTCCGTCCAACATGGATCTGGTATCATGCTCTTTCACCCGATGGGCAATTACTACAAACTGGTTTCCGGTTTTGTAGCCGACAGTTCCCACAATGCTTCTGGTTCCAATATCCAGCCCGAATACCAGTTGTCCTGCATACCTTTTACTATCCATACAGATATTCCCCCAATTTCTTGTCTACCTGCTTATAAGCAACCGCCAATTCTCCACTGTTATCAATCACAACCTTACAATGTTTCTTAAATTCCTCCTCGGAAAGCTGGGATTTCATAATAGAAGTCACCTTTTCATCCGAGTAATTTCTGGCGCCTATAAGGCGGCGGCGCCTAACATTCTCTAATGCATAAATATACCACATTTCATCTACAATGTCCAAATATCCATTCTCAATCAAAAGAGCTGCTTCAATAAAAAGAAAATCAAGCGCTCCCGCTTTTCTTTCCCTTTCCATTTCCTCTAAAATGAACTGCTTCACCGCTGGATGAATGATTTTATTTACTTCTTCCAAAAGCTTATCCGAACCGAAAATACGTACCGCCATCTTTTCTCTGTTGATAGTTCCATCCTCATTTAGGATATTCCCTGACAAAAGCTTTACCAGTTTTTTGTAACATAACTGCCCTGGCTCTTCCACCTTATGGGCCGCCTTATCCGCCAAAATCACCTTACAGTTATATTTTCCGGCTATATACTCAAGTACGGCTGTCTTTCCGGATCCCACTCCGCCTGTAATTCCAATTACTTTCATTTTCATTCCTCATGCTTCCAACAGCCCGCAGATTTTCTTTGCGAAACAGCTCCTGCTGTGAGCAGCTAGTTCTTTTTACACTATTACTTGGCCTCGTACCAGTCATTTCCTTCATGCAGGTCAATTTCCAGACGTACCGCAAGCTGCGCCGCACGGCTCATTTCTTCTTCCAATATCTGCCGTACTTTATCCGCTTCTTCTTTTTTCGTCTCAATTAAAAGCTCATCATGCACCTGTAAAATCAGCTTTGACGCTAACTTCTCCTCCTTAAGCCTCCGGTGAACCTTTATCATGGCAATTTTAATTACATCCGCCGCAGTTCCCTGTATAGGAGAGTTCATGGCAACTCTCTCCCCAAATGAACGCTGCATAAAATTGCTTGAACTAAGTTCCGGCACCGGCCTTCTCCTGCCAAACAAAGTGGTGACATACCCTTTTTCCTTGGCATCCTTCACTGCCTGGTCCAAAAAATTCTTTACACCGGGATAGGTGGCAAAGTATTTCTCTATATATTCTGCCGCTTCTTTCTTTGTAATACTTAAGCCCTGGCTCAGACCAAAAGAACTGATTCCATATACAATACCAAAATTAACTGCCTTGGCATTACGGCGCTGTAAATCTGTTACCTCGTCAAAAGGAATATGGAATACCTGTGAGGCCGTAATCCTGTGAATATCCGCATGCATTTTGTACGCATCAATCAGCTGTCCGTCCCCTGACATATGAGCCAGTATTCTAAGTTCAATCTGAGAATAATCCGCATCCGTAAAAATGTATCCCTCTTTCGGTACGAACACCTTACGAATCTGCCTCCCCAGCTCCATCCGCATGGGAATGTTCTGTAAATTAGGATCTGTAGAGCTGATACGGCCTGTAGCGGTAATCGTTTGATTAAAGGTAGAATGAATCCGATTGTCCTCTCCTATAAAAGTATAAAGACCGTCCGCGTAAGTAGATTTTAACTTTGCAAGTCCCCTGTATTCCAGTACATCCGCTACAATCATATGTTCAGGCGCCAGCTTCTCAAGCACGTCAGCTGCCGTAGAATACCCTGTTTTTGTCTTTTTCCCTCCTGGAAGCTTTAGCCTGTCAAACAAAATCTCTCCCAGCTGTTTCGGAGAATTGATATTAAATTCCGTCCCTGCTTCCTTATAAATCCTCTGCTCCAGCTCACTGATACGTCCAACCAAAGCCGCTCCATAGGCCTTAAGCTCCTCCGGTTTAACCAAAATGCCTTCCTGCTCCATATCATAAAGAACATACGTAAGCGGCATCTCTATCTCGTTCATGAGCGTAAGCATTCCTGCCTCCTCAAGCTTCTTTCGAAGCACCAAAGTCGCCTTAAGAGCCACATATGCCAGAAAGCAGGCATGCTGCGTAAATTCCTCCGGATGAGACGAAAGCGCCTCCATAAGCGATGCCTTTCCAAAGCGTTGGGCCCATTCCGGTATCATAAGCCCCAGATACTCATTCGCCACATCCGCAATCGTATAATCATTTTTTAGGGGATTCAGCAAATAAGCGGCTAAAATCACATCGAAAAATCGCTGTGTGTCATCGCACATAATGTAGCGGTATGCGCTCTTAATATCTCCACAGCAAAGCCTGGTATGCAAGGCGGCCTCTGACATTTTTTCTGTCAGATAAGCCTCCGTCAAAAGACCGCTGTTTTGCACAAAAAAACAACTGCCATCCGCAAATGCCAAAGCAATTCCTGCAAATCCGTCCTTTTTCAATATGGCAAATCCGACTTCCTCCTCCTCACAGGCTTTCTGAAAAATATCTTCAGCCTTTGCTAAATCATCTATTCTTTGAAAACCTGCCGTAATAGATTCATTGGAGATCCCCTTTTCAAAATGAGACAATAAATTTTTAAATTCCAGCTTCTTAAAAGCTACATATGCCTCTTCCGTGTAAAAATCATGAACTCTTGCTTCTTCAAAAGAAAAATCAAACGGGCTGTCCACATTGATTGTAGCCAGAGTTTTACTTAAATACGCTAATTCCTTATTCGTTATAAGAGATTCCCGGACAGATTTTTTCCCCACTTCGTCCACATGGGCATAAAGATTCTCAAGGGAGCCGAATTGAACCATCAGTTCTGTTGCCGTCTTCTCACCTACCTTAGGAACACCGGGAATATTGTCAGCCGTATCCCCCATCAGCGCTTTCAGCTCAATAAATGCGGTGGGATTAACCTGATATTTTGCCTCCACATCCGCCGCATAATAATCCTCAATCTCTGTCTTTCCTCCCTTAGTCTTTGGTATTCTGACCTTAATTACATCAGTGGCAACCTGTAATAAATCCCGGTCTCCAGACACAAGCGAAACCTCCATCCCTTCCTTCTGTGCCCTTTTTGCTATAGTTCCAAGAATGTCATCCGCCTCTAATCCGGCCTTTTCCATCATTTTAACGCCCATAGCCGCAAGCGTCTCCTTAAGAACCGGCACCTGCTCCCTAAGCTCCTGCGGCATAGGTTTCCTGGTACCTTTATATTCATTATATAGTTCATGCCGGAAGGTAGGCGCTTTCACATCAAAGGCCACCGTCAGATAATCCGGCTTCTCTTCTTCCAAAATTTTCAACAAAATATTTAAAAAACCATATATGGCATTGGTATGAAGCCCTGCGCTGTTTGTAAGGTCAGGCACCCCGTAAAATGCCCTGTTTAATATGCTGTGTCCATCTATCAAAACAAGTTTTTCCATGCTTCCTCCAAATCAATCTCAAACAACAGATACACTCTCCACTCCATATCCCTATGCTACAAAACAAGCAAAAGTGCCACAAGACCAATCGCTGCTATAACCACCAGACCTTCCAGTATATACAAAAGCCCCTGCATACCTTCCCGCCGCTTTAAGCTATGGGCTGCCTCCTCAAGCCTGACTTTTAATTCGTTTTGGAGGTCAAATACATTACCTGCTTCCAGCCTTGCCAGCCCTTCCAACACAAGAAACTGGATGGAAAGCTCCTCCATGCATTCTTCACAATTATCCACATGCTCCATAAAATCCCGCAAATCTTCTGTGTCTAAATCATCTGCAAGAAAAGCGGGAATCATATTCTCTATTTCTTTACATACCATGACAGTCCCTCACTGTAATGCCTTTTCCTGCCCACCTTAATAAATATACACTAAAAATAAACCAAAGTAAACACCAACAAAAAGTAACGAAAAAGGACTGCTATCAAATGCGGCACAATTGTAATATCCCATCCTATTACATGGTACCATCATTTCGTAACAGTCCTTTTTATGAAATCCTATAGCAAAGACAATGCCGCCTCGTCTGCTACGATGGTGACATTTCTATGCAGCTGCAGCACAGAAGCCGGTACCTTTGGTGTAATTGGTCCAAAAAACGCTTCCTTTACAATCTGTGCTTTATCCTCACCGCTTACTACCACTAAAATTTTCTCTGCATGCATGATTGTTCCAATTCCCATCGTATATGCCTGCTTAGGCACATCTTCAATAGATGCAAAAAATCTTTGATTTGCTTTTATGGTTGATTCTGTCAAGTCTACACAGTTCGTCTGCGCTGCAAAAGCTGTTCCCGGTTCATTAAAGCCAATGTGGCCATTGTGCCCTAGCCCTAAAAGCTGTAAATCAATACCGCCCACATCGGCAATAATCCTGTCATAATCCTTACATGCCTTTTCGCCATCCGGCTCCATTCCGTCCGGAAGGAATGTTCTTTCCTTATTGATGTTCACCTTGCCAAACAAATTGTCATGCATAAAATAATAATAACTTTGGTCGTTATCTCTTGGAAGCCCTTTGTATTCATCCAAATTCACCGTAGTTACTTCCGAAAAATCCAAATCCCCTTTGTTATACCATTCCACCAACTGGGCATATGCCCCAATCGGTGTGGAACCTGTTGCAAGTCCCAGTACACAGTTCGGCTTCATAATTACCTGCGCAGATAAAATATTGGCCGCTTTCCTGCTCATGTCGCTGTAATCCTTGGCTCTTATGATTTTCATTTTTCCCTCATTTCCGCGCATCCCCTGGCGCTTAATATTATTGTATTACTCTGTATCTTATGCGATGGAATTCTAAAAAAATAAAAAGGTCTGAAACGCCCTTTCTTACTGGATTTTCAAACCTTCTAGTCCTGCCGGCGGTGGGACTTGAACCCACACGTGGTTGCCCACAACAGATTTTGAGTCTGCCTCGTCTGCCATTCCGACACGCCGGCCCATATAAATTTAACAGCCGAATATTACTATAGCATATTCGGCTGCTATTGACAAGTTTTTTCACAAATTTTTTAAATTTTTTTGCCTTATTTTGTCCTGCTTATTTGAGCCACAAATAAACCAGAATTTCATCCTTGGCCTAAAAGGCAAGCTTATCATAGACTTCAAAGCAATCTAATGTTGCAAAATAATCTTTCGGCATCTCAGCCCTTCTAATCATCCGAACACTTCCATCTTCTTTCAGCAAAAGCTCCGCCGACCTTAACTTACCATTGTAATTATATCCCATAGCATGCCCATGCGCGCCTGTATCATGAATCACAAGGTAATCCCCTTTCTCAATTTGCGGCAGCATTCTGTCAATGGCAAATTTATCATTGTTCTCGCAAAGAGAACCGGTAACATCATATTTATGGTCACAGGGCGCATTTTCCTTTCCAAGCACTGTAATATGATGGTAAGCGCCATACATAGCCGGGCGCATCAAATTTACCGCACATGCATCCACACCGATGTATTCCTTATATGTGTGTTTTTCGTGAATCGCCTTCGTCACAAGCTGTCCATAAGGCCCCATCATGAACCGTCCCATCTCCGTATAAATAGCTACATCTCCCATTCCGGCCCGAACAAGCACTTCCTCATAGACCTTACGCACCCCTTCTCCGATTGCCCGAATATCATTGGGCTCCTGATCCGGCGTGTAAGGGATTCCTACTCCTCCAGAAAGGTTAATAAACTTTATATGGGCGCCCGTCTCCTTTTCCAGCTTAACCGCCAATTCAAACAGTTCCTTAGCCAAAACCGGATAATATTCGTTTGATACTGTGTTGCTTGCAAGAAAAGCATGGATTCCAAAATTTTCAACTCCTTTTTCCTTCAGAATACGGTATCCCTCAAACATTTGTTCTGTGGTGAATCCATATTTGGCATCTCCAGGGTTATCCATAATTCCATTACTCATTTTGAATATGCCGCCTGGATTGTATCTACAGCTTATAGTCTCCGGCAGCTTCCCTAAAATATTCTCCACAAATTCAATATGTGTAATATCATCCAGATTAATAATTGCACCGATTTTGGCCGCATAAGCATACTCTTGGGCCGGTGTATCGTTTGAAGAAAACATGATATCTTCCCCTTTTACTCCAACCGCTTTGCTCAGCATCAGCTCTGTCATGGAAGAACAATCGCATCCGCAATCATACTCTCTGAGAATTTGAATCAGATAAGGATTTGGAGTTGCTTTTACTGCAAAATATTCCTTAAATCCCGGATTCCATGCAAACGCCTCCTTAACGGCCCTTGCATTTTCACGAATCCCCTTTTCGTCATATAAATAAAAGGGAGTTGGGTACATTTCAGCAATCTCCTGGGCCTTTTCCTTTGTGATAAATGGTATCTTATTCATAATTTTCTCCTCCTTGCAACCGTATCAATTTTATTTCATTTCGAAGCGTCTCCTTAAAGACACTGATAAAATTCCGCTGTCCTGTATACAGGCATGTGTCATCCTTGCTTCCGGTGAATTCCCCCGTCAGTGCATATTCGGAATCAATAATTAACCGAATGCTATTTCCCTTTGCACTTCCTCTATATATAGTGCTGTCCTTTTGCATATGTTTTTTCAGCTCTGAAATAACATCCATTTGTAAAGCCGCATCTCCATTTGCGTTCTCAAAAGATGGCAGGTCTGATGCAATGCCCGTCCTCATTGATTCATTATCTGTTATAAGTACAAGCTTAATCTTTTTTTCAAGCACCTTGCAGAACTCTTCCTGGAGTTTTTCTATGATTTCGTAAGATGCGGAGAAGTAAATCCTCATTTGGGCCTCTTGAATCATATGGATGATTTTGTCCCAAATATTTTGGCTGCCTGTAATTGTGATATAGCCAATCTCACTTTTTTTTATGGCGGGAATATTCTTAATCAAATATTCCTTCTCCCTGCATAAGCTCCTGATTTTATTTTCACAAAATTCTTCTATGGGTACAGCCATATATTTGTTGGAGCTTCCCTCTATCAGGTAAGCAGCTCCCTTATCCGTAAGGACGGAAAGACCACTGTAAACATTGGATCGTGATATACCGGTCAGTTTTGCAACCTCATATCCATTCAGCTCTCCCTGTTGGTATAAACATAGATAAATATTTGCTTCCTGTCTGGTTAGTCCAAAAGAACCCAATTTATCTAACACTATATTTTCTTCCATTTTAACTTACATTCCTTTCGCTTCGCTCAGGCACAAATCGGCGATGAAACATTTACATTTTTCTTTCAACTTATACCTCCTGCATACCGCAAGCTACGAGTGATGTCTGCAATACTGCCACCAATAAGACATTTGGAAGCTTACTTCCAATTAAGCGCCTTATTTCACCAACCGGTTTAAAAAAAGCATCCGGACTTTATTAGTAGTTCTTTATAGGAACACTATAATAAAATCTGAATGCTATGTCAATAGCTATGTTAATATAAATTATAATCACAAGTTTTCAATCTGCCAGTCAATCGGTTCAATACCGTGCTCTGAAAGGAATTGATTTGTCCGGCTAAAATGCTTACATCCAAAAAATCCTCTAAAAGCAGACAGCGGACTCGGATGCGGCGCCTTTAAAATGAAATGCTTTGGATTGGTGAGCATTGGAATCTTGCTTTGTGCGGGTTTCCCCCAAAGCAAATATACAATGGGCCTATCCTGTGCATTTACCGCCTCAATGATAGCGTCTGTAAATGTCTCCCATCCTTTCCCCTGATGAGAGCCTGCCTGATGGGCACGCACCGTAAGCACAGTATTTAACATTAACACTCCCTGGTCAGCCCATTTTTTCAGATAACCATTATTTGGAATATAGCATCCTAAATCCTCTTGAAGTTCCGTATAAATATTTTGCAAAGAAGGCGGAATTTCAGGCTGATCGGGTAAAACGGAAAAGCAAAGCCCATGGGCCTGATGTTCGCCGTGATAGGGATCCTGTCCTAAAATCAAAGCCTTCACTTTACTAAGTGGTGTGAAATGAAAAGCATTAAAAATATCATCTGCCGGCGGGTAAATCACACGCGTATCATATTCTTTTCTCACAAAGTGATAAAGCTCTTTATAATAGGGTTTGCGAAATTCCCCCTGAATATATTCCAGCCAATCATTATCAATCATTGCCATTGTAATTCTATGTCCTTCCCTAATCTGCCTTCTTATAATCTGACAGGCACTCCTTTTTCTTTCAAATATTTTTTTAAATCCTGTATTTCCAACTCTTTATAATGAAACAGGGATGCGGCTAAAACTGCCTCCGCCTTTCCCTCCTTTAAGGCCTCATAAAAATGTTCCTTTGTTCCGGCGCCTCCTGAAGCAATGACAGGAATAGAAACGCTTTCCGCTACCGCTTTCGTAAGGGCGATATCATAACCTGCCTTTGTTCCGTCACAGTCCATGCTGGTAAGCAGGATTTCTCCTGCCCCCAATTTCTCCGCTTTCATGGCCCATTCAACAGCATCAATCCCCATGTCTAACCGGCCGCCGTTTTTAAAAATGCTAAAGCCACTTCCATCTTCCCTGCGCTTAGCGTCAATGGCCACTACCACACACTGGCTGCCGAATTTATCAGCTGCCTCGCTTATCAAATCAGGATTCATGATAGCAGCAGAATTAACTGCTACCTTGTCCGCCCCTTCCCGGAGAATCATTTTAAAATCGTCAACTGTCCTGATGCCTCCGCCTACCGTAAAGGGAATAAACACTGTCTCCGCCACCTTGCGTACCATATCCGCCTTAATATCCCTGGCATCTGACGAAGCTGTAATATCCAAAAAAACAAGTTCATCTGCGCCCGCCTTATCATAAATCTTCCCAACCTCAACCGGATCACCAGCATCACGTAAATTTACAAAGTTTGTTCCCTTTACCACCCTGCCGTTCTTTACATCAAGGCAGGGAATAATTCTTTTTGTATGCACACTCTATTCCTCCATCCGTTCATCTTGCTTTCATCCTAATTTAACTCAAAGAAAAATGCCCGCCCTTCTAGGTGTTTTCAGGCATTTTCTCCGTATTTTTATACTTTAATATGAATAAAATTCTTAAGGATTTTAAGCCCTGTATCCGAACTTTTTTCCGGATGGAACTGGCAGGCAAAAAGATTTCCCTTTTCCACCGCTGCATGAATTAATGTTCCATATTCTGTAGTTGCCATCACAATATCGGCTTCCTTTGCCTTTAAGTAATAGGAATGCACAAAATACACATAAAAATCCTGTATCCCCTGAAATAATCGCCCCCGATTGGGAAATTCCAGGGAATTCCAGCCTATATGAGGAATCTTTATACCAGCTTCTTCCGGTATACGCAAAATTTCTCCCTCTAACAGCCCAAGGCCTTTCACGCCAGGGCTCTCCTCACTCCTATTAAACATAAGCTGTAAACCCAGACAAATCCCCAAAAAGGGGATTCCTCTGTAAGACACTTCATGAATCACTTCCACAAGGTCATAAAAATGCAGCTTTTCCATGGCATCTCCAAAGGCTCCCACCCCAGGCAAAATCACTCTGTCAGCCTTTAAAATCACTTCTCTGTCCCTGGTGATAACAGCATCCTCTCCCAGAGAAAGAAGTGCCTTCTCCACACTTTTAATGTTCCCGGCATCATAGTCAATTATCGCTGTCAAGTCCTATTATCTCCTCTTCCTCGGGCAAAATGTCCTGAGGCTGCATTGCTTCTTCCTGTGCCTTCTCCTCACCTGGTGCAGTAAACTCCGTACCGTTTACAATAGCTGTCAGCCTTTTCGTGTATGTAACATCATCATAAGCATTGATTTCCACCGCTTCTTCCGGTGTAATTCCATATCTGTCAAGAGCACCACAGATCTGCTGGTACAATATATTTAACTCATTCTGAGTCTCATATTCCTCTACTCCCGTCAGGCTATGGTAATAGTCTACTCCCTGCATAAGCGAATGCAAAGCTTCCAGCTCCTGATCTAACAGCATATTATTCTGATAGGATTTCCATCTTCTTTCAAGCTTTAAAATAAGATCTGCCCGCTCATACATGATTGTCTCATCACTATTTCGTCTTTTATTATAGAGAAATTTGTACACCGTCTCATAATCTTTTTCATTGTAAGCCGTATGAACTCTTTGTCGCTGTTCATATTCCGGAAGGAGATTGCTTAAAATGAAAATACTTGCAAGAAGCGTAGCACAAAGAGCAATCATCAGTATCAAAACCTTTTTGCTTATGATAGGTCTTTCAATCACCACTTCTCTGGGCTTCTTTTCCTTCTTTACTTTCTTTACTTTCTTTTTCTTATCATCCTTTTTAGGCGCTGCTTTTTCTTTTTTCTTCCCTTTCTTTTCTTTCTTCTCCTTCTTTTTCTGTGCTTCCTTCTTGATTTCTTCTCTCTCTGACTCGTTTATTTCTTTCAGTCCATTAACACTATCCTGATTCTCATCAAACCCATCGGCTTCCTCTGTTAATAAGCCTTTTAACTTCGAAAAGAGCCCCGGCTTTTTTTCATCCTTCTCTCTTATAATATCTTCCGGAACACCGTCCTTGGCATCCACACCACCTCTCGCTTCCATTTCAGTATCCAATGCAAGTTCCACATCTTCATCAGAGTCTTCGGCTTTCTTTTTCCCGCCAAATAATTTTTTTATTAAGCCGCCTTCGCTTTTAGGTTTTTCTTTTTTATTCTTCTCTTTCTTTGAACGCTTTTTCTTTTTCGTCTTCTTTTCCGGAATACTTTCCAGTTCCTCGGCCGAATTAATATATTGATTTCCGTCACGCAAAACTTCCTTTAATTCATGTTCATCAAAAATATCAAAGGCAGAATCATCGCTCTCATCACTGCTATCCGCTTTGACACTTTCAAGCAGTTCCAAAATATCATCATTTACATTTTCATTTTTTTCAACATTCTTAAGCAAACCATTAATTTCGGCCAGGTCTGCATCTGTGCTGTCCATATTATCAACTAAATCTGTAACATCCATCTTTTCCATATTTAAATTGTTCCCCGGACTTAAATCAGTAAAATTAGCATCATTAAGGTCACGATTCACAGGTTCTTTATCCTCGGAATCACTGTCCATAAGGTTCATATCCATAAGATTGACATCTTTAGGAACCTCATCATCCTCCTCATTGATATCTTCCACATTTGTATCTACGGCATATACATCCTTTGAGTTTGTAGTGTCAAAGTTCATGTTAAGCAAATCTGAAAGTGTATCATCAAGTTCTTCATCGTCTGAACCTTCCGTATCAATCTGCATCGAATCAATTGAGTCGATTAATTTCGCCAAATCATCCTGTGTCATATCATCTGTTTGCGGCACATCATTCTGCGCCCAACCATCTGCTTCTAGCACATCCGTCTGTACAGTATCCTCTTCAACTTGCGAATCAACCTGTGCAAGAATATTATCTAAACTGGCCTTCCAGTCATCAGAATCATTCGTAACCGTATCACTTTTCATTTCCGGAATATCCGTTGCCTTGGTAATCTTCTTCACCTCATCCGAGATTTTCTTTACATCCTTCATCGCATCTTTCATGGTTCTATTTTGCTGTTCACTATTGTTCATTGCCTCCAATAGATCGTCCAAGTATTCTTCATCTGTATCCATCCGACAATCCCCTCTCCTCAATTTCACAACATATAGTTTAACACACTAAAAAGCATTAGACAATTCTTTCATGAATTCTTCCGGCTTTTGGCATATTCCATGACCTTTTCCCTGAATTTCCTCCGTAATCTGATATAGCCTGCTATGTACTCTAAAAAGCTCCGCCTTCTGATTATAAAAGGCAATCTTTTCAAAGGGCCATCTAATCACTGTTGGATATTTCATTCCAACTCCCATTTCAATAAGACAAACTTTTTTATTCATTGTCCCCTGAAGCCATTTTTTATAAATAGACCATTGTGTCAAATATCCTTCCTCCACATACTTCAAAGCATTTACATTATTAAAAACTAAAGGCTTACCACAATGTGGACAAACAGGCTCCCTTATCGATTCCAATAAGCCGAGTTCTTCCTGCACCTCTTTTTCCCCAACATTTACTTCCTTCCAATATCTTTCAATTGACTGCAAAATATTTAGAGGCACATCATATAGTTCCGTGCTGCATCTTTCGCTACACTGCATCTTCCCATATCCACCACAAGGTTCTACAATACGTTCTTCATCCAGTCCTGCTTTTTTCATTCCTCCATCCTGACAAATTGACACAATAAAATAATTTTTCCCAGTCAGGCAATGTGCAATCAGGTGATAAAACTCTTTCTTTTCTTCTACCCTTCTATCTATCTCTATTTTTTCAATGTAGGGAACCATCCAAGAATTTTTTATTAATTCCAACTTTTTTTGATACTCCGAATTATGTTGAAGTTTGGGAAGTAAATCCACTTCCTCCCCAAGGCCGATCAACACAAAATCCGCTTCGTTTATTTTATCAATAACCTGTTTCATCTTCCTGCCTCTACATATCGCAAACAAGACATACAATGATGCTCTATATAATTTAAACAATGCTGTACAATTTGCATAAATCACTGTAATAAGAGCCGGAATTCCTCCCGGCCCCGCTTTATATATCCGTTGTAAGAAACTTTATTTTCCCGGCGTAACCAAATCATCTATCACTCTTACTAAATTACCTATCTCAGGTTTGGATAATTGTGCATTTGCGCCCAATGACTCACCCTTTTTCTTCATTTCATCATTTACAAGAGATGAGAAAATGATAATAGGAATATCCTGCGTTTCTTCATCTTCCTTTACAAGCTTTGTCAATCTGTGTCCATCCATGATGGGCATCTCTATATCCGTAATGATACACTGTACCGTTTCCTTCAATGTGCCATTTCTCTTACTGTCAAGAATAACATTATATGCTTCCTGTCCATTCGCTGTATGTATAAGGTTAACATACCCGGCCTGCTTCAGAGAATCTACTATCAATCTATTCAGCAATACGGAATCTTCTGCAATAAGAATCGGAACATTACTTCTGCCTCTGGTGCCCATTTCATCAATTTCACTGATCTTTAAGCCTGTCTCCGGATTAATATCTGTCACAATCTTTTCAAAGTCAAGAATAATAACCAGCCGATTGTCCAACTTAACAATGCCGGTGGAAATGCTCTCCTCCGCACTTGAAACCGTTGCCCCTGGTTTAATAATACTTTCCCAGGAAACTCTGTGTATTCCCCGTACAGCATCCACATGAAAAGCTATATCCAGTTTGTTAAAGTTTGTAATTATAAATAATCCGCCTGCCTCTGACACGCCTCTTTGTAAACAACCCTTTAAATCAATTGCAGTAATCATTGCATCTCTCGGCATAAAAATACCCTCAATGCTTGGATGTGAATTTGGTACAGGCGTTATTGGTTGATAAGGAATTATTTCTTTGATCTTCGCAACATTAATCCCATAAGCATTTCCATCCACTACAAATTCTAAAACTTCTAATTCGTTTGTTCCATTTTCAAGCAGAATCTTTGTATCCATTTCCTTCACCTCGTTCTTTTCAGGTCAACACTTAAAAGCAGTTAATTGCTTTTTATGCCTTTCACAAAATTATAACATATATATTCATTTCAAACAATAAAAAAAAAGCAGTTTAACTGCTTTTTATGTGTCATACCCTCAAAACCGAACACCAAGGCCACATCCTCACATCTTCTCGGTTAAGCTTCCGGCCTATTAGTACCTGTCAGCTCTGCACATTACTGTGCC
>NZ_QZDT01000031.1 GCF_009917485.1 Parablautia muri
TCTCCTTTGCTCTTTCATTTGATAGTATAGGTTGTTCAACTTTTTCTGTCCACACTTATATACTAACACCATAGCTGTCCATAGCGGACGGTTCAAAATACCTTTCCGACATTAGGTAGTCAAGGGATATTTCCCGTTCCTCTTTCCGCTTCAAATCCCGCCATGCGTTGATTGCCTCATGGCGCAGGACAATCTTACAGAACGCATTGAACGCATATTCGATATGCTCCATGAACCTTTCAGAATATCTCATTTTCTCTCACCCCCTTTCTTCCCAGCAGGGGGCTATTACAGCAAACATCTATACCACATAAGGCGGTACAGGTATTGGTGCAATATGAGTTGTTAAGACATACTAAGTGATATGTGTGTTCATGTTCATAGGCAGAATTTGCCGATACATAAAACAGGATTTTTTAATGGCTCCTTATATATGGGAACATTTTTGTAATGATAAAAGGACATGGCTTCACCTTTCCGATACCACCATATCCTTGAAAAAAATCTTACCCTTTGAAAACATTTGTAATTATGTTTACACTTACTTCTTCACCCAACGCGCCGCTGTTAAGGCATAAATCATAATACTGCGGTATGCCCCACGGACGGTCTGTATAGTGTGAATAATAGATTTTCCTCCGGGTATCTTTATCCGCAATCCGCTTTTGGATAGGCTTTTCATTTTCTCCGTAACGTTCAAGAATACGTTTTGCCCGGTCGTCCGTATCTGAATAGATAAAAATATGCAGGCAGTCGTTATTGTCCCGCAAGATATAGTCACCACACCGCCCAACAATTACACAACTTTCTCTTTCTGAAAGGTTTTTGATAATCTTTGCCTGTGCAAAATAAATCGTATCAGCAGGGGAAGGCTCTGTGCGCCCATGCAGGGAGCGGTTCATAACAAGATTAAATAAAAGGCTGTTCTTTGCAGTAGAATATTCCGCTGCTTCTTCGATAAATTCCTTTGAAAACCCTGTTTCCGCTGCAATCTTATCCAACAGTTCCTGATCGTAAAAACTGATACCCAATCTTTCGGCAACAGCCTTTCCTATACTGTGCCCTCCACTTCCAAACTCCCGGCTAATCGTGATAACTCTTTTTTTCATGCTACTATTCCTCCAATTTTTCATTGTGCTTCTGCATTTTGACCTATCTGCTCCATTTTCTTAATTTCCTTAAAGCAAAAAGCACCCGAAAGGACAAAAGCCAAAGCATCTGCGGTAGGTCCTGCCATCAGAATACCTGTAAGCCCGAAAAAGCGGGATAAGATAAGCATGGCGGGAATATAGAAAATCACTTGTTTTGACAGGGAAGTAACCGCCGCTTTCATGGGCTGTCCGATTGCCTGAAACAGTACGCCGGCGCACATCTGTAAACCATTCAAAAATGTAAGCAGTAAATAAATGTGGAAACACTTAACGGCAAATTCTTCATACAGACTGGATTCTGTACCGAATATCCGAATAAGCTGCAACGGGAAGCACTGAAAAACAATCCACGAAACAAATGTGATGATTGTAGCAACCTCTGCACTAAGCAGGAAAGTTTTTTTCACACGGTCATATTTCTTTGCGCCATAATTAAACCCGATAATCGGCTGGCTTCCACTTGCAACGCCAATGCCAATGGAAAATGCAAGCATACTCACTTTCATGCACAAGCCAAAGGTGGTGAGGGGAATATCTGCTCCATAGGGAGAGAGCGCACCGTATTTTGTCATCAGATTGTTTGATACGAACGCCACTACCGTTGAAGTCAAATTGTTTGCGCCGCTTGCAAATCCAAGGCTGGCAATCCTCCCCGCAGTCTGAATATCCAAAGTAAAAGACTGTTTGAAAAGTTTGATTGTTTTCATACGGAACAGATAAGCGATATTAAACAAAAGTCCAAATAGCTGGCTTATTATGGTGGCAATTGCGGCACCCTCAACTCCCCAGTGAAATACGAATATGAAAACCGGGTCAAGAATGATGTTTAAAACCGCACCAATCATCATAGACAACATGGCATAACGCGGGCTTCCGTCTGTTCGGATTGCGCTGTTAATGGTATTCCCGACAATCTGAAAGGTAAACCCAATAACAATAATACGCCCATAATCAAGCGCATAGGGCAGTATATTTTCCGTTGCCCCGAATATCAGACATAGCGGTTTCAAAAAAACAAAGGCAAGAACAGTCCAGATAATGCCGAAAATGCCCCCAAACATAATCGAAGTCCCTAAACCTTTTGCGGCTTTCTCACCCTCGCCTTTTCCAAGGCTAAGGCTGAAAAAGGCGGCAAGACCGTCACCAAAAAGCGTGGCAATGGCAATCGTAATCGTAGCGATTGGTGCGATAATGTTCGTGGCTCCGTTCCCCAAAAATCCTACGCCCTGACCGATAAAAATCTGGTCTACCATGTTGTAAAGGGAATTGATAATCAAAGCTATGATACTGGGAACGGCATAGCTTGTAAGCAGTTTTCCAATTTTATCATATCCAAGGGGATTGGCTGTTGCCTGTGTGTCATTCATTATCGTGTCCTCATTTAATTAGAATTCTAAGTATAAAGACAAAAAATTAGATTCCGATAATTATCGAAATAATTGTTGCGGGTGGTAATCTCATATGAAATCCTCCTTTCTTTTAATTAGAATTCTAAGTATATAAGCAAAAGAATACCTATTTTGTATTCTCCGTCATTTGCAGAATGACCTTTTCAAAGACTTCCAAATCATCTTCGGAGATACCAACGAACATACTGTGCATGTACTCATTGACACGGCTTGTAATATCGTCCTTTATCTCAAGCGTCTGTTCTGTCAATACAAGTTTCTTATAACGCCTGTCGCTGTCCAAACTTTCACGGCGCAAATAGCCATTGCGCTCCAGATTGTTGATAAGGCTCGTGACAGAAGAACCTTTAATTTCTAAAAATTCTTCTATGTCCTTGGGGAATATGTCCCTTGCCTCCGATTCAACGATAATATAATGCAGGATAAGACCTTGAATACTGGTTATCTGTGTACCTGTGAAAAAACTTGAAAAGTATCTCAGCATTCTCCGATTCAACTTGTCATATTTTTCCATTAGCTTTTTTTCGTCCCTCATGGTATCATCCGTTTCTACTTAGAATTCTAATTACAGGAATTTATTTTACTGCTACACATTTCAGTTGTCAAGTGGGTGCGAAAAGTTTATACCATTTTCATAAATGACGGAAAAGAATTTTTGCATAACTTTGGTAAAGCCGTCCTGTGTGGCATTGTGGGAAATACGGGGTATTTCAGAGGGTTTGGGATTCCTCCCAACAAGCCAAATCTGCCCGGCAAGCCATAGGATGCAGGCGGACAGATTTACGGAAAGGGTACTCCTGCTTAAAACTATCCATAATCTTCAAACAAGCATCCTCAAAAAACTTCTTCTTACTTAACAATTCTTCACATGCTTTTTTCTTAGATTCTTCTGTTAAATCATCATAAATCCTACCCATATCTTCAACACTGCGACTTTTCTTAGCATCTGTAGTTCCTATATATTCACCTTTTTTGATTATTACTATTTTACTATAATCCAATCCAGAATTTGCCCTTTTAGATCGAATACTTTTCTTAAATCTAAAAGCATATTTATGGTTGATATGGCTTCTATAAGGAATACAAATAAAATATCCATAATGCGACTGCACTAATAAGCAATTATATGGTCTACTATTCTTTCGTACGATTTCTTTATATGGCGGATCTGGATAATCAGAATAAAAACTATTCGTTAAGTTCAATACCTGATAATCAAACGAGTCTTCTTTAGAACACATAACATCTCCTTAGTAAAAATGGGAGAGCCTTTGCCCTCCCACAATTTTCATCACTCTGTCACTTTTATTTTACCGTCCTGTCAGAACAGTCACAGGACTCATACTGTGATGAAGGAACCCACAAGATTCCTTATTTATAGTATACTCAAAAACAAGAGAACATTCAGCGAACATAAAATGAACATTTTGTGAACAAACATAAAGTTCTTCTTTTACTGATAGATTTATTATACCACCCATATACCCTAAATCACCATTTTTTATACATAACCGCATGGTAACTGTGCGAATGAATCACCATGCGGACTGTAGGTTTTGTATCATATAACCTTCTTCCAAAAAGTTGTCTGATACATGCGTTGTTATTTGTGTACATCCAGATAGATTGCGGAACCATTACCTTTTCTACGTTTCATTTCATACACATATAACACCCCTTTCCTTTGCATTGTTTAGATATTGCAGATACATAACATTAATCTGTATCTGACATTTCCTTTAAAATTCAAAAATTTTAGGCTATTTTCAGCCCTATGATCCTCTCAATAAACATCCCTCCCAATATCTACTTCTCCAAATCGCAATAACTTTCTCTTATAAAAAAGCAAACACACTTTTCTAATAGACTTTTCTCCATTCAAAACAGAAAAACTTATCATTTTTCTATTTTTATAACTAAGTAAAGTCCAGCTTGATTTTTATATTCAATTACTCAATTCTCTAAAATATCTATCTACCAACAATTACTAATGGGAAACACAGCGAAACGCTTGAAAAAGAACAAAGAATATGATTTAATAATTTCAAGCGCATTCTGTGTTTCAAATTCTTAGCCGTTTCGGCATTTGAATTTGTGTGTGTATGTATGAGAAAGCCTGTCAGTTATTCGAGGTGTTGCCAGCACCGTTTGAGGATAATTTGATAGGTTTTCTTGTGTTACTGAAGGCAAGTATAGAACATACGTTTGCTCCCGTCAATTGTACCCTCGAATATTTATTTGTATTTTATATTCCAATTTTAATACCAGCTAAAAAGTACAATAAAGCGGACATATAAAAACTACCCTTATGCATTTGTCAGCTTCATGTAGGTAGTTTTTATTGCTATTATAACGAAAACAATACATTCATTTTATATTAAATTACGATATTCTTGTCTACTATCCACAACTGCATATATAGTAACAATTTTTTCACTTTCATTTACTTTATAAAATACTAAATGCCTTTCTACGATAAGTACTCTATAATCCTGTTTTCGCAGAATTGAATATCTTGGTACGCTGCCGGACTTGGGAAATTCCTCTAAACGATTGATAGCAGTCTCAACCTTATCCAGATAATTCAATGCAATATCTATATTATCGGAATCCTCCGCAATATAGAAAATGGCCTCCCTTAGCTGTTCATCCACTTTATCTGTTCTGATAATTTTATACTTCATTAGACTTCCTCTCTAAAAGTGACTTGCGTATATCATCAAATGTGTTTTGCATTGGTGCCACCCTGCCATTCATAGCATCATCTTCCGCTTCTGCCAAAGTACGCAGCAATTCAAGTTCTGATTTCATCTGATAGTAGTCCTGCAATCCCATTATAGCAGTATCCCCACGCCCATTGACTGTAATAATAACCGGATTCCTTTCTTCATGGCATTGTCTAGATATTTCATTATAATGATTTCTTAGATCTGAAGATGGTCTGATTGTTTCCATACGTTTTCCTCCTAATTTTAATATAGTCATATTATATCTTAATATATATATATTATCAATAAATTTATAATCTATATGAGCTACAATAATACCATACTCTCACCAATATCTACTTGATTATGCTTATAATCAAAAAGCTACCGCCATGTTTATACATGTTAGTAGCCTTTAAAATTGGGATTTTACCATAAAATTGTAGTTTTAAGACTTATGAATTATATCAAACTAAAACCAATAATCTCTATTTCTCCTCAAATAAATCAGGATATTTTAATTTTTGTGCTTCTCTATATATTCAAAAAAGAAGCTCCTTACTCATAATTATTTTTTTAATCCTCGCCGCAATTTTGGGGGGCCGCAGAATCATTTCCAAAGCGCTCGGACTGTCCCAGCTTCAAACTTCCCGGAAGGAAATTACTTCCCAAGCGAAAATCGGTGAAACGGACACCAACGAAGCAGACGCTGATGAAGATAAAATCAGCAGCACAGAAGCTGTCCATGACCTGACAGAACAAATCAGGAATCAAAATAAAGAACCGGAATTTTCTCTGATTCAAGTTATCGACAATGGCGATGAGCTGCCCGCTCATCAGCAATACACCGGCCTGGTCTGCAATATAAAGGACACAACTTCGGAAACCAGACCAATCCGGCAAGCAGATGGAAGTACTGTGGCGGAGGAAGTATTTACCGCCCACTTAAATAACGTACTGTTTTCCGTGTCAGGAGGGCGGTACCAGAGCCTTTGGCGTTCCCATTTTTTCTACGGAAACCTATACGGATGAAGAAAGAAAAGCCCTGGATCAATGGCATTATGTGCAGGGCGGAGACAGCCCTGATTTTAATGACGGAATGGATATGGCCCGCCAGATGATCTTGGACGGATATTTTCAAAAACCTCTGGAAAAATTTCTGATGCGCTATCCGGAACTAACCCCTGCGGAAAGAAACTATGTTTTGCGGCTCATTGGCGGTGGCCGGACTGACCGGACCTCTGACAACACCAGCTGGTGGGATTTAGATTACCGGCTGGAAACTACCGCAGACAACGGAGAAGTGATTCCCATGGCTTACATAGATATTACCAGGGTATTTATTGCCCAGGCATACCCTGTTACCTACGATGATGCGCAATATCGAATCTGGTCTGCCAAGAGCGCGTACTGGCGGTTGCTTGAGGACCCTTCCACGGATTTGGGCAGGACCTGGATAAGCCAGCTGCCCAATGAAGATTTTTTAACGGAGGATAAAATATGCACTTATGTGGAAAATCTGTCAGCATACCTTTTCCACCATGATGCAGACCTTCCATGACGCTCCTTATGTCCATATGGTAAAGGAGAGAGAAAGCCTTTGGAGCATTTATAAGAAATATGGAGCGGAAATATCCGCTCCTGATTCCTTTGCATACTTTATAGAGTATAACTGTCCTGAACATCCCGACTTAATTTACCCCGGCCAGATGATTCAGTTTCCCTGATCATAATGTCCAATTGTATTAATAGGAAGAAGGCCGCCTTCTTTTCTTTCTTGCGTTTTTTTTCTTCCTTCTATGTTTTTTTCTTCTCTTTTTCCGCTTACTATCCGCTAGTACCACTCCTGTTTTCTTTACCAGGATAACGCCTATACCGACTATTACTGCCGCTGCGCCTGTCAAAGCTGCGCCAAAAATAAGAATCCGTTTGCGCCGTTCGCTTTTACTGTTATCCACAGCGCCGCCCTTTTCCTGGTCCAGCACAATTTCTCCCGCCCCATCTTCCTCGGCATATTCTCCTCCAAAAAGGCCGCCCAATTTTTCGGTAAGGCTCTCATCCTTTATCCCTGCCACAAGTCCATCAGGCATATCTTCCGCTGATGCCTCACCCTCTCCTTTGGACACCAGGATACTTGCAGGACCATTCTTGGGAGAAATCACAGATACCTTTCCTATGGTTCCCAAAAGCGTTGCATTACCGGTTTCCGCCCCATTCTTACCAGCGATTGCAGCCGCTGCACCTGTGGTTAAATTGATGGGAGGTATTTCCTTTCCCTCGCGTTTCACCACAGAAGATGAAATCGACTCTGCGCTGGAAGGATCATTTTTAAAACGGGTAGTTTCATCATACAGCCCTTCATCCCGATTGCCGCCCGTAGGATTTCCGCTACCGCTTCCTCCTGCATTCGCACCAGGGTTACCTTGATTTGTATTTCCCGGATTTGTGCCGTCCGCACCTCCCAAATTATTGTCCGTTCCGGAACCGGGTGGCGTAAGACTGCCGTTTCCAATCTGTATGGTTACAGGTGCAACCTCATTTTCCACCACAGGCGTTTTATCTCCGTAAGCGCTGTTGGCCGTCTTAAAGGAGTCTTTGCAATAACCGATATCCGCCGATATGCTTTGGTTTGGATTCACCGGCTGCACTTGCACATTTCCAAGACTGAGCTGTTCCTCCTTAAATAAGCTTTTGGCTGAGGCAACGTAAATATCCAGTCTTCCCGTATTTTCATTGTAGATAAAACCATACTCGGCCCCCTCAAGCTCCGCTGAAAATTGAAACTCCACCTTTACCTGGCTTAAATCCTCTGTTTTAACCTCCAAGGACACGGCTACCGTGGTGATTTTTTCTTCCGTGGCATTACTCATTTCCACAGATACGCCTACCTGACTTCCGTTCTGGTCAAGGTTCACGGTATCCCTCCCCGCCGCATTTACCTGCAGCGGGACGGACATGCTGAGTATTGCTATTCCCATATATAATTTATTCTGAATCCATTTCACTTTCATACCCCCGCCATTGTATATTGCTTTCTCATACTCCCCCAAACGCTGCCTGGCAGCGGTATCCATATCGGAGCATATTTTTTAGTTCAATGGGGTGCTGGTTACACCTTTTGTACTTGTATCATCTTTTGTGCCGTTTTGAAGGGTAATATTTTCAAGCGTGTTGGGTACCTGCAGAGGCAGGGTATCGCTTACAAGCCTTTGTCCCTCATTGGTCAATGCATGATCCACCCGATATAGCTGTGCACGTACCTTTTTCCCTTTCAGGCCATCCGGTATCAACTCAGGCTCAATCCAATAAATCCAGATACCATCGCTCACTTCTCCAAGCATTCCGTTTTCAGGTACATCCGCCAAAATAATCTGTTCGGCTTTTAATACATTTTGTTCATCTACGCCTCCTACAACATTTCCGTCCTCATCGTAGATAATCACTACATTGTAGGCAGGATTTCCTTTATAACTGCCGGTAAAAATCAAAGAGCCTTTCGGAATTTTTTTGCCCGCCTCATATATGTAATCTGCATTTAAGATTCCCACCGCGCCCTCGGTACTGTTCTCCCTTACACCAAAGGAAATGCTGTCTCCTGAAGGTCCAAGTAAATCCACTTCCGCAAGAGACATTTGCATCTGTCCCTTAGCTCTAAGCCTTACATAAGCGGCGTCATAGGTACATACCCATGGATCTTTATCCGCATTTTCAAAGTAAACGGTTTGGCTTCCACTCTTGTTTTCAAAACTTCCTGTCTTTACGGTTGTCCAGCTTGTGCCGTCCAGACTTACTTCAATTGTATAATTGCCGATAGGCGAGCTTGATTTTGAGGTGATTTTAAGTCCGCATACTTCCAAAATCCGGTTCATTTGGATCACGATTTCCGCATCTCCGCCGGCAGTCTGACCTTCATAATCTTTATTGTAATCATTGTCAATTACTTTATAAATATCCGAAACTGTTTCAGGCGTGCAGGGATCATCTTCCACTGCCTCATTGGTTTTATCACCGTTTGAAAGCATGTTTGTGGTAATATTCCACATAGATTTATCCTGACTGCCGTCATGGGATATTCTCACATCTCCAATTTTCCGCGCTTTGGATCGATAGCCAAATTGGTCTACTGCTGTGATTTCATAAGTCAAAGCTCTGTTGTTGATGGTTGCCACATGGTCCACATATGTATTTTCTGTGGAAAATCCAACCACCTGACGTACCGGCTCCCCATTTTCATAAGAATATCTGGCGATTTCGTATCCCAAAATCAGCTCAGGGTCAGCGGTGGTT
This sequence comes from Parablautia muri, assembly GCF_009917485.1. Taxonomy (GTDB): domain Bacteria; phylum Bacillota; class Clostridia; order Lachnospirales; family Lachnospiraceae; genus Suilimivivens; species Suilimivivens muri. The sequence continues at coordinate 9,556 of NZ_QZDT01000031.1, forward strand.
TGTATGGAAATTGTCACCTCATTTGCAACATTTTTGCTGACCGCTGCCTTGCTGTCCGAGCTTACAATATCTCTTCCATTTATGGTTCTGTCGGTGCCATGCTCTATTTCGTATACCCTTGCATCATCTGTTAAATAATAAATCGCCCGTTCTTCTTTTTCAAACTGTCCGGCATAACGGATGGTTTCACTGTCAGGAACAAGGCCCCAGCGCATAAAGAACTCTGTCAGATCCTTTTCGGCCGCTGCACAGGCAAGCCGCATAATATTCTGATTTTTGTCGCCGTCTAACTTCAAACCGCCTTTGGCCCTGGAGGTATCTCTGCTGTAGGAATCCACCCGTGCATAAAACAAATTAGCCTGCTGCTGTTCGTAGCTGTCATAGGTTTTGTAATTATAATCTCTGTCATAGGCCAAATGCAGCTGCCAATACATGGCAAGATGGGTAAACACATTGGATGGAATGCCTACCGTATTGGAGGTTACCTTTTTGTAAACCTCATTATATTTAAAACGCACGGTATCATTGCTGTCCCTTGATTTCGTCAGTTGGGCAAAATAATTATTCGTTACTTCCGCTATCGCGTAGCTGCCCTGATTGATGTTGTGTCCAATCTCATGGCTAATGCCCCATCCAAAATAGTTACCGCTTAGGTATTTTCCGTTTTCATCACTTGAAACAGGTACTGCTGAGGCTAAGCCCGGCACAGATCCCCATTCAATTCCGATATGATTTCCGGCAGCGTACATAAATGCCTTTGCAAACATTCTCATATAACGGATATTTAAATGCTGGGCGGGCAGATGATCCGATGCCGGTGCCCCGGCGTCATTGCTCAGCCCCTTATGCTGATAAAATAGCTTCAGCATATCTTCCATAGCCTGAAGAGACTGATCCAGTTTATCGGCCCGCTCCGAAAGGGTTCCCTTTCCAAGTCCTGCAAGAATCTGCTTTCCGGATACAGATAGCATCATCTGATCCAGCATAATGTCCGTAGCGCCTAAAATACAGTTGGTTTCTTCATAGCTGCGGTTTACCTTATTACCCTCTCCCGCAGTTTCATGAATCTTTTTGTGATTTTCTTCCAGGGATGCCACGTGCTCGTCAAGTTCTTCCAGATAAGCTGTGATGCGCTCCTTTCTCTGCACGGAATCGGTAATACCATATAGGTTCAGCACCGGTTCCTTTGCACCGCCGCTTACCCGCACCGCATATCTGTCATTTTCATTGTTGCCGGTATATTGAATGTAAAGCGCACCGCCGCCCTCACAGGCAAGGCTTTGGATTGCGGGTATGGTAATTTCATTGCGCCCTACCTTAAGAGCTGCCACGTTGGATGCAAATGCACCTGACTCTGCATGGTACTGGGTGGCAATCAGTTTAAGCGCTGAGTCAGAACCAGTTTTTAACTGATTATGCCCCACATATACTACAATATGCTCGCCCTCATACGCTGTAATCCCCAGCGGCTGCCATGCGTTCAGGCCGCTAAATCCCAGATGTCCGTCCTTTGCCGCTGTGATACCGGGATTTATCTCTACCACATCTTGGAAATCTGATGATAGAAGTCCTCTGGCATTATCCAGCTCTCTTTGCAGCGTTGTCCGCTCGGGATGATATTCCCCACTTTTGGCATCCTTCGTATCCAGGCGCTTTTGCAGCGCCAAAATTGTTTCTTCTGTCACATCCGGCTTAAGGGTTGTATGAAGATCATCCGCATATAAAGCCAGAATATCATCCTCCAGACTGTCATAATAGTAAAAATTCACTTCGGAAATAATAATATTCCTCTGGTTATTTCCTCTTGTAAAGCCTAATCTGATCTGATTGGCCTTGATGGGCTGCGCTAATTTAATCATGTAATATTTTCGCCCGTTTTCATCTGTCTTTTGCAGTAAGGATACATTCTGGGCCGCAACACCATCACTTTGATGCGCCTCATCATAATAATAAACGTACGCGCCGCTGTACCAGCCGATATCCTCAACCTCTGCAAATGTAATATAGCTCATCTCATAATAATCATCCAACGTAAAAAGCAAACCTTTACTTGCCGCAGGATAGCTTGCGCCATCGTCCCAGTCCATTACCTGATAATAGGATGCCGCATCCTTATCCACTGTTCCAAGTGCGCTGGTTTTATCTGTATCTAAGGAACTGCCCTCCATAGATCCCCTTCCATGGGTCACCCCTTTTATGTGGGCGCTTACCTTCCCTTTTCCGTTAGACTCATTAATGAGCTTATAGTTCGGCATCTGTGCCGGTTTAATACTGAGTGTACGGGCTTCCGAATGGATAGAAGGATTGCTCTCTCCCAGCTCATTTACACCGGTCACATATATTTCATACCTGGTTTCATCCTTCAAATCATTTAACACATGGCGATTCTGGTCTATGCCGGTAATCTGGGTGTATGCACTCTCCCCCTCGGCCTTATAATAAACATTATAAGAATCCGTATCCTCCATATTTTTCCATGTTAAGCTGATGCGGCAGTATCCTCCCACCGCTTTCAGGTTATCCGGTGCATCCGGCCGGCTGGAAATAGCCGGACTTATCTGTACAGGTTCGCAATATCCACTGGCCCATGTGCCGTTTATAGATTGGACGCTTACCTCATAGATTTCACCATTTTTTAACCGCCCTCCCAAAAAGGATTTTATCTCCAACTGATTAGACGCAGCACGTATGACCTGTTCCTGCCCCTGATAACAAATCTTTACCTCATAGCCAGTTACATTAGGCTGTTCGTTCCATGTTACATGGATAGATTTATTGCCGCCCTTTCCGATAAGCCCTGAAGGTATGTTCATATCCGGAGCAGGAATTTTATTTTCTGTATTGTTTAAAAATTCCACCTTGGAAATCTTGGCCAGATTTCCGCCAAATTTCATCCCGGTAATTTTCAGTGTCACTTTCTTTACTGCAGTTTCACCTCTCAGGTCAATGATCAGAACACCGTTTTGTTCTCCCTGCCCTGCATATAAGGAAAATCCCCCGGAACCTTCAACTTGCCGTGCTTCTCCTCTGTCAATGTTAAATGATATCTCTTTACCATCTTCCTTTATCACCAGCAGACTTCCACTTTCAATGGGATTTTCACCCATAGCAAATCTAATCTCCTCTACTTGCTGGGATTGCCACATATCGCTTTCCAGATTGAAGCCAATCTCCACCGGTGTTCCTTCTGCAATCGCACTTTCTGTACCCTGCGCCTTCAAGGTCACTCCGCCGCTGCCATCCCTGAATAGATTCCCTGGATCGCCTTCAACAATTTGGGTATTTGTACCAGGATTCACCTGTACGGCATTGGAGGAAATTCTACTATACAAAGACGCAGTGGTATCCGCATTTTCATCCATCCTTTCCTTGCTGTTAGCATAGTACTGCAAATCCACAAGGTCTGTCTGGCCATCCTTATTTAGATCCGTGGGATTTTCCTCCGGATTCCCTTTCCATACACCGTTTGACCCCTGACTGATCACTTCCATGATGGCATTCTTATCTCCATCATCCAATCTGCCATCCCTGTTCACATCTCCTATGAGCATGACACCCGGATGCGGCGCCCCTTGCACATATTGAACTCCCTCTAATTCTACAAAACCGGTATAAACTTCCGCAACTTCCGTAACTTTCCCAACAGCTATATCCTGCTCATAGGGAATGAATCCAAAGCCAGCGCTGCCGGTATTCTTCTCGGATATCCTCAGATGATAAGTTCCTTCCGGCAGTTCTTCAAACAAAACCGTATGTTTTTCCGCATTATTTGTAAGGATTATCTCCTTACTTTCTTTATTTTCCAGTGAAACGACCAGCGTAATCTTACTATCCTTGTGGATAGGAAGGGCATTCATCAAAATTACTTCCACCCCGCCGGTGACGCCGGAGGATACCTGACGCTCATTCCAGCTTCCATTTGAGGGAAGCTCAGGCGTTGCTAATGGTGTTGCAGAAGCCGATGGGGAAGCGCTGGGCGTCCCTGCAGGAGTTTCCGATGGTAACACAGAGGGTGACTGCGTTGGTGATTTTGACGCCTCAAAAGGTGTCTGTTCTATCCCTGTGGGTGATACCGATGGCGATTCACCAGGTGACTCTGCAGGCAGCTTTGCAGGTGACTCCGATGGCACTGTCTCCGGTGTCCTTTCCGGCGCCGCAGATACTTCCGCAGATACCCCCGGTGTCTTTGTCTGCGAAGGAGACGCGGACGTTTCCGATAAAGGCTGTACCTGATTCTTTGGCTGATTATCAACATTTCCCGGTTGATTCAAATTTCCTCCATTGCCATTCATGCCGTCCACATCTGCGTTTTCCGGCGCTGGAGAGGATAAACCATTCCCATTCACTTCTGCTGCCTGAACCGGAAGAACCCATGTGGCAATCAGGCAAAATACCATCATCCATGTTATCATTCGTTTCATACGTCTTCTCCTTTTCTTTATGTCAATTCTGACAATTGCCATACTTCTCCTAACCCACAAATTTCATTATATTCATTACTAACTTTTTGTCAATAATAGGCAGATCCGCTCAAAACCCCCGCCAATTGGCTTATTACAGCGAATAAGGCTGCCGTGAAACCAGCGCCATCCACAAGATATTGTCTTTTACCCGCACAGGTATTATCTATATCTTGTGTATGGCTTCCTTTCATGGCAGCCTTCAGCGAATCCAATTTCATCGCATTTCCTATAAAAAAAATTGCAAAAAATTTTTCTTTTTCATCACAGCATTATACTGCTTTATCCACCTTCTTTTCAAGTACCACCGATTTCATTCCGGTCAGTTCTTCCGTTCTTGCATCAGGCTGTCCAAATCCCACATACAGTTTATAAAGACCCCCTGGTGTAAATCTGTTTCCCGCTTCGTCCACCACGGTAAATGCCTGGGGCGAAATTGCAACTTCCACACGCACCCTCTCCTTTGCCTTTACAAAAACTCTCCTAAATGCACATAACTGAGGATGCAGAGGCGCTAAACCGGAGGATTCACATTTCATATATACCTGGACCACTTCTCCGGTATCAACCTCCCCTTCATTTTCAACCGTCACTACCACCTGGTTGTCCTCAAGCAGCGCTTCCTTTATGACAACTTTCCCATAATTTAAGCCATAGCCGAAAGGGTATTGCGCTTTCCCTTCCATATAGCGGTAGGTTCTCCCTTTCATGGAATAATCCGTAAACTCAGGCAATTCCTCCAAGGTCTCATAAAAGGTAACCGGCAGCTTGCCAAACGCCGACACTTCACCAAAGAGCATTTTTGCTGCTGCCCTGCCCCCCTGGGCACCAGGATACCAAAGCTGCACCACCGCGTTAAAATGCTCGCTGGCATAGCCCAGATCAATATCACTTCCCGCACAAAGGCAAAGAATCACAGGCTTTCCGGTTTGGGCAACAGCCTCCATAAGCTTAAGCTGCGAATCCGGCAGTTTAAGCGATATTTTATCCCCTGAGGCATAACTGTTGTTGGAATCTCCTTCTTCTCCCTCTAAGGTTTCGTCAAGTCCTACGCACAAAACCACCACATCACTGTGCTGTGCAACGATTTTCGCCTCGGAAAGTCTGTCTTGAGGATGGGCCAGCTGCTCTGTTTTATCCTGGAACAATTCAGCGCCAATGGAATAATAAACTCTCACATCATCCCCAACATACTGCCGTATTCCGTCTAAAACCGTCACATATTCTGTTGCTGTGCCGTGATAATTTCCAATCAGGGACGACCGGCTATCTGCGTTAGGCCCAATCACTCCTATTGCTTTTAATTTATCCTTTCGGAGAGGAAGAATCCCATCATTTTTAAGGAGAACAAAGCTTTCTGCAGCCGCCTTTTCCGCTAAGGACAGATGCTCCGCACACTCCACCCTGTCATAGGAAATCTTATCAAATTCCGTATCTTCAAATAATCCAAGCATATATCTGGTGGTAAAAAGCCTGACAGCCGCATTGGTAATGGCCTCCTCCGTTACAAGCCCATCCTGATACGCACTTAAGATATGAAGGTATGTATTTCCACAGTTCACATCACATCCGGCGTTAAGCGCCATCGCCGCAGATTCTTTCGGTGACGCCGTTATGCCATGATTCATGTGGAAGTCCTGAATTGCCCCACAGTCCGACACAAAATGTCCCCGAAAGCCCCACTTTTTTCTTAAGGTATCTTCTATTAAGGTTTTGCTGCCACAGCAGGGCTCTCCGTTGGTACGGTTATACGCGCCCATTACAGCTTCCACTTCTCCCTCCTTTACCAGCATCTCAAAGGCAGGGAGGTAAGTTTCCTCCATGTCCTTCGCCGATGCCGCCGCATCAAATCCATGACGCAATTCCTCCGGCCCTGAATGTACTGCAAAATGCTTTGCACAGGCGGCGGCCTTCATCACCGGCCCATCTCCCTGCATTCCTTTTACAAAATTCACGCCCATTCTGCCGGTTAAATATGGATCCTCGCCATAGGTCTCATGGCCTCTCCCCCATCTGGGATCCCTGAAAATGTTGATATTCGGCGCCCAAAATGTAAGGCCCTTATAGATGTCCCTGTCACCCTGTTTTGAATAAGCGTTGTATTTTGCACGCCCTTCCTTTGCAATCACATCCCCAATCTCCCTGAGTAAATCTTCGTCAAATGTTGCCCCCAGACCAATTGCCTGTGGAAATACCGTTGCCTGTCCGGCTCTTGCTACCCCATGAAGCGCTTCATTCCACCAATTATAGGCCGGAATGCCTAAGCGCGCAATGGCAGGCGCATCGTACTTAAGCTGTGACGCCTTCTCCTCCAAAGTCATTTTTCCCACCAGCTCCCGGGCGCATTTTCTTGCTTCTTCTCTGTTCATATTCATCCTCCATTTTTATGCCCTGCATATCGCAAGCTTTCCGCTGTTCTGATTCGCTGCTTTTGATTATCTCATACACCTGAACATGTATGCAATCGGAAATTAATTTCCCTGCCCCTTATTTAATACAGCGCCTTATCAATCTGCCGCTTATACAGCTCCCAATCGTTGTCTTTAAACACATTAAAAATAATCCGCTCCATATGCCCGCCCTGCTTTTCCATAAAACCATTCACCGTTTTCCATGCAATTTCTGCCGCCTTATCATTAGGAAAATGGAACTCTCCGGTTGAAATGCAGCAGAACGCAACCGATTTGATTTTATGTGCGAAAGCGCATTCTAAAACGTTCTCATAACAATTCTGCAAATCCTCACAAAGTTTCTCGCTTAAGCTGTCGTATACCATCGGTCCTACCGTGTGAATCACATAATCGCAGGGAAGATTGTAGCCCCAAGTCAAAGTGGCTGTGCCTGTGGGTTCTTCATAGCTTCTGCCATTCAGGCTCCGCCTGTGCTTCATAATACGATTACATTCTTCCCGAAGCTGCATTCCCGCCGCGCTGTGAATGGCATTGTCAATGCACCTATGGCAGGGAACGAAACAGCCCAGCATCTGGGAATTGGCAGCGTTGACAATTGCACCAACCTTCAGCCTTGTAATATCTCCCTGCCAAAGGGATATCCTGTCCGCATAGGGAGACTTACTGCTAAATTGTTCCTTTATGGTGGGAATATCCGATAATGTTACCACCCCTTTGGAATTTAATTCTTCTTGCAGATAGGCATTCTGCAAACTTGCTAATTCATGAGAAAACGCTCTTGGCATACGGATATTCATGAGAGAACGAATTGTCTTTTTCTTTTCCTCCAAAGAATATCCGGCTGTTTCAAGTTCCTTATATTCCAAAGAATCCTCTTTTAACTTTTTCAAAAAGATATCTATTTTTTCCATTTTATACCCCCACGATATCTAAAGTCAGCCCCCCCTGCTGGAATCATGTCTATCAGAGATATTCACTCCAGCTTGGTATAGATATTGCCCATCAGCTCCCAGGACGCATCCCTCTCCCGCTTTTGTTCTTGTGTCAGCTCCTCATATTGGCATAGCATTGGATGCTCTCTTTTTATATCATTGCGTGCAAGCCCATAGCTCCAATTATAAAAAGTATAAAACCGGACTGCCCGCATATGATCCAGCTTACGATATACTTCTTTTCCCTCCTCTGAAGTGCTTGTCTTGCAATATTTGTCATATGCTCTCTTAACCACAGATGCGTTAAGCTCCGTAATCGTTTCATCCTCCAGAAGAATCCTGGTCTTCATCAAAAGATGATCTGCCGCCACAATCTTTGACTGCCTGTGGAGATCATCTAACTCCTCCCAGCTGCGGGTAGGATAAGAAACAGACTTGCGGAAAAGCTCATTGATCATGATAGCCGCTTTGTTTAAATCCGTACGGATAATCTGCTGTGGTGTGTAAATATCCTCATTTGCTCCAAAATAAGATATGCCAGGGGCTTTTCGGCTGCTCCGCAGGTCAACGCGGCCTGAAATTCTATAATAATCATTCAGTGTCCAGAAAATGCTCCAACCACTTTGCTCATCATCCTCACAGATAATAATACGATCAGCTTGTTCCAAAATAGAATGTGCCTCCGCCCATGGATTCTCATGAAAAATCAAAGAATCGCAGGTGGCAGATTCTTCATTTATAGAAAAGACCCTGTTAAGCCTATGATGAATCGTAAGGAAGTCTCCCACATCTCCAAAAATGTGATACGCCACATGCTGATGAATCGATACAATATTCGTTAAGACAGCCCTCTCCAGAATGCTCCGGCCATAGTTTCCAAATCCAATCAGGACAATGCTGTTTTCATTACAGCACAGTGGTTTGGAACGCCAATATTGTCTGGCACAGCACTCATAACTGTGAAAAAAGTTAATATTCCCTGAAAGATTGTCCCTCCCATTTGTGCTCCTCGCATAGACCTCCACCGGCAGCTTATCCAGATGAGCCGCCCGGCTGTTCACCTCAATATCATTTTCTTTCATCAAAAAAATCTTACATTTTGCGCCCACCTCTTTCTTTTTCTCCACAATTTTGTCCGGTGAAACATTTACATAGATACATGGATAATCCCGTTTTTCTCTATACCTGTTCCTTTCTTCCCCATAAATAATCAGCGCATCAGGATCTTCCTTATAAATGTTGGCTGCAAGCGTATCCGATTCCACTTCATAATCTGCAAAATAATACCAGTTTTTGCGCCGCTGCATGTTAAGCATAAGAAAAGGCATTCCTTCACTGGTGATAAAAGATATCACTGCTCCAAGCAATGTTACCGTAATACCCGCGGACAAAAGCAAGAATATCATTCCAACTGCATGTCCTAACGGCGTTATCGGTACCAAATCGCCATACCCTACTGTGGTCAATGTCACCAACGAATACCAGAAAGCATCCCCAAACGTCTGAATCATTGCATCGCTCTCTGCAGATTCCGAGCAATAAAGAATCGTAAGCAGCGCAATATATATCAATGCTATTATAATCACTAAATGCAGATAAATATTTTTTCTTACTTTCATAACATCTGTATCCCCCTGGGCATTTTAGAATCAACACCTGAAAAAGCCAAAAGATTTCCAGTTTTGCAGACCTAATGTACCGGATAAGCAGGATAAGGCCCGGTTACATCCCATACCTCTCTCAATGCCTGACTATAAATCACCTCATACCATTCGCCACTTTCTGTTCCAACCGTCCATATATCTTCATATCGTTTCTCTATGCTTTTTACTTTATCTCCTTCTACCGTTGGAAGTTGCTCAAAATACCAGATTACAATTTCTTCGTCTGTCATATCCCCCGGCCAGTTGGGAAACTTGTGCCAGGAAACAGGCGAAAACCACGCGCTTCTTTTCGATACTACACTGAGAGATGAAATACTTTTTTCATAGCCGTCCAAATGAAATTCCGTATCCGCTCCAAAGCAGCGACTGTAAAAAATTCTGGAATGCTCTATATCCTCTGGCGTCATACCAAAAACCACGCTGCCTATATTGGTAGCGCTAAAACAAGCATTCTCCACCTTATCGCCGGTCCACCCATAAAGCTCTAAAAGTGCCTGCTTTGCCATGGAAACCAATATATGCTCCTGATTTTCCTCATCTGCCTTCGCTTTAAGTGTGTATGGGCCGCCATCCTCCACATAAGTCAGCTCCAACTGTTGAAACAGCGCGTCCTTTGCCTCATTTTCCTCCACATACCTTACGAGATGCAGCTGCCCCTCATCATCATATCGATAACAGGTGGTGCAATACCACGCCTCTCCCTTCTTATATCTACAGGATATCCATTGGTTCTTTGTATCTGTCTCCACATTATACAACATGGTACTGAACTCATACCGATGCTTCTGCTGATTCCAAAGCATACAATGATATAAAATATTCCCGCCATCTACGTATCTTTCTCTGATACAGATATCCTCCCATCCATCAAAGTTAAGATCCAGCATTAAGGTTCCATTATCCTTTTTGGTATCTTCCACAATAGAAAGAATACTTTCCCGCCCATATCCCGGCATGTCCATTTTCATTACTTCTGCCGCTTTCCTGAGCCTTCCTTCTTCCTCCTTTTCCTTTACCAAAGGAGCCAGAACATCTTCCAGGTCCTGCTCCTTTTGCATATCCGGAAGGTTCCTGGCATATACAGTTTTCCACCCTCCATTGGGGATTCCTCCTCCGCTTATTTCCTTGCCTGTATCTTGTCTCATTTTCACTGCTACAGGCCCGAAATTTAAAATACCGGCCCCTGTCCCCAAAAGGAAAATAAGAGCGAAAAGCACCATTGCCGCTGCAAGCCAAAATACGGCGCCCACATGGAACCTCTTTTTTTCTTGGTTTTTCAGCTTTTGTTTTTTTATAAATCTATTGAACATCTTGCATGCTTATTCCTCCATACTTATTCATTGCTTATGGTGATAATCTGATAGGATATCTTTATATTCCTCTCTCTGAACTGCTCCACAATGCTAACCCGTATATCACTGCACGCCTGAAAGCTTTCATCTAACGTTTTCGACCACACAGTTGTTTTCAACGTCACGCCATTTTCCGAATATCCTTTTACAAAAACCTTATTTTCCATGGTATTTAAAGTCAACACATGCTCTGCACAAATTTTCTGTACGATATCCATAGCCTCATGAATGTCTGCGTCATAACCAACCGTCACCTCCATGAAGTTTCCTATATTTTCCGTAAAATTTGTGTTTGTGATAACCGCCAAATCCATAACAGAGTTAGGGACAATACAGCTCTCCCCGTTATACTGGCGGATAATCGTATGCCGAAGGGTGATATCCTTTACAATCCCTTCCGCCACAATGCTGCCTCCCTGCACCACCTTTATCTTATCATCCACATCATAGGGCCTGGTGGCAGATAAAGAAATACCACTGATAACATTTGACAAAGCCTGCTGTGCGGCAAAGGTTGCAATTGCTACAATCAAAGAACCGCTTTGTAAAATAGTAGTGCTTAAATCCTTTGTAACGGAAAATTGCTGCGCCAGCGAATAAACCACAATAATAATCACCACAGAGTTCGCCATACTTTTAAAAAAGTGCAGATGGCTGCTGTTTCTTTTCTTTGCTATAAATCGAAATGTCAAATCAATGACTCGATTTAACAAAAGGCCCGCCACAAGAAATATTGCTATTATGATAAGCGTATTCATCCTTTTCCTCTTTTCTGAAACAATGCTGAACTTCTTAAATTTTATACTTTAGGCGCCTTTTGCTCTGCCGGCTCATGTCCAAGGCATCCCTCTAACATATAGCTATTTTTCTCCTCGCTCAGATATTCCATTTTGATAGGTAATATATATATGCCCAATGGCAAAAACCACTCCGCTTGCAACCAGCAGAATATGCCCTGATGCAGCACCACTGAGCACAAATATACAGGCAGGGATAACCGCCAGCGCCATTGCCTTTTTCAAGTCCTGCTTATGAAAATATAACATCCAAACAATCCAGTACGTCAGCATCAAAACAATATTGCCAATCCCATATAGAAAAAAAGCCCCTAACGAAGAAAAGCCAAATTCTGCAATTCCAATAGAAAAAATCATAAAAAACACAGATGCATATCTTCCGATTTGCTCCAGAATATTCATCACTTTATGATTGCATTCATTTCTGTGATTCCCCAATTTAAGAGCATATATTATGTTGGGAATCAGCAACAATAAGACCAAAATCAACCCAAATACATTGATCCAATTAAACCCTATTTTCCCGGCCAGGAAAACAGACGTGGGGCCGTCTGCGCCCCCTATAACACTGTAGCTCATTTTGTCACCTCTCATACATTTATCGGACTTTATGATACCGCGCAACACGAAACCAGTTACCCGAATTATCAAACATTGGCCTTCTGTCTCATACTTTTATGCAAGAATTGAAAATAAAAACACTGCCGCACCTAATAGCACAAGAACAATTCCGGTTGCCCTGTTTAAAGTTTTGGGCTCCGCTTTATTTGCAAACACCGCTGCAATCCTGGCCCACAGCAGGGTAAATACCACGCACAAAATCCACACAAGCCAATCAGGCGTACCGCCTATTACAAAATGAGAAAACGCTCCTGTAAACGCAGTAAATGCCATAATAAAAACACTGGTACCCACAGCGGTTTTCAATTCATATCCTAAAACAGATGTGAGAATCAGCAGCATCATCATACCGCCTCCCGCTCCTATAAATCCGCAGATAAAGCCGATAAGTATACCGCAGATAATCGATTGCACTACCCGCTTCTTCGCCGAAACACTCTCCATGGCTTCCTTGGTTGTCATAACCGGCCTTACAATAAATTTTATACCAAGCAGGAAGGTCATAAATACAGAGAAGTTTCCCATTGCGGCCGCAGGAACCATACTGGAAACATAGCTTCCCACCACGGTAAACGCCAGCACGCTGACCATCATAATCAGGCCGTTTTTCACATCAAGATTTTTATTTTTGCCATAGGTGTAAGCGGATATGGCGCTGGCAAGCACGTCCGATGAAAGTGCAATTCCCACAGCCAGATACGGCTCAATGCCAAGAAAAGTAATCAGCATGGGGCTTATGACAGCAGCCGCGCTCATTCCGGCAAATCCTGTGCCTAACCCGGCTCCCATACCTGCAAAAAAGGTTACAACAATCGTTGCGAATAACTCCATACACATCCTCCACTCTTATACGCCGTCTTAAATCTACCGCAAATTATGCCGCATATCCGGCAAAATCCTTTTCCAATACTTTCTACAGGCTTTTTACCTTACCATTCAATGTCAATTTGATATTCCTCATCAATGAGAATATAAGGAACCTTGTATGCCTGGCACTGCTTCAGCACCTCAGCATTTTCCCTGCTAACCGCCTCTATTTTACACCACTCATCGTCCAGGCGATTTTCCACAACATTTGCATACTTTTTAATGTCGTCAAAATGATTTCTGATATACTTCTCACTCATAACCAGACAATAATATTTTATATTGTCCAAATACTCTGCTGCAAAATCTTTCCACCAATCATAAGGTATATAGCATCCCTCCACAACAAGATTCTGATTATTTTCAACAACGGTCTTAATCATTTCACGTACAATCGGCCATAAATAATCTGTCAATAGCCCATCATCGCTTAGTGGCGTAAGAGTTGTATTTCCGCTTCGAATCAGTCCCATTTTTAGATGGTCTATTGAGAGATATGGATATTGATACCTTTCGAGGATCTTTTGTGCAAGCGCTGTTTTGCCTGTATGGGAGGCACCTGCTATTAAAATTATCATTTTATACCCCTTTGCATACCGTAAGCTTTGCTTGCGGTACCGCCACCAATAAAGAGTTTGGAAGTTTACTTCCAAACTTATACCCCTTGCATACCGCAAGCTTTGCTTGCTCTTTTACCTTTCATTTTATTCTACGGTTTCATCATCGGATTTGCAATGAAATTTTATACTTTTTGTAGGTTTCATGGTAAAAGTAAATAGAAAGAGCCATGGCAATTGTCCATCCAACAGGCCATGCGCACCATATACCGGTTGCCGACTTTAACCAATCGGAAAGAAGAAAGGCCAAAACCACACGAAGGATCAAGTCTAAAAAAGTAGCCGCCATAAACTTTCCCATAGCGCCAACGCCTCTGAGTATACCGTCCGCAACCAATTTAGCCGATACTATAAAATAGAAGGGAGAAAGTATACACAAAAATTCCCTGCCTGTCATCCGTGCAGCTGCCGAACTTTCTTCCATAAACAAAAGAAGCAGGTATTTACCAAAGAAACTATAAAGTATACAGAATGGCACACACAAACACCAAACTATTTTAATCCCCCCGCGAAAGCCTTCCCTGATTCGCCCATATTGACTGGCCCCCAGGTTCTGGGCCGCGAAATTGGAAATTCCATTGCCGATTGTGGTAAAGGATGTAATCACCATATTGTTCAACTTCACCGCAGCAGAATAACCAGCCATGACAGAAGCGCCAAACCCGTTAATTACACTTTGAATCAGAATATTTCCTATTGAGACAAAGCTCTGCTGTAAAATACTTGGAATTGCGATTACCATAATCTTTTTCAAAAGCCCTGCGTCAAATATAGGCGGTCTTTTTTCCACCTGAATTTTTTTAAGCCTCATCCATACCGTAAGAACGGCCAGAACACAACTGATTCCCTGACACAAAAAGGTTGCCCATGCAACCCCCGCCACTCCCATATGAAAAGCTTTTACAAACAAAATATCCACCACAATATTGGATGTGGAGGATGCCGCCAGAAAATAAAAAGGCGTTTTGGAATCACCCAGCGCGGAAAAAATTCCGGTTGCAATATTATAAAAAAACACAAAGGGAAGTCCCCATATGTAAATGTCCAAATATAGTCTTGAGTCCGCAAATACCTCCTCAGGCGTCTTAATGAAAACAAGCAAAGGGCCGCATCCCCATATACCGCCAAGCATAAGTACTCCGCAAAGGACACCGCTAAAAATACAGGCTGTAGATACCGCGGTTTTCAGCTTGCCATAGTCTTTTGCCCCAAACAGCTGCGAGACAATTACGGAGCACCCCATGTTGCAGCCGAAGGCAAAGGCAATAAAAATCAGTGTAATTTCATAACTGTTTCCAACAGCTGCCAGCGCATTTTCTCCGATAAATTTGCCTGCTACCAGACTATCTGCAATATTGTAGAGCTGCTGAAAAATAATGCTGCCAAACAAAGGGAGACAAAATTTCCATAAAACTGCTTCCGGTTTTCCTACCGTCAAATCCTTATTCATACCATGATTTCCTTTCCAAGCATCAAATGCTACTATATTCACTGCTTCACATCTTTCCGGAAATGTATTATAATGCATTTTATGAAATACGAAAAATATATATAATATATATAAGGAATACAAAAAACATATGGATATAAACTTCGAATATTACAAATTCTTTTATTTTGTGGCAAAATACGGAAATATCACAAAAGCTGCTACCGCACTAGGCAGCAATCAGCCCAATGTAACACGAATCATGAAGCTATTGGAATCCCAGCTAAATTGCAGGCTTTTTATCCGGGAAGCAAGAGGAATCACTTTGACACAGCAGGGGGAACTTCTCTATTCCCATGTGGAAATTGCATACAGACACCTTCTGGATGCACAGGAGGAAATATGCAGGCTAAGCGCACAGGATTCCGGTACTGTGGAGATTGGTGCAACGGAAACCGCTCTGCATCTTTTTCTGTTAAATGCACTGCATGATTTTAAGCTGTCCCATCCGGCAATCAAAATTAAAATCCATAACCACACAACATTGGAAACCTTGAAGCATCTTATCAGCGGTAAGTTAGATTTTGCCGTGGTCACAACACCTTTTGAGGTACCTAAGGCATTTTCTCTTGTAAAGATACTGGATTTTGAAGAAATTCTGGTAGGCGGAAGTCAATATGCAGATTTGTGTCAAATTTCTTTAGAACTGAAGGATGCCAAAAAATATCCCTGGATTGGACTTGGCAGAGAGAGTACAACTTATCATTTTTATAAGAACTTTTTTATACAACAGGGAGTAGATTTGGACCTTGATATGGAGGTTGCAACCTCTGACCTTATGCTTCCGATGATTGAAAATAATCTGGGAATCGGCTTTGTGGCGAAAGAACTGGCCCTGCCATTGTTAAAGGAAAAGAAGCTGGTGCAAATACATCTAAATTGTGATACCCCGAAACGCGCCATACAGATTGTTTCGGATAAAGGACGCGGCAAAAGCCTTGCGGCGGATACCTTTTACAGATTTCTAAAAAGCACTTCCAGGCATGTCACCACAGACAGCAGCGGCATTCCATGAAGAATGCCCGCCTTTTAAGGTGTTAGCAAGGCATTCTTCCTATGATTCCTCTGCATTAGCGCATGCCTTAAATCTGCACGGAGAATTCCCGTATTTGATGCTTTCTCTTGCGTGAGAGCAATTTGCTTTAAAAGCCATAGAACTTATCTTTACGTTATTCGCCAAAGAGCAATGCCCGCGGAGCAATCTCCCTGATTTTCAAAGCCAGCAGGCAGACCGTCACAAAGGCAAATACTACAAGTCCTATACCTGCCGCCACAATAAAATCTATCGGAATCTTAAAGGTACATTTCACAATTCCAAGCCCCTGCAAAAACAGTGCAGTCAAGGGGTTAATAATAAAGCTGCAGCCAATCAGACCTATAAACGATGCAAGAATAATCGCAGGCATAAACGACATTGCCGTCTGCAAAATCAGCTGCCCTGTGGTAAAGCCAAGAGCCTTCATAATTCCATAGTCATGCTTTTTATTGTTAAGCATTGTGCGCACCAGCAGATACAGCACAAAAGCGATGATGATTGCGGAAAGCACCAGTATTGCAATCACGATAATCGTCATAAGAGAAACATACACGCCAGCTGCGCCTTCTATCGTCTCCACCACATTTATCGTTGTGTTTACACCACCCTCAAATTTCTCTTTCATTTCCAGATTGAACTCATCAATATCTGTTCCGTTTTCCAGATTGATATAATAGCTTGTATTCGCAAGACTTCCCAACCGTTCATAACCTGCCCTGGTAAACAAACAGTCTCTGCCAAGGTTATTGGTAATCTGCGTAAAACCACAAATCAGATACTTTTCCAGCTTTCCGTTTGCGGTGATCTCTATTTCATCCCCCACCTTAAATCCATGTTCCTTTGCATATTTAGCGGCGATTGCTATTTCGTTATCATACTTTGGAAATCTCCCTTCAAATACAACATTCGGATTATTTACCTTTGAAAAATCGTCACAAAGCGTTGCCATAAGCTCCGCACCATCCACATGGGAAACATTCAGCGAATGATACAAATACGCTTTTTCCACACGCTCATCCGCGTCCATTTCCTCTAAAAAATCCTCCTCCATCTCAACCTGTATATTGATGCAGCTATCCGCCGTCTCACCTACAATCAGATTTAAAAAGGGGGTCATATCCATAATCACATTTTCCGTCATAAGCCCTGAAAAAACTACCACAAGCGAAAGAACCAGCATTGTGATGCAAACGGTTACATTATACTTCATACCGGAAAGTGTTGTTTTAAGGGCAAGGGCAAAATGAAGCGGCACCTTTGTCTTTTCAAAAGGAACATAATTGCGCTTAAAATTATGGGTTTGAACGCCGCAGCGCAGTGCCGTAATCGGTTCTATTTTTTTGATTCTGCGTGATGCATACCATACAGCCACCGAAACCACACCACCCAATATACCAAGCGAGCTTACAAAAGGTATCGGCAAAAAATGTATTTCATAGGGAATTCCAGTCTGCGCAATCATCATTGTATTAACCGCCGGAAACAGGCAGTAGGAAAGCCCCGCACCGACCATTGCCACAAGCATAGTCAGCCCCAAAAATTGTAATAACAAAGCTCCAATCAGCTGCCCGGATGTATAGCCTGCGGCCTTGAGCGCACCGAGATTTTTCATATTGACCTGGATATAATTGATAATATTTGATATGATCACCACAAGTGCAATGAGAAGCACAAAGAACGCCATAGCGCTCATAATTCCCGAACAAATCATTTGTGAAATATAGCGTGACTGGGTCACAATATCATAGCAATTGCTCGTCATGATAATATCAGGATAACGCTCTGTAATCGTGCTTTTAAGCAGCGCTTCATAATTCAAATTCTCTGATTTATCCTTTAAACGCACTGAGCACAGAGCTGCCTGCGGTGCATATCCTGCCATTTCCAGCTCCGCATACTTATCCTCTGTCAAAATAAGCTCCGTCAAGGCACAGTTGTGGGAGCCCATCATTACACTATTAAAAAAGCCACATACGGTATACGTCACTTTGCTGCTGCCTATTGAAATCTCAATGGTCTCTCCCACCACAATATCATCCGATTTATAAAGCATAGGAAGGTATACCCCGCTTGCAAACGCACCCTCCTCCACTATTTCGGCCTTGCCAATTAAGCGCGTCAGAGCCTTTTCCTTTTCCAAAAAAACAAACCATCCGTTCATCCGTCCGCCATTATACGGGAAGCTGCCAGTCATATGCATACAATTGTCCAAACAGTACTGTGCAATGTGATTATCCTTTTCGAATGTCTGCAATAAAAATTCACGTTTTTCTTCTTCGTTTCCACTTATCGACAGTGTAACATGTTCAGCATTCAATTTATCATGGTATCTGTTAAAATTAGCCTTATAGTCCGTAGAAAGCATAAGCCAAAGATTTAACATCAATGCGGCAATTAAAATCAAAACAATGATAGCCGCTGTTTGTCCTTTCGATTTTCTCATATTAGAACGGGCAATCATAAAACTTTTTCTCATAAAATCCTCCATTCGTCTGTGTTACAAAGGCTCAAATCTGCACGGAGAATACCCGTGCTTTGAGCACTTTCTTGCGTGAGAATAGTCTGCTTCGTTTTACAGCATCTAATTACCATCCCATTCTTTGAAGAAATTCCGAAAGCTTTTCATGCCTTCCCGCATCTTTATGGGAATATCTTCCCAAATCACATTCTCCTAAAATCACACCATCCTTTAAATATAAAATACGATTGCCGCGCCGAGCAGAACGCATATCATGCGTTACCATAACCACACTCTGCCCCTGCTCATTAAACTTCGTAAGCGTATCTAAAACATCAAGTCCTGTCTTGGAATTGAGCGCTCCTGTAGGTTCGTCCGCAAATAAAATCTCAGGCGAATTGATAAGGGCACGGACAATGCCAACTCTCTGGGCCTCTCCTCCGGAAATCTGTGCAGGGAATTTAAGCTGTGTTTCCTCCCCTATGTCTACCGCTGCAAACAATTCCTTCGCACGCCGAATCAGCGCTCTTTTATCCCTGCTTACCAGCAATCCTGCTGAGAGTACATTATCCATAACGCTCATTCCGTCAATCAGATAAATCTGCTGGAATACAAACCCACAATGCTCCCTCCGAAATACCGCAAGTCCATCCTGGGACAAATCAGAAATCACCTTATTGCCAAAGGTAATCATGCCAAGAGTCGGTGTATCCATTCCGGAAAGCGCATATAAAAGGGTGGACTTTCCTGCACCACTTGCTCCCATAATAACAGTAAAATCCCCTTTGTAAAGCTGCAAATCAATGTTTTTCAGAACGTGCTGCATGAAACCACCGTTTGAAAAGGATTTGCTTAATTTCTCGGTCTTTAACAAAATTTCTTTCATCCTAATCCTCCATGCTGTTATTAATCTTTGCACGTTCCATTGTATGTTTTCAATTCTTAATTGTCTTTATGCAATTCTTAAATATCCCTTAAATCGCACTACTGAAAGCAATCCTCACAAGCACCCTAAGTCCCGCCTTCCCGTTTTCAATCACAAGCTCTCCTCTCATTTTTTTCATACAATAATCAGAAATATACAGCCCCAACCCTGCTCCTTCTATTTTTTGCGTATTGCTCCCCCGCTTAAATTTCTCTTTCAGCAGCGGCAATTCTCCCTGATTAACCCCTCCGCCATAATCTTCCATACAAACAGTCAGATACTTCTCCTCCATATATATCTTTACATCTATTTCCGTATTTGCGTATTTATAAGAATTAGCAAACAGATTATCAAATACCTGCTGCAAACGCAGTTTATCCGCCCACAAAAGACAGTCGGGAACCGCAGGCAGCTTGGCCCGATGCAGATAATCGGCATTCTCAAGCAAAGTCCGCAATTCTTCACTTTTCAAATCCGCTGATGTCACCGAAAGCTCTGAAAGCTCCTCTAACGCGGAAGAAAACAGATTTGTTACCAGTCCATTAATCTGGTCAGCTTTTTGGATGATCTGCTCATAATTTCCCTTATTCTTTTCATCCTCTGCCAATGCTGCGCCCACCTCCGCAGCCGCCTTGATACTTGCCACCGGTGTTTTGATATCATGTGAAAGCTTTGCCACCAATTCCTTTTTGTCTGCATTGGCTCTTGCCTCAGCAATCCTTGCCTTTTTTAACTCAGAGCGCATAAGATCAAAGCTCTCCGTAAATGCTCCGAATATATTTTGACGGTCCATTTTTAGCGGAATATCCAGATTTCCATCTGCAATGCGCTGAGCAAAGCTTCTCAGCTTACGAAAGGGCTTTACCACCGTACATTCCATATAAAGGAAAAAACCTGCACAAATACCACACTGTATAAGCATTACCACTATGACAATAAAAATAATCGTTTCCTTTTCCCGGCCAAAAATCAATGCATCATGATTGTATATAATGAGCTTTCCAACCATCCTGCCTTCTATTTCAATATCAAGTATCGTATCTTTATGGCGCACCGCAGTATTTATACTTTCGCTCAATCCCGGCTTTGTTTTGTATAAAATGCTCCCATTATCATCAAGCACAACATAATCAAAGGCTGTATGGTTATGATGATTTTCAAGAAAATTCCAATCACTTTCCACCGTTTGCAGCACCTCATTGACCGCCACCGTATCTTGAAGGTTATCCGGTCTATGCATTGCAAATAGAGCCAATGCCATAAGCTCCAACCCAAGGCTAACGAACAAACCAATGAAAAAGATTCTGTTTCTCATTAGTCTCCTCCTCTGAACATATACCCATCGCCCCAAACAGTAATAATATATTCGGGACTGCCTGGTTCGCGCTCAATCCCTTCCCGTATTTTACGAATATGTACATTCAGGGTACCGTCACTTGTAAATTTGTCCTCCCAGACCTTTTCAAACAACTCCTGCTTTGAAATCATCCTTCCTGCATTTTGTATCAAATAGGCCAACAGCTTAAATTCAAGTGACGTAAGCTTTGCGGGCATTCCATCAACCAAAACCTGTCTTGCGTTAAAATCTACCTCCAGACGCCCATCTGTATATTTTGATTTTGCACCTTCTTTTTTTCCGAAACGCTTCAGCACTACTTTCACCTTTGCCAGCAAAACACTTAAAGAGTACGGCTTTTGGATATAATCATCGCCGCCGATACTTAGGGCGATAATTTTATCATCATCACTTGTCCTCGCTGAAATAAACAAAATAGGAATTTCCGTGTTTTCCCGAAGCTCTTTACACAGCCCAAAACCACTTCCATCCCCTAAATTTATATCCAGCAAAAGCAGTTCTGCCGTATTTTCCTTCCAAAAATTCCGGCAGTCTGAAACGCTGTAGGCAACTGCAGTCTTTACACCAAAAAGGTTAAAATATTCCGCTGTGCTGTCTGCTAACAGCTTTTCATCATCTATAATCAAACAATCATATGTCACTCTTATCCTCCTGCATTCTATGTTTCAAGTGTCCTTTTCCTTGCAATCCCCTTTGAAAAGTACATTTCTCGGCATATTCAAAATCTGTTTTAAGATATCTTATCTTTGCCTTCTTTAAGAATTTGCATCATTTCCCTTCCAATCTTTTTAATGTCCACGTATATCCAGTTCTTCCAACAGAGAATTTCCGCTTCCCCATGAATATACAATGTAATAACCGTTATCCTTTATTTTTTCCGTAAATTGTAGTACTCCGTGATCAATCACCTCAATCGACTGCCCTTCCTGCGTTTTGACTATATATTCCCATTCATTACTTCTGTAATCTGAATAGTAAGCATCCAGTTCTTCCAAAGATAAATCACTTTGAATTAAAATTGCTCCGAAATACTGCATCCCATTTCCGTTACCCGTCAGCTTCCCTGCCTGTGACAACGACTCTATCAATTCCGTTTCCTCTTGCAGCGGAATTTCACATAATGCCATTTCCACTTTATAAGCAATGTGGTCATTTACAAATGGAATTGAAATAACTCCGCCTATCAACACAAATGCTGCCAATATTCCAACTAATTTTAACTTTTTCATTTATCCTTCCTATCCTCTGTTTCGATTTCTGTAGTATCAACCTTCATATTGATCTTCTTCTGCATCATATCTGCAAATTTCGGGCTACTTGCAAGTTTGCTTATGACTTCCAAAACAGCATTATCCAGCTTTTCTTCCTGTAACTGCTTATTAAGTGTGCAGGAATGCCCCCTGCAGCATCCTAATCAGATGTGCATCAAACATGGTATTTCTTCAATCTCCAGCTTTCCGCTGACCAGCTTATACCCATAAGGGGCAAAACCGCCATTCCACTTTCCTTCCCTTGCTTTCTGCTTCCGTCCTTCCATTGTCTGTACAAGGATATTCTCCCTCTCAATCTCTAAATCTACACTGTCGGTTCCCTTTCCCATCGTTCTGATGCCGGGTTATTTTACCCTTAGTAAGTCTTAGATTATAAATTCAAATCTTAAAACTTACATATAGCATACAGAATATGGGATAAGATTGTTAGGCATAAAGATATCTATTTGCACAAATCTTACGTATCTTTGTAGGTATTATGTTTTTTCGTTTGTAAATTTTTTTGATCAGTTAAAATCATATAAAAAGTTCAGCAACTTACACGAAAAATTTATTTAATAATCCAATGCCCATTCCTGCTTGAACCTTCATATACAAGCCGTTCTTCTTCCTTTAAATTTGCAAGTGCCCTCTTAATTGTACTCATAGAACACCCCAGCTTCTCCGCCATTTCTTTCCGGCTGATGAGACTATTTTCTTTTACCAGTTCAATAATCTTTTCACTAATTTTATTTTGGGGTTCATTTTGGGGTTCATTTTGGGGTTCATCTCTATTCAAGAAATCCGGATGGATTGGAATTTCCACAGTCACAGCCCGTCTGTCATCATCCGTAAAGAACCTTGCTTTGGGCGAACCATTATTCCGCAGTTCTTCCTGAATAGTTGGAATGCCTGTTGATTTTCCTTCAGATAAATCCAATTCTTTCAAAAATTCACCCAAACGTTTATTACGATAGTATCTGGAAGAAAAGCGCTCACCCTTTTCTATTACCCTTTGCGGAATAGAACGGTCTATGCCGGGAAAACTGATAATTCGGATTAACTCAGGCTCAATCTCAATCATAATTGACTGATAAGAAAGATAATCTCTGTGATAAAATGCATTTACAACTGCTTCTTCCAATGCCTGGTACGGATAATTAAATCTGCGTATTGCTTCCATTTGGTAATTTACTTTCGTAACCATCTCTTCAATTACCAAATCCTGCAATGTCTGCATAGTACGTTTAATCATCATTGGCACTGAACCCTTAATAACCGGAAACTCTTTGAAATTATTAGGATTTTTGATACTTCCATCTGGGAAACGCACAATTTCTACCTGTGTATAAGGGAAAAATTTATCCAAGTGTTCACAGAACATCATTAATGCCGCATTAGAAATATATTGCTGTTCTGGCGGTCCAACCAATAACTGCATATCATTTAAAACAGCCATCACTCCACGTTCTGTCACTTGTTTTGCCAGTTTGCTTTTTGTCTCATTAAGATGGTCTATCAGCAGTGCAACCGAAATATCATTCTCTGACGCGTCAAAATTTGGTCTGGCATCCAGCGGAGCATAATTAGTCATATTGATCAGTTCACGCTCCTGTTCCGGATTAGCATGCACAGAATTAGAAGCATAGCGGATATAGTAGTAATGCTTTTTCTCTTTTTTTGCGGTCACATGCTCTGATACTTTATATGGTCTCTGGATTCCGGTTGTTACCCACAATACTACAATCATCTTCGCATCTACTTCTTCTATAATTACTTTTGGAAAATATGCCGGAATAATGGTGTTATTGTAACCAAGAATCTCTTTTTGAATTTTATCAATCTCCTGTTCCTCCACTCCTTTTACCGGACGGACTGCTATACCGTTCTTTTCCTCCACACCAATGAGAATATATCCGCCGCCCACATTGTCAAAATCATTGGCAAAGGCACATACACTATGATAAATGTCATCAGGATTCCATCCTGCTTTAAATTCAATTCTGTCGGATTCTACACGATGCTTGTTTAATAAATCTTCAACACTGATTTCCAGTTCCATATATTTCCTACTCTTTTAAAACTTTAATTTTCAAACCTCATCTTTATTTGTGCAGGCTCTTTTAATGCTTTTTCCACCAAACACTCATCATCTAAATTTTTATAATGCTCCGCTTGTGCAACTTCCATTAATCCAATTTCAGAACCACCACGTTTTAATTCAACAATAAGAATTTGATCCGGTTTCATAATTCCTCCTGTTTCATTGTCAACCCTATCTGTGCAGATCACTCTCATAGATGATTTCTTTAAACAAACAATATCCGGACGTTTCCTTGGATTTGCAATTGCATTCTCGCCCATTGGAAGCGTAATATCAACATGCAATGCACCCGCATCCTATGCATTTATAACCAATTATGTCAATGCTATGTCAGGCGAAGACGTAATCATTCTATTATTTCTATATATAATCATCTTCAAATCTAATCTTCCCCATTTAATTAATCTCCCGCATTTCTAATCTATAATGCTGAACTATTATCTTCCTATCCAAATTCTTCCTCAATCGCAACCCAATGTTCATCTGACATATCATCAACGAACTCTGTATTATTAATATACAATTGCTCATCAATATCTCTGACAAATCCCCATTTAAGTCCATACTCCTCTGCATACCGCTTAAATGCTAAAAACTTATTTCCCATCTGCATATCAATATTTTTACTATGTCCTGACGCTTCTCCACCCTTAGTTTCAATCAGCCACGTCTCTCCATTCTCTTTCTGTACAATGTAATCCGGATAGAATAACCACTGCTTCTGCAAACCATCAATATAGACAATAGATAAATACTGCTGTCCAGCATCACCATTCTTATAAAACCATTTTACCCCGTCATTATTCTCACAATAACGTTCAAATAGTCGTTCCGGTAAAGATCGCGTCCTCGCTGTACAAAAAGCTGTCGTATATTTCCAATATGCGTACAAACGGAATATCTGTTCCCTTTTTACCTCACTATACTTATACATTTCCTGTTCCGGTATTACAAAACGATCTGTTTTTGGTCTCAATACAAATGACTGCTGCACATTCATTTGGCTGGTCACTTGCTTAAAATCCATCTTTAACCTGGCTGTATTATTGATAATAAAAGCATAAAAGGCATTGGTATCCAATGAAAGGAATTTATACTTTGTATTCTTCCCCTTTCGGAACATTCTTTCCATAACCGCCTTTACTTTCTGTGACTGCATTCCGGTAACCTTTTTAATCTCATCAATCGCATGTAACAGATAAATACCATGTGTATGAGTATTTATCTGAGTTTTCATCACAATTTGCCTATGTGCATCCTGCTTTGCCAATTCTTCCGTTATCCGAAATATTCCCTTAGGAACACGACTATCTGTCTCCTCTGCAAAGTTATATCCCGCTCCTTCAAGTTTTACTTTATTGTTTTCTTTATCACCATTCAGTAAATAAGTATTCTTGAAATAATCATAAACTCTTAACAACGTCTCCCTTTCGCCAAGTCCATCATAATCTAAATTTCGAAGCTCTTTCGTAAGCGAGAAACCCTTCACCTCATCTTTTAAAAATAATCTTCTTAATTGATAGGCTTTATCCATAGAGGACAACATACCTTCCTTATATTTGGTATCCAGCGTATACAAATAACAAAAGTCTAAAATATTTAGTCCATAATGCTTTTTCTCTGGCATACGTCTGATACGCCCTATCGTTTGAATCTGAAAATCCTCACTTCCGCCTTCGCGCAATTTTACGAGAATTTTTGCACGCGGACAATCCCATCCGGTAGATATTGCCTGCTTCATAAGCAAAAATGCAGGGGAACCATCTAAATCAGTTAAATCATCCGATATCATTTTTTTATCACTCATCCAAATGTTTACCATGCCATTATCATAAGTATATCCCATAGATGATAATTTTTCTTCAACTGCTTGTATTGTTTCCGGTTGCCCTGCTGGAAATTGTATTAATACCAATGGACGCACCTTTGATCCTATCATTTTATAATTCTCTACTATTTCTTTTCTCTTTTCATCAGCTAAATCTAACAGGTAGTCATAATCATTGGTAATTTGTTTTTCCTCATCCACTCCCTCATTGACATAAATTGCACGTGTAATCAGTCCCTCACTAATCACAGCATCTTCCGGAATTTCATAATATTCCTGATGATTTACTTTATTTGCTGTTGCAGATACACGAATAATGTTTTTTGCAGAAAAAGCGTTGATAATATCATTTGCTTTACTGGTATTGTTCGCATGCTCTTCATCAATAATAACCACGAATTCCAATCCAGACTTATGTGCGTCTGCAATTCGATCAAACAGATTCTGCCTTTCTCCATCCTTTAAAGCATTATTTCCCTTTTTAGTAACCAATTCCCAATTAATAAAAGTAATACTTCCGGCAGAAAAACCTGTCAAAAGTGAATACAACAAATTTCTTATATCTCTTTCCGGCGTCACATTCTCCATCTGTTCTTTACTTTGTTCTTCCAGATTTCCCTTGCCCGGACAAAGCCAAATAAACGCGACATTTCCATATGTATTATTTAAATACTCATCAATATATTTTATCAGAATAATTGTTTTTCCTGCACCTGTAGGAGCTTTTATTGTAATGACTTGCTTACTATCGCCTGCGACTGTTTTTTGGATTAAAAAATCCACACATTCATTTTGGAATTCCAAGTCTTTTATCCCTTCTACCATAACTCCCCCGCCTCTCTTAATTCAGAATTAAAATAACAATCCGGTATAGTATGTATATCTACTGCTCCAAACAACGTCTCTTGTGTTGCTGTCAACAGCACATTTTGAGAAACATATATTGCTTTTATATCTGAATATTCATCCCAATGGTTTTCTAACTCATCTGCTTCTTCATCACTCATAAGTATCACATACTGACGATTATCAATTTTGATTCCATGTTCTAACTGTATCATTTCGGCTGTATGCCCTAATAATGCATCTGCAAGGAATTCCTCTTCTTTTGATACAAAATCAGTTCGATAATATTTTAGATTAGCAGGAATTCCTTCTGAATACTCTGTGCCATCTTTTCTCTTTCCTGTAATCACTGTCTTTATACGCTGATATGTAACATCCTCACAAATATTGTTTTCATTATTTGTACATAAAATAAACTTGCGATTACCTCCATCTTGTTTATTTAGTTCTAGTACTGCTTGTGCAGTTGTACCTGAGCCTGCAAAGAAGTCAAGTATAACAGATTCTTTCTTTTGATATGTATATGCATCTATCAATGCACTAATAAGCGTAGTGGGTTTAGGATAAGCAAAAAGACTTTTTCTGTCAAAAATATTTTCAAGCACCATTCCGCCATCACTTTTAAGACTTATAATTGAACGTAAAAGCATTCTATCTACATCTTCTAAATAATTTATAGAACTAGGCTGCATATCATCTTTCTGCGAGAACCATATCTTACCGCAAATAATGCTTCCATCTGACAAAATTTGAGGAGCGTTATAATCAACTTCATCATAAAAAGTACTCTCGCTCCAACGCCACCCCCTATCTGGAACTTTTACAGGTTTTCCTGTAATAGGATGTAATACATCATATCTCGGACCAAATGTATTTCCATTAGGCCAGCTCATATTTATTTTGCCAAAAATGCGATAATTATTGTCTATATTGTTATACAGTGTTATGGCTCTTGGATAATCTTTCACTTTATATAATTTTCTTAACGCTTGTTCTGCTTCAACTATCGTAAAATTATTTTCTTTTGCATGTATCATAAGTTGTTTAATATCATCTATTCCATCTTTAGGTGACATCAATTTATATTTATAATTATAATCATTAACATACGTCAAAATATATTCATGAATATTTCCTATCCCTTTATCGTTTTTAGGGACACGTTTATTCCATACAATATTTTCAACAAAACACTGCTCTCCAAAAATTTCATCGCAAATAAGTTTAAGCTGTGCATATTCACTTTCATCAATGCTAATAAAAATAATTCCTTCATCGGCCAAAAGTTTTCTTGCCAGTTGTAACCTCTCATACATAAAAGATACCCATTTACTATGACGAAAAGAATCATTTCCATCAACCAGCTGATCAGAATAAGTGAATCCATCTTTTAAAGTATTGTAAGGTGGATCAATATAAATTACATCCACCTTTCCCTTATGTGTTTTTTCCAACAAATGCAGGCTATGTAAATTATCCCCCTCCAACAAAAAATTATAATTTTCTTCCGGTACTTCTGCTATTTCACGCTCTGCCACTTCTACAAAAACAGGAATATTATCCCGCATCATGACATCGACATTTTCTTCATGTTCTTCCCATACCAAACCATAACGTTTTGATACCAGTTCTTTCTCAATCTGATTAATTGCAATCAATGATTCATCATCTCTATGCTGTTCTTTCAATGTCTCTAAAAACTGTATCATTTTATCACGATGTATCTTTGACAAGTTTGCCATTTTATGGTCTCTCCTCTTCTATACTTCAAACTCTCTTTTTTCTTTTCTGCTTAAGTATAAATAATTCAAATAACACTTCTGGCATCTTTCTTTAGAACATTTTCGGGGCAAATCATTGTTACGAATATTTGCTGCCGCAGTCCGAATTTCACGACTCACATCATCCAATAACCCTTCCGTCACCCGTTGCCGCTCACTTTCTGAATTGTCCAGATTATATATTTCCAAATAATCCGCATTCTCTCCCGTTAGTTTCTGATACCCCAATGCATATATTTTTAATTACTCTGCATTAATACATTCTGTTACATCCGTAATGACAGTTTTGAAATCAACAATATACGTTTTTTCATCATAAGATATTTCACATCGTTTTACCAAATCTATTCTACCATTTACTTTTATTCCATCTCCCATATCCAGTTCGATATCAGCCTCTGCCATTGTAATTTTATCAAAATCATCCTGATTTTTTGCCACATACTCTGAAATAGTTTTCTTTGCACCCTCAAGCATGTTTGCTTCCAATTTGGGTTTTGCATATGGAAGATAAAAACTTGCATCTACAATATCCATGCAATATTAATAATTGCCTCCGAACTACGGTAGTCAGTATCTAATGCAATATATTTCTTTATTTCATACCTTTCTTTAAATGTTATAATATTTTCCGGAACACTCCCACGAAACTGATAAATAGTCTGATCGTCATCTCCCACAATACACAAATTACAACCGCCCCGTTTCAAAAAATGAATTAATCTCTCTTGAATCGGATTTGTATCTTGATATTCATCAACAGTTAAGTATTTTATTTTACTTGTAACTAAATTGGCAAACTCCTTATTATTCTCTAATTGATTCAACATTTCCTGCATAATAAGCGAATAGTCAAAATAATTTTTCTGCATAAAATAGTAACTTGGTTATCGTGCATTAATTTTATAAAATCATAACAATCATTTAAAAATATCAATTTCCACCTTAATATGTTGTGTCGATTTTAGTTTGGATAATAAAACGCACGTTTCGACTGTATTTTCATTGAGCAACCGAATTTCCTTACCAACCTCACCATCATAATACACTGGAAAGTTAAAGTTTATCTGCTTCAGCATGCGTCCATTATCCAACTTTTCCGGATAAATTTCAACGCTTTCTATAAAGTCTCTCAAAAATTCCTTCTTTTCAAGGTCCGTCAGCCGGTAATACAGCCTGTCAAAATTCGCCAGGATTTTGTAAAGCTGCTTTGCCGTAATCTGCTTCTCATAGGCTCCGTTTATCTGGCTATCAATATCTGCGATCGTATCCTCCAGTTCAGATGCCTTATCATACAGATAATCCAGCCTGTCCTGCATGTCTTGATACTTGCGGTCATAATGTTTATCGGACACATCCAGCTTATCCAGCATATCCGTCAGCTTCGTCTTCGCCCCAATCACCTGCCGCAAATGTTTCTTAAGCTGTTCCCGCTCAGTCTCCAGTGTGCTCACATCCACCCTCTCCGACATCTTCCGCAGGACAAATTCTTTCCACTGTTCATTCGCCGCCATATCCAGGATGACATTCTCCACTTCCCGGTTAAACTCATTCTGGTTAATGGCCGGCTTGAAATCGCAAAAATGTTCCTCATCAATTTTCTTCCTGTGCTGACACCGGTAATAAAAATCATCCTTATATTCTCCGGTCTTCTTATTCTTCCGTCGCCGGACAGTCCCGGCAAGCCCCTTCCCACAGACCGGACAGATGAGCAGTCCCGACAGAAGATGTTCATGCTCCAGACTGTGCGTCTTATTCCACTTGACACCCGTTTCCTTCCGTCTCTCCTGTGCCGCCGCCCACAGTTCTTCATCAATAATCGCCTCATGCTTTCCGTCCGTAACCATATAATCCTCCACCTGAACCCGGTGGTATTCATCCCTGGTCCCTTTCACCCGTTCCGTAGTGCTTTTTCCATAAGTGATCTTCCCGATATATACCGGATTGTCCAACACCCGCATGATAAGCCCCCGCGCAAAATAATTCAGCTCAAACTCCCGGTTCTTCTGCTTGGCGTATCCCCTCTGGTTCAGGTAACTGCAGATGGAATCCGCTCCCATACCGTCGTGGACAAACTTCTCATAGATAATCTTTACAACCTCCGCTTCCTCAGGCTCCACCACCAGGGTGCTTGTTTTGGAATCCAACCTGTATCCAAACGGAGCCAGCCCGCCGTTCCATTTCCCTTCCCTCGCCTTCTGTTTCCTGCCCTCCATCGTCTGCACCAGAATATTCTCCCGCTCAATCTCCGCCACCGCGGCCAGGACGGTTATAGTCAGCTTTCCGGAATCCTTTGACGAATCAATACCGTCCTCCACGCAGATCAGGTTCACGCCGAAATCCTGTATGTACTGCAGGGAATTCAGCACATCCGCCGCATTCCTCCCAAACCTTGACAATTTGAACACCAGTATATAATCCACCCCGTCTCTGCCATCCGCAATGTCCCGGAGCATCTGGGAGAATTCCGGGCGTCCGGTGATGTTCTTCCCTGATTTCCCGGCATCACAGTATTCCCGGACAATATCCATCTTCTGAAATTCCGCAAATTTTGTCAGCCGGTCCTTCTGGGCTTCCAGGCTGTACCCGTCCACCTGCATCGCCGTGGAAACCCTCATGTAGATATAACACTTCTTCCTCTTCAACGCGAATCCCTCCTACTCTTTCATCTCCACATCCGCATCCAGCATCTTATAGTGCTTCAGCGCATCCATGATGAATTCTTCCTTATCTTTCGGGCAGATCGGAACCCTCGCGTCCGTTTTCTTTGACACATTGTAGTTCTTCCCCAAATCCAGCCCATATTTTCTCTTCACCTGGGCAATATATAAAGAAGAAACCTTTGCACCGAACTTCTCTAAAACATATTTGCGGATCTGTACATATGTCGCTTTTGCCTCCGATGCCGTCAGCTCCATATCCCCGCAATCCAGAGTGAACATTACCTGATCGTCCGGTGCTTTATCCTCTGTCACCTCTTCCTCCCCATAAAACACAGGGAACCGGAAAGCAATGCTTTTTATAATCTTCCCATCCGGATGCTCCGGGTAGACATCAATTCTCTCAATAAAGAGCCGGTACATCTTCCGCCGCTCCTCACAGGACATATGCCCGTATAACTTTCCCATGTGTCCCAGAAGCCCCGCAATCCTGTCCGCCGTCTGGATGCCCTGCTTTACCGCAGAGAGTTTTTTCATCTTCCCTTCCATTTCATCCTCTGCCTTCTCAATGCGGTCATACACCCGGTCAATCTCTCCCTGGATCTTTTCATAATCTCTATCATAATCATCATCCAGAAAATCCAGATTATCCAGGTCTTCTCCCAGTTTTCTCTTTTTCATCTCCTCTGACCGTATCGTCTTCCTCAGTTTTTTCAGTTTTGCCTCCAGCCTGTCCGCCGCATCCGTATTTCCCAGATGGTGCAGCACTCTCTCCCGAAATACGGGAATCATCGTCAAGCCGCTCACTATCTCAAAAACTGCGCCGTCTACTTTCTCCTGATTATAGGTATGGTTAAAATCACATACCCGGCCATTGCATTTCCTGTTATTGTTACAGCCATAATAGTAAAGAGTTTTGTAATATCCGCCATGATTATGGTTGATGCTCTTATTCTTCTTTGCGATCATCCCGCTGCCGCACTTCGGGCACTTGACCAGCCCTGACAAAAGACTGATCCTCTCCGGGTCTTCTGCTTTTTTGCTTCGCCCCTTATGCTTCTCCCTCTTCATCCTCACCAAATCCCACTGCTTTGGCGTGACAAGCGGCTCATGATTCCCGTCCACGGCAATCATGTCCTTTTTCTTCCGGTTCCCTGCTTTGTCATTGATTCGGCGGTTATAAAGAATTTTACCGCAATAGACCGGATTATCCAAAATCGTCTTTACCATGTCAAAAGTGAATGGCCGCTGCTCATTTCTGACAGTTTTCTTATAACCATGCCCATTCAGGTAATTGACCACCGAATTGACCATCATACCATCCTGTACATAAAGATTGTATATCAGCTTTACAATCTCCGCCTCACCCGGCTCAATGACCAGCTTCTTATTGATGTTCCTATACCCGTATGGAATCGGACCGCCCGGCCATCCGCCTTCGCCCAGCTTCTGCATCTTTCCCGAAAGAAACTGCACTGTGATATTTTCCTTCTCAATCTCCGCCACACCCGACAGAATTGCCATGGTAAGCCGCCCTCCCTGCGTGGAACTGTCAATGGCATCCTCCACGCATACCAGGTCAACCCCGTAATCCGTGAGCAGCTGCATGGATTTCAGCACATCCGCCGCATTCCTTCCAAACCTTGACAGCTTGAACACCAGGACAAAAGAAATCCCGTCTTCCTCACTTACAATGTCATCCAGCATCTGCTGGAATGCAGGCCTGCCCTTGATGCTCTTACTGGATTTCCCCGCATCGCAGTATTCCCCGGCTATTTCCAGTTCCCTGCAGGCCGCATACCCCCTCAGTTTTTCCGCCTGTGCCTCCAGGCTGTACCCCTCAATCTGAGCAGCCGTGGAAACCCTTGTGTAAAGATAACATTTCTTCTTCATTTTCGGTTGCTCACTTTCTGTTCGTCTATCTGTTACAAGAACTACTATATCGGAAAATTTTTCTTTTGTCAGCGCCCCAAAATAACTTTTTTCAGCAACTGCCTGAAAACTCCGGCAGAGACAGAAACACATCCCTTTTTTGCATGCTGTGACATAGAAAATATGCCGATTATCTCAAATATAACCGGCAGCTTTCATCATTGTTCCCTATTCTCTTTTTCCTCTGACTCCCCGGCTTCCATTTCCGCCAACACCTCCCGCCCATATTTTTCTATCATGCGGGCTAAAAATTCCGCACAACGCTCCATCTTCAACATCACACTTCGATCGGGTGATTCAGCATTCGGTTTTATACACTTCTGTTCATTCATCCAAATATCCCCCAGTTTTCTTTCTGGAGGTCTATGTACCTTGGAGCTGGTTTTTCCGATTTCTTATATAGCTTTTTCAAAAACTTAATTCTTTCTAATTCTTCTGACATATCTCGACAGAAACACTTGCTATTTTCGCATCCGCTTTTTATAATGAAAAAAGATACCATGAAACAAAGGGGGAATTGCATGAGAGTTGATTATAGAAAACTTGGGCAGATTGCCTTAAATCCAGCCTATCGAAACCAGCCGGCAAAGGACACAAGTGATGTTCTCGCCAATTATCTGTATCTGATGTCAAACCTTAATGCAGATGTAGATGCCTGGTCTGCCTCTGAAATGGCAATGATCACAAACAGCTTAAACAGATGGCAGGACAAAAAGACACATGTGTACAGCCAGAATGTTTCTGTCGGAGATATCCTGATGGTCGATTTCGGATTACGCTATGCTCCGGAACTGTCATACGGCCATCCGGCTCTTGTCTTGGAAACCTGGAATAATCTCATGTTTGTCATCCCTGCTACAAGTTCATCCTCCAAACTGGCGCAATCATATCACCCAACAGATAATCCGAGTGGAAAATGGTATTACCGGAAAGTTGGCGCTTCAGACGGTTTCGCCCATGACTGTGTGCTCATAATCAATAACGCAAAAACCATATCCAAAACTTCCATCCTCTCACCTATGGGAAAACTGACCTGCAACCTGCAGGACGAAACACAACTGTTCCGTGAAGTAAAAAACACCCTTTTGGAACATCTGTTTCATAGAGAATGGGCAGCAAACCAAAATCTTATTCATGCATATGATAAATTACAAACCGATTTTAATACCTTGAAAAATGCCAAAGACGCAGCGGAAGCTAAAATTCATGAGTTAGAACAGCAGATAAAAAATTTACAGCCAAAATCCATTGACAATCAATCGAAATAATTGTAGAATTTATTTAACAGAAAATGATTAAAATATTACGTCTGAGGACATAATATAGATTGTACGCCGAAGGGCACGGGCACCTATTATGGTGTCCTTTTTTTTTAGATTTTACAGTAAAAATGACGGCACAGCACGCCCAAACCAGATGCGCCATGCCGCCCCATATTCCCCCTATGCTCTTACACCCGCTCGCAGAATGACAATGCAATCCATCCAGCTCCGGATTTCAGCCTGCCCCAGCCCATCTCCGAGCCTTTGCCCTGCCTGACTTCCACCACGGTAAATACTCCAACCCCGGTATGCCGCCCTGTCTTCCCCGTGTTAGTCCCTGCACCTTTTCTGATATTCAGATCCGGAATGCTCACCTTCACCAGAAACGGACAATCTCCATTTGCCATCCCACCGCCATCTGCCACAGAAACTGCATCCTTCACATCCCATTTCGTTAATTCCCATCGCTCAATAATGGTGCACAGCTTCTCCACATAATCCGGGCTTGTGGCATATCCGCCATCCTTGATGATCTGCACCGCTTTTTGGTAATCCGTACATCCCTTCAGCCCCTCATACCGCAGCTTCTTCCCATCCACAGCACCCAGCAAATATGCCGAATGGTCCGCAATGGAATCTTCCACACACGAATACTTTCTAAAGTCGGCCGTCACCGTCACATACTTCCCATCCACATATTCCTGTTTCTGTTTCCCATAAACAGAAACACCATCCCAGGCAGAACCACCCCATGTATTCCCTGACAGGTTCTTCTTCATCCCGAATACATTGTTGGCATTCTGCGCCAGTTCTGATTTTCCGTATCCGGATTCCAAAATAAACTGCGCCAAAGATACAGATGCCAGAATACCGCCTTCCCTCTGGTCTACCGAAAACAAAGTACCCACCTTTGCAATCACATCTGCGTCAGATAGATTTTTCAGTTCCGCCGTCTGCATCCTTTTACTATCGGCATCACTGGCAGAACTGCTTTCAGCCACAGAGCCACCCAGAGCCGCCTTCACATTCTTCCGGAACCCATCCATCGAGTAGGGCAATCCCAGCTGCCTCCACAAATGCTCCGAATCCCCATGATTGGATGCAATTCCTCTCTTATGTCCTTCTGCGTGGGAAACAATCACGCCGTCTGCAAGCGGATCAAGCCCGAACTTCCCACACAGCATAGCAAACAGTTCCACCGCCGCATCATAAGACCTTTTGGCACAAGCCCTCGCCTCTTCCAGCTTTCCGTCAGCCACCTTGAATGTTGCTCCACCTGTATATGTAGTACAAGCCGACTCACACATCTCCACTCCGATATGCGTATCATTCCCGCTCCCATTTTTTCCTGAACCGCAATGCCATCCCCGATGGTTCCACGGCAAGGTCTGGTAAATCGTACCGTCCAGTGCGTCAATGAACCCATGCACGCAGGCTCTTGTATAATCCACCCTGTTCCATGAATTGATAAAGGCTGACGCCCTCGGCTGGGGACACCCCACCGAATGTAACATCAGCCCTTTTACCGCAATCTTTTTCCCCACCGTATAGCAAGGATTCTTCGTCATGATACTCTCAACCAGCTTCATCAAGCATCACCATCCTCTCCGGCATCATCATCCGACCTGTCATGTAGCTGCTCCAGCACCTTCTTCATCTTCTCCGGCACCGGCAGCCCCAGATGAGCCGCATTCTCCAAAAGGCTCACACCTTCATTGGAAATGTAAAAGAAAACCACCGCCGTCCGGAGCACGCTCCCCGTTCCGATCACATTCACATCAAGGATATTCGCAATCCCCATAAGCAGGAAAATAAGTATCTTCTTCGCAATCCCCTTAAACCCAACCTCAGAATTCAGTTTTCTATCGGCGATCCCGCACATCACGCCCGTAATGTAATCAATCACCACGAACGCCACCAGGGCATAAAGCAATCCGTCACACCCGCCCAGAAAATACCCAAGCCATCCGCCTACTGCCGCAAAAACCATCTGCACCACATTCCAAAATTCTTTCATAATCCTTATCCTCACTTTCTTAAAAATTTGCATATTAAAAGGAGCCCTGGCCAAAGCCCCCAAGCTGCCAAAGCAAAGACCAACAATCCCTTACTCTGAAACCTCTCCCTCTTCCGTCAGCTCATAAGTGATCTTCATCGTCTTATCCGTATTCTTCACCACCGCCGTACTCAGGTTGTTGATGCTCGCCAGATACGGCGTAACAAGGTAAGCCAGCCGATAATCCGAACCGTAATTCCCGCCCCAGAAGAACACGAATTCCTTATACTGGAACAGCGGCGTGGCAATATAATTGAACTTGTAATTGCCTGCGGTCTGCGCCACGGTATCATCCGGCTTCACCATATAGTCATAGGCAATAATCAGGTCATTCACCATCGCAAGATAATTCGTACAGGTACCAGTGCTACTTCCCAGCGGTCTGTTCATCGAAGTAAACCCCAACGGAATCAATGTTACATCCGCTACATTATTCAAGTTTATCTTGTAAATCCCTTCATCATTGTAAGCCTCGATATACAGATACCCGTTTCTGATAACGCCCCTTATCGACCTCTGCACATAAGTATCCACCTTGAACGAGCCTACCGTCTTCATCTGCACATTGGAAAGCGTCCACACGCCCTCCATCATGCTGTAATCGCTCTTCTTAATCTTGATCCAGTACACCATCGCATTCCCGGAAGAATTCGCCTGATTAGAAAAGCCGTACCAATAGCCGTCATGGCCGTCAAGAAAATCCCCATATGGCGTATAACTCCCCAGAAAATGGAACGTATTGCAATAGATGACCTCTTCCTCAAGCAATGTGGCCGTTGTGTCATCCAGCCTCTCATTCAACCCGATTGTAAACACTGGCAATCTCTTTTTCTTTAAAATCACCGACTGGTCCTGATAGGTCAGGCTGTACATCAGGCCATGCTCAAAATCCACCTCCACCACACTGTACAGCTCCGCCAGCTCATCCTCACTCTGGCTTTCAAGCCTCGTTTCCATCAGCTGCAAAAAAGCCGTATTAGACGCTTCCCCGCTCCCGTATGCATTCTTTCCTCCCTTTGCGCTCGTCAATGCCACTGCCGCGATCGTGCCGTTCCCCTGGCTCGGCGTGAACTCCCAGACAAACCTGTACCCGTTATCCAAAGCCTTGCTCTCCGTCAGGTTCAGGCTCCCCCTCGCCACATTCGCCGTTGCATTCACATCATTGCTCGCATAAGCCACAGGCAGCCTGTCTGTTGACGGGTAAATATTATCTGCATCCTCCGTCAGCGCATCCGAATAAAGCAGGATGCCTCCTATCATGTTCGGGCATATCGGCAGCATCTCGCTGTTCCATTGCTGTTAATAACTTCATGAGCTGTCACAGATTCAATCTTATCCGCTGTCACAAATCTGCTCATTTTCCTGTCA
>NZ_QZDT01000032.1 GCF_009917485.1 Parablautia muri
TGCCTTTTTTGACAGCTTCCTCTTTTCTCTGAATTTTCTTACGATTCCCTTCTGATGAATGTACTTTGGGCCTCTCTCCCTCTTACTTCCATCTGAATGTCCTCTTTGAATTTTCAGGGTTGCATTGCTGTTTATTTGTCAAGGTTCAACATTTTTCTCTTGTTCAAACAGAACTTTTATAGTTTACCATGTGTTTTAATCTGTGTCAAGAGTTTTTTAATTTTTTATTTTCACGCATTCATTCCCGCGCGATGGATTTACATTATAGCATTGTTTCAAAAATTTGTCAATAAATATTTTTATTAATCACAACAAATTTTCTAAAAAATAGTGGCTTACAATCCAGCTTAATTTGTTTCAGGTATACTATAATGTTCAGCACCAAACCAAAAATTAAGAAGTATCACTTGGATACTTCTATTCTATTGGTAGCTAAACGGAGAAAGAGGGATTTGAACCCTCGCGCCGCGTGAACGACCTACACCCTTAGCAGGGGCGCCTCTTCAGCCTCTTGAGTATTTCTCCATGCTCTGAATTACACCACTACCAATATTGTTTGCGTTTTATAACGCAAAAGTTATTATACATTAAATAGATTTTATTTGTCAATGCTTTTATAAACTATTTTTTAAAATTATAATTTTCGCAATTATAATTCTCTATTGTAGCCTCTATTCTGTGTTTAACCTCTGCTGCAATATCCACTGTCTTCATATCTTTATATTCTTCATAATATATAGGCGGCAGATAAATCAATTTCACAGTCACCAATTGAATAGAATTTTCATCAAATGGTTTAAAAGAGTCAATCAATGCACAAGGTACAATCGGGCATTTTGCTTTGGTAGCACTTTTAAAGCTTCCTCCTTTAAACTCCAATAGTTTATTCCCCATTTTACTTCTTGTTCCTTCTGGGAAAATCAGGAAATTCCTTCCGGCCCTTACATCCTCTGCCATAGCGTTTATTACCTTCATAGACTGTCTGATATCCTCCCGATCCATAGCATAGGCACCCAATGCTTTTATGACTTGTTTTAAAAGAATTATATTACTTACTTCTTTTTTGGCAACAAAAGAAAATGGTCTTGGGCAGGATTCTAAAAATACAAGTACATCAAACATTCCTTGATGATTGGGGAAAAGAATAAATCCGTTTTTTTCAGGTAGATTCTCTAGTCCATAGTCTTCTATTTTTACTCTTCCCGCATGATTTGCTTTTTTTGTGACCTTTTTAATTAACCAAAAAGCTTCATCATATGAAATTTTTTTACTTACACCGCACCACCAAACTTGAAATAAATAGTATGGGACTTGAAAAAATAATCTGATTACCATCAACGCAATTCTCATAGCTGTTTTGCTCCCATTACCATTTTATTTAATTTTCTTTGTACATTTCTACCGCACTTTCATACAAATCATTTCCTTCGGTATCAATCACCACAATAACCGGAAAATCTTTAACTTCAAGTTTACGAATAGCTTCTGTTCCCAAATCCTCATATGCAATTATTTCAGATTTTATAATGGATTTTGAAAGTAATGCACCTGCTCCTCCTACCGCTGCAAAGTAAACCGCTTTATTACGAATAATGGCCTGTTTTACCGCATCGGATCTTTTCCCCTTTCCAATCATTCCCTTCAACCCTATTTCTAATAAAGAAGGCGTATATTTATCCATTCTGCTAGCAGTTGTGGGACCTGCTGAACCTATTGGACGCCCTTCTCTTGCAGGGGATGGCCCCATATAATAAATCATATTATCTTTTACATCAAAGGGAAGTTTCTCACTCTGATCTAAAGCTTCATACATCCTTTTATGGGCCGCATCCCTGGCTGTGTAAATGGTTCCTGTTATGTACACATAATCTCCACTACGCAACTCTTTTATTACTTTTTCCTCGCAAGGTACTGTAAGATATCTATTCATAAAAATCCCCATTCTTGCCAACACCCTCAAATTGCAGCGCAGGCACAAATTCGTATACTGGCATAAGCTTGTTACTTAAATAAACCTCAAACCTATTATTCTTAAAGTATTCTGACACAATGTCTGTTCACATGGCAACAAATGTTAACAGCAACTGGTAATCCTGCTATATGTGTAGGATATGTGTTAATATTTACCGCAAGCGCCGTTATACTTCCTCCCAATCCTCCCGGCCCTATACCGGATTGATTAATTTTACTTAATAGTTCTTCTTCCATTTCTCGCACATAAGGAATCTGCGAACGCTCACCAACAGATCTGGTCAATGCCTTTTTTGCAAGGATTGCACATTTTTCAAAAGTTCCGCCTATTCCCACACCAACTACCATTGGCGGACACGCATTAGGGCCTGCATCCTGTACCGCAGTAAGAATCGAATTTTTTACGCCCTCAAGCCCATCTGCCGGTTTCAACATAAAAACACGACTCATATTTTCACTGCCAAAGCCTTTGGGTGCAACAATAAGTTTTACTTTATCACCTTCCACTATATCGTAATGAATTACGGCTGGTGTATTATCCTTAGTATTTTCTCTTAAAATAGGATCCTTCACCACCGACTTTCGAAGATATCCTTCCTTATATCCCTGCCTTACACCTTCATTGATAGCTTCTGTAAGCAGGCCTCCTTCTATATGCACATTCTGGCCAATTTCCAAAAAGACAACTGACATACCTGTATCTTGACAAATCGGTATCATATCCTTTGAAGCGATCTGAAGATTGTCCTGAAGCTGACAAAGTACCTGCTTTCCAAGGGGTGACTTTTCCATGTCCGCTGCTTTTGTTAACGCCAAAACCATATCATCCGTGAGATAATGATTTGCCTCAATACACATTTCTTTTATATTTTTTATGATTTCTTCCGTATGAATTGTCCTCATTCTAACTCCCATGCTGCCGCTTTACACCATATGCTTTATTCTGTTATTATCTTTTTTATTTCTCCAAGTTCTTTCTGACTAGGATTTCCAGCAATATACTTTAAAATTTCTCCGTCATTCTTATATCTAGGTATCAGATGCATATGAAAATGAAATACAGTTTGGCCAGCAACCTCTCCATTATTTTGCACCAAATTAAAACCATCACATTTAAGCTTATCTGTCATCACGGCCATCATTCTCTTTGCCAACTTTATAGCATCTACCGCTTTCTCCTCAGGTAACTCATATAGATTTGCATAATGATCTTTCGGCAAAATAAGTGCATGTCCTTTTGTTGCCGGTGCCACATCCAATATCACCTTAAACTGATCATCCTCATAAATTGTCTGTGACGGAATTTCTCCCGCTATAATTTTACAAAAAATACAACCATTTTCTCTCATCTACTTTTCCTCTTCTCTCTTTTCCTGTTTTATAAAACGAATATCTGATCTAACATGCGGAAAACCTTAAAATCTCCTTTCATCTTCATAGCACCGCCCATGAAAGCCCGTTGAAAAGTCATTTTTGCATATAATATATCATCCATTGTTTCCCTGCCCATTTGTATTTCCACATCAGGATTTTCCACATTTCCATAATAATAATTGGTTTCTGCTCCATCAATTTCTATAATAAGTGGTTTCTTTTTTTCTTCCACCTGAATCTTGTATATAGCTTTAAAACCTGGCTGTGGAACAAAATGCTCTTTAAATTCATTAATAAATTCTTCTTTACTTTCTTCCTGCTCATTACTTCCCATTAAATCTCTAAATAAGCTGGTAAGCTCCTGTATATCCTTCTTTTGCGTTTTCACATAACTGTCATCGGCTA
Source organism: Parablautia muri (assembly GCF_009917485.1). Classification (GTDB taxonomy): domain Bacteria; phylum Bacillota; class Clostridia; order Lachnospirales; family Lachnospiraceae; genus Suilimivivens; species Suilimivivens muri. The sequence goes on from NZ_QZDT01000032.1 coordinate 3,751, forward strand.
CATATTGAGATAATTGCTCAGACTCCTGTGGCGTAAGATCTATATCCTTGGTGATGGAAACCTTCTGTTTGACAGCTTGATTACTAGCAGGAAAACTGGCCATTTTCTGATTGATCGTACGATACATATTTTCTGCTTTTTTCTCGATAATTCTATTATAATCTTCATTATCTTCTAAAATAGATACATCTGCAATATAACCACAAATTCCGCTGCAGGGAAGTCCACCCAGCATTTCCCAGGCACTGGCAAGGTTTAATTTTCCTTCCCTCTCTCCATAGGTAGTTGACATAATAATAGGGCACATGTAAGTTTTAGAAATTTTTTCTTTATCGCCATAAAGCCAGCATGAATCCAGAAATTGGTACATGTATCCGCCAATTCCATACCATTCCACCGTTGAGGCAAGTATTATACCATCTGCATTTTTTATCGTTTGAGGTAATGTGGTGATACGGTTCTTCAATTCATAAAGATTAAACCTCTCAACAGTAACATTTAGTTCCTCTAAAACTCCCTGCATCTTATTAATCACATATAGTGTAGGATCATCCATCACTCCCCTACCGCCATAATAAATATTTACTTTCATCTTACCCCTGCCTTTCACTAAACTACTCTTTAGTATAAGGCGGTTTTTTCTATCTGTAAATAAATTTTAATTTTCCTAAACGAATTTCATCGCCCGGTTCGATTATTTCCGAGGCATTAGGCGCAAGCCGCATTCCATTTCTAAAGGTTCCATTGGTCGAATTAAGGTCTGAAATATAAATTTTATTACCATCTCTGAAAAATTTGGCATGCATACGGCTTATACTTTTTTCATCAATTACCATATCTACTGCACCTGCCAGCTTGCCTACCGTAAGAGGCAATCCTCCTAAATCAATATGACACTTTACTTTTTTATCCATACTGTACAGTTTATTTTCATAATTTTCTGTCCATGGTATAAAAACCGTATTTCCCATATCCTCATCCGAACAAGACTCATCATTCTCAAAGATAGGTGCATAATATTTTTCGCTCTCAGCGCTCTCCTGTTCCTGTATCATTTTCTTTTTATTTAACAAAGGAAATAAATACCATATCATTGTACCCAGAATCAAAGCCGCTATCAAAATCCACCCCAAAATAAGATAAATCTCTTCTTCATAAGATAGCTGATAAAAATACATAATATAAATTAAAATACCTGCACCCAATACACTCAGACCCAAAACGGGCAGTATTTTTTTGAAGGTTCTCTTATTTTCCTTCATAGTCTTTCCAACAAGAGCTGTCTGTTGCTTGGAAGCTCCACAAAGCCCCTTACCGTCAGCGTCATATTCTGTTTCATTCGGTAAAAAATCATTGCCATATCCGCTCTCTTGACTTTTGGCCCCTTGGCTTTGACTTGAGAGCTTTTGGTTCTGATATTGCACTTCATGATGAAAATGGCTACCTTTTTTTCCTTCACTGATATCATCCTGAAACCATTTTAGCACTTCATCTAGTACAAATTGTTCCCTGTTAATCAAATCTGCAATCTTATATACAGCTTCTACTGCTTCCATATCCTCACTATCTACTCTGGAAATGAAAAAATCCATCAACTTTGAAAGACTGCCCTCGCCTGAGCCAGGGTAATACAAAAAAGAGTACTCGCCAGTCTCAATATTTTGAAAAATATATTCCGGTGATAAAATCAGACAACTTCCATCCAATAAATATTTTTGAAGCATATCATTTACTACCTTTAACTGTACAAAAAAGCTTCCAAGTTCTTCCATTCCAAACCTTTTTCCATCATAAATATGAAAAAGACTTTGTCTTGAAGTAATTTCATAATACAAAAGTATTTCCCCATTAATATATCTTTCCTGACAATCCAGTAATCCTTTTATCTTATTTTCCGCTACCATTTTTCGCTGATAGACATTTTCTGATAAACTACCATCATCTTTTATAATCAGGTAATTATGTCTGTAATCTTTATAGTATTTTACATCTAACATTTGGATTTCCCCCCTTGCCTGTTCAATTTATATTCACTTGGCATTTTATTTTTTGCCTTATTTCCCGTTATAAAGTATTTGGCATAATAAAGTGTCTGACACTCTCACGTTGTTTCACTTCGCACTTGCCTAATACCTGTTATGGGATTTATCATTTTGGTTATTTTAGTAATGGAAGCCTTAGACCCTTTTTGCCTGCCTTCTACCAAAACTGCATCATCACGTACTATGCATCCCCTTTCCTGCGTTGGGAAAAAGGGATAAAAAGCCCTCTTATAATCCAGTCGTTTTTCAACATATGCTTCTGCCAGCCAAAGGCTCGTATCTTTTTCTGCATAAATCACTTCTCCATAATCATCTTCTCCCCAACTAAATCGTCCTGCCCTTATACTGAGTAAAAAATTATCCTGTGATATTGCACTTCGGCAATATAAAAACAATGCTGCAAGTATAATCAGCAGATATAAAAACAAAATAATAGGCATAATAAAGGATGCTTCTACCGTCAGATATCCTTTCCACTTTTTACGCATATACAAATGCCACCTCCATTCCCAATAATAAAAAAGGAAGAAAAGGAATCGTTTCCTTTTTCCTTCTAAACAGGCAAATACCTCCCCAAATTCCTGATAATGTAATTCCAATCCATACAACAAATGCCGTAAACCATCCTCCTGTCCACAGTCCAAGGGCTACAACTGTCATCCCATCGCCATATCCTATACTTTCATCTGTCAGAAATGAAAGCAGCAGCAGGATGCTGCCTGGAATCAAACATCCGCTTATCTCATTCCAGTTAAATTCTCCTGCTATCAGTCGAAACAAAAAGCCCAAAAATATAAAAAATATCACTTTGTTAATAGATATTTCCTTTGTCTTAATATCCTCTACCGACAATTCGGCAAGAAAGAAAAGACCAATACAATATGCAATCTCACTCATAACTTCTTATTGTCTATTTGTCTATAATGTTTATCGTACCTTTACAATATTTTTCTTCCGGAATATCCGTCTGCTATTTTCGTCTCATCTATAACTTGGTATTCTATCTGGCACACTTACTACACGCGCCATAACCTTTGGTTTCACTAATTGGAATCATATAGATAGTTCTCTTAAGAGAAGAACAATCTGCCTGTCCATGATAGCTGTTTCCTTCTGCAGTGATATAAACCATACTGCTTCCTTTTGGTTTACATCTTTGACATGCATAGTATTTTCCTCCTGAAGCGTTTCTTAAGGATGAAACTTTTTTATTATCTACAGACTGTATTTTCACTCTCAAATATGCGCAGTCATAAGACATATGATACCTCTCTCCTGTCTTTGTTACATAAACATAGATTTCCTGCTTCCCGCCATTTTCCATTCCTGCTTTGGTGTATCCCACCCAGGCATGGCTGAAAAATCTATCTTTGATGGTTATCTCTTCTATAGGCAGCCAGCCAATAAATGGTTTTAGCCTATATTCTGCTGTAATTTCAATAAATCCGCTTTTATTTATATCAGATAAATCCTGCAATATTACACCATCTTCTCCACCAGCCACGCATAAATAAGGGAAGATTTGATTTCCTAAATATTCCTTTATCGCTCCCCCCACTTCAGCCCTCTCCTCCTTTGCGTATTTAACCTGATATCCCATAAAAGCACTATTATTTCCTGACAAAAAAAGAGCTTCTTGCATATTACATTGAAAACGCACTGCCTCCAAGCTCAGAAGAACCGTCATCATAAAGAACAGGAAAATGGGCAATGCTAAGCTTCCTTCTAATGCCATGCTTCCTTTGGACTTTCCGGAAGAAAAGAAAAATGCTCTCTTATAAAACTTAGACACCAATTTTATTAATTTGTTTCCGATTTTCTTGAGAGAAGGGATTTTTATCATAATTTATTTCCAGTTGCTTTGTTCTGTCTAAAGAGAGCACCTTTCCTTTCTTCCGGGTTTATTTTTTAAATGTACTTAAAAATATCCATATTTGCGCCTGAGAAAATAATGACTCAAATAGTTTCCTTGTGCAGTAACCTCAGCCTCATATCTTTCTATACACCAATCCATCTTAAAATTTCTGTTGTTATCATGGAGTCGAATGTCCATTTCTATCAGATCCATAGCCCGCAAATTCATATCCTCATCTCCAATTAGTAGAATCATACTGGCAAGGTATTGTCCATAGTTCCAACCATATGCACTTTGACTACTGTAAAGACTTCCATCAAGTACTCGATTTACCGACATAGTATGGTCTGATTTTCTGACTGGTACGGTTCCGCCTGCATAAATTGTACGCATATCACCTACAGTCTCAAGAAAAGCACAGGCATACAAAATGCTTTCCGCTACGGGATTCTTAAATTCTGCTTTTAACTGAACCACCTGCAACAGCTCTGCTGCCGCTGCAGCCTGCGCCCTTAAATCTCCATCTGCCAGAGCGCAGGCCACATTATCTGCAAAACGAAGTTCAAATAATGTTTCTGCCACAGCTCTTACATTCTCAAGATCAGAATCCATTCCTTTCGCTACGTATTCTAATTGACAGGAAAGAAACGAATCATCTCTGTAATTACCTAAATACCCCATCTTATCAAAAAGATAGGAAAGAAATACATCTGTGTCTTCTCTGTAATTTCGGTCTTTACTGCCGGTATTTTCTATTGGTCGGTGAGAAATATATTCTCCCAAGGATATTTTAGCCGGACTGATAGATTGCAGATCTACCTGTGCCAGAAATAAAACATCACTCCCAATAAGCCCATATACCCAATCCGCTGGATTAGACAACGGAACTTCCTCCCATTCACCTTTTACATTTTGTATAAGAGGAAGCTCCATTCCCGCCAACTGTTCCATAATACTGCTCCACTGCGCTAAGGGGGAAGCTGCCCGCAATACCTGTATCTCATCCATTTGCCTAACGATTTCTCTTTCCTTTCCGTAAATTCCGGTATCCTCTACATAACAAATTGCCTGATTCCGCATGGATGCTCCAAGATCTGCTGCCGCTGTTTCAAAAGAAGGAATTGTTATCTCCTCCAAAGTTAAATTCCCCCATGGCGCATTCTTTTTTCCTAAAACTTCTTTCGTATTTTGCTCAATAAAATACCAAAGCCTCTCCTCCACATTATCAATATTCGGATGTTTTTCTAAGTACGATGCATCAACATAAATGAGGTCATATCTTTCCAAAAGTCCAATATGGAACTCTGATAAAACAGCATTCATACCTGTATCAACAGCACATTCATATCGAACCTTTACTCCATTTCTAATAGCATTTCCGGTAAGCAACAGTACAAATCCCGTAAGCAGCGAAAGAGACAAGGCAAGAAATATTGTCAAATACCCTTTCATTAGGACAAAATAGCCGCACTATCTACCGAAATTTTTTGAAAAATCGTAGCAGCAAGCTCTTGAATCTGCGTTTTAAATATTAGTACCAAACCAATTAAAACCACGATAATCAATATCATTTCTACCGTTCCCATACCTGAGTTGTCTTTCCAAATTTCCAGTAATTTGTTTGATTTTCTTTTCATCTTAATTCCTCCATCTTTCTAATAAGCCACAAAATTCGTCCTCATTTTTATTTCTCAAATACTTCCAAATCCCATATAAGCAGGCAATAACACCAACAACATAACCACCACCAGCATCAGCATCATAGGCAAAAGCAATTTGGTGCCTGCCTCATCCCCTGCTTTTTTTGCCAGATTCTTTCGCTCCTCCTGTGCATCATCAGCCTCCTTTGCCAGCATCATAAGAAGTTGATCATTCCCTTGCTTTAAGTGTACAGCTAACAAAAAACTTAACCTGCGATATCTCATTTCGCCACACCGTTTCCCAAAATCCTGATAAACTTGTTCTTCCATCACGCCATTTTCTAATTGGTGGCAGGAAATCTGCATTTCCTCAAGCAAATACCACTGTTCTTTTTCCCTATTTCCCTGCAAAATTCCCTGCGCTTGCCATTTTGCATAATCTCCCGTCATTCTAAGAAAGGCATTTTTAACAGTAAGACCAGCTGACAGATACAAGCGAAGCTTACTTACAAATTCTGAATAATCTAGAGCTAACTGATACTTTCTTTTTTTACAGCTTTTTTGCAAATCACTTTCCATGCCACTACCAATTAGAAGGCTTCCAAGAAAAAACAGGGTAAATATAAAGATACTATTATCTTGTTTTATCTTTTTCCACTTAATTCCTTTCCCCATTAGATAGTCTGGCAATATGATTTGTTTTTGGCTTCTTGCCTCTAAATCTGTCTGCAGAATCTCTCCTTCTAATGCTCTAAAAAAGATTTCTTCCTCGTCCAATGTTTCCGGAAGCAGTAATATTTCATATGTAAAACTGGTTCTCTCCTGTCCTCCTGTAACCGTTACCACCAAACTGACTTTTTCTCCTTCTTTACCTACACCCTTCCGATTTACCTTTCCGCCTGCACTTATTCTTTCGCTGTTGCTGCTGTTCCAAGTAAGGTTATAAGGATATCCTGGCATAGTGGATATTAAATTTAAATCACCAGCTACGTGATCAAGGTCCATATTTTCATTCCTGATTGTTTCAGGCAAAGCATGATAGAGTTCTTCTTTTAGATAGACCTCCTCAGCATTTGTCAGTTCTCTTTCCTTCACCAAAAAAGGAATTTCTCTATCCCAATTTTCTGTCACTGCACGCAATGTAACTTGATAATCCCCCACACCCTTCTCATTTCTGATAAGTTGCGCCCCTTCTGCCAATTTCCCTTCTATCCGGCTGCACAAATGAAGACAGATGGCAGACACAATCCCTATAACCAGAAACGTAATTATAAATGTTAATTTACGGATCTGGAAATTATCATACAGTCTTTCGCCATTTTCCATAGGATAAAGCTGTAATAACGTTTTATATATTTTAGAGTCATATTTTTTACCTGAAATATGCTTAATCTTCCTATAAACCCATGTAACTAAAGGGAAAAACGGATTTTTCATGGAATACCTCTTTTAAATTTCTACGGAAATCATATGAACAGAAAGGGCATAAGCTCCTAAATAGACCGAAAGGCAAACACTCATAACTAGAATACCTGACAAGGAATGATACATTCCTCTAAAATAGCCTGGGGATGTGATACTGATATATAGTAATATCAAAAATGGCATGACATTCATAATTTTCTGTTCCAGTCTTCTGGCACTTAATAAGACTGCAATTTCCTTTTCTGTCTCTATCTTGTGAATAATAATATCTGCTGTTTTTTCCATTACAGAAGCTAAGTTTCCGCTGCTTTTTTGGGAAATTTCATAAACCTGTGCAAACTCAATTATTTCTGTAATTTGAAGCTCACTGCCTATTTTCTGCCATAGTTTAGAAAAGGCAATGTTATTTTCTCTCCCAGACTTTAACAAATTTATTATTCTGCAAACAGTGCTATCCCTGCCAAATAAAGCTCTCATGTCCTGATAGCTAGAAAGAAATGCATTTTCTGCGGAATATCCTGCCTTTTGTCCTGTTGCTGCTAACAACATCAGCTCCTTAAATTGTTCTCTTGCCTGTTCTTTTTTCTTTTGAAAAAGTATTCTTTTTTCTAATTGGTAATACCAATACCCCACGCCGGAAAGAGGGATAATAGCCCATATAGATTGATAAAAAAAGTAATCAAGAAACAAAACAATAAAAAAGCTTTTCATAATAAGCCACCTTTTTTCTCTCACTGTAACTGGCAATAATTCATAATGGCTGCTATCCTGCCCTTTTAAATTTGTCCACATTTTGAATCTCTCCTACCTTTTTCAGACAACCTTCTATTTTTCCATTTTTTTGTATACCATTTTGTTCAAACCGATAAATAGTCTGCATTTTTACTTCTCCCTCCAAAAACGCTACAGGTTCGGCAACTTCCAGTACATGCCTGCTTCCATCTCTGAGTCTCCCTAAATGAACCATGAAATCAAAACCAGATACTATTTGCTTTCGTATGGCAGAAAGAGGCATTTCCATTCCCATTAAAACCATTGTCTCTAAACGGCTCGCAACATCCCGAACGCTGTTTGCGTGAACTGTTGTCATTGCACTGTGTCCCACATTGATGCTCTGAAGCATATCCACTGCTTCTTTCCCCCGTACTTCGCCCACAATTATTCTATCCGGCCGCATCCGCAGAGATGCTTTAATCAAGTCTCTTATGGTAATCTCCTTACATCCCTCCACATTGGCATTACGTGTTTCAAGACTTACCAGATTGGGGATGTTTCTAATCTGCAACTCCGCAGAATCTTCAATTGTAACCACCCGTTCGGTTTCCGGAATAAACTGTGATAAAACATTTAAAAAAGTTGTTTTTCCGGACCCTGTCCCTCCACTTACTAATATATTGCAGCCTGCCTGAACCATTTTCTCAAGCTCATCCCGGCACTCTACTGACAAAGATCCCATGGTAAGAAGCTGTTCCATGGTAATAGGATTAGGCGGAAACCGTCTGATGGTTAAAATTGGCCCATTGATTGCAACCGGGTCTAATACAACATTCACTCTTGCCCCATCGGGAAGCCTGGCATCCACAATCGGAGAGGCCTCATTCACAACGCGATTACAACCTGCCGTAATCTGCCAGATCACATGCCTTAGCTTTTCCCTGGAATCAAAGCAGATGGCAAGTTTTTCAAGCTTTCCACTTTGCTCTATAAAAATTCCTTCGGTTCCATTGACCATAATTTCCGTAATCAAAGGATTTTCAATCAATTCCTGCAAAATTCCCAGTTGCCTGACAGAATGAAAAATTTCCTTTCGAATTCGTTCCCTCACTGTAATCTCTAAATGCCGTTTCTTACCCTCTTGCGTAATGTATCCATCTATCAATTCCCTGATTTCATCTTCTGTCATCTGTTTGGAAAGATCCAGCTTTCCCATAATTAATTCCTGTAAGTCTGCATACTCCTTATAATTCATCTGATTCCTTTCTAAACAAGTCCGGAAAAATATTTGCTTTTATATAACCGGCCAACTCTCCATAGGTTAATTCCTCAAACCGTAACGGAAGCTGTTTAAAAATCGGTAATTTCCACTTAGAAGCTTTCGCCGCAACATCACCGTAATCCAGGCTTTCTAAAGCTTTTTCATATTGCTCCAACTTCGCCATGGCAATCCAATCTTCACGGGAAATCGTGTATATATGGTTGCAGCCCCTTAAAACATCCCACAAATCCATCATTCCATCTGTAAGATCTAATATTAAAAACTCATATTCAGAGGTTTTTTCTATTTCCTGAAATAGATCTAGCCATTGTTCCCCCCTGATTCCTGCTAAGCTCTGATGGATCTCCGTAGGCGGAATAAAATCCAGTCCGTTTACCGTTTCCACCATGCTTTCCATTCTGTAAGCCAGCTTTTCACGAGAACAGGTAAAATAATACATCAGATCTGAAATATCACTATTAAAACTCCTGCTCAGCATCCGACCTAATCCGGAATAGATTTCAAAGTTTAAATAAAGCGTTTTGTAATTTCTTGCAAGCATCTGTCCAAGGGTTAATGAGAATGTGGTCTGTAAACATCTTCCTATAGGTGTGTATATACCGATTATCTTCATTTTATTAAGTCCAACTCGTAAGGCTGCCGGTACATTTTCTGACTGATTGGTATAATATTCCACTACTTCATGAAGAATGTTTTCACATGATTGGTATTTGTTGATGTGATGTAAGGCTTTATTTAGATTTTCTCCGCTTTCGCTGAGAATGATGATGTGTGGAATTTTTAAAGATTCCACTTCTTTTGAATATACGTTTTCTGAGACGAGAAGACATTCAATGTCTTTTACTTTGGTACAAGAGAACAATTTACTTCCGTCTGTAAAAATATAAATTTCAAAGGGAAGATTTGTTTTTTCACTCATAAACTCCATCAACCGATATGCATAACTCTCCTCGCCGTCAAAAATCGCAAGGATTCTTTTGTCCAAAGACTACCCCCCTTCTTTTTCTACTGTAATTAAAATTTTCATTGATTTTCGGAAAGAAACTTATTCCAAAATGAATTAAGAAATAATTGATTTGTAAAGAACGTTCTTGATTTATAAATCGAATTATAAAGAATATGTAGAAAATTGTCTAGTGGCAAATTTAAATTTTTTTATTTTTGGCATTTTTTACAATAACACAGACAAAATTCTCTTAAAAGGTACCTAAAACCCTTGAAAATACGGAAAACTTGCCTGTCAAAGCAAATCTCTTTCCATCCCGAAACCTTATAAAAGCATGTAGAAATTTATCCCATAAAGCATAGCCAGTCCTGGAAATCCTAAAATTCCTGTCGTAAGGAAAGTAATCGGATTATAACCAATTCCCATTCCTGGCATGATATCTCCAAGAAAGGTATTCAGAAAATAAATTGACATCATTCCCAGTACGCCGCGCAGCATAAAATTAATCATCCATTCTGCACGACTTTTGACGGCTCCAATTAAAAGCACCACTGCTAATATTCCAACTATCAAAAAAATACCTGCATTCGTATCCATCAGCGGCCCTCCTCTTTTCAATTCAATATATGTCCAAATTTTCAAACCTATACCGGAATAAAAGAAAAAATATTTGCTTATACTCATAGCATATAGGCAATTATTGGATAATTTCGGAATAATATGTAAAGAGTCCATAGACACAAATTTGCGGGCTATTGGAAACATGGAGGGTTAAGATGAAGATGTATTTCAGCCGGATTTCCCAGGAAAATCATACTCTTTCGGAAAAAGAAATTGAACGCAATGCACTGCTTTCAGATTTGAAAAAGACAATAAAAGCGCTGGAAACAGCCTACGCCGGTTTTGATAATGTGACCGAGCCTGATTTGATTGACTGCTATATTTATGAGGTTAATTCTGTCCTAAAACGTTATCGGTTTTTAATGAAACAGGCAGCGGCTTTAAGCCTGCTGCCTGAAGAAGATCCACGTCCTACACCCTTAAACACGGAAGCCCCTGTTACTTCCTTGATCGGCTAAGCTTTCCGTTAAGCTATTTTTCCCATAGGTAAGTCCGGCATAAACTGTCTGCGTATTAGCCATTACCGGCCCGGACACATCCTGTTCGCTTAGCTTTTCATAAGCATCATGAAGTTTATTCATGACCATTTTTACATGCTGTAATTCTTCCACGGAATTACGGATATCGGCTTTTGCCAATTCCCTGTTGGCATAGAGATAAAGCTGCAATAAGTTCATAGCCGGTTCATATTCAAAATGCAGGGATGCCATAAGCTCCCTAAGGCATCCTTCTGCTTTTCTTATACCACTGCGAAATCCGCTTCGATCCCCATTACCATGGGCCTTTTCAGCATCTTCAATATAAACAAGAAGCATTTCGTAAAGTATAACCACCAGCTGCGTTTTATTTGCCTGTGTAATTTTAAGTGTATATTGCTGCTTTAATTCCTTCGTCATAACTTATAACCTTTCCAATAAAGCTTCTCACTTATTTTATAGTGCCACTAAAATATTTTTGCAACTCTGTATTCCCAATTACCTGCTTTACTGTAATAACTGTAATACCTGAGAAGGTCTTTCATTTGCCTGGGCTAACATAGAGGTACTTGCCTGAGCTAATACCTGTAATGTGGTATACTCCGTCATCTCCTCCGCCATATCTGCATCCATAATACGGGAATAAGCGCCTGTCATATTTTCATTGGTAATATCCAGCGTATTAATTGTATGCTCTAAGCGGTTTTGATAAGCACCGAGGCGTCCTCGCACAGAAGACACAAAATGTACCGCTCCTCCCATTCTCCTGAGTGCATCATCCGAATCCTCTTTTGTTGACAAGTCAATATGCTTAATACCCATATTTTCCAAAGACACTTCGGGAATAATAATATCTAATTGCTGGCCTTCATTTGCCCCAATTTGCATATCCATAGAACCAAAACCTGTAATTTCCATATCCACTGATACTCGATTTCCACCAGCAGTTACAGCATCTTCACTGACACGAAGCTTGAGCTCAAAATTCTGACTTCCCTTAATAGTCACAATATTACCATCTATCTGACTCACTTTGGCATCCGCCGGAATATAAGGGCCGGTTCCATTAACATAGTCCGCCGTATCTACCGTACCATCTGCCTTAAATGTCACATCTAAATCCATATGATATTTTCCGCTTTTTAGTGTATCACTATAATAGGTTACCTTTACATTCTCATTATCTGTATAGCCCTTCAAATCAAAAGAACCATCCAAAATTCTTTGTCCATTAAACTCAGTATCTCTGGAAATTCTGGTAATTTCCTCCTTTAACTGCTTCACTTCCACCTCAATCATCTCACGATCACCGCTTGTGAGCGATTCAGTGCTTGCTTTTACAGCAAGTTCATTGATTCTCTGAAGCATTTCATGAACCTCCGCTAATGCTCCATCTGCAATCTCAACCACAGATATACCATCACCTGCATTTTGTGTTGCCTGGGTAACGCCTTCAATCTGTGCATTCATGCGTTTTGCCATAGCAAGACCGGATGGATTGTCCTTTGCATGTACTATCTTTAGACCGGAGGAGAGTCTTTCCAGTGACTGCTGTAATCTGTTGTCATTTTTTGTCATTTGATTGGTGGCAATAACTGCCGATGCATTAAAATTGATTTTCATAAACTAAATTCCTTTCTCTATGCTTGTTTCCTGGTAAAATCTGTTCTCTCTCAGAAACTTTACAATAAATGCAAAGTCCCAGCACTACTATTGCGTTTCCTGCACATATTCTATAAATGCCCTGGCTGCCCGGTAAAGCAATTGAGAGTCGTTTCCCTCCTGACGTTTTGCCGATTCTTTTAAAGAGAAGTCTTTTAGATTCAAATTTTCTCCAACCGCAAAATAAATTTCTCCGGCCTGTATTTTCTCTCCATTTAGCTTTTCTTCAAAAAGCTCCTTGCCCTCTCTTAAAAATTCACAACCCTCTCTGGTATTACAGATACAAAAACCTGTAAGTCCCTGATCTGTCATTTTAAATTCCGCAGCGGTTTTTCCTAACGCTTGCGTCTCAAAGGTTATGGCAACCTGACTTTCCAATTGCCCGTCATGTATTATTTTAAGATTAATAGAAGCAGGCATACCTCCGATTTGCGTTGGTATCTCATAATTTTCTTCTCTGGACAAATTGCCCATAAAGGACATCTGCTTGTAAAGAACGCCTATGGCCTTTACGTCAAACGCCGTATGAGAATCGGAAAATGCCATATTCTCAAGTACTTCCTGCACTCGTTCTTTAAATCCCTCATAGGCTTTTTGTGCATTTTCCCTGCCATCTAAAGCCTTTACTACATCCTCTCCTGCTTCCTTAAGAAAATCCGTTTTCGCTCCTTCTTTTGGTTTTTCATTCTCAGGCCTGCTTTTCCTTTGCAGATCTCTGAATTCCTGCCACACTGCTCTGGGATTATTTAAAAGATTCCCTGCCGCCAAAAGATGATCCGCCGTAACCGGCTGATTATAATCATTTAAATGTTTAAGAACCGCTTCCTCGGATTTAGCTGCACTGCGCACTTCCTCATACAACATACGGTCAAATTCTTTTCCGGCCTGTTCATCTCCTGCTTCCTCAAGGAACTGCCTTAGCTTTCGTATATTTGGTATATGATCTGACTGATAAGCTTTTTCAATCTGGCTGGTAATACTTTCCACCCCTGTCTCACGAACATTTACGCCGCCAAACGCATCATCCACGGAATAATCCATAGGACCGCGCTTGCTGCTCCTTACCGCCTTTAATAAATTGCCGAGGGTAAATTCTGTCCCGGACTGCCACAGAGCGCCTACCGCAGCGTTATCTGCCTTTTCAAGCTGACGAACCAGTCTATAAATACCAATGTATGCACTTCTTTCCTCCTGAGTAATATTGTTTTGTTTTTCAAGCTTATATAAAAATTTGCTGTATGATTCTATTTCCTCAGCGGTATCTGTCTGCTCATTTAAATAATTCTTAAGCTCCTCTAAAGACATGGTAAGAGGATTGACGCCCTCCCTAATCATATTTAAAACCCGCGCCGGCTTCATTTCTTTTACCACGCCGCTAAGTAAATCATCCTTATCCCGAATTTGACGGATATTTTCCTTTGTAATTTCCACATGATTATATCCAAGAATACGGACAGCACGTCTGTTTTCATCGGAAAGCTCCAAATCCATATCCTGTAAAATATCATCTACGTTTCTAAATGCCTTTTGGATAGAATCACCCATATCACTTCTGGGTTCTGTCATAAGAGCTTCATAGCTCTGTCCGGCTTTTTCATAGTCGCGTCTTTGGCTGACTCCATAAGCATGTACTTCCCTTAGAGTATCTGTTCTTGATATCTGCCAAAGAACTGCTGCCGGCGAAGAACTGATTCCCTCAAGAATATCCAGGGTTTCACGATACAAAGAAACCTTTTCCCCGGCCTTGGTATCATCTACCTGCCCCATTAGTGATTTTGCATAACTATCCTCAGCCTCTTTCAGCTTAGTGATTAATTCCTCCAAAGGTGCGGTTTCTATCTGATAACCGCTTCGCAGAAGCTTTAAATTTGCCTCCACTGTCATTGACAGTCGAATCTCCTCAAGCATTCTTCGTCCATGTATATTTTCAGCTGAATCCAAAGCATGCCCACTGCCATATAACATTTCATTCTGAATAGCCAGCAGGTTTTTTAAGGTAAGCTGCAAATCTCTAGCTAAAATAACATCTGCTGCCCTATCTTCTATGGAAACGGCTTCCTCTAAGATTTCTACTGCCTTTTCTGTATATGTCTCGTTTTTCCCTAAATCCGCTTTTGAAGGCGAAACTCCATCAGCTATAGCACGGGATGCTGCTGCCATAAAATCCTCATAAGATACCGGCAAATGCTGTCCTTTTATATTATTAAGCAGGGAAAAGGTGTCTGTATTTAAAGGAATTCCCTTTTCCACCAGCCATCTGGCATTACTTAAATTTTCTTCATCCACCACATAGCCGGCTTCTCCAATTACCTTTTCCATCTGAGGCAGAAGCTTTTCAAAATCAATCTCCTCAGGCTTTTTGGCATAATAACCTCCAACGCCACCTTCCGCATAATATCCTTTTCCCTGACGGCTTCCATCACTGGCTGCCGAGTATTTTGCTGTGTACAGATTTTCAGGTGTAGGCGGCATATCATTTTCGACCATGTATTTAACGCTGCCATCTGAAACAGAATCTGTCCCCGCCAGCATATTCCATGCTTCCGTTACAGCCGTAACATTTTCCTCCGTTAAAGGAATATCCCTTTTGGCAAATTGTACTTTCAGTTCATTCGCAAAGGCCTGACTCCCGGTAATCTCTTTCAACGCATCATCACTTACTGTGTCCGTATATCCAATGATTTCCTCGCCGCCCTTTAAAAGCGCTGCCTTAATATGATCTAAAATCGTCACAACTGTCTCAATATCTGTACTTCCCGGATGAAAACCTTCCTTTTGCAGCTTTGCAAAATCTTCATCTGACATACAATTGGACATTACTGCCATATAGTTTCGCTTGGCAGTGATATCCTCCTGCCCTGCTTCCAGCATAATTTCCTCTACGGTCCGTCCATGACCCGCATAAGCGCTGTTATCCATAACTGTTCCAGAAATGTCCAATGCAAACCCGCCGCTTTCCAAATTTTGTGTCTTTTGGGGGGTACGATATGAAGTTGTTTCCCTGCCCGCATTCACAGGCGCCTGAGCGGATCTTGCATCCGCTCCTTCTAATACAATATTCATAAAAATCCTTTCACTCAGGCATGATATCTTTTTTATTCTTTAAATTAATTCATTGAATTTAACAAACGCTGCCACGCTCCGTGAGCCAGCTTATTGTAAGAAAAGGGTAGATACATCAAGTATCCACCCTTTATTTCGGCATAACTTTTCATTTTCTTAATATTTAATACTCTTAATATTTATACCCTTTAAAAAGTAAAGATGGCAGCGGCATATGGAGGAAGGTCAAACGTAATGCTGTAATCTCTGTAATCACACAATTCCTTTTTAGCAGTTATCTCACTGGGTACTATTTCGCCGGAACCTCCAAATCTCTCCTCCGTACTGCAAAGCAGCAATTTATATTTTTTCTTTACAGGTACGCCCAGCTTATAATTTTCCCATGTCATAGGCGTCATATTAATCACGAACAAAAGGTTATTTTTCTTGGTAGATGATTTTCTGAAAAAGCTATAGGTACTTCTCTCCTTATCATCACAGTTAAGCCACTCAAATCCATCCCAGGAATTATCAATCTCATATAAGCAAGGATATTTTCTGTAAATCTTTAAAAGTTCCTTCACATATTCCTGTAGGCCCTTATTCAAATCCTCTCCAAGCAAGAACCAATCCAGCTCGCGCTCCTCGCTCCATTCACGCTCCTGCCCAAACTCCTGTCCCATAAAAAGAAGCTTTTTACCTGCATGACCGAACATAAAAGTATACCCGCAGCGGAGATTTGCATATTTATCTACTTTATATCCCGGCATCTTGTTTAACATAGAGCATTTTAAGTGCACCACCTCATCATGTGAAAGAGGCAGAATATAGTTTTCACTGTCATTATAAGACATAGCAAAGGTCATGCCATAGTGGTTATCTTTTCTGAAATACGGATCCAGCTTCATATACTCACAAAAATCATGCATCCAGCCCATATTCCACTTAAAGGAAAAACCAAGACCGTCATCTTCTATTTTCCCTGTGATTTTAGGCCATGCCGTGGATTCTTCCGCAATTGTTAAAAATCCCGGATAGGTGCCTAAAACTACCGAATTTAAATGCTTGAAAAATTCTATTGCCTCCAGATTTTTGTTTCCACCATAAATATTAGGCACCCACTGACCATCCTGTTTTCCATAATCCAGATACAACATAGAAGCTACTGCATCCACACGGATACCGTCAATGTGAAATTCTTTGATCCAAAACAGCACATTGGCAATCAGGAAATTTTTTACCTCGGTCTTGCCGCAATTAAAAATTTTAGTACCCCAGTCCGGATGCTCTCCTTTACGAGGATCCGGATCTTCGAAAATACACTGTCCGTCAAATCTTCCAAGTCCATGGGCATCCGTTGCAAAATGTGCAGGCACCCAGTCCAAAATAACACCTATTTTATTCTTGTGAAGCTTATTGATAAGATACATGAAATCTTCCGGTTCCCCATAGCGGGAGGTAGGCGCATAATATCCTGTCACCTGATATCCCCAGGAACCGTCAAAAGGATGCTCCGCAATACCCATCAGTTCTACATGGGTATACTTCATCTCTTTTAAATATTCTACAATCCTGTCTGCAAACTCGCGGTAATTGTAAAATCCTTTTTCCTCCGGCCTTGGATGACGCATCCAGGATCCTATATGGCATTCATAGATAGCCAGCGGTTCTTTGTTGTAATCTTTACCGGCTCGTTCTTCCATCCAAGCGTCATCTGTCCAATTAAATCCTGATATATCCACTGTGCGGGAAGCCGTACCTGGACGAAGCTCTGCACTGTTGGCAAAAGGATCTGCTTTATACAGTTTTTCACCGGAAGGCGTTTTAATCAGAAATTTATATAATTCATGAACACCCACCCCGGGAATAAAGGTGGTATGTATTCCTCCCGGTCCAATTTTTTTCATAGGATTTGCCATTTCATCCCAGCCGTTAAAGGTACCTATTACGTGGACGCTTGCAGCATTTGGCGCCCAAACGCCAAAAAACATACCCTTTTCCCCATCCTGCACAGAAGGATGCGCACCTAACTTTTTATAAATATCATAGTGTGTCCCCTGCGCAAACAGATATTGATCTGCTTCTGAAATAAAAACCTCTGCTTCTTCTTTTTTCTTTGTTGCTTCCATACTTAAAACCCCCAATTTTGTTTAATAGTGCATAAAATCCTTTTCCCTTAACACAATCATATCTTCTTCATCATACCGTTTTCCCAACAAAACATCAAAAAAATGTTTTGGTGTTTTCTTATCGGCATAATAAATTGCCTCATCCACTAACTCCTCAATTTCCGTAAGAGTAACCTCATGGTCACTGGTCTGCATATCTGCGATTCTTGTGTGTAATGCTAAAACCCCCAATTCATCAATTACATATTCCTGACCCAGCGCATATTTCTTTGCATATTTTACAAGGGTCTGATCATCTAAGGCTTCCACATCCACCCTTAAATTAAATACATCTTTCAGCTCAGGATATTTCTCAAGAAAATTATTCATTCCTGCTTTCATATCCTCTAAAAGAACAATCAGGCCTTTCTCCTCTTGATTCAGCTCTTTGAGAAGCTGTCCGACCGTATCTTTTTTCATAGAAGCTGCGCCCTCTATAATCAGTGCGCCGCCGGAAAGCTTGGACAAAGTAGCCGGCACATCCTTTTTATTCATGGTAGGGCCGGAAATTTTGGCAACCTTGCCGGAAAAATTATTGTCTGAAAGCTGTATCTCTTTTACAAGCAGTTTCGCAAGGGCTATCGTTCCTGTGCCTTCCTCACCGGTTATGATTACGTTTCCGGTATAGGATGCCATGCTGATATTATCAATCGCTTCCACAATTTGTCTTCTGGTTCGTTTGTGATGGATAAAAGGAGCAAACTGTTCTCTCTCGCTGATTGTCATTTCCCTGACGGTAGATCTGCTTTCTTTCTCCTCCTCCTCGTCCTTCTTTGTATTTTCTTCTTTCTTTTCCTTTGACCCCTTTGCTTTGGATTCTCCAGCCTTTGCAGAGACTTTTTTGGTACCCTTCAAATTTAAACTACCTTTTGGTACTTTTTTACGCACATTTTCCGTATCCGGTGTGTCTTCTGCCTCTCCATCTATATTGTCAGATATACTGTCCGCTGCAGCGCCATCTTTCTCATTCACATCTTCAACTAAATCATTAACTTCTGTTTCATATTCCTCTTCGGAATCTTCCTCGGAGTTTTCCAATATCCTATCCGTCTCTGGGTATTTTTCTAAAGATTCATCCATAGATTCCTCTGCCGAAACTTCTGCTTCCTCATCGTCTGCCTCTAAAATCTTAGCTACAAGTGGATTCAGCTTGTTTTCAAAATCTTCAAAGTCCTTAGCATTTTCTACCGCTTCTTTTAAAAGCCGTTTTTTAATTGCATCCTCAGATGCTGTACTATCATCTTCCTTTGCCTTCTTGTCCATATCAGCTGCCTTTACAACCTTTGGACGTTCTTTAGCGGCTCTTCGCTTTTCTTCCTTTATGGCCGCTGAGACCATTACCTTTTCTAATTCCTCCAAAAGACCGGATTTGGTTGCTTCATCAAAATCTGCAAAAAGTGTATCTGTCTGCTGATGTACACGTTTACGGATATCCTCCATCCGTTTACGCTCATTTTCCTGCTTCATTTTTTCCCATTCAGCCATAATATCTTCTATACTAAGCTGACCGGTAATTTGCTTTTCTATCTTTTCTTCCTCAGGAACTACCAGTGAAATCTGTCCGTCAAAATCCTGAGAAAGCATATCATCATAGCCTGACTTTTTATGAAAAGTTCTGATAATTCCTGTATTGCTGATTGCCGAATCTGCACTGGCCCTTCCAAGGGGAACCTCTTCGTCTTCCGGCTGTGCTTTTCCATCTCCTTCTCCTGCCATTCCAAGCTGTTCCTTTACTGGTTCGAACAGTGATTTAGAACCATTTTTTTCCGCCAGCTCTGAAATCACATCCTGAATATTCACCTCAGCCGTATTTCCAAAAAAGACTTCCTCAGAATTTGCAATTTCAGCCTTTCCCGAATTTACTGGAGCTGCTGCCGGTTGTTCAGTACTTATATTTGTTTTATCTTCTTTTTTATCGGGAAAATCGACATTCAAAAAAATATTATCTTTGGAAGTTTCCTTTAAAGGAACATTAATTGGCTCAGGCTGAATCTCCTCCACTTCCTCCTCCAAAGAAGCATCCTGCATCTCTACAGACTCTTTTTCTTCGGGATGAATCTGACTGTCTAATCCCGTAACAGGTTCATAGACCTTCGTCTTCATCAACCTGCTAATTCCGCTGTCCTCAGGTATTGTTGTATCTGGAACCTTATTTTCTTCCAGAAACTCCTTCATACTCTCTGCCAGCTCTTTTTGAAGATTGATGGTATTATACTGACTTACATCAACTGTCTTTACCTCTATATCAAGTTCTTCCTTTTCAGGCATCTCCTGTGTATTATTTTTTAGTATATTTTCTTCAAGGCTAAATTCATTGTCATCCTCATCCTCTGTTGTTACTTCGACAGCCTTTTCCTGCATTTTTTGCTGGTCAACTGCATAATCAGATTCTATGAATCCGCCCGTTTCTTTCATTTGTTCATATTTGACCTGTTGTTCTTCGCTAAGAGGTTCATGCAACATTTTCAGCTCTAAAGCCTTTAATACATACCTTCCCTCCCCAAACCACAGGAACATTTCATCACATTCCTCAACACATTTTGAAGTAAGACCCACCCTGTGATAAAGATACGCTAATTCATAAGCCCATTTTTCCCGGTAATCACGTTTTTTAAGTTCCTCTAAAACCTCAATTCTTTCCTCTAAGCTTACCTCCTGCGCTTCATATAGCTTATATTGCAGAATATACCTACCACTGTCCTTTGGCGCTAACTGCACAAATTCCTTATAATATTCGAGTGCCTGAACATACTCGCCCAGCTTAATGGATAATTCGCAAAGAGAATAAACAATTAAACGTCCTCCCGTATGCCTCTCATAGGCTAACAGGAGAATATCTCTGCTGTCTTCATATCTTCTGTTAATCTTATATAAATCACTGATCGTGCACAGCATCATAACACTTTTTACTCTGCGCCAATCAATGGCATCTGCTATCTTAACAGCTTCTGCATATTCTCCCTCTGCAATCAGGGACTTAATTTCATCTGCGCGCACTTTGTATTCATATTTATCCAAGGTACTCACCTCATATATCATCTGCCGCAAGGCATAGTCATCCTATTTTCATTTTCTTAGTTTACCATATGCCTTTTCTTATGTCAAAAAAATATGACAGAAGTCGTCAGAATATAGCAAAAATAAGTTGCTCTTTGTTAGCTGTTCTCTGAAAATCAAAGTAAATTGCATAAAGCAATAAATTGTTCTAAAGTGAGTGCTTCCCCCCTAATAGAAGAATTTACCCCTATTTTATCAAGAGCATCACATACTTCCTGCCTTATTACCCTCATTGGGTTTCCTTTATCATCTATAAGCAACGAAGAATTAGAGAGGGCGTTGGCAAGGGTTTTTCTTCGTTGATTGAAAGCAGCGCGTATAATAGAAAAAAGTTTCTTTTCACTTTCTACTTTTATCACAGGTTCCTCAAATCTGGTAAGTCTGATGACAGAGCTTCCCACACCGGGTTTTGGCATAAAGCATCCAGGCGGGACATGCATCATGACCTCCGGCTTTACATAGTACTGCACAGCAAGGCTGAGTGCACCATAATCCTTAGTGCCAGGATGAGCCTGCATCCGGTCTGCCACTTCTTTTTGCACCATAACAGTAATACTGCGAAAAGGAACCTGACCCTCTAACAGCCCCATAATAATTGGAGTTGTAATATAATAAGGCAAATTAGCCACTACTTTAATTGGTTTGTCCTCATTTTTTTCCTTTGCCAATCTTCCTATGTCCACATTCAATATATCTTCATTGACTACAGTCACATTTTTATATTCCGAAAGGGTTTCTCTGAGAATGGGAATCAGGTTTTTGTCGATTTCTACTGCTACTACCTCTTTGGCACTTTCCGCCAGGTACTGCGTCATAGTACCTATGCCTGGTCCAATTTCAATTACGCAGTCCTCTTTCGTGATTTCCGCCGCATCAATAATTTTACCTAAGATATTTGCGTCAATTAAAAAATTCTGCCCATATTTTTTTTGGAAATGAAATCCATACTTTTTTATCATCTCTCCTGTTGCTGTAGGTGTTGCCAAATATGCCATAATATTTACAGCTCCTTATTCTCTAAATCAAATTTTTATCTGAACTGTCAAAAACCCCACGGAAATAAAAGTCTTTTGCGTTCTGCATAGTCTGCATCAGTACTTCTTCCTTACTGATTTGTTTTATCTCTGAAATCTTCTGTGCCATGTAGTCGATGTAAGAGGACTGGTTTCTTTTTCCACGATAAGGCTCCGGTGCAAGATAAGGGCAGTCTGTTTCCAGTAATATCCGGTTTATGGGAATATAAGAAACCGCTTCTACCAGTTTTTTCGCATTTTTAAAAGTAATAACTCCCCCAATTCCAAAATAGTAATCCATATCTAAGTATTCTCTTGCACTCTCCTTGGTGTAGGAAAAGCAATGAATAACCCCAGATGTTTTGTCCTTATGCCAGCTTTTCAAAATTTCAAGCGTGTCTTTGGCTGCTTCCCTGGAATGTACAACAATGGGCAGATTTACTTCACCTGCCAGATAGAGCTGCTTTTCAAACCATTTCTTTTGAATGTCTTTACCCGGATCTGGCCAATGATAGTCCAGTCCTATTTCCCCTATAGCAACCACTTTTGGCTCTGCTGCTTTCGTTTTAAGCCATTCTATATCTTCCTGTGTCAGTTCACCTGTCTCCGAAGGATGGATACCAATTGCCGCATAAATAAAAGAATACTTTTTTGTAAGCTCTAATGTTTTCTTTGTAGAATCTAAACTGGCTCCAACATTTACAATAAATTCTACTCCATTTTTCCTCATATTATTTAATAATTTATCCCTATCTGCATCAAAAGCTTCGTCATCATAATGTGCATGTGTATCAAATATCATCTCTGAGTACCTCTTAATTTAAAAAAAATTAATATAATTAAAAAAAAATTAAAAAAACACTTGCAAACTAAAACACATTATACTATAATAACTCTTGCGTTGTAAGTAAAGTAAAATTTTATAAAAAATTTAATTTTACGCGCCTTTAGCTCAGTTGGTAGAGCACCTGACTCTTAATCAGGGTGTCCAGGGTTCGAGCCCCTGAAGGCGCATCAGAGTACCATTTTTGAGGACATAAGAGCCTTGGGGATGGTGCTTTTTTATTCCCTGTAATTCTTTTTAAACTGCTTCGGCGTAACACCCTTCCACTTTTTAAATATCTTAATGAAATGACTGCTGTCAGAAAACCCTGTCTCCTGACTGATATAATTCAAGTCAAAATCCGTAAACAAAAGCAGGTCTGAAGCCTTGCATACTCGTATAAATTCAATGTATTCCTTACAGGATCTCCCATAATACCGCTTAAAATTCTTAGCAAAGCAGGAATAGCTCATGTTACACATGTCCGCTAAATCCTCCACTTTAATTTGCTCGTTGGCATGTTCATCAATATATGCCGTGATTGCACGGATAGAATTTATTTCTAAAGGATGCGACACAGCTCCATCCGTGTCAAATCCATTTTCCCTCCAGAGACGAATCAAATGTACCAAAAGAAAGCAAATCCGATTATGGACAATAATATCATATCCATAATTTCTCTGCTCCAATTCTCTGCGGCATTCCTCAAATATTTCCTTTACCCCTAATCCCTTAAGCTGTTCTCCCTGAAAGAAAATATCGGCTCTCTCACTTTTAGCCGCACTTTCCAAAATAATACGAAGCTTTGGCGCATAGCTGTTTTCGGTATAAAGCTTATTTACATCGAATTTGATTACTTCATATTTTAGTGGACCATCTGATGCCGCATAAATTGCATGCACGGATTCAGGATGAAAAATAATTATATTCCCTGCTTCCACTATATAATTTTCCCCATTACATTCTACTCTGCTAGTTCCCTCTAATATGTAAATCATCTCCATAAAATAATGCCAATGGGGACGTATGGGAAAATCCATGACAGAAGCATCACACAAAAAAGCCTCATACGGCGAATTAAGTGTGTCAATATATTCAAAAAAATGCTGCATGTCTTTTAATCTCCTGGACTATAGCTCCATTACCAATAACTTTAGTGTAAATACAACACATACCGTATAAAACATACGATTTCACTTTTTACGACCATCTGCTTTTCGGTTTTAAAATATCAGACCCGTCATCTCAATAAAAATACCAGATATTACACCTATTGTATAAAGCAACAGAGTAATTTTTATATTCTCCTTCAGACTATCATTTACTCTGAAAAGCACCAATAAGCCAACTCCGGATCCCGCAAGCAACCCGGCAAGCATGGAACCTGCTCCCAGCACCCCTTCTAAATAAAGCTGTGTTAATACAACAGATGATGCACAATTAGGAATTAACCCTAGCACTCCCGCAAGCAACGGACCTAAAAACATCTTTCCTGAGGCGAACCCTGCCAGTTTTTCTTCTCCTATCCCACCAATCATAAGATTAATAAGAAAAGTAATAAGAATCACAAATAAGAAAATCTGCAAGGTGTGGCTAAGTGCCGATTTTAAAATATTTCCTTCCTGACAGTGACAATGCTGGTGCTCACACAAATGGTCTATTTTCAGTTTTTCGGTTTCATTTCCCTTTTTTCTTCGAATAACCCAATCCATCAAAAATCCGGCAGATATTCCTATTACTACTTTTACTGCCAGAATCCTAACAATGGTAATGAAAGGTACCTGCTCCGATATAAAAATCGGAAGCATTTCATCCGATGTTGATAAAAATACCGCAAACAAAGTACCTAACGTGATAATTCCTCCTGCATACAAATTGGATGCAGCCGTGGAAAATCCACATTGAGGAATAATTCCAAGCACTCCGCCAAGGAATGGCCCCCATTTTCCTGATTTTTGCATCATTTTTCCAGCCCTATCACTGGTCTTATGTTCAACGTACTCCATCACCAAATAAGTAAGAAACAAAAATGGAAACAGCTTGATTCCATCTATTAACGTATCTAATATGATATCTTGTATCATAATTGAACCTCTTTATTTATTGTTATCAGGAATAAAACAGCGGCTTTGACCGTAATTTCAAAACCGCTGTCAGACTTATTTCAACCGGTGCATAACCTCATTGCCACCTGACCCAAAATAATTATGCAGTATTTTATATTCTTTGTAAAGCATATTATAAGCTTCTACATTACATGGAATCGGATCGTACTTTTTCTCACCAATATTTCCCATAGCCCGCGCCGCTTCACCCACAGACAAATAACCTCCTGCGTCATTACCCGCCGCCACCGCTGCATAAATGGATGCGCCAAAAGCCGAACCTTGATTTGTTGAACTTGTAAGAATTGTTTTACCAAGTATATCCGCGTAAATCTGCATCATAAACGGATTTTTAGAAACAATGCCTCCACATGCATATAGCTCCTTTGCTATAATACCGCCTTTTTCAAATTCTTCAAAAATAGCCCGCATTCCAAAGGCAGTCGCCTCCAAAAGCGCCCGGTATATATCCTCCGGTTTTGTCCTAAGCGTAAACCCAAGTATCATTCCCGACAGCTTCGAATCGGCAAGACAGGAACGATTACCATTCCACCAATCCAGAGCAATGAGGCCGCTTTCCCCAGGTGCAAGATGTGCTGCTTTTTCAGAAAGAAGTGTATGAACTGAAATTCCCAAATCCGCCGCTTCTTTTTCATAGCTGCCTGGCACACTTGTCTTTACAAACCAATCAAAAAGGTCTCCCACAGCGCTTTGCCCTGCCTCGTAGGCATAAAGTCCCGGAAGCACCGCATTTTTCACACAGCCGGAAATTCCCTGTATGTAAGAGAGCTTTTCTGAGCACAGTAACATACAGCAGGAAGTCCCAAGAATCATCAGTGCCTTTTCGGAACCGTCAATCCCTGCAGAGGGAACTGCCACGTGCGCATCAATCATAGAAGCCGCCACCGCTGTCCCTGCTTTTAGCCCCATCCTGCGGGCTGCCTCCTGTGTCAATCTCCCAGCGCACTCGCCTACTTGAACTTCTCTGCCCTTCAGCTTTACTTTTAAATTAGAAAGACCGGGATGGAGTTCTTTTAAGAAATCCTCTGACGGATAACCATCTTCTTCATTCCACAAAAGCTTATAGCCTGCATGGCACATACACCGGGTTACTTCCCCTGTCAGCAGATAAACGAGATAATCGCTTACCTCCATGAAATTATCTGTCATCTCATATACATCCGGCGCTTTCCTTACAATTTCCATAAGCTTTGGCAGCATCCATTCCGCGTTCACTCGTCCTCCGCAGCGCATCAGAAATTTTTCGTTACGCTTTTTGGCAAGCTCCGTAATGCAGTCCGCCTCCTTTTGTGCTCCATGATGTTTCCAAAGCTTTAACCATGCATGGGGATTTGTCCGGAAACGTTCTGTCTTACATAGAGGCTCTCCGTTTGCTAAGACAGGCAAAAATGTAGAAGATGTGGCATCAATGCCGATACCAATTACATTTTCCGGCCTACAACCGGATTTTTCAACTACCTCACCAATTGTATGATACATTACCTCCACATAATCATCAATTTCCTGAAGGGCAAAATCCACAGGCAGTTTCATTTCTGTTTCAGGTAAGTTATCCAAAATTCTATGAGAATTTGTCTCATGGGGATACATCCTAACAGGATGCATCCTATTAGGATATATCCCATTAGTATATATCCCGTTAGGATAGGGATAAACACTTTCCGCTATTACTTCTCCACTGCCAACGCAAACCAGAACAGCTCTTGCCGAAAGCGTACCATAATCTAATCCAATTACATATTTATCCAAATTTTCAGGTTTCATCACAATATTTTTCCACCAATTTTTCCGCTGCCTCATCCAGTTCTCCAATATCCCACATCAGCTGTAATATGGTATAACGGTCGCGCAGCTCTTTTCCAAATCGTATACTGTCATAGACATATTCACGACAAATTCCAACATCCGCAGGAACTTTTGCTGCACCCATTTTCTCAAGTACATCATAAATCTCAGATGCTTTCGGCGCTGTTTTTGCAAGTGCCTTAATTTCATCCCATCTTTTTTCCATAACCGAAAGACGCTCAAGCAATCCTTTCGAATCATTCTTTTTTGTTTTTTTCTCCAACTGAATAATTCCCTCTGCGCCGTCCCGATAGCAGCGATGTATTTCCTTTTCCCAGACTTCCATGGAAAGACGGCAGGATATATTCTCGCGAATTTTAGAAAAATCCGGTTTTTCCATCTCTGCCAGTTTATTGTAAAGCTCTAACATCAGCACAGTACCAATTCCAACCTTTGTGCCGTGTAAAACTGCCGGAATACGATCAAAGAGGAACTGCATTTCCCAGTAATGTGACTGGTGGTGCTCCGCACCGGAGGCGGGGCGTGAGTTGCCGGAAAAGTCCATGGCAATACCGGAAAGCACCAATGCTTCCGTAAGCACTGAAACCGCCCTGCTGTCATGGGATGCAAGTCCATTTGTACTTTCCATGGTCTGATCTACTGCCGTTCGCATGATATCTGCAATAGTATCACAATAATATTCGTCATTTATAATGTTAGAAAGTTTCCAGTCAAGAAGACAGTTATATTTTCCAAGAATATCCGCTGCTCCTGCTGCCAGCATTTTAAGCGGAGCAGCCGCCATAATTTCCGGGTCGCATATAAGCGCCAAAGGCTCCTGTGCAGGAAAAGTAACCTTCATATTATTAAAAATCAGTGGCGCCACACCGCTTACAAGCCCATCCATGGAAGGTGCTGTCGCAATCAATAAAAAAGGCCTCCCTGTAATATAACTAAAATAACGGCCAAGGTCATTAATCGTACCGGTACCTACGGAAATGATTATGTCCGCATCCTTATCATTTCCCATTGCTATACTTCCTAGCGCGTGCTCATCGGCCGCTAAATCTCCCTTATTAGGGCTTTTTAGTATATGCGAGGTGAAACGGATATTTGCCCCTTTCAGCACTTCTTCCGCCTGATGTCCTGCAATTTCATGGGTATGCGTATCCGAAATCAAATAAGGCCTTATATATCCTAACTGAGCTAAAAGATCCGGCAGCTTTTTAATAGCGCCCGGCTCAAAAATGTAATGTGCAAACAATGATTTATGTGTTCGTCCACAGCTGCATTCAAAACTACAGTTTAAATATGGTTCTATAGACTTAGTCTGCATATGATCCTCCATTCTTTTCAGCAACCTGCAAATTTGGGCACAAGCACAAATTTGTCACGTTAATTTCTTTTTGTAATTGTTATATGTATCAAACAATAGCTTTCCTACTTTTCTTCACATACCTGAAAGATGTAGAATTTTAAGTAATAGGATTCATCCGCCGCCCATAAAATAGGGTGATCCGGAGCCTGTGTTCTAAATTCTACCTGACGCAGCCTCTTATGTACATTTTTTGCCGCCTGATGAATCACTTGCGTAAAAAGCTCGTAAGACATAAAATGAGAACAAGAACAGGTAGCTAAAAAACCTCCTTCCTTAACAAGTTTCATAGCCCTAAGATTTATTTCCCGATATCCCTTTACCGCATTTTTAACAGACTGACGGGATTTTGCAAAGGCGGGCGGGTCAAGTATGACAACGTCAAATTTCTCCTCTTTTTCTTCTAACTCAGGCAAAAGTTCAAAAACATCCCTGCATAAAAATGTTGTCTTATCTTCTACTCCGTTTAATATGGCATTCTTAACAGCCTGATTTATTCCTGTCCAAGATGCATCTACCCCAATAACTTCTTTTGCACCTGCAACTGCGGCATTTAGGGCAAAGGAACCGGTATGGGTAAAACAGTCTAATACTTTCGCATCTCTGCAAAGCTTTTGGATTGCCAGACGGTTATATTTCTGGTCAAGAAAAAATCCTGTTTTCTGCCCATCCTTCACATCCACATAAAATTTGACTCCATTTTCTATTATCTCCACATTAGTGTCAAATTCCTCTCCAATAAATCCTTTGGTTCTCTTAATTCCTTCATTCTCTCTTACCTTAGCATCACTCCTCTCATAAACCCCCTTGATTACAATGCTATCCTCTAAAAGAATTTCTTTTAGCAGATTCACTATGTCTTCTTTAAATCTGTCAATACCAAGTGCAAGAGATTCCACAACCAATACATCGGAAAACTTATCAATTACCAATCCCGGTAAAAAGTCCGCCTCCCCAAATATAATCCGGCAGTTCTGCGTATCAACCACTTTTTTGCGATATTCCCAGGCTTCAAGGACTCTTTTCTTAAGAAAATCCCTGTCCACCTCCTGGTGAATATTTCTGGTCATGAGCCTTATCCTGATCTTGGAATTTTGATTGATAAATCCTTTTCCCATGGGATAATCGTCAAAATCATGCACCCGCACAATATCACCGTTTGCAAAATTTCCCATTATACTTGCGATTTCATTATCAAATATCCACATACCCCCTGCTTTAATGGTACGGCCTTCTCCCTTTTTTAAAGTAACAATTGCTTCTCCCATATAAACCCCCCATGCTGCCAGTTCCTACAAATTTGGGCGTCAGCACAAATTTGTCTGTGAAAAATTTATTTTTCACAGTAACCCCTATTCTTCTCCCAATAGTCAAAAACTACACAGCAGCCTGACAAAACATTAAACTTGCTTTTCGAGGAAATAAAATACATCAAGTTAAAATAATTTACAAATTATTAAAATTATTATGTATAGTATACCTAATTGAACATCTTTCTTCAATGATTTTATATAAAAAATAAAAAACAGTTATTATCTTCTATAGCAGCAAAAGCTTATCCAACAAAGTAAATAATCCATAAATCAACGGCTGATGCAGCATATAAATTATCAAAGAATGTCTTCCTAAAATAGAAAGCGGTTTCCATCCTTTCATAAGATATTTTCCAAACTTCTCCTTTGTCAAACAATACAAAAAGTAACCTGATAAGAACAGGAAAAACCATGGTATCAGAGAAAAATAATCTGTAGAATAAAATTCCGATTTCGCAAAACCAAGAAAGGTCATGATATACCCTTTGTATAAAACTTCAGGCAGTCTTATCATATTCCAGCTCTCAAATCCCAAGTATCCGCTATTTATATTTCTGGTTAAAACAAATAGTAAAATGCTAAAGAAAAACCCCCATCCGGCGGCTGCTTTTCTCAAAATTTTTTCTAGTGGAACCATAAGCAGCATACAACTTCCAATCAACGTCAAAACACCAAATATCACCCGATCTTCAGGCATAAACACAATCGTAACCAAAGAAACAACAACGCCGGCTATAAAAACAATCATTCCCCTTCTCACAGGTCTTTTTCCCAAGGACCAGCAAAAACCTGAAAGCAATATAAATGTCCAGCATATACTTTGCTGCCATATATAGGCGCCATTGCTTTGGTACCAGCCAAGATTTTTTTTAAAAATATACACCAAATCCCAACAGGCATGATACAAAATCATACTGATCAATACTACTCCGCGAATACTGTCTAAGGCTTCATATCTCTGCTTTTTTCTTTCAAAATCTATATTTGTTTCCATTCTATCAAAGGTTCCTTTCTCCATCCGAATATCCTCGAAATACTTTTATTAACCTTATCATAAATGCCAGCCTTTGCAAACTATCCTTATATCAAATTCTTCCTAACCTGCCTGGTAACCCTTCGCCTAATATCTTATTACAAAAACAGCGCAGACCAAAATCAGTCTGCGCTTAATCCAAACAGAATACAATCATGTATAACACTTATGTAAATCAATCATGTAAATCTAATCTGTGTAACTCAATTATGCATAATACTTTCAGGCAAAAAATTCTTCCAATAAGTTCTCTAGTTCATCCTGATACTGCCCCATAACCGAATCCTCCATCATTGAAGCATTTTCTTCCTTCATCCGCACCTTTTCTTCTTTATCCTCCATTTCAAAAAATTCTTTTGCATATTTCTCTCTCTTTTTTATTCCCTCCTCCATAGCATTTTCTTTCTCCATTTCCAACCTTGGCGTATAGTAATTTTCCAGATAATCTGTCATATTTGTTTTTAATATTTTCTTTTTCTCCTGTACATCAACAAATCCTGAAACAGAAAAATACAAATATAGCCCAAGAATACTAACCAGATAATAGGGTATAATTTGAAATAAGGTATTGCCAGCTGCCAGTGAAAAGCAAATAGACAAACCTGTCACGAATATGGAAAGCATCATGAACTGCCCTGAAATATGCGTAAATCTGGAAATACGTATTTTTGCAAAACGCATTGTTTGTAAAAATCTATCCACAAAAACACCCGTATTAACCATCTTTCCGTTTAACTTATAATAATTGGCATATTTTTGTTTGCATTCCATTAACAGTTTGTTTTGTGTATCAGACATATTATCCGACTCAGAAATCATATTATGATATATGACACCGGCAATCATCTGACATGCAACACTGGACAATAAAAAAAATGAAATGAATCCCGTAAGTATTTTATGGTCTGACAATAATGTAAACATATTTCCTCCTTTCCTTACTATATTATAGTAGAAGGGGTTTTTTCCCTCAATAACTACAGGACTGTAAGTCATCGCCATATTTCTTCAAAATTTTGTAAAATCAGAGCAGGAAATACCTTTTCATACTGGAAATAGTATATAATTTCTGCTATACTTATCCATTAAAGAAAGGATGAGTGATTATGAAATATCAACCAAAAGGTACTTGCTCCACCTCTATTGATTTTGAGGTTGAGGATGGAATCGTTAAATCTGTTACATTTTCCGGAGGATGTAACGGCAACTTAAAAGGCATTGCAAGCTTAGTAACCGGTATGTCTGTAGATGATGTGATTTCTAAACTTAAGGGCATCCGCTGTGGTTTTAAAACTACTTCCTGCCCCGACCAACTGGCACATGCGCTGGAACAATTTAAAAACAGCAATTGTTAAAAATTGGAGGCTCCTTTTATGGGCAACTTAAATTCAACAAAAAAAATAGTCCTTACCGGCGGCGGAACCGCAGGACATGTAACACCCAACATTGCCCTTCTGCCTTCCCTTAGGGACGCTGGTTATGAAATTTCTTATATTGGTTCCTATGACGGAATTGAAAAAAAACTGATTACAGATTTTGATATTCCTTATTATGGGATTGCTACCGGTAAATTCAGACGTTATCTGGATATTAAAAATATAACCGATCCCTTCCGTGTGATAAAGGGTTTGGGAGAAGCAAGAAAGTACCTGAAAAAAATAAACCCTGACGTTGTCTTTTCCAAAGGAGGATTTGTCAGCGTTCCGGTTGTGCGGGCAGCTGCTTCTTTGCACATTCCCTGTATTATACATGAATCCGACATGACACCGGGATTGGCAAACAAACTGTGTATTCCTGTAGCTGAAAAAGTATGTTGTAATTTTCCGGAAACCATGACCATGCTGCCAAAAGAAAAAGCAGTACTAACCGGCTCTCCCATCCGTGAAGAACTGACCAAGGGAGATAAAATAGCTGCTCTTGATATGTGCGGTTTTACTGCAAACAAGCCTGTTATCTTGGTGATTGGGGGAAGTCTTGGGGCTGCCTCCATCAACAAAGCGGTACGAGAAGCTCTCCCAAAACTTCTGACAGACTTTCAGGTTATCCATATCTGTGGAAAGGATAAGATTGACAATATGCTTCTCCACATGGAAGGATATGTGCAGTTTGAATATGTTAAGGCCGAATTAAAAGATATGTTTGCCCTGGCGGAACTTGTTATTTCCCGGGCAGGCGCTAATTCCATCTGTGAATTATTAGCCCTTAAAAAGCCTAATCTTCTCATTCCTTTATCTGCAAACAGCAGTCGCGGAGACCAGATTTTAAATGCCAAGTCTTTTGAGTCCCAAGGATTTTCTATGGTACTTGATGATGACAATTTATCTCCTGGCTTGCTGGCTGAAAAGGTTATGGAATTATACTTTACAAGACAAACCTATCTTGACGCAATGGGAAAAAGTAATCTCCTCGCCTCCATCAAATCAATTATGAAATTAATTGAAGATGCGGCTGCAAAAGAATAATTATGAATGTAGATATTACAATTGACGCTTTATGGCAATTACTAAACGAACATCAAAACGAAACTTTCTATACCATGAAAAAGCTGCCTTTCACTTTTACCGTGAGAGGCGGTGAGATTTTTGTGGACAGACGTTCCAAATCTATTACAAAAGCTACTTTTAAACAGGCTTTAAACAAGCTTAAATCAAATTCTGACCAAATCAAAGGCCCAAAGTCATTAAATGTTTTTGGAGCGCCTTATGTATGGGCAATTTTAAAAACCTTTGAAATTGTATAAGAATATTCTAGGTATCCTTTCATCTAAAAGAATACATTATTTTTAGATATATTTTTTGATATTTTGTAATGTATTCATCTAAAATAGTTAGTCATCATAAATGTCCACCTTAATTCTGTCTTCATATGGTTTCACCAGCTTTTCTACTATCTCATAGGATAACCTGCGCATATCATCAATATTTTCCTGATAATTACTTTTATCAACCTGATGTTTGCCACTTATCAGGCAATCGCAGATATAATGGTTAATCTCCGGTGAAAAGTGCAGAATATCCATATAATTTTCAAGGTTAGTAATAACCTCTCTGTCATTTTGAAAATAGTAAAGTTTTACATTTTTATAAGAAAGCAATTTTTCCATTGCTCTTTCTATATTATACAGATAAGCCTCTGTATCCCCCTCACGATAAATATTATCCCACCACATCATAGAATAAGGCGGTATAAATATATAGAAAACAGTATCAGGATTCTCCTCAATGCGGCTTTCCAACAAAGCAAGATTTTCTTTGAGCACATCTTCATAATAATTGGCCGGCTTCATTTTTGAGATAGACGGCTTGCGTATATAAAGCCCCAAAACCATGTCAGAATTAAATTCCTTCCACTGGGCCCAATTATAAGAATTATTCTCATCATAGTCTCCAATAGTAGAATTGGCTATCAAATAGGGAATCTTTTCCATCAGGACCCCTTTATTAAACCAATATGCAATATCATTGAAATAATTATCATCGTACAAATACATAGGACAGCCGGTAAGAGCGTAAGTAGTTTCCGGGTCGGCCACCAATGCGGAAGGATCTAAATTATAAAAGACATATTTAAGGTCCTGATGTTCAAAAGCAATATCTAAAAGAAAGCATAAATCCGCCGTGGCGCCATAAGAGCGGATTGCTTTAATCACATTACAATCAAAGCCCTGGTTAAACCAGTCGTTATAATAATTTTCTGCAACAGATGAACCTGCAACCACACTGTCATAATCAAATGTCTTAAGAGAACCTACACACTGATACTCTTTGTCAGTCAATACTGCCTTCAGTCCCTTAATAGGCTTATGGTATTGAAAAAAGGGATCAAACACCACTACCGCTAAAATGCAAAGAACAAATAATACTCCACTCCATATAAAAAAATGTTTTAAAAATTTTTGTGACATCTAAACCACCTGCTAAAAATTAAAATAAATAAAGGTGCTAATCTGTGAAAAAGATATTACAGACCATACAAAAATAACAGTAATAAAAAGACAAAGTTTTGAATTTAAAGGGTGATTTCTTACAATTTGAATCGTATTTTTACGGGTAAGAATAAATCCGCTTATAACCAATAAAAAAATAAAAACAGCCATATACATATGATTCAGCATATCCGGTTTTACCATATTAATCACTTGTTTTAATAAATAAAATTCCGGAATATCCAAATTTACCACAATCTTAGAAAGATATCCTGTATTCTTAAAAGCTAGAACATTTTTAAACATCTGAAAGGCATTTTCCATATTTTCACTGCGGAAGAAAATCAAAGACAAATTAAAAAATCCAAAAGTAAACAACCATCCCAGCCATCTTGGTATATATATTTTGGCCGGAACCTTTTCATTGGTTCCTTTTACACCTACGATTCCCATATTATCCCATATTACCAATAGTCCTTGCATGGTCCCCCATGCAAGATAAGTCCAGTTTGCCCCATGCCACAGGCCGCTTAAAAAGAAAACCATAAAAGTATTAAAAATTGTCCTTATTTTTCCTTTCCTGCTGCCGCCTAAAGGAATATATACATACTGAATAAAAAACCGCGACAATGTCATATGCCATCTCTGCCAAAGCTCCTTCACGGAACAAGCTTTATAGGGAGAATTAAAGTTTACGGGCAATTCAATGTTAAACATTTTTCCAAGTCCTATTGCCATATCGCTATAACCGCTGAAATCAAAATATATTTCAAAGGTATAGACTAAAATCACAAGCAGCGTAGATGGAGTATCAAGAAAAGCCGTCTGCTCAAATCCAAAATTTACAGGAATAGCCAGAACATCCGCCAACAATACCTTCTTTCCAAGACCTATCGTAAAAAACACGATTCCTTTTGCAAAATTATCCTCATTAAATTTACGGTTCTTTATATCCTCAAACTGTGGCATCATCTCTTTGTGCAAAACAATAGGGCCCGCGATTAATTGGGGAAAGAATGTAACAAAT
Source organism: Parablautia muri (assembly GCF_009917485.1). Classification (GTDB taxonomy): domain Bacteria; phylum Bacillota; class Clostridia; order Lachnospirales; family Lachnospiraceae; genus Suilimivivens; species Suilimivivens muri. The sequence continues at coordinate 39,101 of NZ_QZDT01000032.1, forward strand.
GTTACATAATTTACAAAGGAATAATGCTCCGCCTTTCCGGTACATCTGTCAATAATAAAGGATAACTGCTGAAAAGTAAAAAAACTAATTCCCAGAGGAAGTAAAATAAATTTTAAATTAAAATTCGTATGGAATACCAAATTTATATTTTCAAAGAAAAAATCGTAATATTTAAAATAGAATAAAAACCCAAGGTTTAACAACATACCGGCTATAAGCCCCGCATGTCCGGCTATTTTTGAACGGGAGAACTTCATCAAATAACTGATGAAATAATTACCTAATATACTGGCAATAATAACCCCAAGATAATAAATATTAAAATACCCATAAAACCACAATGACATACCGGCCAAAAAAACCTTGGCAAGTTCATAGGCTTTAAAATGATTAAGAGCATACCAACCAACAAGAGTAAGCGGTAAAAATATAAATATGAATATATAGGAATTAAATAACATTCTCTTTCTCCCTGTCTCTCAAACGGACAAGCCTCTCTTTTGCCCTGTACGATATATTAACATACCTTTACATATTTTGTCTAATACATGGAAATACTTAGTAAAAAATTAGTAACTATTCAGCCTAGGACTTTGTATTTGCTACAAAGTCCGTAAGAACGCATATATTCTGCCAAGAGCAAATCCAGCCCTTCATCGTAGATGAATTTAAAATAGTCGGATTCGGTAACAATTTGGCCGAAGGCTGAACTGTTACAAAAATTAATAAGGGGGTTAAATATGAAAAAAAATAATTTCTTTTTAATAGTATTAAGTACATTTTTATTTCTTACCGGATGTGTAGATAAAAACAAAAATGATGAAAGTCATGCATTTGTGGATGAAGGAAATGGGGAAGAAGATGCCATTAATACTTTACAAGTGGGCAGTAAGTATAAAATTGTAGGGCCTATGGACGAGCTGAAAGATGCCGTAATGGATATACTGGACAGCAATTACTGGCCGGATACCCTGCTCAGCTCTGAAGAACTAGCAGAACGGACAGGCATTTCCGAAAATATGTATGATGACTATATGGCCGAATACCAGCATACGGAGGCCGGTATTGATATGATGATCATAGTCAAAGCCAAAGAAGGACAAATACAGACCGTTGAACAATATTTAAATGAATACCGGGAATTATTACTCAATATTTATTCCAACCAGCCCCAAAATAGAGCCAAGATCTTTGCATCCAGAATTGAAACGATTGAAAATTATGTCTGCTATATCCAGTTAGGCGCTAATCTTTCGCCCTTTGAAAAAAATGGAGATGAAGCAATGATATATCACTGCCAGCAGGAAAATGAACGGGCCTTAGATATCATTGAAAAACGAATTTTAAATACTTAATTTTTTAACTTTAACATCTATTTTTTTAATTTCTATTCCTGTATAATATAGGCATCTAACAGAAAGGAAAAATACCTATGAAAAAATTTATTTCCTGGAATGTAAATGGTTTGCGTGCATGTGTGGAAAAAGGGTTTTCTGGTTTTTTTCAGGAAGCTGATGCCGATATCTTTTGTCTGCAGGAAACCAAATTGCAAGAAGGCCAGATAACCTTAGACCTTCCCGGTTATTATCAATATTGGAATTATGCAGAAAAAAAGGGATATTCCGGAACCGCTATTTTTACCAAGGAAGAACCTTTATCTGTTTCCTATGGCCTTGGCATTGAAAAGCATGATCATGAAGGCAGGGTTATCACCTTGGAATTTGAACACTTTTACATGATTACCGTTTATACTCCTAATTCTCAGGATGAACTAAAGAGACTGGGTTACCGTATGGAATGGGAAGATGATTTTCTTTCTTATCTAAAAAAATTAGAAGAAAATAAACCCATCATTGTATGTGGGGATATGAATGTGGCCCACAAGGAAATTGATTTAAAAAATCCTAAAACAAACCATAAAAATGCAGGATTTACGGATGAAGAAAGAAATAAATTCACATCATTACTAAATGCAGGATTTACAGATACTTTTAGATATTTTTATCCCGACCTTGAACATGCATATTCCTGGTGGTCTTATCGCTTTAGGGCAAGAGAAAAAAATGCAGGGTGGCGTATCGATTACTTTTTAGTCTCGGATGTCTTAAAAGATACTCTTAGAGATGCCATTATTTACAAGGATATTATGGGCTCTGACCATTGTCCTGTGGGATTAATAATTTTGGATTAACCGTAAGGTTAATCCTCTATTAATCTTAAACCTGCTGTATCCGTCACAGGAAGAGAAAATACGATCGATTTTGCCTTAGTGTCCATACCAGCATTTTCCATAATTGCCTTCATAATATTGTTTTTTTGTTCTTTCTTTGTAACAATAAAAATCATTTCTTTCTCAGCCGCTATGGAAACTCCCATAAATTTCTCAGCAAGTTCCATACCTGTTCCCCTTGCATGGATTACCGTGCCGCCATAAGCACCGGCTCCTCTTGCAGCGTTCATAATTAATTCTATATTTCCCTGATTAGCAATTACAATAATGAGCTCATGTACTGTATCCTTCAAGGTTGATTCTTCCTCCTTTTGATAATCTTGACTTTCCAATAAAAACTGCAAGGCTTTCTTTCCCCCGATACTGCTAAGCGGTACAAGAAAAGCAATTCCGCCTCCGGGGGCATCTATTTTCATTTTCTTTTGGAGCTGCTTTTTGACCAAAAGCCAACCGCTCTCCTCCTGCACAGAAAAAAACACTACCTTTTCCGTTGCCTCTAACCCCATATAATCCAATATGTCGCTGGCTGCCGTACCTGCTCCTAAGCTGGTAAACATTACATTTTGTTCACTTTCCTTGTAAAGCTCCATATATTTTCTGCCAACTTTTCTGTCAACGATTGTTATCATCAGATATAATTTACCCATATGCCATCCCATTTCTAAAACAATATGATTTTTACAACTCGATAATTTCCATATCTCCAAATTCTTCCAAAGGTACATAAACCTTTCTTCCGGATACTTTCCTGCGAAGTCTGCTTTCCTTTATCTTAAATACCATACCCATTGTCTGAATTGTAATCAGAGGTGTCATGGCTACCATAGCTATAATACCAAAAGCATCCGTTATAATATTTCCACCTCTTGCCCCACATGCACCCATTGCAAAGGGAAGTAAAAATGTAGCTGTCATAGGACCAGATGCCACTCCGCCTGAATCAAAAGCAATAGCCGTAAATATTTTAGGAACAAAAAATGTTAAGATAAGCGCAATCGCATAGCCGGGAACAACCAGCCACATAATAGAAATACCTGTCAGAACTCTGACCATAGCAAGCCCTACTGACATACACACACCAATCGATAAACTGGTTCCCATAGCCTTAGCGGATATTGCCCCGGATGTCATTTCCTCTACCTGCTTTGTCAGGACAAACACTGCCGGCTCCGCCTTAACAATATAATAACCAATTATCATACCGATCGGGATAATAATCCATGCAAAGGAAAGCCCTGCTATGGTCTGTCCTAAATAATTTCCTGCTGGCATAAACCCCACATTCACGCCTGTAAGAAAAAGCACAAGTCCTACATAAGTATATATAAGACCAATACCAATCTTAATCAAAGCCTTTTTACTAATATCTCTTGAAGCCATCTGAAACAGTCCGAAAAAAATTACAATCGGCAAAAGAGAAACTGCCATTTCTGTTATGTAAGTGGGAAATCCGCTTGCAAATAATCCCCATAAATCTACCGTATTATCAACTACAGGAATGGAATCTGACACAATCTCGCTTTGTCCCGGATTATAAATCATTCCCAAAATAAGCACTGCCATAATAGGCCCGATAGAACATAAGGAAACCAGACCAAAACTATCGTCCGATGCATGTTTATCACTTCGGATTGCTGCAATACCGATACCAAATGACATAATAAAAGGTACTGTCATAGGACCTGTCGTAACACCTCCGGAATCAAATGCAATCGCTAAAAAATCCTTTGGCACAAATAAAGTTAAAATAAAAACAATTGCATAGAAAAATACCAATAAATTAGGTAATGCAATGCTAAAAAGCATACGCAGTAATGCAATTACCAAAAATACGCCCACACCTGCTGCCACTGACAAAATTAAAACCATATTAGGAATAGAAGCCACCTGCTCTGCTAAAACCTGCAAATCCGGTTCTGAAATCGTAATGATAAAGCCCATAATAAAACCAATTGCTATCATGACAAAAAACTTTTTAGATTTTGTCATAATAGTACCGACTCTCTCTCCCATAGTTGTCATGGACATTTCCACGCCAACATTAAAAAGCAGCATTCCCACAATCAATAATAATGCCCCAATCAAAAAACACATTAATATACTGGGAGGAATGGGAGCAATTGTAAAGCATAATAGCAAAACAATCGCCAATATTGGAAATACCGCTTTTAAAGTTTCGTTAAGTTTTTCTTTAAATTTTGATCGATTAACCTGCAATAATATCAAACACCTTTCCTAAAAATATCCCTAAATTGAATCCTATTATTTTTATTATAGCATTATTACCTGTAAATCTGCCACAATAAAAATAATTTTAACAATTCCTTTATTTTTATTGATTTAAAGAAAATATTTATTGATTTACAATAAATATTTATTGACAATCGAATTATTTGATGATATATTCCATATACAACAATTGAAAAGCATTCATTCAGCCTGTCTGAAGCATGACTTTATAAAATCTTAGGATGATGGAAAGCATGGAGGATTTTTATGAACGGCAAATTAACCATTTTTACAAAAATACTTTTAGACTTCCTGTATTATACCGGAATAATTGTTACCGCTATTGTTCCGCTGATTATCTCTTTTTATGGAAATTACAATACTTACTTTGCACAAAACACTTTTCAACTGAGTATCCTGTTTATTTTTTCCGGCATTTTTGCAGTACTTATTATTTATGAGCTGCGAAAAATATTTAAAACCGTACTGGCAGATGATTGTTTTATCCGACAAAACGTAACGAGCCTTAATAAAATGGGAACTTACAGCTTTTTCATAGCCTTGTGTACCAGTTGCCGGTTATTTCTTTACCTGACTCCTGCGGTTATCATAGTCATTTTGGTATTTGTAATAGCAGGATTATTCAGTAAGGTACTCTCCCGCGTCTTCGATAAAGCTGTAACTTATAAATTAGAAAATGATCTTACAATCTAAATTTGCAAACTGTCAAACGCTGACACTTTTTACCAGTCAGCTTATGGATCAAAAAATGGGAGATGTGAATATGGCGATTAAAATAAATCTTGATGTAGAGATGGCAAAACAAAAAAAAGGACTTACAGAGCTTGCTAATGAGGTGGATATTACCCTTGCCAACCTTTCTATCCTAAAAAACAATAAAGCCAAAGCAGTCCGGCTTTCCACCTTAAATGCTATTTGTAAAGCTCTTAACTGTCAACCCGGCGATATTTTAGAATATGTAGAAGATTAAAAACCTAAATCTGGCTGAACCGGATATATGTAAAACAAACGCTGCAACGCTTCGGCAAGAATGGAGGATTATTATGACAACAGAATCAATTTTAAATGAAAATCAAAACCAAAAACCTGAACCAGTCACGATTCAAGAAACTGAAAAAACAATTAAAAAATCAAACCCTCTTTTTATCTTTATGGCAGCAGGAAGTTTCATCTATGCCTTTTTCTACACTTTATTTTTATATAAAAACAATTCAGGTATCACTTACCCTTTTTTTGTAGGCGGAACCTGCTTACTTTTCTTCTTATATATGAAAAAGTCAGGGATTACCGCCAAAAAATTTTCTCTTTTTCTTCTCATTAGCCTGCTTTTACTTGGCATAAGTACCTGCTTTACAGATTCTTATATTTTAATTTTTTTTAACAAAGTGGGAATTTTCTTTTTATTTTTTTACTTAATGCTCCATAATCTGTATGAAGATAAAAACTGGGATCTGCCAAAATATTTAGGTGCTATCATAAACATTTTATTTACCAGCCTGGCGTTTATCTTCAGGCCGTTTACTGATTTTTCCACTTATCATAAAAATAGAGCTTCTATCAAATTTTCTTCCGAAAATAATGAACACTGTGAACCTTTACAATACGGCTCATCCATTAAAAAAGATAATTTAAAATATATCTTATTCGGTATTTTAATTGCAATGCCTCTATTATTTATTATCCTGCTTCTTCTTTATCAGGCTGATGCGGTATTTTCAAGCATGCTAGATCAGATTTTTTATTTCGACTTTTACATTGACTTTGAAGATGACATTTATGGAATTATCTTTTTATTTTTATTTGCTTTCTTTGCAACTTACAGTATTATGAGTCGTATTTCTGTTCATAACCTGAAAGAAGAAATTCCTGATAAGAGAACTGGGGAACCTATCATGGGAATTACTTTTACAGGGCTAATTTCACTGGTTTATCTGGTATTTTGTTATATCCAGGTGGTATATCTCTTTGGAGGCTTCGGTACACTTCCTGCCCATTATACCTATTCCTCTTATGCAAGAGAAGGGTTTTTCCAATTGGTGTTTGTATGTATCATCAATCTGTTATTGGTTCTTTCCTGCATGAAACGCTTTCGTGAAAGTAAAATTTTAAAGGGCATTCTTACTTTTATATCCATCTGTACTTATATTATGATTGCATCCAGCGCCTATCGGATGCTGCTTTATATTCAGGTATACTATCTTACCTTTTTAAGAATATTTGTATTGTGGGCGCTTTTTGTTATTTTCCTGCTTATGAGCGGCGCTTTGATTATGATTCATAAAATTAAATTTCCATTGACCAAGTATTGTTTGATAACAGTGACCATACTCTATATCCTGTTTTCCTTTTCCCATCCGGATTATTGGATTGCCAGATATAATTTAATGAACAGCTTAAGCCAAGAAACTGTTACCGAAAACGAAAATAATTTAGAAGAAAGCTATCAGACTAAAAACACATTCCATGATTATTATTATTTACGACATTTGTCAGATGATGCCGCACCTGTTATTTTCGCAAAAGCAAAAGAACTTGGTTATGAAAAAAATGACTGGTTCCTTAATTATGCTGCAAGTATTGTAACAAAAAATACGGATTGGAACCATTCTGATAAAATAGAAGGTTATTTGCCACAAAAACCCTCTATAAGAAAATGGAATATGTCCAGATGGAAAGCCATTTATACATATACGGAGTATTATAATTCAAATAAGGAATTTGCCCATAAAGTTATCAATTATATTTAAATTAAATAGTGATTTAATTTAAATATATTCCAAACAATCCCTATTTAGAATTTTCAATAAAATCCTTCCTGACAAAAGAATGTTCTAAATAGGGATGAAATTATATATAGTATCAATCTATAGCAAAGTAGACGGAGGGATTCCTTTTCTGTTCCCATACTCATCTACAAAAATTTCATAGTATTTTTCGCGATACTGCTTTGGCGTTATACCTTTTTTCTTTTTAAAAGCCCTGATAAAATGACTTTGAGAGCTGAAATTCAAAAAGGAACTTATTTCTGCATAAGTATAGTCTGAATACTTCAACATATTACCGACCGCTTCTATCTTTTTTGATAAGATATAATCTGAAATCGTAATTCCGGTTTCTTTTTTAAATAAAGTGGATAAATAGCTGGCATTCAAATTTGCCACCGAAGCTAGTTCTTGTACCGGAATAGATTCGTGTAAATGATGATAAATATAATCCATACAAAGCGTAATAGGCTTAGAAAACACACTTTTCTTATCTAACTCTGCCATCTCATGAGTATAAAGAGAAAACATATCAACCTGTAGTTTTTGAATTTCTTTAACCGTATTTAATTTATCCATTTTTTGAATATACAAATCGCTGATATTAAAAGCCCTTTCTGATGGCATACCTCCTGAAATGGCTGTTCGACTGGCTAAAGTAGCGCCGCATACAAAAATATATCTTGCATTCCTGACAGGGTCATCTGATAAATGTCCCTGAAGACCGGAATATAATATTTTTTCACTCTCCTCTACCGCTCTCGGATCTCCTGCTCTTAGCAAATCATATTGAAGGTTATCCTCAAGTGAGGTATGGTGCCGTTTATCCATTTCCCGATTCAAAAATTCTATGTATCTTAATTCCTTTTCATTTACAACATGGTTTTTCATATTAACTTACATTCCTCTCGCTTCGCTCAGGCACAAAAATTTTCTTTTTTCATTACAGTAATATATATAAAAAAAATATCACAAAACCAATTTAAATACAATAATCATACTTATTGTTCTGATAGAATAAAACCATCTCAAAGATAGATTAAAAAATAAACCAATCTAAAATTTATTATATTTCAAATAGGAGCTTCCTGTATAATTCAAATATAGGGAATTCCAAGAAGGGTGGTTGATAAAAAAATACCTCAGAGTAA
>NZ_QZDT01000033.1 GCF_009917485.1 Parablautia muri
GAATCCGGAATATCTGGATGACTATCTGCCATGGGATCCCATGGTACAGGAACGGTGCCGATGACCACTGCCCTTTCAGTATAGAGGGGTAGTGGTTATTTTTCTATCCACTATCTTATTTGACGCTTACGTCATTTCTCTTGATTTCATTCGTACCTCCTGTTAAAATGGTGCAATAAGAAATAGGACTAAATCAGCCGCGCAGACACAATACTTGTCCGCATGAAAAGCTAACTTAGTCCTACCTAAACTCAAAAATATTCAGTTATCACCCCTTTTAGGCACACTTTTTACAACACCACTCGGCTTTGTGGTATATTAGTGTCAAGTTGCTTGATTTTCGGTTTTCTGGTTAAAAACAGGCCCGTCCTTATCCAATTTTGCTGTTTTCGACATGTCGAAAATTTTTTCACAGCATTTTTTCATAGGACTAAATCAGCGGAAACCCTTGATTTTACTGGTTCCTTGCTAACTTGACACTATATTACCATACGCCCCCCATTCCCCATTCGGATAATTCTCACCCGGCGCCCTGAATGCCCCGCGTATTAAATAGTTTTTAAGCTCTCTGCTCTCCACCCTTGGCTGGTTTGCCTGCACCACCGCCCATTGCAAAAACTGTGCGGCAGCCCCTGATGCAAGTGCCACTCCAAAGCTGGAGCCTGTTCTCCGGCCAAGTATCGTACTGATATTAACACCTGGGGATGAGATATCGGGCTTTACACGCCCCTGTCTCGTATACCCTCTTCCCGAATCTGCCCAAAAACCTCCATTTTCATCATTGTAAGTAGAGGTTGTAATTACTTCACGGGCATTAGAAGGCTCCGTCAGCGTTCCATAAGGATAAGGCCGTAAAAAGTAAGTATTACTCTGCAAAAAGTCTGTGACCGGAAGCCATATGTTAAAAATGCTTCCGGAACCATTCTCGCTGATTGTAACCTGAATCGTCCAAACTCCCGGCGTAGGGTCTATAAATCTGAAAAAGATTAGTTCTTCTCCTGAGCCCTGTTCCACAAGAATATGATCCACTTCAATCCTTGACCGTTCAAACACAAAAGAAAACTCCCGCCTGTTCTGGTCTCTGAAATCCACCCGCGAAGTAACCTCCCCTCCAGGCGTACGTATGGATATGGCATGCTTAGCCGGTACATTCCCCCAAAGTTCCGCCGTAAACCCTTTGGTATTTCCATCCACCCTGATTTCTACGTTGTCTACCGTCTCCAAAAGCCCTTCTATCGAAGTTCCCTCGTAATGATGGGCGCTATTGCCCTCATTTCCTCCGCACACCATCACTACCCTGCTGCGCTTTGTTGCAATCAGGTTTAAATAACCTCCCAGTATTTGATGCCCGTTGTGATCTCCCATATTCGTCCCAAGACCAAAACAGATAACCAAAGGCTTTAACAGAGATACTGCATAGCTTTCCAGATATTTGATCGCAACCATTACATCACTTTCAGCATAGGCAGGCACATCCTCCGGGATCAGATAAAAATCCCTCAAATATTGCTTTGCCTCCTTAAGCTTTACCATTACAATATCAGCCTCTGGCGCCGCGCCTAAAAATCCAAGCCCATTTTCCAGACTGCTTCCTACCGCCACACTAGCTAACGCCGTGCCATGTCCATTTTCATCATAGCTGGGCACAATTTCTCTTGGATTTTCACTTTGCAAGGCTAAATCAATGGTCTCCCGCTTATACTCCGTACCATAAAGAATGCCATCCGGAGGCGTGCCGGTCTGTACGTTCTGATCCCAGATTCCCAATATTCGCGTGCTGCCATCCGGATTCCGGAATACCGGATCGTCATAGCGTATCCCCGTATCAAGAAAACCTATGATAACACCTCTCCCCGTTAAGTTAAGGGCACTGTTTTGCATTTCCGTAATCCCACTGCGGATTAAAGGCGTAGGATCAAAGGGCTCGCTCTGCTGCATCAGTCCATATAGCTTAGGAATAGCCTGATAAGTAAACTCACTTACACTCAGTTGGGGGACTTCCCTGCGGTTGGCATAAACCACCCCTATTTCCCCACTGACAGGCTGATAAACAAAATCTCTCAGCGAGCCCCATAATTTTTCCGGTAAAGTGTAATCGGCAATTATGTCATAATAATCATTTGAAACAATTTTTTCCTGATCTGTCATCCATAATTCCATTATCCTTTTCTTGTAATATATGACCTAACCCTTCAAAACGTCAAACAGTTTATATCAGCCGGTTGCCTTTTTCAGTGCACTCGTGAAAAAACACTCTGAAATTTACTCATATCTATACGGTATAATAGATTTTAATTTTTCTGTCTCAGCATCTATCACCTTTTTATCAATCCGCTGAAATAAAATTTCCACCTCAGGGAGCAAATAGCCCCCCGGTACAGACTGCTTTTCCCATTGATTATTTATCCCCAGCCATTTACACACTTTATCGGATGAAAATGGCAAAAATGGGGCTAATAAAACCGCTAAATTAGCGATAATTTGAACACATTGGTTAAGCGTATTTTCACATGCCCTCCTATCGGTAGTCCTGGTAAGCCATGGCTGCTGCGTATCAAAAAACTTATTTGCACTTCTTATAAAAGCAAATATTTCAGCAATTGCATCTTTGAAAGCACCGTTTTCAATCTGTCTTCCAACGGAAACAAACAGCTCCTCTATTTGTTTATCAATAGACGGATTTCCTGCTCCATCCGGTACAGCCCCATCAAAATATTTTATAACAAACGCTAACGAACGGTTCACAAAATTTCCGTACGCTCCAAGCAGTTCACCATTATGACTATGGACATATTCTCTCCATGAAAAATCCGCATCTTTCTTTTCCGGACCATTTGCCAGCAAAAAGTAACGGATAGAATCCGCCTCATAATGATCTAATAACTCCTTGACCCAGATTGCATAATTTTGACTGGTTGATATCTTTCTTCCTTCTAATGTCAGATATTCGCTTGACACAATTTGATCCGGCAGATGCCATCCCGCGCCATTGCCCAGCAAAAGCGCCGGTAAAATAATCGTGTGAAACGGTATATTATCTTTGCCATGCACATAATAATGTTTCGCTTCTTTGCCCCAAAGTGTATGAAAATCACTGCCTCTTGCTTCGGCAGCCACCTTGCTTGCAGATAAATATCCCAACACATTTTCCGCCCATATATAAATCGTTTTTCTTTCATAACCATCTTTGGGAACCTTTATCCCCCATTCTAAATCCCTTGTCAGCGCCCGGTCTCTTAACCCATCTTCGATATACTGATTCGTAAATGCAATGGCATTCTTTCTCCACTTGGGGTGGCTCTCAACCAATGCTCTTAACTCAGCCTCTAATTTTGTAATTGCTATATATAAATGCTTTGCATTTTTAAAGCTTACAGGCCTTTTGCAAACTGCGCAAACCGCCTCCGTAAGATTCTCCGGTTCTAAAACCACCCCGCATGCATCACACTGGTCTCCCCTGGTGTCCTTTCCGCACTTTGGGCACTTTCCTAACACAAACCGGTCTGCCAAAAAGCCGGCACAGCTTTCACAATATGCCTGTGGAACCTCCTTTTCGTAAACATAATTGCTCTCATACAATTTTTTGTGAAATTTCCTTACAAAATCTTGATGTTCCTTTGAGGATGTTTTGGTATATACGTCATAGCTAAATCCCAGCTTTTGAAAGCATTCCACAAATTCTTCATGATAAAAGTCGCTGATTTCCTGCGGCCCTCTCCCCTCTCGTCTAGCCCGGAACGCTACGGGAGTTCCGTGGCAGTCGCTTCCCGACACAAAATATACATTATCTCCCACGGCCCTGTGATATCTGGCCAATACATCTCCGGGTAATAATCCTGCTATATGGCCTATATGCAATGAACCATTTGCATACACCCATGCCCCGCCAATTAAAATATTTCTCATTTTACATACCTCATTTCCTTATGATTTATTGTGATAACTTAGATTTCTGTGACAGCTGCGTCATTCCATTTTCTTCATAAAAAAAGCCCTCCTCTCTGAAAAATTTCTTTTTCAGGGACGAGAGCAAACGCTTCGTGTTACCACCCTAAATTCACCTATATCTCACGATATAAGCCTTATCAACTACGGATGAGAAATGATTCATCGATAGTCTATCACTGTAACGGGTGAACCCGTCGTAGCCTAAGCGTCATAACCTCCATGTTGCCGCTTCTAAGCAACATAAATCCGTAGGAAAAATGCCCACCCTTTAGGGTGTTTTCTGAAACATTCAGCAACCCTTAGGCAACGTTTTTTGATGCCTTAAAGTTTCTTAATGATTTCTTCACAGTAGCTTCGGTACGCAGCTCCGAGACCATTTTCAGTAGTTCCTTCTGCATCTGTTCTCATCTAACCAGACTCTCTGTAACATATCTAACCACTTACTCTTCTCTTCACAGCCTTTGGTATAAATTTTGTAAATCATACAATAAATTCTCTCTTTTGTCAATCTTTCCCTATACCCTTACCTGCGGACTTTGCACGAAATGCAAAATTCTGGACTAAATTGTTGTACAAAGAAATACTGTAAAGACAAATTTTCCAAGGATAAACCTATGCCACGCCCAAATTTACAGGCTGCTGGCAAGCAAGGAAGGATTACAATGAAAATATTTTTTGAAGGTTCTTGAAAAATGTTTTTCACTTACATAACCAACCCGTTCAGCCACCTCCTTTACCGATACCTCCGGTTCGTTTAATAATATTTCCCTGGCTTTTTTCATTCGGATATGGGTAACATAATCAATATACTTTTCCCCTGTTTTATCTTTAAAGACCCGGCTGATATAAGAAGGCGTAATGCCAAACCGGTTTCCTATCGCCGCAATGGTTACATCTTCCATATAATTAGCTGCCACGTAATCCTTAATCTGTTGTATCAGATCCTTTTTTCTCCCACATCCTTCCACAATACCTTTTTGAATCACTTCCCGCAGCTGTCTCACCAATTCCTCATAAGCACTGCCTTCAAACTTATCATTCCACACAACTGACAGGTAAAACAGCAATGAGTCTTTCCTTATCTGTCCAAAAGTCTCCTTTAGTTTTTCATTTCCCTCCATTTCCTGTAAAATCTTATTGGCTCCCTCGTAATTCTCCGTCAAATAGCAGGCTGTCAACATTTCAATCTTTTCACAGAAATACCGTTTTTCCATAATTCTGCTGCGATTACGCAGCTCCTCCATAGATATTGTTGTTAAATCATCCTCCAAAATGCGGATTGGCGACAACGCCAGCAAAAGCTGCTTATGCAAATATAGTTCCTTAAAGTCCTTGGCTTTAGACCATAGGGCGGTTATTTTAGCTCTCATATCATATTCTGTTCCATGTATCTTCAAATAGGCACTTATCCTGTCATATTCCTTTCCCTCAAGCAACAGACATAGTTCGCCGGACTGTAAGAAAAAAAGCGCATATTGATCTGTTTCTTCGATTATGCGGTCGAGATTTTCTTTTAAATCCCCATACAATTTTGCATACACAGCCTGTCTTTCGATATTTCCTGCCGTATCTGCCAAAAAAAGATAAATACTATATTGTGCTTCTTTCCTTTCCGGCCACATTTGATTTACAATTCCCATCGTATCTGCAAGCGCGAAGGCCTGGCTTATTTTATTTGCAAAAAGTTGACGCCTGTCCTTTTTCTTCCCCTTTTTTTCATTTACTATCGCATCCATAAAATGTTTTAATTCCTGAATGTCCAATGGTTTAAGCAAATACTCTTTCACACCCAGGGAAATGGAACGTTTTGCAAATTGAAATTCCGTATATCCTGTCAAAACGCACCAGACAGTTCCGTCAAAATACGGCTTACACAGTTCTAATGCATCAAGGCCGCTCTTTTTAGGCATATTTATATCCAGGAAAACCACATCATAAGAAGCTCTGTTTACCATTTCCACCATTTCTTCACCGTCTTTTGCACAATCAATTTCATGTTCTCCGGGATACAGCTCCCGGAGCATGGAAATAAGGCTGACCCTGACTAATCTCTCATCATCCGCAATTAATATTCTCATACATGCTCCTACTACTTGATTTATAACTCCTTACGTCAATTCATGCCAAACGTATTTGGGGAATGAACGCATACATATTGCTTGGAATATGACCATCGTTTCGTTATTCTTTACAAATCAATATATTGCAAATTGTCTGAAATTCTCCTTTTCTGTCATACCAGAAAAAAGAGTCCGGATAGGAAATCATAAGACGTTCCTTTACATTACGAATCCCAACTCTGCCTTCTAAGTACAGTTCCTTATCTTTGTACGGAACGCCATTATTTGCTATCATAATCCAAATAAACCTTTTCCCAAAACGGCTTCCTAACTCACACACATGCAGCAAAATCTTTATACCTCTCCCATCCTGGGGCATTCCATGGCGTATAATGTTTTCAACAATCGGCTGGAGCAGCAGCTTGGGAATCGAAAGCTCCTTTAACTGCTTTTCTATTCTGATTTCATAATTCAGCCGTTCTTCAAATCTTACCTTTTCCAATATCAAATAACTTTCTATAAAATGACACTCCTTTTCTATCGTGGATTCATACCCATGCTCGCAGGTATATCTGAACATCCTGGATAAGTTTAAAATTCCTCTTTCTAAATTTTCCTTTTCTCCTATTCTGTTCAGCGCCAGCAAAGAATTCATTACATTATTAAAAAAATGGGGATTGATTTCCGCCTGCATTGCTTTATATTCCGCCATCTGCTGATTGATTTTCCAAATATACTCATGTTCTATCAAATTGGTGATCCTATCTGTCATCTCTGTTAACGCTACAGATATATTGTCAAATTCCTCTATGGGCATTTCAGGCAGCAAATTCCGCTCCTTTTTTCCATCTCCAAGCCGATACTTCTTGATATACTCCATGATCTGGCCTGTGGAAATGGAAATCCTTTTACTTAACCCGGCAAATATCACGAAAGATATAATAATAGAACAAAACCAAATCAGCAATATAGAAAGATACGTTTCGTTTGCCTGTTTCCAAACAATACTCTGAGGCAGCAGATAGCAAATCAAAAATCCATATTCTTCCTCTTTCATACTATACACGTAATAATTACCCTTGTTTATTTTAACCCTTTTGCCGTCCACATCCATTAAATCCTTCAGGACATCTTTATCGAACATAAATTTATCATCCGTTGCATAGGCAGACGTGCCGTCCGGAAAATATATTGCCAGCCCTGCTCCCCCGGGCAATGAAACCTCCTTTGCCAAATCTGAAAATATAGCATCAGACAATTCCAAAAAAGTATATCCCTGCCTGGATGCTGTTTCCAGATGATTTGTAACACGCAGCATACAAAAAACATTTTCCGTTTCCTGATATTCTTTGCATCCTTTCATGATGCTTTCCGGCAGGAAAAGTACCTTTCCCAAAGGGAGTCTTATCATCCCCCGGTACCATTCTTCCTTGTCCATTTCATCATTTTGATACCATATAACATTACTTTCATACCTTTGCAAATAAAAGCAGCTGTATTGATTGGCATGCTCCGGTATAAAGCCTATCCCCTTATAATGGGAGTTGAACATTGTCAGATAATTATTTAAAGAGCTCCTGTATCTGACGGAATCACGAACATATTTATATAAATTTTCCTGGGAATAATTAATTTCATTTTTGTTGACAGAACGATAAAACTTAGAAACGTTTGTATCAAATAAATATAAAAAAAAGAAACGCTCGGAATTTTGCAAGGAGCTGTCAAGATAATTTGACAGCGTCTGTAGGATGATCTGATTATTCACTTTATAGTTATCTAACAACTGGTTGTGAAAAAAATAGGAGATAATCAGACTGATGACAATAAACGGCATAAAAACAGATCCTATAAACACATAGTATAAAGACACCTTAAGTGAATGTTTTTTCAATCAATACTACCTCCAATGCTAATCTTCAAAACAAAGCTTCTCTTTCCCAAATCCTGCTTTCTTGCCTATAAGGGGCTGTGGAAAATAAGCTACATTTTCGCAATACACATGTGGTTTACCCGATATCACAATAAAAGATTACGGACAAATCTTATTTCTCACATCCCCTTAAAAAGTCTTAATCTTTTCGGCAGCATATCTGCTGTCTGATTTTAATCAAAATGCTTAAATTGCGGAAGATATTCCCGGTTTGCCTCAAACATTTCCCTGACCATTGTTTTGATTTCTGCAAGACTTAAAACAGCAGATGCCAGCGGGTCAAAATAACATGCCTGATAAATTTTCCTAGGGTCGCCGGTAATTGCCCCTTCCACTGCCAATTCTTCAATTCTGGCGCTTATGTTGGTAAGTAAAGCAAGATGCGCCGGCAGCGCTCCTACGTGAATCGGCTCCAGTCCTTTCTTCGATGCCAGAACCGGTACCTCCACGCAGCACCCGGCAGGAAGATTGTCAATCAACCCAAAATTTCTCACATTTCCATTAAATTCATACATGGCGCCATCTCCAAAAACCGCATTGAATATGTGGGCTGCATATTCATTCCCTCTCTGTAAGTTTACAGGATTATCCGCCCATTCTACAAACTCTTTTCGCCAGTTGGCTTCATTTTTTTCATAATCAATTCTGGCCATAAAATGTATCCCCGGATTCCAGCCGGTCCCATGGGTACAATATTTTTCAATCAGGTCGGGGCGTTTTCTGAACCAGGATACATATTCTGACGCGTGTCCGCTGGATTCTGTCACGTAATAACCCAAATGCCTGAACATTTCATTTCTTACAATTTCCTCCTGGTAATGCTCCTCAACCGCTTTTGCAATCAACGGATACGCATCCTGTCCATTCCATTTATACGTCAGGTAAAACGCCTGGTGATTGATGCCTGCACATGTATAGGTGATCTCCTCTTTGTTCGCCCCAATCCAATTGGCCAGCATCTCAGCCGTTCCCTGCACACTATGACAAAGCCCCGTAACATTTAACTTCGTCTCCCCCTGCATAGCTCTGCACAGGATTGCCATAGGATTCGTATAATTTAAAAACACTGCATCAGGGCAATATTTTTCAATATCCCTGCAGATGTCCATCATAACCGGCCAGGTGCGAAGCGCCCTGAAGATACCGGACACCCCTCTGGTATCCCCAATATTATAATCCACCCCATATTTCATAGGGATTTCCATATCTTTCCCCCATACATGGATATCGCCAACACAAATCGTACTCAGCACACCGTCCGCATTTTCAAGCGCCTGGGCCCTGTTTGTGGTGGAAACCACCTTTGCAGGATAATTTCCTGCCTGAATGATTTTTTCCACAGATTTTGTTGCATACATCAGTTTTTCTTCGTCAATATCCATTAATGTAATCACGGCATCCTCAAACGCCTTAAACGTCAATAAATCCCGTACAAGATTTCTTGTAAAAACTACACTTCCTGCGCCTATAAAAGCAATTTTTTTCATTTTTCTCTCCATTTCTGCGCTGCCCTTTGTGCATAACCGAGTTTGTGGCAAGCAGCGCACAGACACAAATCTCATGATTGAAAATTTTAATTTTCAATCTTCCTCCATTCCAAGGCGTTTATACTCAATAGTACATATTTTTGCAGGCCTTAACATAATCTTACCGTTTAACCTTTCACCGCACTATCTATAGCGCCCTTCACAAAATATTTTTGTAAAAACAAATAAATAATAATAACCGGTATAATTGCAACCGCCGCAGAAGCTGCCGCTCCATTTAAATCCTTTAGCTGTTCTCCAAAAAACTGTTTTACGGTCAGAGTCACATTGTACATATCAGGCTTTTGAAGAATATACAGCGAATAACCATATTCATTCCATGTTGAGACTCCCTGCATTAACAGTACAGAAACCGTCACTGGTTTTAACTGTGGAAAAATAATCTTAAAAAATATGGTCAGCACATCCGCCCCGTCAATGGCTGCCGCTTCATCTAAGGTATCAGGTATCGCCGCTATAAAATTAGAATACATGTAAATGGAAAAAGGCAGTCCAAAAGCTGCGCTTACTAAAATAATTCCCCAGTAAGTAGATATGGCATGAATGGAAACAAGCGTAGAGTAAACCCCTACCACCATTGACATCCCCGGAACCATCATAACGCCAAGAACAAAAATCTTTACTGCCCTTCCCAGCCTTCCTTTATTTCTGGCTATGGGATATGCGGCAAGACAGCCTGCTATCACAACAATTGCCACTGTCCCCACAGTAATAATCAGGGAATTTTTCATTGCATTTAATATATTACTGTTTTTAAATACTTTTAAATAATTTTCCAGGTATATCTCTACTGGAGGAAGCAGCCTGGAAGTATGGTCTGTCATTGGTTTTAGTGACATCACCACAACCACATAAACAGGAAGCAGATATATAATCAAAATAACAGCCGCCAACAAATACTTCCACCAATTTCTTTCCGTTCCGGACTTTTGTTTTATTCTATTCATTTATATACTCCCCTTACAGTATCTCAGACTACACCCTTTGGCGAAGGGCCAGATGCACTTCTTCCATCCTTTATGCTTTCTTACGCCCTTAGCAGAATCGCACCAAAAATCATTCTTCTATGCTTTTTCCTTCAAAGTACTGATTACATAGCAGCGAAATCACCATAATTAGAACGAATGTTGAAATACCCACCGCTGATGCATATCCCGCTTTTTCCGCAAGAAAGTACTGGCTGTTTAAATACGACATCATAGAATGGGTTGCATAATTAGGTCCGCCATTTGTCAAAGCTATAATTCCGTCAAAAAGCTTCAAGCCGCCAATCAAATTGGTGATAACCGCTGTTGTCACAGCCGGCAGCAGCAGCGGCAGGGTGATGAACCTAAAACGCTGGAATGTACCGGCTCCATCGATAACCGCCGCTTCTTCATACATTTGGGGTATACTTTGAATACCTGAAAGATAAATAATCATACAATTCCCCGCATACTGCCAGGTGTTAATCAGAGTGATAAATAATATGCCTCTCCTTCCGTCTGCCAGCCAGTCCACAGGTTCGTATCCGAATATTCCAATCATGTCATTTAAAACGCCATTGTCATAAGTCAGGAAAAAATACATAATATAACCCATAATAAGTCCTGAAATCATGATCGGCATATAAACAACCGCACGTATTATATTGTTCCCTCTAAAACGTGAATCCACAAAGACCGCAATTAACAAGCCTATCACATTTTGCATAAAAGTTGATGCAAATCCATAAATCAATGTATTGACAAATGCCCTTTTTAATCTGTCATCTTTCAGCATATCCACATAATTCTTTATCCCTATAAATACCTTGTCCGAAGAATAACCATTCCATTTCGTCAAAGAAATAAAAATTGTTTCACAAAAGGGCCTTACCACAAAAAGTAAAATCAACAATATTGCCGGAATATAAAAAAAATTTATTTTCACTTCCTTTTTTTTCACACTCATCCTCCGGTTTCTAATATCCCCTGTCAGGGGGTAAGCGCAATTTTTTCAATCTACCCCCATATTTCCCTGTACAGCATCCTAAATGCCTAAGTATCTCTTTTCTATTCCTGCGCTGCCTCATATTTGTCAATATAATTTTCTTTTAGCAGACTTACCGCTCGGTCAATTCCCTGTTCCTCAGGATCCATAAACACTTCCATTACCGCATCTGTCATCACAGACCACATGCCACTGGGGAAGTATTCTCTGTCAAAAAGATTATCATAACATACGTTAAAGGAATTGATACTTTCCTGGTATGCCTGATAAGATTCACTCCCTTCCTTATCCATTCCGTCAAGCGCCGGCATTTCCCCATCTGCCTTCATAATTTTGTTGGCGTTATCAGGCAAAGCAAGAAATTCTAAAAACTGCTTTGCCTGCTCCATATGCTCCGTATCCTTGAAGATGCCAAAGCAGCTTCCTTCACCTGTCATATACTGTGATTCTCCATCCTGCATAGTAGAAGGCATAGGGATTACTCCAATCTCCGCATCATCCACCACAGCTTTTGCTTTTTGCACATATCCCACACTGCCAAACATAAAGGCACATTTCCCCTCACCTAAAGCGATAACGGAAGATGTTTCATCTGCCGTTATAAAATCCGTATTGAAATAACCTGCCTGTACCATTCCTGCAATTTCCTCCAACAGATATTTTCCATTTGCATCCCAATCAAAGCTGCCATCCTTCAATGTATCTCCCGAAGGATATTTGCAGCCCTTTGCCGTATAAAATGCAGGAGCCATCACATTATAAAGACCTGCAGTCGTCCAGCTGTCTTTTCCTCCAATATGAACAGGCGTTACACCCTTCTCTTTAAGTTTTTCACATGCCTCTTTAAAATCATCCATACTTTGAATTTCCGTAGCATTTACACTGGCATCCTCCAGCACTCTCTTATTATAGGATAGACCGTTCATCCCCTGGGTTACGGGCAGTACATAAATACTTCCTTCCTGATCGGATACCACCGGTAAAATTGATGCATCAATTTTCTCAAACCATGTCTCGTCATTTAATCTGGTCAGATATTCCTTATATCTTGCAATGGACCATCCATGCGTCACAAACACATCCGGCATATCGCCTGATGCCATCCTGGTTTTCATAACTGTTTCATAATCCGCACCGGGAGTTACCAGTTCAATCTCAATGCCCGTTTGCGCCGTAAAATCATCTATAACCTCTCGAAATTGCTCAAGCGCTTCTGCCGTGTAGCCTACTTCCACCTCCAAAGTCACGTCATTTTCAACTTCTGCCCCGCCATCCTGATTATCCGATAGCACATCTTTCTTTGTATCGTCCTGCGTATCTGACTTTTCATTACTATCTTCGGTTTCCTCCTGGTTTACTTTCGCAGCGTCCTGATTGTCTGTACTATTTGAACAGCCCATCAGCCCCATCACCATAGCTCCTGTTAAACCTAAAGCCAACATTTTTTTGCCCTTTTTTAACATAATGATCCTCCTATCCTGCGTTCTATTGTATATTGTTACTACTTTTATCCGGATATAACCCTATTATACCCGCCATCTCTCCTTACTTGTGGTGCTCTTTTTTATAATGGAGGGACTGATTTTTTGCATACAAAAAAAAGAGCCGATAAACTATGGGATCTAACTCACATATCTATCAGCTCAACATCTCTGTTTTTAACTTACATGATACCAATTATTGCACGATAATAGCCATGCTCCCTTCCTGACCTGCAAATTTGTGCTCTAAGCACAAATTTGCGGGTAACCTCATCTATACTTGCTTCTTCACCACCGGGATCCATACTTCGTACTGTGCGTTTTGAGGATCGGGATTTAGGTAAACTTCAATGTCCGGGGCGTTTCCATACTCATATCCCGAAGTCGGCAGCCATTCTGTCACAATACGCCGCTCAAGTTCTTGGATAGACTGGTTTGTCCCCTCACCTGCAAAAATTGCCCAGGTTGCCGCAGGCACAACATATTCTTCAAATTCACCCTTATCCCCCGAAGCCGCTACGGCAATATAGTACTTCCATGGTTCCGTATCATTACAGGTACTGACACCAAGCACACCCATAGGCTGCATATCCATCATGCCAATCAGCTTCTGTAATGCTCCATTTACAGATATTTCCTGCCACTTAGAGGGGATAATCGTAAAGTTTTTCTCAATATCTTCGTACAGCGGAACAGATGCTCCCACAATGCGGAATGCCTCTTTCGTTTCAATTCGATACTGCATTTCTTCTACTCCTTTCACAGTGATTTTAAAGGTAATCGGCGGAAAGGATTTTACGGATACCCCTTCATTTTTTACGGCGGAAGGAGCAATCCCATGGATAGACTGAAACGCTCTATTAAATGCAGTGGGGGAGCTATATCCATATTTCCCTGCTATATCAATAATTTTCGCATCGCTCCCCTGCAAGTCCACAGCCGCTAAAGACATCTTTCTTTTGCGGATGTATTCGGACAGAGGAATCCCTGCCATATAAGTAAACATCCTCTGAAAATGAAACGTGGAACAGCAGGCAATCCGGCCAAGCTGTTCATAATCAATTTCTTCTGTTAAGTGTTCCTCTATATAGACTATTGTACTGTTTAATCTTTCTATCCATTCCATATCCGAAAATCCTCCTGACAGCTTTAGTATATATCATTCACATCTTTTTTCCTCTCAATTTCTGTACAAAAAAAGAGAGCACCAAACGCCATCACGCTTCATCGGCTGGCTTATTGGGTAGGCATTGTTACTTTTCGTTGGCCGGCTTATTGAGCAAACATCGTCAGCCTTCCCAATCCCTATCGTCACCCTTTATCTTCAATCACCTTCAAATTATCCGGATTTTCCCCGCTGATGCTGCGGATATCAATAATCGGCCCGCCAGTTCCTTCAATATATTCCCTGGTGATCGTCACACGTCCAATATTGTCGTCCTTTGGGATCTCATACATAATATCCAGCATAAAATCCTCTATGATCGCCCGAAGGGCTCTTGCGCCGGTATCTTTCTCCATGGCCTTTTCCGCTATTGCTTCCAGTGCGCCCTCGTCAAATTCCAGCTTTACCTCGTCCAGCTCAAGAAGCTTTTGGTACTGCTTTAAGATAGCATTTTTCGGCTCCTTCAA
Source organism: Parablautia muri (assembly GCF_009917485.1). Taxonomy (GTDB): domain Bacteria; phylum Bacillota; class Clostridia; order Lachnospirales; family Lachnospiraceae; genus Suilimivivens; species Suilimivivens muri. The sequence continues at coordinate 14,573 of NZ_QZDT01000033.1, forward strand.
AATTTTAACCAGCATAGCTTTATCAAGCGCTGCCAATGTATAAATAACGGGGAGGCGTCCTAAAAACTCCGGTATCATGCCGAACTTTTTTAAGTCCTCAACTGTCACTCTGCTGATAATATCTTTTTCCTTATCAAACTTATCTTTCAACTCCGCATTAAATCCTATGGAGGTCTGCTTTTTCAGACGCTGCTTAATAATTTCCTCCAGGTCAGGAAAAGCGCCGCCACAGATAAATAGGATATTTCTTGTGTTGATGGTTGCCAGGGGAACCATTGCATTTTTGCTGTTGGCTCCTACCGGCACCTCCACATCTGCGCCCTCCAAAAGACGCAGCATCCCCTGCTGTACACTCTCACCGCTGACATCCCTGCTGGTGGTATTTTTCTTTTTGGCAATCTTATCGATCTCGTCTATGAAGACAATTCCCCTCTCCGCCTTTTCCACATCGTTATTCGAGGCGGCTAAGAGCTTGGAAATCACACTCTCAATGTCATCGCCTATATAGCCCGCTTCTGTAAGTGAGGTGGCGTCTGCAATGGCAAGGGGCACATCCAAAAGCCTTGCCAGGGTCTTTACCAGGTAAGTCTTGCCACATCCCGTAGGCCCAATCATCAGCATATTGGACTTTTCGATTTCTATGTCATCCATGGTGCCTGTTGCCACTCTTTTATAATGATTGTACACCGCCACGGAAATCACTTTCTTTGCATGTTCCTGCCCAATCACATAGTCGTCCAGCTGGGCCTTGATCCTGTGAGGCGGCGGAATGTTTTTGATATCCAGCACCGGTTCTTTCTTGGTCTTAGGCTTTTTCTTTTTAAGCCTCTGCTTGTTGGGGATTCCGCCCTCTCCCTGCAAGTCCGCAATATTAACGAAGCGAATATTGGGATACCCTTTACCGCTCATATTTTTATTCAGGTCATCGATAAAAGACGGATTATTCAGCATTCCCTGGTAGTCAAACTGGCTCACCGTATCCATGGTCTTATGCATACAGTCGTTGCACACCGTAATGTTATTGGGCAGCTTAAACATTTTTCCCGCCTTGCTTTCAGGGCGGCGGCAGATAAAACAGACATCCTCATATTCCTTCTCCTTTTTCTCACCGTCTCCTTCGTTTCCGCCGACTGTTTCTTTTGTATCTGAAGCCGTACTTTCCAATTCTTCTATCTCGTTCATATCTCTCTCATCAAAATCTGACATCTCTTTTCCTCTCATTCTTCCGCACTAAACTTTTCAACAATCTTCGGCGCCGATTTGGGCCCTTTAGAGCTTCTTACACCATTATAAAGTATTCCTGGCTTTTGCACAAGCTTGCCCCTCACACCTGTATATATGGTAGTAACAACAGTTCATCCTCTTGTTTTATACGATTCTCCTTACCGCCAAAATCTCCTTATAGGTAGCAGTGGTAATCTTAATCCCCGTTCTCTGCGTACTGGCATGTACAATCTGCCCGTTTCCAATATAAATACCCACATGCCCTGCATAACATACGATATCTCCTGGCCTCGCCTCTGAATACGAAACTCCCGTTCCCGTACTTCTAAGAGAATAAGATGTCCTGGGAAGGTTATAGCCGAAGTCCTTATATACTCTCCAGACAAATCCGGAACAGTCCGCCCCTTCTGTTAAGCTTGTTCCCCCTGGTACATAAGGATTTCCGATATATTGGCATGCATAATTTGCAATCTGTTGTCCCTTACTGCCTGAGCCGGAATAGCTGGACGCTGATGCATATCCCCCTCCGGAGGACGACCCTGAGGAGGATGACGAATCCGAAGATGATTTTTCGGATGTGTCAGAGGAAGATGTTCCGGAAGATTCTTTTTCTCGCCTTTCCCGTTCCTCTGCTTCTCTCTGCAAAGCCAGCTCCTGCGCTTTCCTTGCCTCCTCCTCAGCTCTCTTTGCTTCTTCTATTTCAGACTGCTTACTTGCCGCCTGGGCTTCTAACTTTTTAATTTCATCATTCTGTCTCTTAATATTCGCTTTATAAATTGCCGCTTCCTGCCTTGCCTTGGCAAGCTGGGCCTCATAATTGTCATAAGTAGACTTCTTCTCATTTAAAATGATTTCAAGGCTTGCTTTTTCCTCCATCAGCTCATGCTGCTGAGCCTCCAGCTCGTCCATTTCTTCCTCCAGTTTTTCCTGCAAAGCCTCCACTTCTTCTCTGGCTGCCTGATAATCAGCAAGAAGCTTTCTGTCATACTCATACAGCTTTTCCACATACTCTGTTTTGTTGAGCATTTCAGCCATACTCTCACTGGCTAAGAGCAGCTCCAAATAAGAAGAGTTTCCCCTCTCATACATAAACTGAATCCGCAGCTTCATTGCTTCATATTGGTTCCGCTCTACAATTTTGGCTTGTTCCAGATCTGCTTTCGTCTCCTCAATCTGTTCTTCTTTTTCCTCAATTTCTTCCTCTATCATTTCCACACTGGCAATGGTTTCCACCAAGGCAGCATCTATTTCTTCGATCTCCTCTGCCACCGCATCCACATCAGACTGGATAGCATCCGCCTTGCCCGAAGCGTTATTATATCTTTGCTGTTCTTCTTTCTTCTTTGCATCCGCTTCTTTTTTCTTTTCTTCCAGCTCCTGCTTTTGCTTTTCCAAATCAGAAATAGAGGTAGCCCCTACCGGGTCTGCCACTGACAGCATAATTGATAATGACATAGCCATCGCAAGCCATCTGACTCGTTTTTTCTTCTTATTTTTATACATTTTCCCGCTTCACACCCATATCTGCCTGCATAAACGAAAGACTAAGCGCTTATGTCCTGCATAGAATCCCCTGTACATTAAAATATCTTCCCTGCTTCCAATTATATAGACAGCTAAAACACCGCTATGCTTTTTAAATCCGCCTATTGTTCAGAAACAACCGGACTTTTTACCACTGCATTCTCTCCAAGAAATTCTCTTACCTTTTGAATCAGCTGAAATTCCCTGTAGGCATCCACATCAATTTCCGCTTTATAAGCCTCTACGCTTTCATACTTATAACGCTCGGCCATCTTGGCAAAATCTTCCTCCAGCTCCTCCTCTGTCACTAAAATACCTTCCTTATCTGCAATCGCCGCCAGCATAATATAACGCTGGGCCGTAAACCTTGCCTGTTCCAGCAAAAATTCTTCATAATTCTCCACACCACTGCCATAAGCATAAGATATATACTGTTGGAGTTCCATGCCATACATTTGCGCGTAGGAAGTCAAGGTATTGGTCAAATTTTCATTGAGTCTGTTTACCATACCATCAGGAGGCTCCTTAAAACTGCTGCTTTCCTCCACTGCCACCACTGCCTCGTCCATCTTCTGCTCCTCAAAATCCGCCTGAGCCTGGGCCATCAAATTATCATATACATATTTTTCATATTCTTCCACCGTGCTGCAGTCCGTAAGGCCAAGCCCTTCCACCAGCTCGTCCGTAATATGAGGCGCGCTGATTCCATTGACTGTCACAGTAAAAACGACATCCTTACCCGCCAGATCCGGATTGCTGGCATAGGGATCCGGAAACGCTAAATCAATATCCTTAGTCTGTCCAATTTCCATCCCCACAACACCATCTTCAAAACCCGGAATAAATCTACCTGATCCGATCACCAGTTCTGCACCTTTTGCAGTTCCTCCCTCAAAGGCCACCCCGTCCAGCTTGCCCTCATAATCAATGTTGGTAATATCCCCCATTTCCACACTACGGCCGCTTACAGGCTCCGCATAATTGGAAAAAGCGCTTTTTATATATGTCTTCATAGCATCATCTGAAACCTCAGGCGATGCAACTTCAATTTCCACACCTTTATACTCACCTAAGTCAACATAATCCTCTGCTTTAAAATCCGTAGTATATACAAGTCCGCTGGTATCCTTATTCCCACATCCTCCCAAAATACCTGCAAATAGAGTCATCGCAAGTGTGATCGAAGCACTTCTTTTCATCAAATCCATTTTTATAAAATCCTCTTTCTTAATTTCCCCATGCTCTATAACCTGCTCGTTTAAAAAGGGAACACAATATCATAAGCTGCCACGCTTCGCCGGCAGCTTACCAATTAACGTTTATTTTTCGCAGCATTTTTTAGAAGGGTACTATATTTTTATATCACAAATCAAAAGTTAACGAAAGTGTTTCATTCAATTTTAACGAATAATTCATAATTTCATTCTTCAACGGAGTTATTTTTCTGTCCGGGGCCTGCTTGATAGCTGCCTGCCGGAATGAAAAAGCCAGTGTCTTCTTTTTTGGAAAACACCGGCCATTTACTGGTATCTAAAATGCATTTTTCTTCTCTTTTCGTTTTATTTTTTCTTATGTCCTTAAAATGTCTTAGAACGCTCTAGGAGACACATTCAGCAGTGTGTAGGAATTCCTTTTCATCATCTCAGCTGCCTCATCTTCATTTTCTACATGCAATAAAACGACTTTGTTATTTGCAAGATATTTTTCTACCATTGTCTTCATATAATTTTTCATAATCATGATACCTTTCCTTCCTCATTTTTTGTTTCTATTGTTTCAGTTCTATTGACTGTCTGCTATGTTACTTTTTGTTGTTATCATCCCTCTTTTAGAAAAATCTGGGTGATACGTTCAACAGTGTATAGGAATTTCTTTTCAGCATTTCCTCAGGTGCATTTTCATTTCCTACATACAGCAAAGCCACCAGATTGTTTACAAAATAATTTTCTACCATTGTTCTCATATAATTCTTCATAATTGGGCACCTCTTTCTTTTTTTCTATTTATCGTTCTACTTCGTTCCTATTCAGTTTTCGTTATGACTTATTTAATTTTTCTTTCTTCTTAGAAAAATCTAGGTGATACATTCAACAGTGCGTAGGAATTTCTTTTCAACACTTCCTCAGGTGCATTTTCATTTCCTACATGCAGCAAAGCTACCAGATTGTTTACAAAATAATTTTCTACCATTGTTCTCATATAATTCTTCATAATTTAGCACCTCTTTCTTTATTTGATTTTTGTTTTTGCTATTTTGATATTTTGTTTCATTCTTGTTATTTCTTATTTAGTTTTCTTTCTTCTTAGAAAAATCTGGGTGATACATTTAACAGTGTATAGGAATTTCTTTTCAGCACTTCTTCAGGTGCATCTTCATTTCCTACATGCCACAAAGCAACCAGATTGTTCACAAAATAATTTTCTACCATTGTTTTTAAATAATTCTTCATGATTTGTCACACCTTTCTATCAGATTTGCTTTTTATGTTCCGGAGCTGTTATCTTTATCTCCGTTCCGTTTACAATATGGAGCATACTCCTTTAAATGGGTTTGAACTAGATAGTTTTTTGACTTGTTTTAAGGCAATATTGATATTATTATATAAAGTAAACAGATACAAATTTGTACATCAGGTTTTGCCCAATTATGAGGAGGTACCCTATGAATCACAGCTATTACGAGCAGCCCCAAAAGAGCAGCCCTCTGGGAATCCGCATTCTCTACCAGACCCTTCCCGGTGGGTTTAATCCGTTGCACTGGCACGAGACTCTGGAATTTTTATATCCCCTTAACGGAGATGTGGAGCTTTTAATGGATGGAGCGCAATATCACCTTCCCAAAAAAAACCTCACGGTAATAGAGTCCCGTCAGGCACACAGCATGTTAGTCTCCGGAGAGAGAGCCATGAATATCTGTATCCATGTTTCTAAGGAGAAACTCAAAAGCTATCTGCCGGATATTGAACTTTATCAGATTCACTGCGTACCTGACGAAATCCGTGACGAACAGTTTTCCGCCTACCTGGAAATATGCCAGATGATGACCCGGCTGACCAAGCTGTACTTATTAGAAACCCCTGAAGTTTCATTAGAGTCGGAAGGCATCATCCTGCAGGCCCTTGCCCATCTTCTCCGCCATTTTGGAATCCGGGAGCAGGGAGAAGCGCCCGATTCAAATCAATTATTAACCGACCGGATCCATCAGATACTCTCCTGGGCCGAGGAACATTACAGCGATCCCATCTCCTTGTCGGATGTGGCGGACCAGCTGTCCATCAGCCGGGAATACTTCTGCCGCCTATTCCGCCAGAGCATGGGAATCACATTCCAGGAATATCTCACAGGCCTAAGGCTAAATCATGCTTATCAGGATTTACTTTACACAACCACACCGATTTCAGAAGTTATGGAAAAAAACGGATTTACAAATCAAAAAAGATTTAATGCAAGTTTTAAGAATTTATATGGATGTACCCCTTCCGAGGTACGCAAGCGGGAAATCAAGTAACCTGGGAAGATCAAGCGAAAGCATCCACTTTATAGTAGAAATGAATCAATTAGAAACCAGATTTTCAATTTATAGGCCAAGTCAAACATCCTAACCGAAATAACAAGGCAAAAACTGGACATTACAAAGTCCAGTTTTTGCCCTGATATAATTTATTTGACTATCTGAATTGCACCACAAAGCGCCTAATACTTTTTACATCTGATAAGCAGTCACAATTTCTAACAATGCGCCCCGCAGCCCATCATCAAGGTCCATTGCCTGCAGTTCACCAGCCAAAACATTCAGTTGTCCTTTACACTTATCCATAAGTGCGAAAAGAACCTCTTTTTGCATAAAAGGAATCTCAGCCATATTAAGCAGCTCATCCACCTGCTCCATAATCGGGTTATCCACTACAGCTGCATCTTCAGGCAGACGGATTTCAACCGTATCTTCCGCCGTCACATCCGTAAGCGCAACACAAAGCTCATGGCACTTTGCACAATAAGTAACCTGCGCTTCAATTTCATTGCCATTTTTCAAAATAACAGCCTTTTCGGCCGTGCTTCCAATCACACGAATCGTATAAGCGCGTTTTTCAGGTAAAAGTTTCGTATTTCCTTCAATCGGATGCAAAGTAAATGCTTTTTTATCCGCCCAGCATACTTCCATTGGTGTCTTTGCACAATCGCCCTGCTCATAGCCGCAGGAAACATTGTCGTCCTCATAAAGGGTGAAGGCGCCGTCAGCTCCGGCATATACCCTGATTTCCAGATGCTTCGGATTCTGCTCTACTTCCTTCGCGCTGATTTCATCCGTCATAGGCACAATCGCACCTGCACGGGCCAGAACAGGTATCTGGGACAGCGGCCGGTACAATTCCATTGTGCGGCCTCCTTCGTAAACAGTTCCCGTGAAGAAATCAAACCAAAGTCCCTCCGGCAGCCATGCGTTAACCTTTGCAAGGCGTACACTTGGAATCCGCTTGGTGGTCACAGGCGCTACTAACAGCTCTGTACCAAATAAATACTCATTGGGCACTTTGTAAGATGCAAACTCGTCCGGCGCAAGATAGTACATCGGCTGGCAGAGCGGTTTATCTTCTTTCCATGCGCGATAGTTCATTGTGTACAGATATGGAACCAGTCTGTGGCGCAGACGTAAAAATTCGCCCATCACGTGCGCTGCCTCCATGCTAAACTTCCAGGGCTCCTTGCCGCTGAATCTGCTGTTACTGCTGTGGAGACGGTTAATCGGTGAGAACACACCGTACTGGTACCAGCGAACCTCAAGCTCCTCATCCCTGTATCCCATCATGTGGCCGCCGATATCATGGCTCCACCATCCATACCCTATATTAGAAGCCGTATTTGTAAAATAAGGCTGAAAATCCAAAGACTCCCATGTGATATGTGTGTCACCGGAAAATCCGATAGGATAACGGTGGGAACCGGGGCCTGCGTAGCGGGAAAAGGTCATTGGCCGCTTTCCGTCCCTGCCACTGTCCAAATAATGGAAATGATTCAGCATCCATAAGGGGTCAAGCCCTTCAATTTTTGTGTTCGTTCCCTGTTGCCAGTCTAACCACCAGAAATCCACACCTTCTTCTTCCATAGGATGATGCACTTCGTCAAAATAAACGGAGAGGAATTTCGGGTCAGCAATATCAAAATTCACCGGTTCTTCTTTAGAAGTATCTACCCCCATAGCCTTTGCCACCTTCGGGTAACAATCCTCATAAGCACGGATACCGTCTGCCGGATGGACATTCAGCGTTGTCTTCATGCCGCGGTCATGAAGCTTTTGTAAGAAGCGCCTGGGATCCGGGAAAAAGTCTTTATTCCAGGTATATCCTGTCCAGCCGCTGCCGTATTTAGGGTCAATCTCTACCAGATGCCAGTCCATATCAATTACCGCCACACTGAAAGGAATCTCCTCTTTATCAAACCGATCCATCAGTTCCATATAAGATTCTTCCGTATATTGATAATAACGGCTCCACCAGTTGCCAAGTGCAAATCTGGGCAACATAGGTGTTTTGCCGCACAAATAATAAAAATCTTTAAGCGCGTCTAAATAATCATGCCCATATCCAAAGAAATACAAATCCTTAGCGCCTTTTTTCCTGGGTTGTACGAAACCATCATCCGCAAGCAGCAAGGATGTGGAATCGTCAATCACGGCAAACCCGCTCCGGGACAAAATGCCACTTTCCAGCTCACAGGCTCCGTTTACCGTATCCAGCGTACGGGCCGTTCCCCCAAGATTCCCAATAAATCCGCCCATCTCCTCGGGTTCTCCAAAATGCCAGGTCCTGGAAAAATAAGCGTTCTTCACACCCAGGCATTTACAGGAAAGTCCATGGCTGGTAAATTCCTTTTTGTCATAATTTAACTGTAAATGCTCTGTCATCAGCTGCAGCTCATCCTCTGTTTCCTTAAGCTGATAGGATGTAACCGGAAAATCACGGTTCAAAACCATCTGGGTAGCCGCATCGTTAAAAACGCCTTCCGCGCTGTATTCCAGCCGAAGCAGTCGAGAAGTCAGAACCGTAATGCGATAGCAGTCGCCCTGAATCATATTTTCTCCACAGGCCGCCGGATTGTTCTTTATTTTTAAATAATCTTTCATAAACGAATCTCCCATTCTTATACCCTTGCATACCACAAGCTATGCTTGCGGCACTGCCACCAATAAAAAGCTGAAACTTTATTTACATTTTATTACCATGGCCTCGTAAGGTTTTAATTCAATTATCCCCTCCGCCTTATCTCTCTCATAGTTGCCAATCAGAATCTGTGCACCGCCAAACTCCGCCGGAACTTCATAACTTATCTGCTCCTTTGTAAAGTTACAGATTACCAGCAGCTTCTGCCCATCCAAAGAACGCGTGTAAACATACAGTGAATCGTGCTCCGGCTCTAACAAATCATAATGGCCGTAGACCATAATCGGCTCCGCTTTCCTTAAGGCAATCAGCTTTTGATAATAGTGGAAAATAGAATTTTTATCCTCAAGCGCCGCTTTTGCATTGATTGTCGTATAGTTGGGATTAACGCCAATCCATGGAGTACCCGTGGTGAAACCTGCGTTCTTGCTATCATCCCACTGCATAGGTGTACGGGCATTATCCCGGCCTTTCAAACGGATAAAGTGCATCATATCTTCCTTGGAGATCAGCCCTGCTTCGGACATTTCCTTGTAGGCATTGATACTCTCAATATCCCTGACCTCCGAAATATCCGCAAAAGGCATATTGGTCATACCTAATTCTTCACCCTGATATACATAGGGCGTTCCCTGCATCATATGCAGGCAGGTTGCCAGCATCTTAGCGCAAACCTCTCTATACTCCGGCGAATCATCCCCAAATCTGGAAATCGAACGAGGCTGATCATGATTGCTTAAATACAGGCTGTTCCATGCCTTCCCTTCAAGCTCATTTTGCCATGCGCTCATTACCTTCTTAAATTCTATCAGCGGAACCCGCTTATCCGTCCATCTGCCATTTTCATCTGAGTCAAGACCCACATGTTCAAAATGGAAAACCATGTTCAATTCATTTTCATGAAAGCCGGCATAGCGTTTTGCTTCATCAATCGTAACACCTGCCGCCTCGCCTACGGTCATCAAATCATAGTGAGAAAGTACTTTCTGATTCATTTCCTTAAGAAATTCATGTACCCGGGGCCCATTTGCACAATCTGCATATCCATAAAGAGCCTTAGGCCCTTTAGGACCGTCCGGCAGTCCGGGCCGCTTTGAAATAAGACTGATAACGTCCATACGGAAACCGTCAATTCCCTTCTCGCCGCACCACCAGTTCATCATGGAGAATACTTCCTCACGTACCGTGGGATTTTCCCAGTTAAGGTCAGGCTGTTTCTTGGAAAACAAATGCAGATAATACATATCCGTAGCATCATCATACTGCCATGCGGAACCGGAAAAATAACTGCCCCAATTGTTAGGCGCCTGTCCGTCTTTCCCCTCCCGCCAGATATAATAATCCCGGTAAGGATTGTCTTTGCTCTTACGGCTCTCTAAAAACCATGCATGTTCATCGGAAGTATGGTTTACCACCAGATCCATCATCAAACGCATTCCCCGCGCATGAATCCCCTCAATCATTTTGTCGAAATCTTCCATGGTTCCAAATTCCTGCATAATCGCCTGGTAATCGCTGATATCATAGCCATTATCATCGTTGGGCGACTGATAGATTGGAGAAAGCCAGATTACATCAATCCCCAGTTCTTTTAAATAATCCAGACGTGACGTAATGCCGTTCAAATCTCCAATTCCATCCCCGTTACTGTCCATAAAGCTGCGCGGATATATTTGATATACAACAGCCTCTTTCCACCATGCTTGTTCCATACGTTAGACCCCCATTCTTATCAACAGAACGCATATTGAACGTGTATAAAATACACCATGCGTCAAAAACTGATTTATTGATTTCAATTTCAGTTTCTTATACTATATTCTTCTTTTTAATTATATTCTTTACTCTGATATTCTATAAAATTTCTATAATAGTATGGGACTCCTGGCAAGCCGAGAGTCCCATTCCTATATCGTATCATTTACAGCTTACGCCTTTATGCCTTCTTTTCCGTCAAAGGATGATAGCAAAGCACCATACGCTCATTCCCCATCTGGGTAGGCGCAGGACGTTCCTGCCTACATTTATCTGTAGCATACGGACAGCGCGGAGCAAACTTACAATATTCAATTGCATACTCTTTGCCTTCCATATCAGGCATAGCCGTTGCATCCTTCCATTTGTCACCAACACGGGGCACAGAATTCATAAGAAGGTCTGTGTACGGATGCGCCGGATTATCCATAATTTCTTTCGCCGGACCATATTCAATCAGGCAGCCACGGTAAAGGGTTGCAATATAGTCGGACACATAGTATGCCGTTGAAAGGTCATGGGTAATATAAATAAATGAAATTTTATATTTATCACGCAATTCCTTAAAAAGATTGACGATATTCATCTTCATAGAAGCGTCAATTGCCGCAACTGGCTCATCAGCGATAATCAGCTTCGGACGTGTAATAAGCGCACGGGCGATAGAAACACGCTGCAACTCACCACCGGAAAACTGCGTAGGATATTTGCCCTTCACAACCTGAAGCGACATACCAACACTCTTTAAAGCTTCATCCACCACTCCGTCAGCTTCACTTCTATTCTTCGCAATGCCAAGACGAAGCGCCGTATTATATAAATAGGTATCTACTGTTTTCCGTGAGGAAAAAGATTCGTACGGGTTCTGAAAGATAGGCTGTACATCATGCTTAAACTGCTGTGGGTCATAGCTTTTCTTGTCAGCATAAGATTTGCCATCCAGAATAATCTCACCCATATCAGGATTGTGCAGACGCAGAACCATCTTACACAATGTGGATTTACCACATCCGGACTCCCCAACGACAGACAGAATGACGGGCTTATCATTGTCAATGGATAAAGAAACATCATCCACGGCCACCAGTTTCTTACCACGTATCATACCGCCTACTCGGAAAATCTTACTGACGCCTTTAATTTCCAATAATTTCTCAGCCATTCTTCTTCACCTCCTCCTTTAATAAGTGGCAGGCAGCAAACCGCCCGGGAGTTATTTCACGGAATTTCGGCACTTCACTGCGGCAGCGGTCTGTTGCATGTGGACAGCGAGGCGCAAAACGACAGCCTGGAGGCGGGTTCTTAAGCGCAGGCGGACGACCTGCAATACCTACTCTTTGAACATCCTCACCTACACGAGGCAGTGCGTCTACAAGCATCTTTGTATAAGGATGAATCGGATCATTAAAAATATCCTCTGTCTTTCCAAGTTCTGCAATGCTGCCGGAATACATGATCGCCATACGGTCTGTAATCTGATAATGCACACCCATATCATGGCTTACGATAACCAGTGAATTCTTAAGCTGCTGCTGCAAGCGCATCAGCATCATCAAAATACCTTTTTGTACCACAACGTCAAGAGCTGTGGTAGGCTCATCTGCAAGCACAAGGCCGGGAGCCATAAAAGTTGCAAGCGCAATAATCGCACGCTGGCGCATACCGCCTGATAACTGGAATGGATAAGATTCCAATACGTCAGGAGAAAGGTTCAGTTCCTTTAAATAATCGGCAACTCTTGCCAGAGTCTGCTCAGGTGTTTCATTTTTCTTATCTTCCTTTGGAATGGAATCAAGAAACTGCGTCTTTAATCGAACGATTGGATTTAAAACACTCTGCGCTGCCTGTGGCACATAGGAAATATTATTCCACCAGGTTTTGCGAATCTGACCGGATTCAAAAGAATATTTCTGTCCGTTCTTCTCACCCTCTAAGACAACACGTCCTTTATCAATAACAAGCGGAAACTCTACAATATCATAAAGAGTGTTCAGCAGGGTTGTTTTACCGCAGCCGGATTCTCCTGCAATGCCGAATATCTCATTGTCATGAATCTCAAAGTTAATGTCATTGAGCACATGAACATCACCATCAATGGTCTTATAAGAAGTCGACAAGTTTTCGACTTTCAGCATATTCTATCACCTGCCTCTCTTCATAGCTTGATAATCATTGTAACCTGTAATAAGCAAGAACAGGCCAATGAATAAGATAACAGTTGCAACAATCGGCGCGCCGATCCATAACCAGCGTCCTGCAAGAACGGCGTTATAATTTCTAGCCCACTGAATCATATTACCTAAGGATACCAAGTTACCTGGTGACAAGCCAAGCACTGCAAGGCTGGACTCTGAACCGATTGCGGAAAGTGTAGCATTCATAAAGTTGGAAAGTGACCACGAAAGTGCAAATGGCAAAATCTCTGTTACAACAATCTGCATGGTGCTCTCTCCTGAGAAACGGGCCGTATGAATGAAGTCACGTTCCTTAATTGTCAGCGCCATAGAACGAATCTGGCGGCTGGGCCATGCCCATGCAAATAATGCAAGTACAAGAGCCATAACGATAACCGTAGCGCCGCCCTTCATCAGGGATGTCATCATAATCAAAATCGGCAAAGACGGAATTACCACGAAGGTATCTGTGATAATCATAAGTACTCTGTCCAATGTACCACCTGCAAAACCAGCCAGCAATCCCACTAAAACACCGGCAACCGTACCAATCGTAGCAACAATCAAACCAATCAGCAATGAGTTGTGAATTGCTTCAATTAAAAGCCACACAACATCCTGCCCCATACTGGTAGTACCTAACCAATGCTCCCCCGATGCGCCTAAGTTGTTCGGGTAGGTATTAAATGTAAACGGATCCGTATGTGGGAAAAAATATACAATAAATCCAATAATCATAAAAAAGCAAGTAACAATCAGTCCTGTTTTCAGACGGAAGTTCGCTGTTTTCCAAAATTTCTTCATGTTTATCCCCCTTCCTATCAGCCGTACCTGATGCGCGGATCAATGAACGGATAAATCAGGTCAACGATCAGCGTTGCAGTAGAAATTGCCACAATAGAAATCGTAATACAGCCCAGAATCATGTTGTAATCTGACTGCAGGATAGCACTCTGAATCAAGGAACCAACACCAGGATACCCGAAAATAATCTCTGTCATAATGGAACCGCCAAATACACCGCCAAGACTCATGGCAAGGGCAGTAATCTGTGTCAAAATGGAGTTACGAAGCACATAGCTCTTACCAATCGTTGCCTCGGACAGACCACGGAAACGGGCATAACGCACATAATCTTCTTCAGCCGTAGTACTTGCAAGGGATTTCATGGATATAATCCACCAGCCGGTACCAAGCAGCAACAATGAAATTGCCGGAAGCACGGATGCCTTCATAAGAGATCCAAACCACGGTCCGAAACCAACGCCCGTCTTAATAACTGCCTGCAACGGGAACCATTTTAAAACGAAGGCAAAGATAATCTGTAATACCAAAGCCACCAGGAAATAAGGGATGGGGTATATACAAATCGCTATACCTTCCAAAATCTGCGAAGATTTCTTGTTCTTTCGGAAACCGGCAAGCAAACCGATAAAGTTACCGATCACCCATGCAAGAAACGTGGATGTTAATGACAAAATCAATGTATATGGAAGATATCGTCCGATAATGGTACCAACCGGTTCCGGATAACTCATAAGAGATGGGCCAAAATCAAAATGAAGCAGTCCATTCCATAAGAAAGAACCATATTGTTGCAGCATTGACCCTTCAAGACCAAATTGTACACGTAGCTGTTGTCTAAGTGCATCCATCTCGGCCGGGTCCATATTACCTGAACGTGTCTGCATCTGCGCAATCATGTTCTCAACAGGATCTGATGGGAACATACGTGGAATAAAAAAGATGAAAGTAACGCCAATCCAGATTGTAAGTGCCCAGGCGAGTACACGCTGCAGAAAGAATGTTTTAAATTTCATACACAGCACTCCTTTACTATTAAGCAAGGACGGGGCCGTAAGCCATCAACTTACGGCCCCGCCTTTTAATGATACAACAGAAAATCACTTTATCAATTTTCTGCCAGCACGAATCATGTTACTAACGTTCTAAGCATCCTACTGCTGATTAACCCTGTGTCGGATGAATGTTCGGGAGCATATATTTGAAGCAGCTCCACCACCACCAAGGACCATCATATGGATTGTTCGCATTCGGATAGCCTTCCCAATAAGTAGAATTGGTAGGAACGAACTTGGTACCGGAAAGGAAGTTAATTTCACACATATCCTTCACACATTCCTGAAGGAATTCAGTATGCAGTTCATAAGACTTCGGATCTTCAGGGTCAATGTTTGCTAACTCATGAAGAATCTCTGTCACACGCGCATTGTTCCAACGCATACCCTGACCTGAACCAGTCTCACCAAGAGGCTTAATCAACTCAGAATCAAAGCCGCTGATTGCAGAATAGAAATCTTTCAGGATACCGCCTGAAGGCCAGTAACCAGCAATATCAAAGTTACCCTGTCCGCCGTCTACATCCCATGTTGCGGAGGATTTAGAAGCGATTGTACACTGGAATCCAAATGCCTGTAACTGATTGTAAACAGCCTGAACACCACGTGCCTCCTGGAACTCAGCGTCAGCTAAGTAGCTCAGCTCGAATGTGAAAGGTGCGCCATTGTAATTCCAAACGCCGTCAACCTTCTCAAGGCCAGCCTTCTCAAGCAGCTTAGTTGCAGCTTCTTCATCATGTTTCCACCAGCCTGCACCAAACATAGTAATCAGTTCTTCATCTGTACCGCTGATACCTAAAGAACTTGCCATGCGCCGTGCATAACCTGTGTCATAAGGCTTAAAGGTTGTGCCATCACCCAAATCAAGTTCGAAATTCTCTAACCATTCCTGCATCGGAATTGTGTAGGTTTCCTGTAAGAACTGTGTATTGTTCAAAAGAGGAATAGGTGCTACACGTCCTGCGCCTGAGAATGTATTCATGGAAATCTGGTCGATATCCAGAGCAAGGCAGATACCCCAACGGAAATCAGCATTGTCATAAGGTGCGCCCTTGCCATGTGAGAATACGATACCCTTTGCGCCCGGGTCATCAGGGTTAGCATATGGGAAATCATCATACCAGCACTTGATGTTAGGGTTAGAAGCGTTCATGGTCTGGAACTCTTCCAGAGTAACCTCGCAAAGCAGGTCGATTTCGTTGTTGATCATTGCCATCTGTTTTGTTGTGGAATCCGAGAAGGTGCGGAACCAAACATATTTAGGAGGAACACCGTCAGCCGTATAACCAAATTCCGCAGCGCCTACAACGCCCAGTGTACTGTCCTGCCAGTCTTCACGCAGTTCATAAAGAACCCACATTCCAAGACTATCATAATCTTTTACCGTATAAGGGCCTGCAACAACAGGAGCTTCATCCTTAAATGTGGTAACGTCCGCCTGCTGTGAGTAAATATGTTCAGGAACGATACGGTAATCGGTTCCCCATACGGTGATGCCGTAACGCTGTACGAAACGAGGGAACGGCTCTTTCATATTAAATTTTACGGTATAATCATCAACCTTCTCAACGGAATCAATGTACAGGTTGGTTGCCGCGCTGGCATTGATTGCACTGTTGTCTTTGATCATGTTAAATGTGAAAACAACATCATCTGCGGTTACATCTTCTCCGTCAGACCACTTGATTCCCTGACGAATCTTTACTGTCCACTCTGTGAAATCATCATTGGATTCCGGCAGACCATCAGCAATTTCACCATACTGCTCACCTTTAGCAGTATTCATTTCCCATAAATGTGCACTCATCATCTGATGAATACCAAATCCCATTGCAGTACCCTGCATGTAAGAGTTAAACTGACCAGGTGTATCCGTTGAGTTCTGGCACTCAACAATCAAGGTCTCGGCACGAGGAGTGCCAACTTCAGTGGTAATGCCTTCAGCAGCTGCCGTACCGCCACCTGAGCTTTCTGAACTTCCCGTATCGCCTGCTTGGCCGGAATCGGAAGATTCTGTTCCGGATGTACCACCCGTAGAACCTGAGTCCGCACCGCCACCGCAGCCAACGAGCGTAACAGCAGCCACTGTTGCTGCCATTAACATTGCAATAACTTTTCTACGCATTTTCTTCCTCCTTTAAAATAAGTATGGGCAGTTTCAAAGTTGCAACCGCATGCTATTTTAACAAATCCTGCTGCCCTATTTATATAAATTTTCTTTTCGCTTATGTCAAAACAGAACTTCTCTGCTACCTCCCTTTTCATAAACGAAAATGAAACTTTATATACGCGGAATCATGGCATTTTTCTTTCAAATTCCCTTTAATGGTATAATAAAAAATATCCAAAACGTTTGTTCGATTTTAAAGTAAATCTTCCAAACTTCAATGCTCAAAGCTTAAAATATGTACAAAACAAACGTAATATATGTATCATTCATGTACATTTAATAGTCTATAATTGTCATTTACTGTACATTTTTACTATATGAGCATAATCATAGTTTACCCGAAATTGTTCAAAAAAGCAATAGCTAATTAATATAATTTTTATTTAATAGATTTCATTCCGGCAAATCCAATTTTTATCTCGTTTCTGTGAAATCACTTGCCTATTCTTTCCCGAAATGCTAGAATAATTTCTATACTGTCATTTTGGGATTCTGAATATGTTTAAGCGGCAAGGAGGTTTATTGTGAGTAAAATAGCCATCATCTTATTAGTTATTCTGGTAGTATTAATCATCGCACTTGTAGTATTATATTTTCTTGGGAAAAAGGCTCAGAAGCGTCAAGAAGCGCAGCAGGAACAGATTAACGCCATGAAGCAGACCGTATCTATGCTGATTATAGATAAGAAGCGCATGAAACTAAAAGAGTCCGGACTTCCGCAGATGGTCATTGACCAGACCCCCAAGCTGCTTCGTGGAAGTAAGCTTCCTGTGGTAAAAGCAAAGGTAGGTCCTCAGATCATGACCTTAATTTGTGAAGAAAAGATATTTGATTCTGTTCCCGTTAAGAAAGAAGTAAAAGCCGTAGTAAGCGGTATTTACATTACAGATGTGAAAGGACTTCACGGCAAACCGGTAGTTGCCCCTGCCAAAAAGAAAAGTTTCTTTAAACGGACACTTGAAAAAGTCCAGGAAAAGGCTGGCGCAAAGCCAATTAAATAAAAGGAGCCTGCTTGAAAAGCAGGCCTTTTTAAGTTTATTTTCTAGAGTAAGATTAAGCTGATTTTAAGTTCAACTTCTTAAAGAAGCCCCTTAGGGCTTTCAGGATAATGTCTGCGATCCGTATCCAAGGTTTATGCCTTCCTCGCGGGGCCTTAATTCCATCTCTATCCGGCAGTCAGCCAAATGCTGGTAATTCGCCTCTAAGGCATAATCCACCTCCACCCGGATTTGGTTTTCCTTCTCCTCCACTAGAACAGATTCCGTGTCAATCCCAATTAAAATAGTTCCATATGGCGTCATATAGCTGGTCATATTTTTCTTATTTTCTTCAAACACCATATGTACATTTATGAGACCTTTTTTATAAACCTCCAGACTGGAATCACTGAATTTGATCCTGTTTTTTGTGACATCTGTAAATCCTTCCATCATTTCTTCATAAATTACATAATGCTTTCCATTTCTCTCATAATAATCCGCCGGCGTTATGGTTTCCAATGCCTGTGTTTCCTCGCCGATTTCCATCTGAAGACCTTTGAGAGATAAAAGTACCTCTTTCGTCATTTTTATTTTTCATCCTCCTAACCCGGATAAACCGGAGTCAAATTTTAATTTCTCACACATTTTTTATGATTCGCCTCATGCAGTGTACCTCAAGTTCCTGTGCAAACTTCTGAAGATATTCGCACAAGGGTTTTCGGCATGGCGCACTAATAATCTTCTATCGGAATAATTTTGGCGGATAGTATTCCATATTTGATAATGGAATTTGCAAAATGCATAAATTTTTCCGCACCATCACTGACATAAAAACGGTATCTGTTATCGCCAAGCCGGATTTCTTCCTCATTCAACATATTTTCTGTCCTTAGCAGCTCCTTTAGTTCCCTTGCCGTCTCATAAGCAGGATTTACTAAAGTCACCTTTACTCCCATAACCCGTCCAATGGTAGAGCGTATCAAAGGATAATGCGTACAGCCTAAAATCAGGGTATCGATGCCAATATCAATCAGCTCCGTCAGATATCTTTTGGCTATCTCATCCGTAACCGGATCCTGCAAAAGCCCTTCCTCCACAAGAGGAACAAACAAAGGGCAGGCCTTTCCCACTACATCCGCATCCTGTTTTATTTCTTTTATGTATCTGGAATAAATACTGCTGCCAATCGTACCTTCCGTGCCGATTACTCCTATTTTCCCGTTTGCGGTAGCCTCCGCCGCCACCTTAGCCCCCGGCTTTACCACACCAATCATGGGAATATCCACTTCCCGCTCTATCTCATCCAGGGCGTAAGCGCTTGCCGTGTTGCAGGCCACCACAATTGCTTTCACATTCTGGGTCTGTAAAAAACGGATAATCTGTTTTGAATATCTGGTAACCGTTTCCTTTGATTTACTGCCATAGGGCACTCTTGCCGTATCCCCGAAATAAATAATTTTTTCATTGGGGATCTGCCGCATGATTTCCCTTACCACCGTAAGTCCTCCCACACCGGAATCAAAGACTCCTACGGGTGCATTTCTATTTATCATCTCAATCTATTTCTCCTGTTATTTTATCTTTCCAGCCGGCGGTAAAACGCCTTCTCTGTTTTACCTGCCCTGATATACATATTCTATCAGACGGCTTTTTATACGTATTGTACCCGATATTTCCATCGTTTTTCCTTTCTTAACTTCTGTCAAGACTTCTTTATGATGGCTG
The DNA here is from genome assembly GCF_009917485.1 of Parablautia muri. Taxonomy (GTDB): domain Bacteria; phylum Bacillota; class Clostridia; order Lachnospirales; family Lachnospiraceae; genus Suilimivivens; species Suilimivivens muri. The sequence goes on from NZ_QZDT01000033.1 coordinate 34,142, forward strand.
TCATTTTCAGCATTCGCTTTATTATCCGGAAAAGCTCTAAAAGCTTCTGTTATTTCCCCGCCTTCAGACTGCTTTTCTTCGCAATCGTCATACCCCTCGTCTCCTTCCTGTTCTTCGCAGTCTCCATACGCTTCATATTCCTGTTCATAGGCGTCTTTTGTTAGACACAAATCCGGATACACGAATCCCCACCAGCCCAAGGTACCAATTAACAATACAATAGCTTCACATGCTCTTTTCATTGAACCACTCTCATCCTTCCATCGTCAGCCCAAACCATTTCCAGGCTGGCCACTGTTTAGACGCATCGCACTTCAGATAAGACAAGCTACATCTGGTTGGACTAATTGCGTCTATGATAAGAGTGTGTCCTTATCTATTTATTCTATTCAATTTCTTTGATTTTCCATTCTAATTTGTTTCATAATGGATTCTTCCTGATTATCTATATGGAGCTTTGCCGCTTTTGAGGCACGTTCTTTATCCCTGCCGGCAATGCTCTCATAAATCTCCCTATGCTCAGCCACAAGCATATCATGCTGGCTTTCTTCCATAATATAAACAAAACGGTAGCGGTACATCTGCTCAGATAGGTTGTTTACCAGCTGCACAAGGCGCTCATTGCCGGTAGCCGCTACGATAATATCATGGAGCGCCACATCCGCCTTTGCAATCACCGATGCGTCCTTTCCCTTGGCCGCCCTCTCAAATTCTTCGCAGGCCTTCTGCAGGCGTTCTAAATCTTCCTCCCTGATTCTTTCACAGGCAAGCTCCACACTGAGGGCATCCAGGGTACGCCTAACCTCCAGCACATCCTTCAAACTTTTCTCCGTAATCCGCGCCACCTCCGCGCCGCGCCTTGGAATCATAATCACAAGTCCCTCCAGCTCCAGCTTTCGAATCGCCTCCCTGATTGGCGTACGGCTGACTCCCAGCCGGTTGGCAAGATGCACTTCCATAAGACGTTCTCCAGGCTTTAGCTTACCTGTGAGGATCGCGCTTCTTAAAGTATTAAATACCACATCCCTAAGAGGTAAAAATTCATTCATATCAATTTGAAATTCTTCCATATTTACACCCCCTGCATACCGCAAGCTTACTTGCGGTACTGCCTTCAATAAAGAGTTTGGAAGTTTACTTCCAAACTTATACCCCTTTCTAAAGCCTTTCCCTAAGCCAAATGCTTATACAAACTCTGTCACATAAATCTGCTTGGCAAGTCCCATTTTCTCCACTGCCTTATACGCTTCCTGAGCCCTTTCCCTCTCCCTGTAAATTCCAAAAACAGTAGGGCCGCTACCGCTCATAAGCGCATTTTCCGCCCCCTGCATAACCATAGCTTCCTTAATTTGATGGATGACCGGATATTTTTTTATGGTCACGGTCTCCAGCACATTCCCCATGCGCTCAGTAATCCCTCTAAGGCTCCCCTCCTGCAATGCCTCCACCATGCCGTCAATATCAGGATGCTCTGACAAAGTATCCGCATGGAGATTTTCATATACATATTTAGTAGACACATCAATGTCCGGTTTCACTATCAGCAAATATGCCTCAGGCGGCGCTGCAATAGGGGTTAATATTTCCCCAATCCCTTCCGAAAGCGCTGTTCCTCCCACTATGCAATAGGGTACGTCCGCTCCAATTTTTACACCCATTTTCTGCATATCCTCAAGGCTCATAGATAGTTCAAAGAGCTCATTTAATCCATGAAATGCCGCCGCCGCATCGCTGCTTCCTCCTGCCATACCGGCCGCTATGGGAATGTTCTTATTTAATGAAATGTCCACTCCTTCCTTCACCCCGTAAGTTTCCATAACCAGCTTTGCCGCTCTGTAAATCAAATTACTTTCATCACCGGAAAGCTCCTCCTTATCCACTGAGAGCAAAATATCTGGTAATGGTTCTTTACCTGCTCTTTTCCGAAAGGTCAGGGTATCAAAAATTCCTACTGTCTGCATTACCATCCTCACTTCATGATAACCATCAGGACGTCTCCTTAAAACATCCAAGCCCAAATTTATTTTAGCATATGCTTTTCTAGTAACCTGGTTCATAATCATTCTTACACCCCCTGCATACCGCAGGCTATACTTGCGGTATTGCGTTCATACTTTCTTAATCCTTTCAATTTACATTGGCGTTTGGAATATCTCTGAAAAAATAACAGCCTCCCCATGAAATTGCATCCGTTATTCAAAACTTCACATCCATTTCTGTATACATAATACATGAATTGTACTTAATTTTATACAATCCCCTCTCTCTTGTCAAGCACGTTACAGGCTTCGAAGGCTGTTTGTAACCGTTCGGCCCGGGACTTTGCATTTGCCGCAAAATCCGCGGGAGATTGGAATCGACCTGTCGGACACATTCATTACATATTAAATATATTTCATAACAATTTTAAGTAAAATACTGAAACTCTCTTGATTTTTACAAAGAATGTGCCGATAAGTAAATTGATAAAATAACCAAGGAGGGTGATACTATGAGCGTAAATGGAGTTACAGGTGGCTCTAATGTCTACAGCACAACATATGCTGCCCAGTCTAAGAACACCGAAACCAAATCAGAAGCTAAAACAGAAACTTCAAAAGGAACTACATCTGCCGGTGCAGTGTACGAGCCTTCTGGCGAAACTGCTAAAACCACTAAGTATAAACCTGATACGAATATGATTGCTAAGTTGAAAGCAGATGCCGATGCAAGGACCTCTCAGCTTCAGAGCCTTGTAGAAAAAATGCTCACCAAGCAGGGTCAGACTTATGGAAATGCAAACGACATGTGGAGCATTTTAGCCAGTGGCAAATTTACCGTAGATCCTGCTACCAAGCTTCAGGCTCAGGCCGATATCGCTGAAGACGGCTATTGGGGTGTTTCTCAGACATCCCAGCGTATTTTGGATTTTGCGAAAGCATTAACAGGCGGTGACCCCAGCCAGATTGAAAAAATGCGTTCTGCTTTTGAAAAAGGTTTCAAAATGGCTGAAAAGAAATGGGGCGGCAGTCTTCCCGACATTTCACAAAAGACTTATGACGCTGTACAGAAGGGATTTGACGACATGGCTAAAGAAGCCGGCCTTACAGTGGAAGATTAATATTTTGTATTAATCCTTAAAGACCTACGCCGTCAGGTGCACAACATAAAATTTCCGGAGCTTTTAAGAGGCTCCGGAAATTTTTGTGTCATAATGAAAGATTACGCATTTTTCACAATCAAAATTTTGTCCCCTGCCTTTACTTCATCAGAAGCAAGGTCATTGGTCTGCTTAATGACGGAAACAGGTACATAGTAGCGTTTTCCAATATCCCACAGGCTATCGCCTTCTTTTACCATATACACCGCTATTCCCGGAAGGGCCGCCATTTTTTCCATGTCAGGTTCTGTCACTACAATCTGCTCTACAATCTTTTCCTGCCATTTACTGTACACATTGGCTCTGAAATACAGTACACACTTTACGTCCACTTCTCCTGTATCAATAATAGATACTGTAATCTGATCTACAAAGGCCTGCACAGAATAAATACAGTTCTGATTGATGCCTTCTGCATCCAGCACATACTGGAATGGGATGGTTCCCTTAATCACACCATACTTATCTTCCTCATTGCTGCACTCATAAAAAATCTGCAAATTTACCACACCGGTAAGCTCAATTCCGCTCTCGTTCGCATTTTGCCCCGTTATCTGAAGGCTGCTTGTTGTATGCAGTATTTTGTGAAGCGTGATTTTTTCATCCGGGCATTTAAAGTGTCCTGACAGCTTTGTCTTACCGCTGCTTCTTGTGATAAGGTTTCTAAAATCCGCATTTTTTTCCACAACGGACACTTCATTTACCACGCCATACACATCCGAAAGAATATCGATCCGTTCTTCCTCATAAATGCAAATATCAAGATCCAGACATTGCTCAAAGGTGATGACCCTTTCCTCTCCGTCAAAATCCGGCCGAATCTCCACATCTCGGTTTTCCGCCCGGTAACGGATTTCTGGTATCATTCCCTCTCTCGCGCCAGGACAGTCCAAACTTCCTGCAAAGGGCAATGTGGTCTCATAATGACAGATTTCCTCCTCGTCCCCTTCCCCTTTATAAAGGAAAAAAGCACGCAGTTCGCCCTGTATCCCGATTTTATCCTCAAGCACCTTAAATTCCAGCGCCTCCGGTGTGATTTCTGACCAAATCATGGCAAAAATATTAGGAAAGCTCCCTGGTATTTCCACTTCCTCTTTTACCCTGAAAATGTCCTTCTTTTTGATAGCCATTGTGGCAACATCCAGTGTCTTTTTTCTGAACTCTACGGGTTCCTCACTGTAAAGGTCCACAGCGGTTTCCTCATCACAGATTTCTTCACAGGTAAGCATAAGCGTAACCACCGACTGCACGCTGAGCTTTCTGGAATTAATAAGACTTACGCTTAAATCCTCAAGCTCCCAATCTACGTTTACACTATCTCCCCCTTTGATACCCTCCACAAAAACCATCTCATCAAAAGGAATCGCTCCCTCCATGTCCGCCACGTCACATTTTACCGCCGAGGAAGCGCCTTTTTCTGCCAGATAAAGCACATGAAATTCCAGTTTGCCTTTCACATTTACATGATCATCGGTCACCTTCACTTCATCAATTATCACATTTCCTCTATCCATGATCAGTTTTGTGGCATCGGGCCTTGAATCTGATATGATCACATCATCCTCAAGTGTCATTTGTGTCTGGGCCTTGCATTTCATGCAGTCCATATGTATATTCCGTTTGATTAGCTCCACAAAAAACCTCCCCAAAGTCTACTTATCTTAATGTATGACCCAGGGAGGTAAAGTATGCCTCTAAGAAAGAAACAGTCCCGAAACATCTTCATCATCTATTTGAAATACAGGCGTATTTTGAACAAACAGCACAGTGTGTTTACTCCCTTACCCCACCAATCAATTCTTTTATATCTTCAACTCCATACTTTTGCATGTAAGCTTCGATTCCCTTTATTACTTCCATTGTCGTGTAGGGATTTACAAAATTCATGGCCCCTACCGCTACGGCGCTGGCCCCGGCCAGCAAAAATTCAATGGCATCCTCAAAAGAGCCGATTCCACCCATACCAATCACCGGTATGTTCACTGCATGGGAGGCCTGATAGACCATCCTTACCGCCACCGGCTTAATGGCAGGTCCCGATAAACCGCCGGTCTTGTTTGCCAGTACAAAGCTTCTTTTGTGAACATCAATTTTCATACCGGTCAATGTATTAATCAGCGAAATAGCATCCGCCCCTGCTGCCTCCGCTGCTTTCGCCATCTCCGCAATATCCGTCACATTGGGGCTGAGCTTCATCATCACCGGCTGCTTCGCCTTTTTCTTAATTTGGGATGTAATATCGTAAAGGCTCTCCGCCTTCTGTCCAAAGGCAATGGCGCCCTCCTTGACATTAGGGCAGGACACGTTGATTTCCAGCATGTCCACATCCGTATCCCCAAGCCGTTCCACCACCGCAAGGTAGTCCTCCACACTTTTGCCGCACACATTCACAATCACTTTCGTGTCAAACTGCCGCAAAAAAGGAATATCTCTTTCTACAAAAACGTCAATGCCCGGATTCTGCAAGCCGATTGCATTTAGCATTCCTCCGTAGGTTTCCGCCACCCGGGGCACAGGATTTCCCGGCCATGGTACACTCGCAACTCCTTTTGTCACCACTGCCCCTAACTTATTTAAGTCCACAAAATCGCTGTATTCCATGCCGGATCCAAAGGTTCCTGAGGCAGTCATAACCGGATTTTTTAATTCCACACCTGCAATCGTCACTTTTGTATTCATCAAATCTCCACCTCCCTTGCATCAAAAACAGGCCCATCTGTACAGATTCGGGCATTGTTTACATGGGAATGTGCATCCTTATGGGTGGTCTTACAGACACAGCCAAGGCACGCTCCTACGCCGCAGGCCATCCGCTCCTCCAGGGAAAGGTAGGCTTCTATCCGCTTTTCTTCGGCATAGCGCTTGACTGCACGAAGCATGGGTAAGGGACCGCAGGCCATAATCACATCCGCCTTTAGGTGCTCTGCCTCCATTGCCGTAAGCACATTTCCCTTTGTCCCCACACTTCCATCCTCTGTGGCAGCGTACACCTTTCCGTACTTTTCAAATTCTTCCTTCAGGAAAAGCTGATTGTCCCGGTACCCCAGAACAATCTCCGCATGTGTGCCTGCTGCCCAAAGATCTTTGGCAAGCTGCAGCATAGGCGGGATCCCGATTCCTCCTCCCATCAGCACTACCTGTTTACCACGTCCTGTTTCTATGGAATAGCCGTTTCCAAGAACGCCTAAAATATCCGCCTCATCTCCCGGCTGCCAGGCAGAAAAAATCTCTGTTCCCCTGCCCACTGCCCTGTATACCACCCGAAGTGCCTCTTTTTCCCTGTCCACCTCACAGATACTGATAGGCCGAGGCAGCAAATGCGCCTCATGGCCTGTATAAATGCCGATAAACTGCCCTGCTCTTGCCTCTTTCGCAAGCTCTGTGGACAGCCACATATCGTAGATGCCTTCCGTAAGCATATTCTGGGACAAAATTCTGGCCCGAACTTTCTTTTTCATACTTATACCTCCTGCTTATCGCGCAAATTTGTTCCATCCTGCCCCTCCACATTTATTCCAGGCACCTGCTCAAATCCCATATTGAATCAAGAATCGCCTGTGAAAATCCGTCTGTGAAAAATTTATTTTTCACAATATTCCTTCTCATACACTATCTTTCCCCCACAAATCGTGTAATAAACCACCCCGGGAAGGCTTTCTCCCACAAAAGGAGAATTGGCGGATTTAGACGCAAACTCTGACACTGTCCACCTTTCCTTTGGATGGAACAGCACCAAGTCCGCCGCCGCTCCTTCCTCTATCCGGCCTCCCTCTAATCCGTAAAGCAGACAGGGAGCCGTACTCATTGCCTTTATCAGTTCCGGATAAGTCAAATACCCTTTCTCCACCAACTCCCTGATTCCCAGGGAAAGCGCAGTTTCCAGCCCGATAATTCCGCTTGGCGCTTCTGTAATGGGTTTCTCTTTCTCCTCCTTGCTGTGAGGCGCATGGTCTGTGGCAATCAGGTCAATGGTTCCATCCTTAAGACCCTCTATGATAGCCAGCCTGTCCTCCTCCCCGCGCAGGGGCGGGTTCATTTTGGCCAGCGTGCCTTTTTGAATCGCCGCCTCCTCCGTCAGGGTAAAATGATGAGGGGTAGCCTCGGCGTGCACCCATGCGCCCGCCTCCTTTGCTCTGCGCACCAGCTCCACCGCCTCTTTTGTGCTGATATGTTGAATGACCACATCCGCACCTGTTAAAAGTGCAAGCTCCAAATCCCTTTTCACCAGGTCGATCTCCGCCTCTCTGGGTGAGCCGCCGATATGGTAAAATTCCGAAGCCTTTCCTTTGTTAATGCCATTGTTGAAAATCAGGGCAGGATTTTCCTCATGAAAGCTGATGGGTCTATGCAGCTTTTTCACCCGCTCCATAGCCTCCCTCACCAGCTCCTTATGAAGCAGCGGGATACCATCGTCCGTAAATCCTGCCGCGCCACATTCTGACAATCTTTCCATGTCTGTCAGCTCTTTCCCTGCCATTCCTTTTGTCACATTGGCGCAGGATGCTATATGGATATTCGTCTCTTTTCCTTTCGCCAGCACATAAGAAAGAGTGTTCTCATTGTCCACGCAGGGCTTCGTGTTGGCCATCAGAACAATTTGTGTAAAGCCTCCCTTTGCCGCCGCCCTTGCTCCTGTGTAAATATCTTCCTTATAAAGAAAGCCCGGGTCCCTGAAATGCACATGAGTGTCCGCAAGTCCGGGAGCAATCATAAGCCCTTCCCCTTCTATCACCTTTACATTTGATATACTTTCCTCCTTCCGGGCTGTTAGGTCTATCTTCGCCCCGGCATCTGCCAAAGGATCTTTCCCAAAAGATGTTCCTTCCTTACGGATAATCCTGCTAATTCTTCCGTTCTCAATCTGCAGATCCCCCTTGTACAGGCGGTTTCCGATCGGGTCTATTATCGTGCCATTCTTTATATAAAGTAAAAATTCCTTCATCATAATCCCCTTTCCTATCGGCGTACAAAAATTAAATATGTACAAGGCGCTCTCAGTCTGTACGCCTTTATTCTACCATGCCCCCTATCTTTTCACAATAACCCCGAAAATCTTTCCGCATTAACTCGTAACAGTTCATTACTATTCACGGCCTGGAAGCCGCTCATAGTAACATTCGGGGCGATATTTCCTCTCACACCTGAATCATGTTCTCACGGAATGCGCAGTAAATGCGCATTCCTGATCCGTGAAAAGTAACAACAGTTCACACTTCGGCTTCTCTCCTTGCGCAAAAACCATAAAAAGTCTAAAAAGCCCCCGCAATTTCCCCCATCAAGCCCTCAACTGCCTCCCTGCTTACTAAGAAAAATTCTGTCTCGTTTACTCTTGCCACCGCGTAAGTTTCATCATAAACATAGTACTCCTGGGTAATCTGCGGCGCCTCCTTGTTGTTTCTTTGATATGTCACCCTCAGAAGCACCTCGCCGCCTATGCCTTCCCCATCTTCGGGAATTTCTTTCTCAATAAAAATGCTCATCAGCTCCGTATACAGTCCATAAAAGACACTTTCATCCACTGCACGTCCGTCAAAGGTAAATCCCCCTTCTTCCGCCTCCATTACATACTCCTTCTCCCCTGTGTCTATTTTCACCTTTGACACCGTTTCAACGCTGACTATGCTGACTACCTTAAGGACAAAATCATAAGGATGCAATGCAAAAAGTTCATCTGCCGCCGCTTTCTTTACCGTCCATATCTGGTCTGCCGCTTCCACATAATAGTTTCCCTCGCCGTCCTCTTTTCCGAATTGGTACAGAAGTCCTTTATCCGGCTGCGCCTGTCCGCCAGCCTCTGTCTGTCCCTCATAGTAAGCCACGAAAATACTGCGGTTTCCCTCCTCAATTCCGGTCTGTTTCCGGCTTATATTTTCTGTTCTGCCAAGCTCCAAATCCGCCACCATCTGAAAATAGTCGTACATGACTTCCGTATCTACGGAAACCATAGACTCGTAGGGTACGGAAATTGCCCAGCAGTCAAAGGAATTTTTATATTCCCTGGGCTCATAAGAAACTGCAAAAAATGGTTTTCCTTCCATACTCACACAAAGTCCCCTGATTGCCGGCGCCGATACTCCCTCTGTCTTTCCTTCCGGCAGATCACTTTTCCATTTTGCAAGGCTGCTTTCCTCTCTTTGCACCGTATACGTCACATCTTCCTTTTCTGTTTCTTCTGCCTGCTTTTGCGCATTTTCTCTTGTCCGTCCACATCCGCCCAAAAGCGTCAGACATCCCATCAGACACAAAACCGGTAAATACCGCATGCATTTCTTTTTTTTCAAGGAATCCTTATTATGTCCCATTCTGTTTCTCCCGTTCATTTTCTCACTTCCTGTCAAGCTCTTTTTCATTATCTTTCTTAAAAATCGTTATATAAATCTACTTTTTTTGCACCTGCTCCCGGTATTTAATGGGTGATACCCCCGTATGCTTCTTAAACGCCAGCGAAAAATAATTCATATCATGATACCCAACCATGATAGCAATCTCTCCTGCCTTCAAGGTTGTGGTTGCCAGCAGTGATTTCGCCTGTTCAATCCGCTTTCGCACAATATACTCGTTACACCCTTCTCCGGTAGCACGCTTAAACAGACGGGATAATGCTCATGTACGGTAAAGAAGCAAGCAACCGAAAACAAGAGATAGACCGCCAGCTCCACACTATTCCGAACAAAAGAACCAAAGACCAAAAGACAAGCATTATGGAAATGTGCATAACAGGCTATGGAATCATGGATAACTCTATTCACAGCACATGGAAAACCTAAAGTGCAGCTTTCCCACGTCCTGCAAACAGAGTTATCCACAATTCCATAAGTCAGCCAGTTATACACATTCCCACAATGCCGACGACGACGGAATCCCTCTCATTCACTTATTCATACATACATTTTTCAAAATGCTTTTCCCAGATAAAAGTTGACATTGTTCCTTAAAACCGCTATAATTAAACTCTAAGTTTAATTATAGGAGGTAAGCAATGGCAAGGAGAAAAAAAGAGCCGAGAAGCGTACACCGAGAAAAAATTGCTTCCGCTGCGTCAGTATTGTTTATGGATAAAGGCATTGTAGCAACATCTATGGACGATATAGCAAAAGCAGCCGGATATAGTAAAGCGACTTTATATGTGTATTTTGAGAATAAAGAGGAAATTGTTGGTATCTTAGTGCTGGATAGCATGAAAAAACTCTATCATTACATCGTTTCTGCACTTGAACAACAAGAAACCACAAAAGAACAGTACAATTTCATTTGCCGTGGGTTGGTTCAGTACCAAGAAGAATTTCCATTTTACTTCAAAATGGTATTAGATTAAATCAATATTGATTTTGAAAACCACGATTATCTTCCCGAAGAAAAAGAAACTTATCAAATAGGGGAAGAAATAAACGAAAAGATAAAGGAGTTTTTAATCTCCGGCATAGATAAAGGCGATTTGCGTGGCAATCTGAAAATCATGCCTACTATTTTTAATTTGTGGGGTATGCTGTCCGGGCTTATTCAGTTTGCAGCAAATAAAGAAGAATATATAAAAAAAACAATGGGCTTATCAAAAATCCAGTTTTTAGAGCATGGTTTTCATATGCTGTATTGCTCTATTGCAGACAAGGGGAATGAGTATGAATGAAAAAAGGTTGCTTGCTATTTTGGGAAGCCCTCATACAAACGGAACAACCGCGACTATGCTAAATTATACAATTTGTAGAGCCGAAGAAATGGGCTATACCGTAACGAAGATTAACCTATACGAAAAAAATCTTTCTTACTGTACGGGGTGTAGGGTTTGTATGAATACGCACACTTGTATTCAAAAGGACGATATACAGAAAATTGTAATATGTTTACAAAAATGCCAAACGGTTCTGCTTGCAACTCCTGTCTATTGGGCGAATGTGCCTGCTCCTGTTAAAAATTTATTTGACCGATTATTGGGAACAGCTATGGAGGAAACAAGCACTTTTCCTAAGCCACGTTTAAAGGGCAAGAAATATATGCTTTTAACTTCCTGCAACACGCCGTTTCCTTTTTCATGGATATTCGGGCAAAGCAGAGGGGCAATCCGCAGTATGGACGAATTTTTTAAGACAGCGGGAATGAAACCGATAGGCAAAATTGTATGTGCGGGTACAGCGAGTAAAAAAGAGTTACCAAAACAAACAATCAAAAAAATCGAAAGGTGTATGAAATGAGAATGTCTAAAAAGAAAGTAGTTTTATTTGCTGTTATGCTCCTTGTGCTTATTAGCTTGGTTTGGGGAATAATTTATCTTAAAAGTGTTACAGATTATAAACAGGCAATAAAGGAAACCACTTTTGAAGAAATAAATATTTCGGATATTTCCGACGGAGTTTATATTGGTGAATATGATGTAAATTTTATATATGCTAAAGTGGAAGTTACCGTGCAAAATGGAGAAATCACAAATATTAACATTTTGGAGCATAGGCATGAACGTGGAAAAGCCGCAGAAGCCATAACTAACAAAATAGTTGATGAACAGAAAATAGACGTAGACGCAATATCGGGCGCAACAAATTCAAGCACCGTTATAAAAAAGGCTGTTGAAAATGCCCTAAAAAATGGGCTATAACAATTCAAAAGTAACTGTAATCCATGCACCGCCCCATGTGGGAGAAAGGGGGAATTTCCGTGAATTGCACAGAAGCATACAAGGAGCATATCGAGTACACCTTTAACGCCTTTTGCAGAGTAGTCATACGCTATGCGGCTATCAACGCATGGCGTGACAGGGATAAGCGGCGGCAAAGGGAAATATCTTTTGAATACCTCACAGAAGAAAAGTTTTATCCATTCTGTACATCAGACACATATTTCTGTTGCTGCCCATTTATTCTGGCTTCAAATAAATCTGATTGATTGTCACAGAATTAACCGATATAATGACATCAGCATAGAGAAAGAGAA
>NZ_QZDT01000034.1 GCF_009917485.1 Parablautia muri
TGATAATTGAATCATTGCCAGATATTGAGTTTTCAAGGTGCATAGCTAAAATCTATGTGCGAAGTTTGAGTAATATATATTTTCTTTTTGTTTTTGACATGAGAAGAACGCATGATTTTGCACCGGCAGCTTAAGAACGCTTCATAATGTATATTTGATTTACCCGAATTGTTAAGGAGGATGGCAAGCCACCATAAGGAGAATGGAGAATAGACTGTTATGAATGCAAAGACAACCGGTATTGTAGCATATTTTACATGGATTGGCCTTGCGGTAGCAGTTCTTGCAGGAGATAGAGAAGGAGCCAAATTCCATATGAACCAGTCGCTTGTAATATGGTTGTTTTCTCTGCTTAGACATGTTCCATGTGTGGGATGGGTATGGGGTGTTTTTATTTTGATTTGTTGGATTATGGGACTGGTTGCTGCAATGAATCAGGAGGAAAAAGAGGTTCCCTTGATTGGGAGTATAAGAATTTTAAAGTAGCTGAAAAGAGCAGTGGAACCCATATGGTTATCCTTATTTTAACCAGAGGGCGTTATCTGAGAATTATTTTTATAGGAACTTTAATCGCCTGAGAATAAATCTCAGGCGATTATCATGTAAATTGTCAGCTTTAGAGGAGGACAGATATCAGGGCTCAGGCGGTTGTTCAGCGCCTTCATCTTTCGGCTCACCCATATCTTCTTCACCAGTATCTTCGGTATCTTCTGTGTCCGTGTCTTCGTAGGTGAAAATTTCCTCCGGAATGTTCCCGTGTATGATTGAAACAATATATTGGAATCTTATGTTAGCCTGTTCATAATTCCGGTAAGCCACCTCCTCAAAAGCGGCGTCATATTCTCCATCATAAGCCTGATGGTAATAAGAAACCGCTTCTGACATGTAGGCACTGGCATCGTCCGCAAGCTCATCCACACCCGGGAAACCGTCAGGAACCTCCAAAGCAGCCATCTGTGCAAAGGAAGTGTCCATAGAATCAAGCAGCGCCAAAAGCTCGGCGGTTGAGGTTTCAGAATCAGGGTCAATAGCATTGATAGAGGAATCAATGATACGGATATTTTCAAAAAACTGATTCATGTTTGCTTTATAATTTTCCAGATCTTCATTTTTACCGCAGCCTGTGAGTATAAGCGGGAAAATAGCCAATAACAAGAATTTTACCTTAACTTTATGCATTTTCTTAAGAAGTGTTTTTTTCAAAACATAGTCTCCTATTCTTATGTATAAAATTTATTTTAACATAAATAAAGTTATCATAGTTGCTAGTTGAAGTCAACAACCATACTGTAAGCAGCAAATGCAGTAACCGGTTTAGATTATTTTTCATGGGGCAGGAATGCGCACGGGCTGCGCACTGCAAAAGAACATGAATTTTAAATTGCTATATATTTGTAAATTGTAGTTTCAGGGAAATTATGATAACATATAGCAATGTAAATACCATAGATCAGCTTATATGAGCAGGATCAGGAGGTGCATAGGTGAATATTACTGAATTTAAGGAATTTACAGGAAACAGACTTGTTTATCTGGATGGAGCTACAGGTTCTAACTTAATGAAGCGGGGAATGCCAGGCGGGGTGTGCCCTGAAAAATGGATTTTGGAGCATCCGGACATTTTTATGGGATTGCAGAGGGAGTATGTGGAGGCAGGCAGCAATATGATTTATGCGCCGACCTTTACGGCAAACCGCATTAAGCTTAAGGAATATCATTTGGAAGGAGAAATAGAGAGAATTAACCACGAACTGGTAGCTCTTTCCAAAAAAGCGGCGGGCGATAAGGCTTTTGTGGCCGGGGATATTACCATGACAGGCAGACAGCTCATTCCTATGGGAGATATGGATTTTGAGGAGTTGATTGGCGTATATAAGGAACAGATCAAACTGATTTGTGAAGCGGGCGCGGACCTTCTGGTAGTGGAAACTATGATGTGTCTTCAGGAAACCAGGGCGGCTCTGATAGCGGCAAAGGAAGTCTGCACTTTACCTGTAATGGCAACACTGACTTTTGAGTCTGATGGAAGAACGCTTTATGGAACGGATGGCATAAGCGCGGCGGTTACCCTCGAAAAATTAGGCGCCTGTGCAGTGGGTGCAAATTGTTCCACAGGCCCTGATAAAATGGTAGAACTGATTCAGAGTATTTCTAAAGTGGTGTCCATTCCGGTGATTGCAAAGCCCAATGCAGGGATGCCAGGCTTAAATGCGGAGGGGGAGACGGTTTATGATATGGATGCGGATACCTTTGCCCTCGAAATGAAGAAGCTGGTGGATGCCGGAGCCCGTATTTTGGGCGGCTGCTGTGGAACCGCGCCGGAATACATTGAAAAACTGGTAAAGGCCACAAAAGATATACGGCCGGTGGAACCAGCAGAAATTGGTACAAAAAGCCAGGCGGAAAAGTCTGATATACGTTACCTTTCCAGTGAGAGAAAAACAGTGGCATTTGGGCTTGATTCACCTTTTATGGTGGTTGGGGAACGGATTAATCCTACCGGGAAAAAGAAACTGCAGGCCCAGCTAAAGGAAGGAAATTTAGACTTGGCCCTTTCCTTTGCTCAGGAGCAGGAAGAATGTGGGGCGGCGCTTTTAGATATCAATGTTGGAATGAGCGGCATAGATGAAAAGGAAATGATGCTTAAGGTTTTAGATGAGGTTACGGTGGCGACCAATCTTCCTTTAGCCATTGATTCTAGCCACGTGGACGTTATAGAAGCAGCCCTTCGCAGATATCCGGGGCGTGCGCTGATTAATTCTATATCGGCAGAGTCTAAAAAAATGGAACCGCTTCTTACACTTGCAAAAAAGTATGGGGCTATGTTTATTTTGCTCCCTCTTTCCGATAAGGGACTTCCTGAAAACTTGGAAGAAAAAATTGAAATCATAGAAAAAATCAGTCAAAAGGCCTTCGAGATGGGCCTGGGTAAAGAAGACATAGTAGTAGACGGTCTTGTGGCTACGGCAGGCGCAAATCCTAATGCGGCAAAGGAAGTACTTGAGACAATCCGCTATTGTAAGAAGAATGGATTTGCCACAATCTGTGGTTTATCAAATATCTCCTTTGGTCTGCCAGAGAGGAGTTTTGTCAATACCGCCTTTCTCACTATGGCCATTCAGGAAGGACTTTCCATGACCATTGCAAATCCTTCCCAGGATTTGCTGATGAACATCGCCTTTGCATCGGATCTCCTGATGAATAAGGAGGAGGCAGATACCCGCTATATTGAAAGAATGGCTCTTTATAAGGAGAGAGCGCCCATTATGGTAAGCGCTAAGGTGGCGGCAAACGGACAGCCTGAAACAGCGGCAGGACAACAGACGGCAAAAGGCGGAGCGGCAGAGGGCAGTCAGGCTTTCACAGAGCAGGCTGACAGAGCAGGTCTTTCCGACAATCAGATTTATCAGGACGTGATGAAGGGCAACAGGAAACAGATAAAGGAGCACACGAAGCAGCTGGTGGAGGAAGGGCAGGAGGCGGCTCATATTTTGAACCAGATATTATTGCCGGCCATTAACCAGGTGGGCGAGTTGTTTGACAAAGGACGGTACTTTTTGCCCCAACTGATTGCCAGCGCAGAGGCTATGAAGCTCTCCATTGAATATTTGGAGCCCTTTCTTGCTGCAGATACCCAGAAGGAGGAAATGCCTGTGGTGGTAATTGCCACGGTAGCAGGAGATATTCATGATATCGGGAAAAACCTTGTGGCTCTTATGCTAAAGAATCATGGTTTTCAGGTGATTGACCTTGGAAAGGACGTGCCTAAGGAAACCATTGTTGAACAGGCCATTCAAAACAATGCCAGTATCATTGCCATGTCTGCCCTTATGACGACCACCATGCAGGAAATGAAACGGGTGGTGGATTATGCAAAGGAAAAACGGGTAGAGGCAAAGATAATGATTGGAGGGGCTGTCATAACACCTGAATATGCAAAAGAAATAGGGGCTGACGGATATTCCAGGGATGCAGCGGGGGCAGTGCGTGAGGCAAAGCAGCTTTTAGGACTGGTTTAACCATAAAAAGTTTGTGGCAGCGCGGCAGCCACGGATCTATATGATAGGGAAAGTACCGCGCAGAAATGAGGAGAAGTATGACAGGAGCAGATGTAATTGTAAAATGTTTGGAAAATGAAGGGGTAGAGTATGTTTTTGGCTATCCAGGTGTAGCGATTTGTCCGTTTTACAACAGTATTTTGGAATCGCCCATTCAAACGGTTTTGATAAGGACAGAGCAGAATGCGGCCCATGCGGCAAGCGGCCTTACAAGAGTCTCTGGAAAACCGGGGGTTTGTGCCGTCACCTCAGGACCGGGTGCAACCAATGTGATTACGGGAATTGCAACCGCCTTTGCGGACAGTATTCCTTTGATTTGCATAACAGGGCAGGTAAATTCAGCCCTGCTTGGAAGCGATGTATTTCAGGAGGCGGATATCACAGGAGCGGTGGAATCCTTTGTGAAATACAGCTATCTGGTAAGAGATGTTAATGATATTCCACGCATTTTTAAAGAGGCTTTCCATATTGCCAACACAGGAAGAAAAGGTCCTGTATTGATTGACGTGCCTATTGATATACAAAATGCGGAGGTGAAGAAATTTTCTTACCCGGAAACTGTTTCCATGCGTACCTATAAGCCTACTGTAAAAGGCAATATGGTACAGATAAAAAAGGTGGTTGCAGAATTAGCCCATGCAAAGAGGCCGCTCATTTGTACAGGCGGCGGTGTCCTTTTATCGAATGGAGAAAAGGAGCTCCTTGCCTTTGCCGAAAAGCATGAGATACCTGTGGTTTCCACTATGATGGGGATTGGGGTGATGCCCACAAAGCATCCGCTGTATTTCGGGATGGTTGGAAACAATGGAAAGCCCTATGCAAACCGTGCCATGAATGAATCAGATCTTTTGCTTATGGTGGGCGCTAGAGTAGCGGACAGAGCTGTCAATCAGCCGGATTTGATTACCAACAATAAGATACTGATCCATATTGATGTTGACCCGGCGGAAATTGGAAAGAATGTGGGACCTTCTATCCCGCTGGTGGGGGATGCAAAGCATATTTTTGAAGATCTTCTATTACAGGATTTTACTTGTGAGCACAGGCAGTGGATTGAAACCCTGGAAGAATATAGAGAGAGTATGGTGCGTAAGAGAAATCCCAATCCCGCTTATGTGGATCCGGCCGGATTCATCACGCTGCTTTCAGAAAAGATGGAAGATGAAGGTATTTATGTAGCGGATGTAGGACAAAATCAAATTTGGTCCTGTGCATATCATATTGTCAAAAAGGGAAGATTTTTGACCACAGGCGGAATGGGAACCATGGGCTATTCCATTCCTGCGGCTATGGGTGCTAAGCTGGCAAAGCCGCAGCGGCAGGTGATTGCTGTCTGCGGTGACGGTTCTTTCCAGATGTCCATGATGGAGCTTGCCACCATGCGTCAGCATCATGTGCCGGTTAAAATTGTGGTACTTAAGAATAATTATCTGGGCATGGTGAGGGAATTCCAGCACTATAACTATAAGGACAATTATTCGGTGGTTGATTTAACCGGAAGCCCGGACTTGGAAAAGCTTTCGGCAGCTTATGATATGAAATTCCTTCGCCTTGAGAATATGGAGAAGGCCGGTGAGATGATAGATGAATTTTTAAAGCAGGATGAATCAGTGCTTTTGGAATGTATCATAGATCCTATGGATTTGGTGTAGGAAGGGAGGAAGCAGATTTGAAAAAAATATATTCCGTTTTAGTTGAAAACCGTTCCGGTGTACTTTGCAAGGTGGCGGGGCTTTTTTCCAGACGTTGTTTTAACATTGATTCTCTTGCAGTGGGGGAAACGGATGATCCTGCTGTTTCCTGTATGACAATTGTCAGCAGTGGGGACAAACGCACCATAGAGCAGATTGAAAAGCAATTAAATAAAAAGCTGGATGTTATTAAGGTTAAAACCTTTGATGAAACAGCCAGTATCAGCCGGGAGCTTCTTTTGATGAAAGTAAAGTATAACAAATCAAACCGCAGGGATATTATGGAGATCTGCGAGATCATGAATGCACAGATTGTAGATATGTCAAAAACGATGATGCTGATACAAATGTGCGATACATCTGAGCGTATACAGCTTTTTATTAACATGTTTAAGACGGTGAGCATTGTGGAGGTGGCAAGAACCGGAACCCTGGCCCTCCAAAAATGTAATGAAACAGAGCAAACAAGTTGACTTTTGCAAGGTGAATTGTTAAAATATTTTTGTTTAGTCGGTCAGATGTGACGAAGTGAAGGAGGACGAAAATTGCGTAAAAAGGTTTTTCAGCTCTTAGTTGACAATACTTCCGGTGTTTTAAGCAGGATTTCAGGTCTCTTTTCAAGGAGAGGTTATAATATTGAAAGTATCACGGCAGGTCTTACTGCTGACCCCCGTTTTACCAGAATCACGATTGTAGCTTCCGGTGATGATGAGATTCTTGACCAGATTGAAAAGCAGGTGGCAAAGCTTGTGGATGTAAGGGATATCAAGGAGCTTGCACCGGAAAGCAGTGTGTATAGGGAGTTGGCGCTGATTAAAGTCAGGACGAAAAGTGAACAGAGGCAGGGGGTTATCTCTATAGCAGATATTTTCCGTGCCAACATAATAGATGTGGCTCCGGACAGTCTGATAGTGGAGCTTACCGGGGACCAGGCTAAAATTGATGCATTTATCAGCCTGCTAGAGGGGTATGAAATATTGGAGCTTGCAAGAACCGGTATTGCCGGTCTTGGACGAGGAACGGAAAACGTTACTTATCTGTAATATGCAGCAACTGTTTGGAGTGTCTAAACTGTTACAATGTGCAGTGGATATCAAACGCTGTCGCGCTTTGCGAGTCAGCTTATTGATAAAAATTATTTAATTTCACATAAGGATGACCCGTAAAGCGAGGCGTCCGCTATCTAGGAAAGGAGTCAGAAAATGGCAAATATTTATTATCAGGAAGATTGTAACCTGTCTTTATTGGAAGGAAAAACAATTGCGGTTATAGGCTACGGCAGTCAGGGACATGCCCATGCATTAAATGCAAAAGAATCAGGGTGCCATGTTATCATTGGCCTTTATGAGGGATCAAAATCCTGGGCAAAGGCGGAAAAGCAGGGATTTGAAGTATATACGGCAGCGGAGGCTGCTAAAAAGGCGGACATTATCATGATTCTCATCAATGATGAATTGCAGGCTGCTATGTATAAGAAAGATATTGAGCCAAATCTGGAAGAAGGAAATATGCTGATGTTTGCACATGGCTTTAATATTCATTTTGGACAGATTGTACCTCCTGCAAATGTGGACGTGACAATGATTGCGCCTAAAGGTCCTGGCCATACTGTAAGAAGCGAATATCAGGCTGGTAAGGGTGTACCTTGTCTGGTAGCTGTTCATCAGGATGCTACAGGAAAGGCGCTTGATAAGGCGTTGGCATATGCGCTGGCAATTGGCGGTGCAAGGGCTGGCGTGCTTGAGACTACCTTTAGAACAGAGACGGAGACAGACCTTTTTGGCGAGCAGGCAGTTTTGTGCGGCGGTGTATGCGCATTGATGCAGGCAGGCTTCGAGACCTTAACAGAGGCCGGGTATGATCCGAGAAATGCATATTTTGAGTGTATCCATGAGATGAAGCTGATTGTTGACTTGATTTATCAGTCAGGCTTTGAAGGCATGAGATATTCTATTTCTAACACGGCCGAGTATGGTGATTATGTGACAGGTCCTAAGATTATCACAGAGGATACCAAAAAGAATATGAAGAAGATTTTAAAGGATATCCAGGATGGTTCCTTTGCAAAGGAATTTTTGCTTGATATGTCACCTGCCGGCGGACAGGCTCATTTCAAGGCTATGAGAAAGCTTGCGGCTGAACATCCGGCTGAGCAGGTGGGGAAGGAAATCCGTAAGCTCTATAGCTGGAACAATGAAAATGATAAGCTGATTAACAATTAATGCTACATGCTGAAAGCGCGTTTGCATTTGAGGCACAGGTTGCTATATTTGATGAAGTAATTAGAAACTGGGATGGAAAGGGCTGCTGTGTGGCAGCCCTTTTTGTGTAAATAGTGTGAAATACATAAATTAACTTCTCAAATTTATGCTTTTGTGGTACAATCATATATTGTTTATGAAAGAGATTTTTACAGGAGGAAATTATTATGGGGATGACAATGACCCAGAAAATATTGGCAGCACATGCCGGATTGGACAGTGTGGAAGCCGGACAACTCATAGAGGCAGATTTAGATCTTGTCCTTGGAAATGATATCACAAGCCCGGTGGCTATTAAGGAAATGGAAAAAATGAAGGTGGAGGGCGTGTTTGACAAGGATAAGATTGCCCTTGTGCCGGATCATTTTGTACCGAATAAGGATATTAAGTCGGCGGAGCATTGTAAATGTGTAAGAGAATTTGCCTACCGAAACGAAATCACAAATTATTTTGAGGTGGGTGAGATGGGAATTGAGCATGCGCTTCTTCCTGAAAAAGGTCTCACCGTTGCAGGTGATGTGGTGATTGGAGCTGATTCTCACACCTGCACTTACGGTGCGCTGGGCGCATTTTCAACAGGCGTTGGCAGTACGGATATGGCAGCCGGAATGGCTACGGGGAAAGCCTGGTTTAAGGTACCTGCTGCAATCCGCTTTCATCTGATAGGAAAGCCTTCCAAATGGGTCAGCGGAAAGGATGTGATTTTGCACATCATTGGAATGATTGGCGTTGACGGCGCTTTGTATAAATCCATGGAATTTGTAGGAGATGGCATTCAGAATCTTACAATGGATGACCGTTTTACCATTGCTAATATGGCTATCGAAGCAGGCGGCAAGAATGGTATCTTCCCGGTGGATGATTTAGCAATTGCGTATATGAAGGAGCATTCTAAGAAGGCATATACGATTTATGAAGCAGATGAGGATGCTGTTTATGACGAAGAATATACCATTGACCTTAGTACCCTTCGCCCCACAATTGCATTTCCACATCTGCCTGAAAATACAAAAACCATAGATGAAATTACCGAGGATATCAAGATTGACCAGGTGGTAATCGGTTCCTGTACCAATGGGCGTATTGATGATATGCGTATTGCGGCTAAGGTGTTAAAAGGAAATCACGTGGCAAAGGGAATGCGCTGTATCGTAATTCCTGCTACACAGGCTATTTATATGCAGGCTATGGAGGAAGGACTTCTGAAAATCTTTATAGAAGCCGGCGCAATTGTGAGCACGCCTACCTGTGGACCTTGCCTTGGAGGATATATGGGGATTCTGGCAGAAGGAGAGAGATGCGTTTCTACCACAAACCGGAACTTTGTGGGACGTATGGGACATGTGAACTCTGAGATTTATCTCGCAAGTCCTGCTGTAGCAGCCGCAAGCGCTATCGCAGGAAAGATTTCAGCGCCTTGTTGAGAAGAAGCGGAGGTATAAGGTTGAAAGAATTGTATTCTTTCAACCGCAAATTTGTGCTTGAGGGCACAAATTCGCACGTTGAGAAAGGAGCATGGTTATAAATATGAAAGCAGCAAAAGGAATTGTATTTAAATATGGTGATAATGTGGATACGGATGTAATCATTCCTGCAAGGTATTTAAATTCATCTGACCCAGCAGAGTTAGCAGCCCACTGCATGGAGGATATTGACAAGAATTTTATTCATAATGTGAAGCACGGAGACATTATTGTAGCAGATAAAAATTTTGGTTGCGGTTCCTCTAGAGAGCATGCCCCTATTGCAATCAAGGCAGTCGGAATCAGCTGTGTGATTGCAGAAACATTTGCCAGGATTTTTTACAGAAATGCGATTAATATCGGGCTCCCTATTATTGAATGTCCGGAGGCGTCTAAAGGCATTGAGAATGGGGATGAAGTGGAAGTGGATTTTGATTCCGGTATCATTAAGAATCTGACCAAGGGAACCCAGTTTAAAGGGCAGGCATTTCCCGCGTTTATGCAGAAAATCATTGCGGCCGAGGGGTTGGTAAATTACATTAATCAAAAGTAAGTAAAAGCGAGGAGGATTTTTACAAATGGCTAAAAATAATACGCCTGAAGTAAAACCTGAACAGAAGGTTCAGACCAAATATGACCGTAAAATGGAGGCGAGAAGGCAGCAAAAGCTTAAAGACGCGCGCCAGGAAAAAATGATGAAGACCATAGGGGTTATGCTTGGAGTTGTTGTTCTGATAGCAATTGTGGTTTCAATTGCCGTTCCGATTGTGAGGAAGAATGTGGCGCTTAGGGGAACTTATGTTAAAGTGGGAGATCACGAGCTGACACAGCTTGAGTATGACTATTACTACAATGTGGCAGTTAATAATTATTTAACTGCATATGCATCCATCCTGCCTTATATGGGATTGGATACATCTCGTGATTATGCGCAGCAGCAATACGCGGAAAACAGAACCTGGAAGGATTTGTTTGACGAAATGACGGTGGAACAGATTAGGCAAAGTAAGGCGCTTTTGGACGATGCGAATGCGGCCGGATTTACTTATGATACATCTGCTGATTATGAAAGCTTTGTAAGCGAATTTGAAACTGCTGCACAGTCGGCAGGTGCCAGTGCCAGCGAGTATTACAAAAATAATTTTGGCACATATGCCACCAAGCAAAATATGGAGCCTTTTGTAAAAGAGGGATTGTTTGTGAGCGCGTACCATGATGATTTACTTGCCCAAAATGCACCTTCTGAGGAAGAAATAAAGTCATATTATGAAGAAAATAAACAAAATTATGACAAGGTAGATTACAGAAGCTTTAATTTCAACACAGAACTGGCAGAGGATGCCTCCGAGGAAGATATCGGCAATGCCATGGATGAACTTAAGGAAAAGGCAGAGGCAATGATGGAGGCCCGTAAAGATGGCGAGGACTTTGAAGCTCTTTGTCTGGAAAATGCTTCTGAGAATACCAAAGAAAATTATGAAGATCCTGATACGGAATACAGTCTTAGCGAGGGAAGAAGTTATAGCAGTATTTCTGCGGTTATGTCGGATTGGCTTTATGATGAAAGCAGAAAAGCCGGGGATATTACGGTTTTGGCGGATGAAACCTATCATCAGTATTATGTGGTGGAATTTGTAAATCGATATTATGATGAAGCAGATGATGCCAATATTGCAGATACTCTGGCAAGCCAGAGTGTCTCCGAGTACACCAACGGTCTGTTAGAAAACTATCAGGTGACGGACGTGAAAGGAAATCTGAAGTATCTGACAATCAGTACGGAGGAAAGTGCAACTGATCGTGCAGATGAGGAAGGCACAGAGACAGATGCTGATTCTGCTGCTGGTGTAGAAAACTCCGGAGAAGAAGATTCTGATACGGAAGGGGCACAGGCAGAAGATACGGATGAGGAAACCTTGGATGAGACAGACACCGAGGCCGAAAATTAGAATTGAGAAAATTCATTATAACAGGGACTCCGTAGGAGTCCCTTGTTTTATTGATGGAATGGATTTGCAAAAGAGCCTGCCGGAGATATGGGTTCACCTTTTGATAAAAGGTGATGGACATCCCCCATGGACTGTACTCTGAAATAAACTTCATCGTCCCATCGTTCTTCACTGGAAAGAATTGTGATGGAAGTGGTGGGCAGGAAAAAACCATGAACCAGCAATGGAAATGGTATGTTTAGCAGATGGGAGAGAACCACACAAGTAATGCCCAGATGGCAGAAAATAACAATAACAGGCTCCTTATCATCCTTTTCCAGGGCTTTGGAATATTCTGGGCTGTCCGGAAGGGGTGTAGCCTTGCTAAAACGTTTTTCCGTACCTTCTGCTGCCAAAACTTTATAATATTTTTTTTCGCGTATGTAACCGTAAGAGGATAAGAGATGGTCAAAATTGTTACATACTTCTGAAAACTTAATGGCAATTTGAGGATTCTGCTTCATTACATCCGATTTCACCCATTGCAATGGATCTAGCAAAAGAGGATCATTGGTCCAATAAGACGGAATAAAATCCCAGGGAACACCGTGCTTTCCGGTAGCAGGATCATCAATGACATAAGCAAATTCCTGCATCCAGTCTAAAGTAGTGGCCTTGCGATTCATTTTTTCCAAGGTACAGGAGGCAGTGTCTTTAGCGCGTCCTAACGGAGAGCAGTAAAAGGCGGTTACCTTCCATCTGCTGATGCGCTCTGCTAAAAGATTGGCTTCGCGCCAGCCTTTTTCAGTCAGGGTGTCATGCGTATAGTCAGGTTCACCATGACGGACAAATATGATTTTCATTTGCAACTCCTTTCAAAAACAGGATTTTTATAATGATATAAGTTCTATTTTAAGCGTAATAATCGTATCACATGCTGGCAATATTGTCCAGTGAAGCCCTTAGTGTGTGCAGGTAATTGCAAAAAAGGAAAAAACACAGTAGTATGGAGATTGTGGAATTAAGAAAGTCTTAACTTTTTTCCTTACTAACACTTAAATTTTTTATGTTTTACTATTACAGTAAAGTAAAGACAATCTATGGACATTTAGATTAGGCTGCCGGCAGCATGGAGGTTAGAATGACAAATATTTTAGTTTGCGATGACGACAAGGAAATTGTGGATGCCATTGAGATTTACTTGAATCAGGAGGGGTATCAGGTTTATAAAGCTTATGATGGGGAACAGGCGATTAAGCTGTTAAAAGAACAGAACATTCACCTTCTGGTAATTGACATTATGATGCCTAAGCTAGATGGAATCCACGCCACTTTAAAAATCAGAGAATACAGCAGTATTCCAATTATTTTTCTTTCCGCGAAATCAGAGGATACCGATAAGATACTGGGACTGAATATCGGGGCGGATGATTATGTGACCAAGCCCTTCAATCCTTTAGAGCTGGTAGCAAGAATCAAATCAAATTTGAGAAGATACACACGTCTTGGAAATTTGAACGTGGAAAACAATGCGCTTTTTAACGCAGGGGGACTATGTATCAATGATGATACCAAGGAAGTGACGGTAGATGGTGAGATTGTAAAATTGACTCCAATTGAGTACAATATCCTTCTTTTGCTGGTAAAGAATCAGGGAAAGGTGTTTTCAATCGATCAGATTTATGAAAATATCTGGAATGAGGAGGCCATTGGTGCGGATAATACGGTGGCCGTACATATCAGGCATATCAGGGAAAAGATTGAGATTAATCCTAAGGAGCCAAGATATTTGAAGGTTGTCTGGGGAGTAGGGTACAAGATAGAAAAACAATAGTGGAAGATACTGTGAAAACAGAAATAAATTCCTGTTTTTGCAGATAAATATGTGTTCACGATGAAATGAGTGGGGAAAGCAAGAACGGAGGATTCTTATGGAGCATCAGAAAAAGCAGGGGGAAAGCCAGGAGAATATGCAGGAAAATTATATGGGGGAGAATGATATTGAAAAAAGCATAGAAGAACAGGAACAAAATGTCAAAGCGCAAAATATGGAGAATACACAGAACAAAGATAATAAAAAGGAAACAAAAAACAAAAAAGAAGGCCGCAGAAAGAAGAAAAGAAGGCTGGTATTTTTCCATGGTCTTCAACATATTCTGCTGGTAGCGGCTGTTGTCCAGATTGTGACAGTGTTTATTAGCTCTTATGTTATAGTGGAGACAAAAAATGGACCTAAGCCCTTTCGGCTGCTAGAACAACAGCAGCCAAGATATTTTGAGGACTCTCAAGTGTTTAATACGCTCTTAGGGAACAGTGCTTCTGATCTGATATGCTACGGTGCAATCAGAAGCCAGATGGAAACGGATGCGAGATTTGACGCCAAAAAGGAAGTGGATGTGACAGCCTTTGCCGGAAGATATAACGGCATACAGCAGGAGTACATTACCGCACATTATTATTTGGAGGATTTAATTAAGTGGGCTCAGGCCGGATTTAACTACGAAAATGTTTATATGAACGGTGAGGAGGTAGATCAGTTTCTAAGCAGGAGCCGAACGGTGACCAAGGTTAATTTGGAAGGGTACCATGGTACGGTGAGCTACTTAAATGCTGATCTTTCAACCAATACCAGCATAGAGGATGTATCCGGCAATCTGCTTGAAGCTGGCATGGTGGAAAGGGATGGAACGGATGCTTCTGTCCTGCATAACCGATACCGCACGGTGGATGGAAAAAACATAGAAAATTATGTATCTTCCTGGGATGAATATTATGAGCTTTGCAGTAATGTGAAAAAAGCTGCCGAGGATTTGAATATCAATTATGAAGAATATTTAAAATACAAAGAGCTTTATGACTCCGGAAATACAAATGTATTGTATATTATAAAAAGAACCGTGGGAGATAATACTCAGATTTTCACAAATGTGAAAGCAAAAACAACAAATGCTTCCGATCTGGAAAAGGAGTTAAGAGGACAGTGCAATAAATACATCTATTATAACCCACAGAATATGCAGTATGAGACAGATACTTTGATTGAGGAATCTACTCTGCGCTATATTTTAAACGGTTATGATTATGCTTATCCGGAGGATACTCAGATTATGATAGGGGTACGGTCGGAGTATGCTGCCCAGGATTGCTTTTATCAGGCAAGAGATGGATTTCATAACTATGTACCTCATGTTTGGCGGTATGTTGCAGGCGCCATGGCATGTATCCTTTTCTATCTTGTCCTTTTTGTGATACTTACCATGAGGGAAGGAAGGGTTCGCAAAAAAGAAACCGGTGAAATTGTTATAGGACTGTACCCGGAGGATTATATTCCCACAGAAATCATGATTCTGGCGGCAGGAGCTGCTGCAATTGCTTTATGCTATGGAGCGGTATCTATCATAAGGGTAATTTGGGGAAACATTGACAATAGCAGTATGATTATGATTGCGGGAGCGGCAGCGCTTTTCGTGAGCCTATTTTTCTCATTCTTTTATTATAGCTTCGTAAGGCGGATGAAAGCAGGGACATTTTGGAGGGACAGTCTTGTCAGAAACATTATCATGCTGATTCAAAAATGGGTATTATATTTCTGCGATCATTCGACTCTTATTTTAAGAGTTTGGGTTCCTGTAGGACTGCTTGCTACGGTGAATTTAGGGGGCGCCATGTTTGCAGGGTATGCATGGGCGGAGAGAAGAATGGCCACATTGTGGGTTGTTAGTTTGATATTGATTGCCATAGATGGGGCTGCAGGATTTATTATGTACCGATCGGCACTTGGAAAACAAAGAATATTAGAAGGGATTAAGCTGATCCGGGAAGGAAATCTTGCCCATCAGGTGAAAGAAGAAGGGCTCTATGGAGAGGATTTGGTACTTGCGCGGGCAGTAAACAGCATTGGAGACAGTGTAAGGGTTGCGGTGGAAACTAGTATGAAGGATGAACGTCTTAAGGCGGATTTGATTACCAACGTCTCCCATGATATAAAAACGCCTTTAACTTCCATTATTAATTATGTGGATTTAATTAAAAGGGAAAACATTCAGGAGACTAAAATAAAAGAGTATGTGGAGGTATTAGACACCAAATCCCAGCGGCTAAAGCAGCTGACAGACGACTTGGTGGAGGCATCCAAAATATCTTCGGGAAATATTGTGCTGCAGTGGGAAAAGATTAATCTAGTGGAACTCCTTAATCAGACCATTGGAGAATTTTCAGAAAAATTTGAGGAAAAATCTTTATATCTGATATTTAAGGCGCCAAAAAGCAGCGTATACATTGAGGCGGACAGCAGACGTATCTGGCGTGTGATTGAAAATTTGTTTAATAATATATTTAAATATGCGTTAAGTGGTACACGGGTTTATGTTGATATGAAATTGCTGCAGAGTGATAATGGAGGAAAGCAGGTAATTGTTTCTCTGAAAAATATATCGGCTCAGCCTCTCAAGGTAAATCCGGAAGAACTGGCAGAACGATTTATCCGCGGAGATGAATCCAGAACAACCGAAGGAAGCGGTCTGGGACTGTCTATTGCAAAGAATCTGACAGAAGCCCAAAACGGGAAATTTGAGATTGTGATGGATGGCGATCTGTTTAAAATTAATTTGACCTTCCCGTTAATAGAAAAATAGAATTTGATTAGAAATAACGCTGTCATGCAAAGCATGACAGCGTTTGTTATGAAAGCATAAAGCTATTGTGCTGCAATAAATCAGCTGAGCAGGAAACATTACGCTTTGGAGGCTAATCGCCCAGGGTATAAGGGTTTTCCCGATTGTTATATTTTGCAAGAAAACGTTGTATTTTGTCCGTAGGCGTATAAACATTGGCCATAGAAGAATCATGATTCATAAAATCGATGATAGAAGCCAAAAACTTACTCATATCGGCTTCAACATAATAAGGACGGGATATGAGCTCAGGATTTTGGTATGTTAGGTTTGTGGTTACAACCTTGTCGAAATAACATTTTTCATAAGCTTCATCAAACCGCTTAAGACCTTCCGTAAAAAGACCGAAGGTACAACATATGTAAACACGTTTGGCATTCATGAATTTCAGCTGTTTGGCGGTATCGATCATACTGCCGCCGGAAGCAATCATATCATCAATAATAATAACATCCTTGCCGTCTATGTTATCCCCCAAAAATTCATGGGCAATAATCGGATTTTTACCATTTACAATTGTGGAATAGTCGCGGCGTTTGTAAAACATACCTACATCAACTCCAAGCACATTGGCAAAATATACGGCACGGTCTAAGGCACCCTCGTCAGGACTTATTACAATCAGGTTGTCTTTGTCAATCAGAAGGTTATCTTCCGTGGCAAGCAGTGCCCGGATAAACTGATAGGGCGGAGTAAAATTGTCGAATCCATGTAATGGCTCCGCATTTTGGACTCTTGGGTCATGGGCATCAAAGGTGATTAGATTGCTGACTCCCATGTTGTTAAGTTCTTCTATCGCATAAGCACAGTCAAGAGATTCACGTCCGCTTCGTTTATGCTGGCGGCCTTCATACAAAAAGGGCATGATGATATTGATACGGTGAGCTTTGCCATTAACCGCCGCGATAACTCTTTTTAAATCCTGATAATGATCATCGGGAGATTTATAGTTGGTATAACCGTTCATGGTGTAAGAAACGCTATGATTACAGACATCCACAAGAATAAACAAATCTTTACCCCTGACGGATTCAGAAATAACTGCCTTACCTTCTCCGGTATTGAAGCGGTGGCATGTACTATCCATGATAAAATTATCAGATACATAGCTTTTGAAAGCCGGGTCGTTTTTTGCTATATTTTTCACACTTTTTCTGAAATTAATCAGGTGATTGTTGACGCTGTTTCCAAGCCTTGTGGCAGAATCCAGGACAAGTAATTTTAAAGGAGCAACTGGCATTGCCGTTTCTAGTTCATGTAAATTAGGCATGGTGACCTCCGTTAAGTAAATAAAGCCAAAATCTCGCCTTAGATAGCAAGGGAATAAATTTATCCACCAATTAATTTATAACATTATGATAGTGACACGTCAAGAAATTTCTAGTAAAATGAAAAGTAAAGAATAACAGTTTGGCCCAGGATTTTGCGCTTGCTGCATGACTGTATGGTCCGTGATAACGTATAAATTGGGCAGAGAGGATTTGCGATTTTTTCAATATTAGCTGGGAGGATGCAATGAACAAGCAATGGGCTAAGGGACATAGGATTATGGAAGTGTTAGATGGCAGTATTGCCAGTGAATTGGAAATTGTGCCTGGGGACCGGCTTCTGGCCATTGATGGGGAAGAAATAAGGGATATTTTTGATTACCAATTTTATGTGGAAAATGATTTTATTACATTGCTGATAGAAAAGGCAAATGGGGAGCAGTGGGAGCTAGAGATTGAGAAGGATGAGGATGAAGACCTTGGCATGGTTTTTGAAAAGGGTCTTATGGATGACTATCGCTCCTGTAGTAACAAATGTATTTTTTGCTTTATTGACCAGATGCCAAAAGGGATGAGGGAGACTCTTTATTTTAAAGATGATGATTCGAGACTTTCTTTTCTGCAGGGGAATTATGTTACACTTACGAATATGTCAGATTACGATATAGAGCGTGTGATAAGGTATCGTCTTTCGCCTATTAATATTTCTTTTCAGACTATGAATCCGCAGCTGCGCTGTCAGATGCTGCATAATCGGTTTGCGGGAGAGGCTTTGAAGAAAGTGGATAAGCTATATGAGGCCGGAATTACTATGAATGGGCAGATTGTCCTGTGTAAGGGAGTTAATGACGGCGAGGAACTTAAATTTAGCATTCGGAAGCTTTCAGAGTATATTCCGGTGCTCGAAAGCGTGTCTGTGGTACCGGCCGGACTGACCAAGTACAGGGAAGGGTTGTATCCCCTTGAGACATTTACGGCAAAGGATGCCGGGGAGGTTTTAGAGACGATTCATTTATTTCAGGAAGGCTTTTATGAAAAATATGGACTGCATTTTGTTCATGCCAGTGACGAGTGGTATATTCTTGCAAACAGAGCGCTGCCGGGGAAGGAAAACTACGATGGATATCTGCAGCTGGAAAACGGAGTTGGCATGTTGCGGTTGTTGCTGGATGAATTTGAAGAAGCTTTGAAGGATGTAAAAGAAAAGCTTTGCCTGAAAGAGAAGATGGAATCCGCTGCGCCTGCAAGTGCAGATGGAGTTGCCGTTAGGGATGTGTCTGTAGCTACCGGTAAGCTTGCATATCCTTATATTGCGGAGATGTCTGATAAGATGATGGCACTTGTGCCGGGGGTAAGGATTTACGTTTATGAAATTGTAAATTACTTTTTCGGAGAAGAAATTACGGTTGCCGGTCTTTTGACAGGGCAGGATATGATTGCCCAGCTTCAAGGGAAAAAATTGGGAGAAAGGCTGTTGCTTCCCCAGAATATGCTAAGAAGCGGTGAGGAGGTTTTTTTGGATGATGTGACGGTCATGGATATGGAAAAAGCTTTACAAGTAAAAATAGATATTGTAAAATCAAGCGGATATGACTTCGTAAATGCAGTTTTAGGAATTGTTTAGCTTTTGCGCAGGTTTGAATTTGTGTCTCTTACTCGGATAAGAAGCGCAGTAAGGAAACCAGATATTTGAAGCGAGTCAAGGAAAGGATACGGTTAGTTTAAATGGCTGAAAATAAAAAACCCATTGTGGCGATTGTAGGGCGGCCTAATGTGGGGAAATCAACACTGTTTAATGCGCTGGCAAAACAGCGGATTTCCATTGTAAAGGATACGCCGGGCATCACCAGGGACAGGATTTATGCGGATGTGACATGGCTTGATAAGGCTTTTACCCTGATTGATACAGGAGGAATCGAACCGGAGAGCCGTGATATCATTTTATCCCAAATGCGGGAACAGGCGCAGATTGCCATAGATACGGCGGATGTTATTATTTTTATGGTAGATGTAAAGCAGGGGATGGTGGACGCGGATTCCAAGGTGGCGGATATGCTGCGCCGCTCCCATAAGCCGGTTATACTTGTTGTAAATAAAGTGGACAACTTTGATAAGTATATGGCGGATACTTACGAATTTTATAACCTTGGAATAGGAGACCCCCATCCGATTTCCGCCTCTGGCAGACTTGGAATCGGGGATATGTTAGATGTGGTGGTAGACTATTTTGAGGATAGTGAAGGCGCGGATGAGGAAGATACGCGGACACGAATTGCCATTGTGGGTAAACCCAATGTAGGTAAATCTTCACTGATCAATAAGCTGATTGGGGAAAACCGCCTGATTGTTTCCGATATAGCGGGAACTACCAGGGATGCCGTGGATACGCCGGTCGTTCATAACGGAAAAGAATATATTTTTATTGACACGGCAGGACTTCGGCGCAAAAATAAGATAAAAGAGGAATTAGAGCACTTCATGATCGTCCGGACAGTGGGGGCCATTGAACGCTCGGACATTGTGATTTTAGTGATTGATGCGGTGGAAGGTGTGACAGAACAGGACGCCAAGATTGCAGGTATTGCCCACGACCGGGGAAAAGCGGTGATCATTGCGGTAAATAAATGGGACGCCATCGAAAAGAATAACAAGACGGTGAATCAGTACACGGCAAGGGTGCGGGAAATTTTATCTTACATGCCTTATGCGGAAATCACCTTTATCTCGGCGCTTACAGGACAGAGACTTCCCAAGCTTTATGATCTGATTGATGTAATCAGCGAAAACCATTCCATGCGGATATCAACAGGTGTGCTCAATGAGATTATGAGCGAGGCGGTGGCCCTTCAACAGCCTCCTTCAGATAAGGGGAAACGGCTGCGGCTTTATTACATCACCCAGGTAGGGGTGAAGCCGCCCACTTTTGTGATTTTCGTCAATGACAAAGAGCTGATGCATTTTTCTTACACCAGATATATAGAAAATAAAATACGGGAGGCATTTGGCTTCAGGGGAACGCCTCTTAGGTTTTTGATCAGGGAAAGGAGGGAAAAGAAATAGGATGGAACGATTGATTTGTTTGATCATTGGTTATGTGTTTGGTATGTTTCAGACTGCATTTATCTATGGGAAAATGCATGGGATCGATATCAGGGAGCATGGCAGCGGAAATGCGGGAACCACCAATACCCTTCGGGTATTCGGCACGAAGGCAGGTTTGATTGTTCTTGTGGGGGACATTTTAAAATGCATTTTGGCGATTGTGGTAAGCGGTATGCTTTTTGGTTTTTCTCATCCGAATGAAGTTTATCTTTTAAAGCTGTATGCGGCTTGCGGCGCTATTTTAGGGCATAATTTTCCTTTCTACCTGAAATTTAAAGGAGGTAAGGGAATTGCGGCAACGGCCGGACTTATTTTGTCCTTCCATCCGGCTTTTCTGCCTATGGGGGTTCTTATTTTTTTCAGTGTATTTTTCATAACCCACTATGTTTCTTTAGGGTCATTGCTGGTTTATGCCGGGCTTATGATTGAGATGGTAGTGGTAGGCCAGCTTGGTATGTTTGGATCTTCCCAGGCAGTGCTGACAGAGATGTATGTACTCACGGCGTTTCTTACCATACTGGCTTATTATAAGCACCGGGAGAATATCAAGCGATTGCTGGCAGGGCAGGAAAAAAAGACTTTCCTGACGAAAAAAAGCGAGCAATTTGAAAAATAAAAATTTGTGTGGATTTATGTTTGGCGATAACCCTACGTTATTTAAAGTACGTTGCGGTTACCATCAGGAATGGGGATTAAAATGGCAAAAATAGGTATAATTGGAGCAGGCAGCTGGGGATGTGCGCTGGCCTGGCTTCTGCATAACAATGGTAATCAGGTAACGGTATGGTCCATTATGGAAGATGAAGTGAGCATGTTAAAAAACTGCCATGAGCATAAGGATAAGCTGCCCGGCGTGATTCTCCCAAAGGAGATGGAATTTACCACAGATTTAGAAAGCGTTGCTGCGGATAAGGATGTGCTTGTGCTTGCAGTACCTTCCCCTTTTACCAGAAGCACGGCGGGTAAAATGGCGCCCTTAATCAAAGAGGGGCAAAAAATCGTTAACGTGGCCAAAGGAATTGAGGATTCCACCCTTATGACGCTGTCCGAAATTATTGAACAGGAGATTCCACAGGCGGATGTAGTGGTACTTTCAGGCCCATCCCACGCGGAGGAGGTAGGAAAGGGGATTCCCACCACAATTGTAGTAGGGGCTAAAAGGAAGGACACCGCCGAATATATGCAAGGCCTGTTTATGAGTCAGGTATTCCGGGTGTATACCAGCTCGGATGTGCTGGGGATTGAGTTAGGCGCGGCACTGAAAAATGTAGTGGCCTTAGCGGCAGGCATGGCGGACGGTTTAGGGTATGGAGATAACACGAAAGCTGCGCTTATCACAAGAGGTATTGCTGAGATTGCAAGGCTTGGCATCAGCATGGGAGGAAGGATCGAAACCTTTTATGGTCTGACAGGAATTGGGGATTTGATTGTTACCTGCGCCTCCATGCATTCCAGAAACCGGAAAGCCGGTATTTTGATTGGAAAGGGGGCCACCATGGAAGAAGCCATGAATCAGGTAAAAATGGTGGTGGAAGGCGTATATTCCGCTAAGGCAGGTTATGCCCTGGCGCAGAAATACCAGGTGAATGTCCCTATTATAGAGCAGGTAAATAAGATCTTATTTGAAGGCATGCCGGCAGCACAGGCGGTGAGCGAGCTGATGCTCCGTGATAAAAAGGTGGAAAATATTGACTTAAGGCAGTTATATCAAAATAGTGTAGAAATTCCATGGTGAGAAGAATAGGTCATTTCAAAAATTGACCGGATGGCCGTAAACCACTTTTGATAGATTGGCCATCTGCACGCTTTAGGCTTGCTTCGGGCCAGCCTATGAAAAACGTCTTTAGGAAATGTGATTAAGGCAGCCGACTATAATAAAACGGCATAAGTAAAGAGCACGAGGGTGCAGAAATGAGGTTAGGATGAGCGAACAATTTATTAGCACAAATGATTATGTGGCGTCTGAACAGCTTATGGCAAGCGTGAACGTGGCGATTGCCCTGCAAAAACCACTTCTGATCAAGGGGGAACCGGGAACCGGAAAGACCATGCTGGCACAGGCGGTTGCTAATTCTCTTGGTAAAAAGCTGATTATCTGGAATATCAAGTCAACTACAAAAGCCCAGGACGGTCTTTACATGTATGATACCATACAGAGACTGTATGACGGACAGTTTGGAGAGGCAGGAGTGGATGACATTGCCCATTATATTAAATTGGGAAAATTAGGAGAAGCCTTTGAGTCGGATGAACAGGTTATTTTGCTGATTGATGAAATTGACAAGGCCGATTTGGAATTTCCCAATGACCTTTTGTGGGAGCTTGACCAGATGGAGTTTTATATTTATGAGACCAAGCGCACCGTCAAGGCAAAGCAGCGGCCTATTGTAATTATTACTTCCAATGCGGAAAAGGAACTTCCGGACGCTTTCTTAAGGAGATGTATTTTCCATTACATAGACTTCCCGGATGAAGTCTTGATGGAGGAGATTGTAAGAACCCACTATCCGAATGTGGAGGACAAGCTTTTAAAGAATGCTATGGACGTATTCTACCAGATTAGAAGTCTCAGGGACATTCGTAAAAAACCCAGCACTTCGGAACTGATCGACTGGATCAATGCCTTGCAGATTGGCGGGATACCAGCGGAGGATATACGGGCAAAACTGCCTTTTGTAGGGGTGGTTGTGAAAAAGGATGAAGACCTTGAGACTGTGCGGACGAAACTGGATTAGGCAGCAATCTTCGTTTGGATTTGTGATTTCGCAGAGCGGAATCATAGAGGGAGCGTAACAAATTCATACCGGCGTTTTATGGCCGGTGTCAGTATGGGAGACGAAAATGTTTTCAACTTTTTTTTATACCTGTAAAGCAAAAGGCCTTGCAATCACTTTGAGCGAATGGCTGACTTTGCAGGAGGCATTGGACAAAGGGCTTTGCAACAGCAGTCTGACGGAATTTTATTATCTGGCAAGAATGATTCTGGTCAAAAGCGAAACGGATTTTGATAAATTTGATATGG
The DNA here is from genome assembly GCF_009917485.1 of Parablautia muri. GTDB lineage: Bacteria > Bacillota > Clostridia > Lachnospirales > Lachnospiraceae > Suilimivivens > Suilimivivens muri. The sequence goes on from NZ_QZDT01000034.1 coordinate 23,467, forward strand.
CTTTTGAGGAAACCTTTAAGGGAATCATGTCGGAGAATGAAATCTCGAAAAATATGATGAAGTGGCTGGATAAATCCGAGTTGATTGATATGGTAGATGAAGAAGAACGTTACCGTATGAACGAGCAGGACGGTATTCAGTTTATAGATAAAGATGAGGTAGAGGCCAAATTTAAAGAAAGGCTGCGGGACCAGGATAGCGAGCACAACGGAGGGAGCTTCTGGATTGGCAGTATGGGTAAGACTGCCTTTGGAAATATGGGCGGTTTTATGGGTGGAATCAGAGTGGGAGGCACCACAGGATATCAAAGCGCATTCCAGGTAATAGGCGCCCGCAAGTACAGGGATTTCAGGGATGACAGGATGCTTGACAACCGCCAGTTTCAGTTAGCCTTCAGGAAACTGCGCCAGTTTTCATCAAGACTGGATATCCCGAAAACGGAATTGGACATAGACGGCACCATTGATAAAACCTGCAACAACGGCGGCTATTTACAGATTGTCATGGATAAACCACGCAAAAATGCGGTAAAGCTCCTGCTTTTAATGGATTCGGGAGGAACCATGATTCCTTTTAGTGCCCTGCTGAATGAGCTGTTCCAGGCGGTGCATAAATCCAACCACTATAAAGATGTAAAAACCTATTATTTTCACAACTGTATTTATTCCAAGCTTTATAAAACGCCGGAATGTGAAAATGGAGACTGGATTGACACGGAATGGATGTTCCGCAACCTGGATAGTGATTATAAGGTGATTGTGGTGGGAGATGCCGCCATGGCGCCGGAGGAGCTTTACTCCGAAAGCGGGAACTACAGAGGTCCAAACGGCGGGCTTGCCGGCTGGGAATGGTTACAGCTCCTAAAGCGCCACTATAAAAAGGTGGTGTGGCTGAATCCTAAAATGGCGCCGGGCCATGCGCCCTGGCGTGAGGCGGAGACGGCAATCAAGGGTTTGTTTCCCATGTATAAGCTGACGGTGGACGGCTTAAACCAGGCTATGATAAAGCTTATGTTAAATAAATAGCGTGAGAAGAACTTCTAAAGCTCGCGCCATAGGACGCTTCGCTAAGAAGTTCTAAGTCTCACGCCAGAGAATGCCCAAAAGACGGGCATTCTCCGCACAGATTGAGATTCCGCAGAGCGGAATCATGGAGGTTAGATTGAAAAATCATCCTGGCGGCTGATTTTATCAATCTTCTATTTAAGCAGTATCGCAAGCAGGCTTACGATATGCATGGGGATTAGTGTGAAGAAAAGTTCTAAGCCCGCAAAAAATGCAGGCTAAGAACTTTTAAGGTTTGCAAGCAAACATCTTCACACTTAGAAGAATGCCCTGACGGTCATTCTTCGCACAATGTTTGTGCCGAGAAGCAACATGCCTGGAAGTGTAAGAACGTGATATAGGGAGGAAGTAAAAAATGACGATTTTTGATGAATTAAAAGCCAGAGGACTTTTGGCGCAGCTTACGGATGAGGAGGAGATAAAGGAGCTGATCAACAATGGAAAAGCTACCTTTTATATTGGATTTGACCCTACGGCGGATTCTCTGCATGTGGGACATTTCATGGCGCTTTGCCTGATGAAGCGGCTGCAGATGGCGGGAAATAAGCCCATTGCACTGATTGGCGGAGGCACCGGCATGGTTGGCGACCCGTCCGGCAGAAGCGATATGCGCAGCATGATGACAAAGGAAATGATTGACCATAACTGTGAGTGCTTTAAAAAGCAGATGAGCCGTTTCATTGACTTTTCCGAGGGAAAGGCTCTGATGGTGAACAATGCACAGTGGCTTCTTGATTTAAATTATATTGAATTTCTAAGGGACGTGGGGCCTCATTTTTCGGTCAACAGAATGCTCAGTGCAGAGTGCTACAAGCAGAGGATGGAGAAGGGCTTAAGCTTTTTGGAATTTAACTACATGATTATGCAGAGCTATGATTTTTATGAGTTGTTTCAGCGCTACGGCTGTAACATGCAGTTTGGCGGGGACGACCAGTGGAGCAATATGTTAGGCGGCACAGAGCTGATTCGGAGAAAGCTTGGGAAAGATGCCTACGCAATGACCATTACCCTTCTGCTGAATTCGGAAGGAAAGAAAATGGGCAAGACACAAAAGGGGGCCGTATGGCTTGACCCCAACAAGACCAGTCCTTTTGAGTTTTACCAGTACTGGAGAAATGTGGCGGATGCGGATGTGCTCAGATGCATGCGGATGCTGACCTTTTTACCGGTGGAAGAAATTGACGAGATGGATAAATGGGAAGGCAGCCAGTTAAATCAGGCAAAAGAAATCCTGGCTTTTGAGCTTACTAAGCTGGTTCATGGGGAAGAAGAAGCTTCAAGAGCCCAGGAAAGCGCAAGAGCGCTGTTTGGCGCAGGGGTAGCGGCGGATATGCCTACCACGGAGCTGAAAGAGGAAGATTTTACGGAAGGGATGATTGACCTGATTTCCGTTTTGTGCAAGGCTGGTCTGGTGCAGAGCCGTTCGGAGGGAAGACGCGCCATTGAGCAGGGCGGCGTAACCTTTGGAAACGATAAAATTACAGATGTGAAAGCTGCTTTCGGCAAGGATGCCTTTGCAGGTGAGGGCGTGATTGTAAAAAGAGGAAAAAAGAACTTTCGCAAGCTTATTTTGAAATAGTTAAAAAATTTCCTCTCGGCCCCATTTAACCGTTCCTCTCCGGAACATGTTCCCATGGAATGTGTTCTCTCGGACTTTGCAGCAAATGTAAAGCCTTGGGGTGGACGGATATTGTCAGAATATGCAACTAAGCTGTAAACTTGTAATGGTTTGGAGCATGGAAATCAATTTTCAAAGGTGTTTTTGCTTTGCCAGCACACGGCGTTTTTGAAAATTGATTTCCGTGGGTTTGGATAGATGACAATTTTAGGGGCAGTTGGAAATAGGGAGGTTTCAATTGCAGTATCAATTGCTGAGAAGTAAAAGAAAGTCTATTGCCATCTCTTTTGACAGGGATGGCAATCTTGTTGTGAAGGCGCCTTTATGGGTGGAAAGATATGAAATAGACAAATTTGTGGAATCCAAGCGGGAGTGGATCCTGACAACATCTGTGCGGCTTCAAAATGCAAGAGAAAAAGAAGCGGCTAATCGCTTACGGCTTGAAAACGGTGATGAACTGTATTATTTGGGAGAAAAGAGAGTTTTGACCGTTGTAAGAGAAGAAAGAAGCCGGGCAAGGATAAAGAACGTGTGCGGTCATCTGATTATGACGGTTCCTTATGAGGCAGACTATGCTTATAAGCAGGAGCAGCTGGAAAAATGGTACAGAAAAGAAGCTCTTTCTGTTTTTAAGGAAAAAGCCCAGGAGTTTGCGGAAAATATAGGAGTGAGCTTTAAAGACATTCACATTAAAGATCAAAAGAGCCGCTGGGGGAGCTGCAGCAGTAAAGGAAATTTGAATTTTAACTGGCGCATTTTAATGGCGCCGGAACCGGTCTGCGATTATGTGATTATCCATGAGCTGTGCCATCTTGTGTACATGGACCATTCGGCGAATTTCTGGCGGCTGGTGGAACAACATTGTCCTTTTTACAGCCAGTATAAAAAATGGCTTCGGGATAATGCGGGCCTTCTTTACAAATTTTAAACCGTTTTTCAGATGAAGCATTTCGGATGGTGATAATTTAGCCTCGAATCTCTGAAGGCGGATTTGATGACAGCTTGGACAAAGGCGGATGCTACGGATTTTATAAATATGAATAAATTTCTCCGACTTTACATACATTTAATTAAATATGGAAGGGGTAGGCCAACGCCTTTGACTGTGGGGTGTTGGCAGCATGGAGGAGTTTATGGACTTAAATGTAAAAAAAGAGTATGACCTATACAATGACATCCAATTAAGATGCGGCGGAGAAATTTACATAGGCGTTGTGGGACCGGTCAGAACCGGCAAATCTACTTTTATTAAAAGATTTATGGATTTGATGGTTCTTCCCAATATGACGGAATCCTATGAAAAAGAGCGTGTAGTAGACGAACTTCCTCAAAGTGCCGGCGGAAAGACCATCACCACCACAGAACCCAAGTTTATTCCCAAGGAGGCGGCAAAATTGTCCTTTGGGGAGGGGATAGAGGCCAGAGTACGACTGATAGACTGCGTGGGATATATGGTGGATGGCGCTACCGGCCATATGGAAGACGAAGCGGAGAGGATGGTGAAAACCCCCTGGTTTACAGAAGAAATTCCTTTTACACAGGCGGCGGAAATTGGAACCAGGAAGGTTATCAATGATCATTCAACCATTGGAATCGTGATTACCTGCGATGGCAGCTTTGGGGATATTCCAAAGGAAAATTACGAAGCTGCCCAGGAGCGCACGATCAAAGAACTGAAAAAACTGAAAAAGCCCTTCGTAGTGCTTCTTAACACGGCAAAGCCCTACAGTGAAGATGCCATAAAGCTAGCGGAGGAAATTGCAAATAAGTACAGCGTGTCGGTAATGCCTGTTAACTGTGAGCAGTTAAAGAAAGAAGACATTCATCAGATTTTAGAGAACATCCTTTATGAATTTCCGCTTACCATGATTGAATTCTATATGCCCAAGTGGGTTGAAATGCTGCCTCCCAACCATAAAATGAAGGTGGATTTGATTGAGCGTGTAAAAGAAATCATGTCAAAATACAACTGCATCAGGGATGTAAAAAACGACCCGATTACCTTAGAAGGACCTTTTATCAAAAAGTGCAAGATGGACAGCATTGACATGGCGGACGGCTGCATCAGGGTATGGCTGGATGTGGACGATGCCTATTATTATGAGATGCTCAGCGATATGGTGGGAGAAACCATAGACAATGAATATCATTTATTGTCCGTCTTAAAAGAAATGGCTAAAATGAAACGGGAGTACGTGAAGGTTTTACATGCTGTTGACTCCGTCAGACAAAAAGGATACGGTGTGGTAACGCCTGAACGCAGCGAGATCAAACTTGATAAGCCGGAGGTGACAAGGCATGGAAACAAATTTGGTGTGAAAATCCGTGCGGTAAGTCCCAGCATACATATGATCCGTGCCAATATTGAGACAGAAATCTCACCCATTGTAGGATCGGAAGAACAGGCTCAGGACCTGATTCGCTTTATTTCCGATTCCAGCCAAAGCGAAGCCGGCATCTGGGAGACAAACATTTTCGGCAAATCCGTGGAACAGCTTGTAAACGATGGCATAACCAGCAAGCTTACCATGATAGGGGACGAAAGCCAGTTAAAGCTCCAGGAAACCATGCAGAAGATAGTCAATGATTCTAATGGTGGAATGGTCTGCATCATTATATAAACCACAAAAAAGAATGCTTTCGCATTTTGCGCAGGCATTCTTTTATTATAATGAAAAAATATTCCCGCTGATTGTTTGATTGCAGACCGGTTATTTTTATGGTAATATTATGGAGTAAAGTTTTGTCTAAAAATAAATTGTTTGGAGGGTCATATGAATCAGGTTTATGAAAAGATTGAGAAATGCTATGAAAGCATAAAGGACAGATTTCCTTTTCAACCTAAGGTGGCGCTTGTTCTTGGCTCAGGGCTGGGTACTTATGCAGATACCATGGATGTAAAAGCAGAGATTGATTACAGTGAAATTGCAGATTTTCCTGTTTCCACGGTTCCAGGTCATGAAGGAAAGTTTATTTTTGGTTATGTAAAAGGGGTGCCTGTTGTATGTATGAAAGGGAGAGTCCACTATTATGAAGGATATCCCATAACAGATGTAGTGCTGCCCACACGTCTTATGAAAAAGATGGGGGCTGAGATTTTATTTTTAACCAATGCTTCAGGAGGCATCAATCCTGATTTTACAGCGGGAAGTTTTATGCTGATCAAAGATCATATTTCATGCTTTGCGCCGAATCCTTTGATTGGAGCAAACATAGATGAATTAGGGTGTCGTTTCCCGGATATGAGTAAAATCTACGACCCAGCGCTTTCGAACATAATCAGAGAAAAGGCAAAGGAATGTAATATTCCTTTGAAGGAAGGAATTTATGTACAGCTTACAGGCCCGTCTTTTGAGTCGCCTGCGGAAATCCATATGCTGCGCAGCCTTGGCGCCGATGCTGTGGGAATGAGCACCGTAGTGGAGGCAATCGCTGCCAATCATATGGGAATGAAAATCTGTGGAATTTCCTGTGTCGCAAATTTAGCTGCCGGTATGACGGACCAGCCGCTTACTCATGATGAGGTGCAGGAAGCTTCTAATAAAGCGGCCCCACTGTTTAAACAGCTTATTACGGAGTCGATTGCGGCTTTTTGAGCATATGCTTACCAGGATGTTTCGCATCCGTTTGCCCCATTGCCGGCGGGAAAAATAGGCTGACTGGCTGTGCGTGCTGTTTTTATGCCAATAAGCGCCAGCACGCAGCGCAAGAGAGTTTATTGTAATAAAAGAGCAGGCACGTCTGCTTGGCCCGTTGCTCGCGGGAATAAAAAAGAGCCATATATTTTATGAAAGGAGCTTTTGGATGGAAACAGGAAAAAAACCATTGGCAGGGATAGAGGAGATACCGGTATCGGAGCTGATACGCTCAGCGATTGATGCCAGAAAAAAGGCCTATGCTCCTTATTCAAACTACATGGTAGGAGCGGCAGTACTAACCAATGAGCTGCGGATTTATACCGGCTGTAATATAGAAAACGCTGCCTATACGCCTTCTATTTGCGCGGAGAGAACTGCCGTCAGTAAGGCTGTCAGTGAAGGGCGGCGCGGATTTAAAGCAATTGCAGTGGTAGGAAGTCCTAAAGGGGAAGTGATAAGCCAATATGCCTTTCCATGCGGCGTATGCAGACAGGTACTGCGTGAATTTTCTGATCCTGACAGTTTCTTTGTAATCGTTGCGAAAAGTGAGACAGATTACAAAATCTATCATTTAAAAGAATTGCTTCCAGAAAGCTTTGGACCGGAAAATTTATATTAAGGAGCAGCAGGGATTTAAAGTGGGCGGATGAAGAACAGCCCGGCAAGAAGCCGAAGATAGGAGAAAGGCAAGTGAATATAAGATTATATAACGCTAAAATTCTTACCATGTGTGAGGGTGAGGGAATTTTCGAAGGTGAAATATGGGTGCGGGGAGACAGGATTCTTTATGTAGGGAAGGGTGAGATTCCTGATGATATTTATGCTGAAATGCCTGGGAAGTGTATCATATGGGATAAAGAAATTGATTGTAAGAAAAATCTCCTTATGCCTGGTTTTAAAAATGCGCATACCCACTCTGGTATGACGCTGCTTCGTTCTTTTGCGGACGACCTTCCGCTGGACGAATGGCTGAACCATAAAATTTTCCCCATAGAAGCAAAAATGACTGCCGAAGATATTTACGAACTGTCCAGACTGGCTGTTTTGGAATATCTTACCAGCGGAATCACTGCAGTGTTTGACATGTACCTTACGCCAAAGTCTATTGGAGAGGCCTTTGACAATATGGGAATGCGGTGCGTGCAGGTGGGAGCGGTCAATAATTTCAGCCAGTCTCCCGAAATGGTGGAGGAAATGTACCAAACGCTCAATCACAAAAGCCCTCTGCAATCCTACATGCTGGGATTTCATGCGGAATATACCTGCTCAAAAAGTTTACTTGAGCAAATAGCAGGGCTTGCCCATAAATACAAAGCGCCTGTATTTACCCATCTGGCGGAAACCGAAAATGAGGTGGCAGGGTGCCGTAAGCGCTATGGGATGACGCCTATGGCTTTTCTGGATGGGCTGGGAATGTTTGACTATGGCGGAGGCGGATACCACTGTGTCCACATGACGCCGGAGGATATTGAAATCATGAGCCGCAAGGGATTATATGCTGTCACGAATCCCGGTTCCAACACAAAGCTTGCAAGCGGCATTGCGCCTGTCACAGATTTTTTGAAAGCAGGAGTCAAAGTGGCGATTGGAACGGATGGACCTGCAAGCAACAACTGTCTTGACATGTTCAGGGAAATGTTTCTTGTAATCGGACTGGCCAAACTAAGAGAAAAGGACGCTTCTGCTGTGGATGCTCTGGAGGTCCTTAAAATGGCTACGGTAAACGGAGCAAAGGCTATGGGGCTTAAAGATGCGGATGTGCTTGAGGCAGGAAAACTGGCGGATATGATTATGATTGATTTAAACCAGCCTAATATGAGGCCGCAAAATAATATTCCCAAGAACCTGGTGTATAGCGGCAGTAAGCAAAATGTAGTTATGACCATGGTGGGAGGAAAGATCCTTTACGAAAACGGAGTTTTTTATACGAATGAAAAGCCGGAAGTTATTTATCAAAAAACAGATTCTATTTTGGAGAAATTAATAGGTAAAATACCTGACGAAAACACCTAATTAGAAAAATTGTGAAAGAATAATAAAATGTAGCGGAACTTAGGAGGAAGAATAGACTGACGCGCAAAGTATGTGGGCGTTTTGTTATGCTGTAGAGAACGGAGGATTTATATGAAAAAAAATAAAGTGTCTTTTTTTAATTCTATAAAGACCAAAATTACACTGCTTGTTTTCATATCGGTGCTGATTTCAACGGTTTTATGCTTATGGACGGTTATTCCTTTAGCCGAAGAAAACCAGATAGAGCTGATTAGGAGCTATATGAAGGATATGGTGCTTGTTGCCGGTGTAAATATTGATAAAGAGATGACATATGTTGGTGCAGAGGATGCCCTTAGCATAGATAATTTGAAGGATGTGGTAGGGGATATTACGATACATGATATGGGAGCCAGCTATGCTTACGTAGTAGCTTCTGACAGCACAATGCTCTACCATCCGACAGAGAGTAAAATAGGAGAACCTGTTGAAAATGATGCGGTCAGGCAGATACTTGGCGAAATTTCCGGTGGACGCAGACCTGAGACGGATGTGATTACATATAAATTTGAAAATACAATGAAGTATGCGGCCTATTATGTTGGGGAGAATATGGATTATGTTGTGGTAATCACTGCGGATGAGGATGAGATTCTTTCCGAAAATTCGGTTCTTCTAAGAAACAGCTGCTATTCCGGAAGCTTTATTTTGATTTTGTGTTTTGCGCTGGGCTTTATCCTGTCCATTCAAATCGTCAGGCCAATTAGAAAGATCACCGAAATTATTACCAGTTTATCAGAAATGAATTTTACGGAAAATAAACTTCAGGTATATGTCAGCAGACAGAAAGATGAAATCGGCGTTATGGGAAGAACGATTGACATTCTGCGCAAAGAGCTGGTTATTATGATGAAAGGAATCAGTGGAAACAGCGAAAGCCTGTATGAAGCCTCTAACGGCCTTAGCGCTGGTTCAGGAGAGACGGCTACAGCGGTGGGACAGATAGAAAAGGCAATTTCTGAAATTGCTCAGGGCGCAACATCACAGGCCCAGGAGACCCAGGCGGCAACGGAAGATATTATCCTGATGGGCAATATGGTGGAAGATACAAGCAGGGAAATGGAAACTTTAAGAGAGAATGCCGAGAAAGTGCGGGATGCCGGAAATGAAGCAATGGAGATTCTTTCAGCCTTAAGCAGCGTCAACCAGAGAGCAAAGGATGCCATTCAGGTTGTCTATGACCAAACCAACATCACCAATGAATCGGCATTAAAGATTAAGGAAGCCACAGATATTATCAGTGAAATTGCGGAAGAAACAAATTTACTTTCCCTAAACGCATCCATAGAAGCAGCAAGGGCTGGAGAACAGGGCCGTGGGTTTGCAGTGGTTGCAACCCAGATTCAAAAGCTGGCTGAACAGTCTAATGAATCGGCAAGACAGATTGACGATATTATTCATTCCCTGATCAAGGACTCGGAAGAATCCGTGCAGACCATGAAGGAAGTCAAAAATATTATCGGACAGCAGAATGAAAATGTAATTCATACAGAACAGGCCTTCAATAATGTGAAGGACGGCATAGATCAGTCCATTGAGAGCATTGGAATGATTGCTTCTAAAACTCAGGAGCTGGATGAGGCCAGAGTAAGAGTGGTGGATGTGGTTCAAAATCTGAATGCGATCGCCCAGGAGAATGCGGCCAGCACAGAGGAAACCGCAGCATCTGCCGCCGAGGCCGGTACTACGGTGGAAAGTATTGCCGAAAATGCGCGGCAGCTTAATGATATCGCACAGCAGCTGGAGAGAAGTGTAAAAAAATTTGTGATGGAATAAAATAAGGCGTTTTATTCCCGCAGGCAATGAGCCAGGCACCGTGATTGCACGAGCACTTGGTGAATGCCGTGAGGGGCGAATACCCAGCAGCTTGCTGCGGGATATTTGACTGACTTGCAGACTATTTAAGAAAGGCTTGGTTATTGACAGAATATGGAATATATTATCTTTGCGGCGGCAATGGCCGGACTTATTGTACTTTTTATGTTGAAGGGACTTTATGATTATAAGAAGTCTGAAAAAAAGTTTATCAAAGACCTTTATGAGAACTATGGCACATTGCCCCAAAGAGAGTATAAGCCGGAACAGTTTGAAAATATTTCACACTATTTTTTAAAACATGCGGATGGTTTTGTCATTGATGATATTACATGGAATGACCTGAACATGGATGAAATATTTAAAAAACTAAATTATACTTATTCGGCTGCAGGTGAAGAATATTTATATTATATTTTGCGGAAACCCTGCATGGATGAAGCAGAGTTTGCACACAGGGAAGAAATCATAGAATTTTTCAGGGCGCATCCTGACGAAAGGGTTGCTTATCAGTTTATTTTCAGCAAATTAGGGCGGACAGGAAAGTTTTCCATTTATGATTATCTGGATTATTTAGATGAACTTGGCCAGCGCAGTAATTTGCCGGACTATTTTTCAATCTGTCTGCTTTTAGCGGCTGTTGGCTTTATGTTTGTAAATATGCCCTTGGGACTGGTAGCCTTTGTGTGCGTGCTGGTTTCTAATAATGTGAGCTATTTCAAAGTAAAAGAGGAAATTGACCCATATATTACAAGTTTTACTTATGTGTTTCGCATATTGGAGACCGTCAAAAGGATGCAGGCGAAAAAAAACCATTTCCAAAAAGCGGATTTTGCGAAAGCAAAGCCTGCTCAAATGAATGCTCAAAAAATAGATTCCCAGGAAAAGGATGTGCTTGCCCGGGAATTTGAGATTATGAAAAAGTGCTGCGGGACGATGGGCAGCTTTAAAAGAGGCTCTTTTCTTGTAATGTCCGGCGGGCGCATGTCAGGGTCTAGTAATCCGCTGGAAATGATTTTAGATTTTATCAGGATGGGATTTCACGTAGACTTGATAAAATTCAACCAAATGCTGGCGCAGGTACGTAAGAATCTGCCCCAAATTGATGCTATGATTACAGTGCTGGGACAGATAGAGGCTATGATTGCCATTGGAGCATACAGGCAGTCGCTTGCGGATTATTGTGTGCCTGTATTTACGTCTAAAGCAGAGATTAAGGCGGAAGATTTATATCATCCTCTCATAGAAAATCCTGTAAAGAATGATATAAAGACGCATAAAAGTGTATTGATTACCGGCTCTAATGCTTCAGGGAAATCAACTTTTCTTAAGACCGTGGCAATCAACGGTATTTTTGCGCAGACTATTCATACCTGCCTTGCAAAAAGTTATAGGAGTTCTTTGTTTTACACAATATCTTCTATGAGCCTTAAAGATGATATACAAAGCGGCGAAAGCTATTATATGGTGGAAATCAAAGCTTTAAAGAGGATATTGGATTTACGGGGCAGCGTTGGCGCGCCAGTTTTGTGCTTTGTGGATGAAGTGCTGCGGGGAACCAATACTATAGAACGAATTGCGGCATCGGCACAGATACTAAAGAGCCTGTCTCAGGGAAATTGCCTGTGTTTTGCTGCCACCCATGATATTGAATTAACGCATCTTTTGGAGGATATTTATTCTAATTACCATTTCTCAGAGGAAATTGAAGAAGATGATATTTTCTTTTGCTACAAAATCATGGAAGGACGGGCCAGCACCCGCAATGCCATTAAACTTTTAAGTATTATGGGGTATGAGCCTTTGATTATTCATGAAGCGGAGCACATGGCGGAAGATTTTTTGGAATCTGGTGTGTGGCATAGACTTGACTGTGGAATGCCACAATGATATGATAGTAGAAGTAAAAAATAATAGTTCATAAGAAAGAATTGTTATTCAAAAGAAAGGCCTGGTGAAAAAATGGGAAATTTTATTTTATTTTTTAATACTTTTTTATCTTATGTGCTACAGCTGGCGGTTATTGTAGCATTAGCCGGAATTGCAATGTTTATTGGAATCAAGCAGCGTAAACGTAAAAATGCTCAGTAACACTGCCATGCTTTGTCAGTCGGCTTATGATCATAAGGCAGGGATGATGGGCATATGCAGGTAACGGCTTGGACTGTGGTGTTGGCGCTTTATATGTCCATTCGGCAATGAGCTTTGCATGAAATGAATTTCATAATTATAAAGGGACTGTTTCAAAATAGTCATAATATACAGGATATGGCGGTTCATAAACTTACATAGTAATTATCCATATCCCACGGAGATTGTGGCTGTGTTTGTGACAGTCCCTTTCATCATAAAGTACACATCGTCTTAGGATTGGGTCAGACGGAGGATTTTTGGATGAGCAGATTTGATACTGTGCTGTGGGATATAGACCAGACGCTTTTGGATTTTAATTTGTCACAGGTTTACGCGCTGAAAGAGAGCTTTCAGCTCTTTAACCTTGAAATGAAAGATAATACATTGGCACTTTATGCGGATATCAATCATACTTACTGGAGACGTCATGAACTTGGTGAAGTTTCTAAAGAAGAATTACTTACAGGAAGGTTTAGGACGCTTTTTAAAGAGCTTAGAGTATCAGGCGTTGACATAGAAAATTTTGCCGCCGTATATCAGAAGGCTTTGGGATCTGTTTTTTATTTCAGGGATGATTCTTATACCCTGTGCGATAAGCTTAAGGGTAAAGTAAGGCAGTATGCCGTGACCAACGGGGTTACTGCCACTCAAAAAAATAAGCTGCATCTGTCAGGACTTGACAAAATATTAGACGGCATTTTTATTTCGGAAGAAATCGGCTGTCCCAAACCCCAAATAGAGTACTTTGAGAGATGCTTTGCAAGGATACCTGACTTTAAGAAAGAGAGAACGATTATAGTGGGGGATTCCCTTTCCAGCGATATGCAGGGAGGGAACAACGCAAAAATCGCATGCTGCTGGTACAATCCTGAAGATAAGGAAAATACTACGGCGCTTCGGATTGACTACCAGATCAAAAATCTGTGGGAAGTTGAAAAAATATTGGATTTGTCATCTTAGCTAGCAGACCTCCGGTTTTCAGGCACTTATTTTGACTTAAATCATAGAATTATGGAAAGGCACAGGTATTTGTGGAATGGCAAAATCTGCCAATCAAAAATTGAAGCTTTTATATATTCTAAAAATCCTCACGGAGAAAACAGATGAAAAGCATTGTATGTCGGCCCAGGAGATTATTAGGGAACTTTCAGCTTATGATATTTCGGCAGAGCGGAAAAGCATTTATGATGACATGGAATGTCTGATTTGCTTCGGATATGATATTGTCTATATGAAAGCCCGCAGCGGCGGCGGTTACTATTTAGCCAGCAGGGAATTTGAACTGCCTGAATTAAAGCTGCTTGTTGACGCCGTACAGTCCTCCCGCTTTATTACCCAGAAAAAATCCCGGGATCTGATTTCTAAAATCGAAAAGCTGGCGGGGCCGTTTGAGGGAAAACAGCTGCAAAGACAGGTTTTCGTTGCAGGCAGGGTCAAAACGGAAAATGAAAGTATTTATTATAATGTGGACCGTATTCATAAGGCAATACAGGACAATGCCCCTATCACCTTTACTTATCTGGCATGGAATGTGAAAAAAGAGCTGGTTCCAAGGCATGAAGGTAAGAGATATCGTATCAGCCCCTGGGCTCTTACATGGCAGGATGAGAATTATTATTTGATTGCCTACGATGACGATGATGAGCGCATCAAACATTTCAGGGTGGATAAAATGAGCCGGATTTCAGAACTTACGAAGGAAAGCCGCAAGGGCATGGAGGCTTTTAAAGAATTTGATGTGGCGGAGTACACCAATAAAACCTTTGGAATGTTTGGCGGTGAGCAGGAGATTGTTTCATTGCAATTTCCGGAGGATATGGTTGGCATTGTGCTTGACAGGTTTGGAAAAGACATAGATATCCGCCAAATGGGGAATGGAACCGTAAGCGTCCGGATTAAGGCGGCGGTCAGCGGTCAGTTTTACGGATGGCTTACAGGACTTGGAAAAAGAGTGACGGTTCTAGGACCGGCCCATGTGCGGACAGGTTATATAGATTTTATGAGACAAATTATGGAAAATTATCATTAAACAGGCATTCGGCATCAGGGGATGTTGTTGTGCAGCCGGTAAAATGCTGGCAAGCGTTTTTTACCATAAGTGCTGTCTCACTTCGCGAGATGGCTTATTGTAACAGGTTAAGAAGGGAGTATGTATTAAAATGAAACTACAGGTATCAGACAGAATGAAGTCATATGAGGAGGGGATTTTTCAGATTCTGAATGAAAAGAAGGAGGAAGTGGAGAAATCTGGCAGGAAGGTTTACAATCTTTCCGTAGGCACCCCTGATTTTCCCACGGAACCTCATATCATAGAAGCGGTAACAGAGGCGTCCAAGGATCCTGCCAATTATAAATATTCGCTGAAAATGCTTCCTGAGCTTATCGAGGCGGTGATAGATCGGTTTGAAAAGCGTTATCATGTAAAGTTAAGCGAAAAGGAAATTACGGATGTTTATGGCTCACAGGAAGGAATCGCCCATATTGGTTTGTCTCTTTGCAATCCGGATGAGATTGTCCTTGTACCGGATCCGGGATACCCAATTTTTTCCATAGGGCCTTCCCTGGCAATGGCGGATGTGCGCACTTATGAATTAAAGCAGGAGAATGATTATCTTCCCAAGCTTTCCGAGATTAAGGAAGAAATATTGAGAAAAACAAAGTTTATGATTGTTTCTTATCCTTTAAATCCTATCTGCAAGATAGCGCCGGATTCATTTTATGAGGAATTGATCCCATGGGCGAAGGCGCACGATATTATCATTGTCCATGACAATGCATATTCGGATATTATATATGATGGGCATGTGGGGAAATCTATTTTGCAGTTTGAAGGGGCAAAAGAAAATTGTGTTGAATTTTATTCTCTGTCAAAGAGCTATTGCTATACGGGCGCAAGAGTGGGATTTCTGGTAGGAAATGAATATCTGGTGCAGAATTTTAAAAAGCTTCGCTCACAGATTGATTATGGAACCTTCCTTCCGGTACAGTATGGCGCAATTGCGGCTTTAAAGGGCTCGGATGAAGGTGTATACAAAAGATGTGCAAAATACCAGGAAAGAAGGGATGCGCTTTGCGGCGGCCTTCGGAAGATTGGCTGGGATATTCCCGACAGTGAAGGAACAATGTTTGCCTGGGGAAAAATACCGGAAGGGTATTCGGATGATGTTGCTTTTGTGATGGAGCTTCTTGAAAAATCCGGTGTGCTCTGTACGCCGGGAAGCAGCTTTGGAAAGCTGGGGAAGGGGCATGTGCGCTTTGCGCTTACCATGCCGGTGGAAGAAATCAAGAAGGCTGTGAAGGCTGTTGCAGATTCAGGCATGATATAAATTTTAAAAATTATAAATTTTAAAATTTATGAATGTTGCAAATTATAGTTTTTACAATTGAGTGTTTTCAGGGTTATTTTTCACGGGTCAGGAATGCGCATTTACTGCGCACTGCGTGAGAACGTGATTCAGGTGTGAGGGGCGATTTTTGCGAAGCGAAACTTGGAATATCGCCCCGAATGTTACTATGAGCGGCTCCCAGGCCGTGAATAGTAACTTTTCAGGGGATTCATATTAAGGTTGACAGCCGCAGTTTCTTTCTTTATACTAGGTTGTAACGCTATATTTTGTTATGGTATTGACAGGCTTTACCAGATATAGTATTTTTGTGTGATATAGCGTATAGAAATGTGGGTGAGAATGGAGGAATGGGAGTGAGTGATTTACAGGAAAATTCTGCTGATTATGGCGAAGAATTTCAGCCTGAACATATGGTGAAGGTAATCAAAAAAGATGGAAGTCTTGAAGCCTTCAATGTACAAAAGGTAGTAGACGCAGTGGGAAAAAGTGCATACCGGGCGCTTACGAAATTTACCGATGAGGAAAAAAGACACATCTGTCAGTATGTAGTCGATAAAGTAAACGAGATGGAGAATGACAAAATTCCAATCCCGATTATGCATAACATTGTGGAGAGCGCGCTTGAGGAAGTAAAACCGATTGTGGCTAAAAGCTACCGTGACTATCGCAACTATAAGCAGGATTTTGTCCGTATGATGGATGATGTGTATAAAAAAAGCCAGTCCATCATGTATGTTGGGGATAAAGAAAACGCCAACACGGACAGCGCGCTTGTTTCCACCAAAAGGAGTCTTATTTTTAATCAGTTTAATAAAGAATTGTACCAGAAATTTTTTATGACCACAGAGGAAATTCAGGCATGCCGGGACGGTTATATTTATGTACATGACATGTCCGCAAGGCGGGATACCATGAACTGCTGTCTTTTTGATGTGTCAAGCGTGCTTACCGGCGGCTTTGAGATGGGGAATATCTGGTATAATGAGCCAAAGACCCTTGATGTGGCTTTTGACGTAATAGGCGATATTGTCTTAAGCGCCGCCAGCCAGCAGTACGGCGGATTTACGGTTCCTGAGGTGGACAAGATT
Source organism: Parablautia muri (assembly GCF_009917485.1). GTDB lineage: Bacteria > Bacillota > Clostridia > Lachnospirales > Lachnospiraceae > Suilimivivens > Suilimivivens muri. Next base: position 40,222 of record NZ_QZDT01000034.1, read on the forward strand.
TTAGAGCCCTATGCGAAAAAAACCTTTTCAAAAAGCTTTCAGAAATATACGGATCTGGGCATTGACGAAGAAAGAGCCCGAAAAGAAGCCTACGCGGATGTAAAACGGGAGTTTGAGCAGGGTTTCCAGGGGTGGGAATATAAATTTAACACTGTGGCATCCAGCCGTGGGGATTACCCTTTTATTACGGTGACAGCGGGAATCGGCACCGGAGAGTTTGCAAAGATGGCTACGATTTCCCTTCTGGATGTAAGGAGAAAAGGGCAGGGGAAGGAGGGCTGTAAAAAGCCGGTTCTTTTCCCCAAAATTGTATTTTTGTATGATGAGAATCTTCATGGCCCCGGAAAGGAGTTAGAGGATGTGTTTGAAGCCGGCGTAAGGTGCTCGGCAAAGACTATGTATCCCGACTGGCTGTCTTTGACCGGTAAGGGCTATATTGCAAGCATGTACAAGCAATATGGAAAGGTGATTTCCCCTATGGGGTGCCGCGCCTTTCTTTCTCCCTGGTATGAAAGGGGCGGTATGCACCCGGCGGATGAGCATGATACGCCTGTTTTCGTAGGGCGTTTCAATGTGGGGGCAGTGTCCTTGCACCTTCCTATGATTTTGGCGAAAGCAAGGCAGGAGAGCCGTGATTTTTATGAAGTGCTGGATTATTATTTAAATTTGATCCGTCAGCTCCATGTCAGAACTTATGCTTACCTTGGAGAGATGCGTGCGTCCACCAATCCCCTTGCTTATTGCGAGGGAGGCTTTTTAGGGGGGCATTTGAAGCTGTCGGATAAAATCAAGCCTATCTTGAAAACAGCCACCGCCAGCTTCGGTATTACCGCTTTTAATGAGCTCCAGGAGCTGTACAACGGAAAGTCTCTGGTGGAGGACGGCGCTTTTGCACTGGAAGTTTTAGAGCATATTAACCAGAAAATCAGCGAATATAAAGAAGAAGACGGCCATCTTTATGCGATTTACGGGACCCCTGCCGAGAGTCTTTGCGGCCTTCAGGTAAAGCAGTTTCGGGCAAAATACGGAATTATTGAGGGTGTTTCCGACAGAGATTATGTGTCCAACAGTTTTCACTGTCATGTAACGGAGGACATTACGCCGATTCAAAAGCAGGACTTGGAATACCGTTTCTGGGAGTTGTCAAACGGCGGAAAGATTCAGTATGTGAAATATCCCATTGATTATAATATTGACGCCATTAAGACCTTGATTCGCAGGGCTATGGATATGGGCTTTTATGAAGGGGTAAATTTGTCCCTTGCTTACTGTGACGACTGCGGCCACCAGGAATTGGAAATGGACGTATGTCCCGTATGCGGCAGCAATAATTTAACCAAAATTGAACGGATGAACGGTTATCTTTCTTACTCAAGAGTACATGGAGATACAAGGCTTAATGAGGCGAAAATGGCAGAAATTGCGGAAAGGAAGAGCATGTAACCAGATGAGATATCACAATATTACGAAAGAGGATATGCTAAATGGCGATGGACTTCGCGTGGTGCTGTGGGTCTCAGGTTGTTCTCACTGCTGTAAAGAATGTCACAATCCTGTCACATGGGATCCGGCAGGAGGTCTTCTCTTTGACGAGGAGGCAAAGCAGGAAATCTTTGAACAGCTTAATAAATCTTATATTTCCGGCATTACTTTTTCAGGAGGGGATCCCCTTCACGCGGCGAATCGGCTGGATGTAAGAAATCTGATTATGGAAATAAAAGAAAGCTACCCTGATAAGACCATTTGGGTGTATACGGGGGATGTATGGGAAAATGTGATGCATTATGCCATGATGGAGGACATAGACGTACTGGTTGACGGTGAATTTCAGATAGAAAAGAAAGACAATCGGCTGCTCTGGAAAGGGAGCAGCAACCAGAGGGTAATTGATGTAAAGGCGACTCTCAAACAGCCGAACCCTAAAATACCTGTCTTGCATTGTGGAGATTACGCATGATGTGTGCGTTTATTCTGTATATAACAAACGCTGTCACGCTTTGCGAGTCAGCTTATTGTAATAAACGCTGTCACGTTGGGCAGGCCGGCTATTGTAGCAAACGTGTCACGCTGGGCAGGCCGGGTTATTGTGAAAAATGTTGTGATGCTTTGTGGGGCTGCTTTGATACATATATTGTCACGCTGCGCGGGTTAGTTATTGGGATATAATAAATGAAAAGGAAAAGGATTTTTTCTATGGAAACAATAAAGATTAAATATTTTACAGATAAAATTGACAAACTGACCTACATAGACAGGAAATCTGACTGGATTGACCTGCGGGCAGCGGAAGATATAGACTTGAAAAAGGGAGAGTATAAGCTGGTTCCTTTAGGAATTGCCATGGAGCTTCCCAAAGGATATGAGGCCCATATTGTGCCAAGGAGCTCCACCTTTAAAAATTTTGGCATTATCCAGACCAACCATCAGGGGGTTGTGGATTGTTCTTACTGCGGCGATAACGACCAGTGGTTTATGCCGGTGTATGCCCTGCGGGATACCCATATTTCCTGCAATGACAGAATTTGTCAGTTCAGAATCGTGGAAAACCAGCCTAAAATTATATTTGAGGAGGTTTTCTCCCTTGAAGGAGCTGACCGGGGCGGATTTGGAAGTACCGGAAAACAATGATGATACAGGTAGGCCGCTTAGGATTAAGGCGGTGATGAACTTTATAAAATCTGCATAAAAATACTCCTTTTGCCACATAATTCTAACAAAAGTAGTGGGAAGGAGTTTTTTTATGGATTCAAAAAAAATGAGTGCTTCACTTTCTGAAAATATGAACTATTTAAATAATTATCTGTCCGTAAACACCAATTTTGATATTGTGTACCGTGTCATACGAGTGGGCGGACGGGAAGCGTGCATGTATTTCATTGACGGCTTTTGCAAGGATGAGCTGATGCAGAAGATGCTGCAGTACTTTATGAGTATTAAAGAGGAGGAAATGCCAACAAGCGCCCATGAGATGTCAAAATCAAACCTTCCCTATGTGGAAGTGGATTTGAAGGATGATTGGGAGCAGATTACCTATTTTATTATGTCCGGTGTATTTGCTCTTTTTGTTGAGGGGTATGACAAGTGCCTTTTGATTGATTCAAGGACGTATCCCGCAAGAAGTGTGTCGGAGCCTGAGAAGGATAAGGTGCTGCGGGGGTCGAAAGACGGCTTTGTGGAGACAATTGTGTTTAACACGGCTTTGATCCGCAGAAGAATCAGAAGTTCTGACCTTCGTATGGAAATGTTTCATGCAGGCAACAGCTCTCAGACAGATATTGTGCTGTGCTATATGGATTCCAGAGTGGACCACAGCTTTTTGAATAAGCTGAAAGAGCGTATCAATGAAATACAGGTTGATGCACTGACCATGAATCAGGAGAGCCTGGCGGAATGCCTTTATAAGAAAAAATGGTATAACCCGTTTCCTAAATTTAAATTTACGGAAAGACCAGATACCGCATCGGCCCAGATTCTGGAAGGGGATATTGTCATTTTGGTCGATAATTCACCTTCGGCAATGATTGCCCCCACTTCCATTTTTGATATTGTGGAGGAGGCGGACGACTATTATTTTCCGCCTATTACGGGAACCTACCTGCGCCTTTCCAGGTTTTTGATTGCTATTTTGACCTATCTTATGACCCCCACTTTTTTGCTGCTTATGCAAAGGCCAGAGTGGATTCCTTCCGGGTTTGAGTTTATTATGGTGAAAGAGCCGACTAATATTCCGCTGGTGTGGCAATTTTTGCTTCTGGAGCTGGCAATAGACGGTTTAAGGCTGGCGGCGGTGAACACGCCCAACATGTTAAGTACCCCCTTAAGTGTCATGGCAGCGCTGGTGCTTGGAGAATTTTCTGTAAACAGCGGCTGGTTCAACTCAGAGGTTATGCTATATATGGCCTTTGTGGCAATTGCAAACTATACCCAGGCCAGCTATGAGCTCAGCTATGCCCTGAAATTTATGCGTATCATAAACCTGATATTGACCGCTATTTTTGGGGTATGGGGCTATATTGCGGCAATTGTACTGCTGGTCCTTGCAATCGGAACCAACAAGACCATATCGGGGAAAAGCTATATTTATCCCTTGCTGCCTTTTAATTTAAAACAACTTTCTAAAAGACTGTTCCGGTATAGGCTGCCAGGGTCGAGGGAATAGACAGTTCTCTTTGCAAACAGGCTGATTGGTCAACAGTCATCACATTTTGCAAGCGGGTTTATGAAACAATGATAGCATGCTTTGATAGTGAGCTTATGAAACGATAGCATTACACTTGACAGTGGGCTTTATGAAACAACGGGCATCATGCTTTGACAGTGACTTACTGTAAAAAAGGTTCAGCACACTTGAGCTGTGTCTATATTCAAAGCAAATGCCGTTACGCTTCGCGAGTCGGCTAATTGTAAAAAAGAACAGGTAAAAACCCAATGTCATTTAGATAAGGACGATGCAAAGAACAGTGTATGTAGAAATATGTACCCTGTTCTTTTTTTGTA
>NZ_QZDT01000035.1 GCF_009917485.1 Parablautia muri
GGGCGGGACAAGGGAGGGATGCAGGTTTCCCTTTCCTGCCTGCCCGCCCCGTCAAACAAGATGACTTCAAAAGTACGAGCGGCAACCCGGAGGGCCTGTGATCGGCGCGTGGCAGCGCCGGGACCGCCATGAGTCGCCAGTAAAGGAAAACCAGTTATTCCCGTACCGCAGGGTGAAAGGGGGATACTGAGGGCACGGCCTGGGCAGCTTAGTCACCTGCCGCCACCTGCTGTCGGTATCATGGCGCTTATAGAGCCGTAGGCGGCTTGGATATTCCCGTACCGGGGGTGGGCAGTAAGGCAATCCGGTTGCCTGATAATACGGCACAAGACAGGATTTTTGTGATTTTACGGGAACAGGTACCGGACAGGATAGATTTAATCTGTGCTGTCCGGGCGGTTTTCCCTTTCCTATCTCCGGCAGGTGTGAAAAAGAATCTGCCGGATTTCTTACGGGATGTAAGACCTGACGCCGCAAGCCTTTTTTCGCTGCATTCTGATGAATGGGCGGCGTTTGCAGCGCAAGGTGTTCCATCCCGCTGGTATATAGGGGGACAGATTTTTTGTGATAAGACAACCTTAACGGGAAATAGAATATAGAAAGGCGGTCAAGGGGCAGGATATGGAATTGACAAGGGAAAAGTTACAGGAGATGGCGGCTGTGGATATACGGAGCGTGGATATCAACAGCCTAACGGATTTAAGGGATATTGTGGTTGACACGAAAAAGCCCGTCCCCCAGAAACTGGCCTCTTTTGCGGCGCAGACGAATAACGTATACATCCACCGGATCGGGGACTATATCGTGAAAGTCCGTTTCATGGAAGAAGGGCCGACCATTGATGATAAGATGGAGGAATATTTGAGGCGGCTCGCGGAGATACACATTTAACCGGAATGGAATCAGATTGTTCTTGAAAGAACAGAAAAGTTATGTGAATCTAAAGTCAGGACTTGATTCAGTGGAAGCCCTGGCTTTTAGATATGAGCGGGATAACGGCTATCCTTGTTAGCTAATAAAAAGTCAGGGGTGATACAGTTGAAAGAAAAACAATTCTATGCGGCCATGTACCTCCGTCTTTCAAAGGATGACGAGGACAGGGGCAGTTTCAATAAGTCCGAGAGCAACAGTATCGGAAACCAGAGGGAACTTATCAAATCATTCTTAAGGGAGCAACCGGACATAGAGCTTTACGACATCTATGTGGACGATGGCTTTTCAGGGAGCAATTTCGACAGGCCAGAATTTAAGAGAATGATCGGCGACATTGAGGCAGGCAGGGTGAACTGCGTGGTAGTGAAAGACCTGTCCCGTTTCGGGCGCGATTACATCGAATCCGGGAGGTACATACAAAAGACTTTCCCGGCTCTTGGTGTGCGTTTTATTGCGCTTACGGACCATTTTGACAGTGTATCGGCAGATACGGGGGAAAGCTCGATTGTCCTTCCGGTCAAGAATTTCATAAACGATTCCTACTGCCGGGATATTTCCACAAAGGTAAAGAGCCAGCTTGAAGTAAAGCGCAGGAACGGGGAGTGTGTATCTGCCTTTGCAGTTTATGGGTATAAAAAGAGTGACACAGACAGGAACAGGCTTGTCATTGATGAATACGCGGCGGAGAACGTGCGGCGGATATTTGCATGGAAGATCGAGGGGATGGCAGTCTCTGCGATTGCGGAAAAGCTGAACAGCCTCGGCATCCTCTCCCCGAAAGAATATAAAAAGTCAATGGGGCTTCACTATCACAGTGGCTTTTCCGGGGCTGGAAGTAGCATCTGGGGAAACGCCACCGTAAAACGGATACTAACCAATGAGGTCTATCTGGGCCATATGGTTCAGGGGAAAACAGAGAAAGTAAACTATAAAGTAAAGAAGCATACCGCAAAACCGGAAGGGGAATGGGTGAAAGTAGAAAATACCCATGAGGCAATCGTTTCCGCCGATGATTTTGCGGTAGTCCAGCGCCTGCTCAAAACAGATGGGCGCAAAAGCCCGGAATCCGGGACGTTAAATCCTTTTGTGGGAATACTGTTCTGCGGCGACTGCAGCCAGCAGATGATAAGGCGGGTGATACGTTATAAGGATACGGCAAAAGTTTATTACATCTGCTCAACAAAGAACCGAGGAGAAGGGTGCAGCAGGCACAGCATAGAGGAAAGCGCACTGAAAGAGATCGTCTGTGAGAGCATCCGGAAGTTTGCCAATTCCTTCCTGAAAGAAAAGGAACTTTTTGACCGGGCCATGCAGTATGAGACCAACTTCGAGGCGGTTGCCCGGTATGACAAAGAGATCGGGCGGCTGAAAAAAGAGCAGGATAAATATTACTCCCTCTGTTCCGGCTTATATGAGGATTTAAGGAAGGGCATTGTCACAAAGGAGGAATTTGAGCGCCTGCACAGCGGCTTTACGCAGAAAGGGAAGGAACTGGAAGCAGCCATGCAGAAGCAGGAGCAGCTCATTAAAGATATGTTCAAGAAAGGGGCGCTTTCTGCGGGGAGGCTGAAAACTTTTCAGGATTGTGTGGAACTGAGGGAGATAGACCGGCATACGCTGAGCAGCCTTGTAAGGCGGATTGATGTTTATGAGAATCGGCAGGTCGTGATCGATTTTTACTTTATGGACACGTTTGCTGTCATGGCAGGGATTGGCCGGAAGGTTTCGATGGACAGGGCGGTGAAAGCACAGACGGCGGAAGGAGGAGCGCAAAGTGAAAAATCGGAGATTTTTCACTTAGGAATTTGTGCTATGCCCAAATTCCCGGTGTGTTCGGAGAGGGGAGGAGCTTGATGGGGAGAGTGTCAAAGCGGACTTCCGCCCCTGCTGTGGCGGACAAAAAAACGAGAACATGTTACAAAGCAGGCATTTATGCAAGGCTTTCATCAGACCAGGACAGGAAAAAGAATGAATCCGTGGAAGTGCAGGTAAAGATCGCGGAAAAGCATATCGAAGAACTGAACCGGGAAGGGACAGAGCGGATAGAGATCATAGACCGTTATACAGACCTGGGGAAAACGGGGAGTAATTTTGAACGTGACGAGTTTCAGAGACTTATGCAGGACATACGGCTGGGTGACATTGACTGCGTGGTGGTCAAAGACCTTTCCCGGTTTGGCCGGAGCTATCTGGAAGCGGGGAATTATATTGAGAAAATCTTCCCATTCCTGGGTGTCCGCTTCATAGCGGTTGCAGACGGGCTTGATACGGGGCACAGGGGAAGCAATACAAAACAGATGGCAACGGAGATAAAAAACCTTGTCAACGATATGTATGCAAAAGACTTTTCCGTAAAGGCAAAGCAGCATTTAAAACTAAGGCGGCAGGAAGGCTCCTATGTGGGAGGGCCGCCGCCCTACGGCTATACAAGTGTAATGGCAGGCAGGGCCTGCCATGGGGATAAGAAAATACGGAAGCTGGTGCCGGATGAAAATACTGCGGGGATTGTAAAGCATATTTTCGGGCTGTTTATTGAAACGGGAAGCTATGCGGCGGTGGCAGATGACCTGAACAGGAAAAAGTGCAACCCGCCGTCTGTGTATAAGAAAACCGGAAACGTCTTTTTTGACCCGGAACAGGGGGAATACAAGGGATGGGATAAAGGCTCTGTGGAGCGTATCGTGAAAAGTGAGACATACACCGGAAAACTGGTGCAGGGACGGACTTCCATCACCGCAAGGGATGAAAAGAACCGTATTCACAAAGCGGAAGAAGAATGGGTAGTCAAAGAAAACGCCCACGAACCTGTTATTGATGCGGCGGTGTTTGCAGAAGCGGCAAAAGTGCGGGAAAGGCTTCAGGAAAGGATGAAATCCCATGCCCATCCGACAGAAGGATGCCCGATAAGGGAGAATATTTTTGACAGCGTGCTTTACTGCGGCGTATGCGGCAGGAAAATGACACGGCATAGTTATGCCAAAACTTATGCGGACAGGAGCAAGACAAGGCTGGACGGATATTTCTGCATAAACGGCGGGCAGACAAAAGTGGAGAGCTGCCCTGCATCAAACCGTATTTCAAAGGCGGAACTGGTGGATATCCTGTTGCCGCTCCTTAAAATAGAGTTTTCTGTCTATCTGGAGAAAACGAAAAGATATACGGAGATTGTGAAAGAACAGCTTCGGGCGGCGGGGACGGAGATTGATGCAAAAATCAGGAAAACAGAAAGGGATATCGCCGCCGCAAAAGAAGATGAACGGACAAAATATGTGGAATACCGGGAGGGTATTATCCCCCAGAGTGAGTATGTTGCTTATAAGATGCGGCAGGAGGGCAGGCTTAATGACTTAAACCGGCAGAAGGAGGAACTGGAAGCTGGCAGGAAGAACCTGGACACTGTATCAGGAAAATATCTTGCGGCGGCCCGTGCCCTGCTCCGGTTAAAAAGCGGCATGGAACTGACAAAGGAAATGGTAGAATCCCTGAACCGCAGGATTTACGTCTATCCGGGGAAGCGGATAGAAGTAGAGTTTGCCTATACAAATGAACTGCTTGAGGGGGTGCTTGCAAATGGATAAACTTGCAATTTACCTGCGGCTTTCCCTGGAGGATGCAGACGATAAGGATGAAAGCAACAGTATCAGCAGCCAGAGGGCCATGCTCCACGCTTACATATGCAGTGACAGGGAACTGAGGGAAAAAGAAGTTTTAGAGTTTTGTGATGACGGCTATTCCGGTACAAGCATGGAAAGGCCGGGGATGCAGAGGCTCTTAAAAGAGGTAAAGGACAATCAGATCGGGTGCGTGATCGTCAAGGATATGTCCCGTTTTTCAAGGGACTATATCGAACTTGGAACCTATATGAACCAGATATTCCCTTTTATGGGAGTGCGGTTTATCGCGGTAAATGACCATTACGACAGCCGTGACCATGCAGGAAGCACGACACCTATTGACACGGCTTTCCAGACACTTTTGTATGACTTATACAGCAAGGACATATCCGTAAAGGTCAAGGCTTCGGTTGAAAATAAATGCGCGGGTGGGGAATATGTTTTCGGACAGGTTCCCTTCGGGTATGAAAAAAGCCGGGAACTGAAAAATACGGTTGTAGTGAATGAAAAGGAAGCGGAGATTGTGCGCTGCATCTTTGCCCTTGCCACTGACGGGAACGGCAGCACACAGATCGCAAGGATTCTCAATGAGAAGGGTATACCCACCAAAACACAGATGCGCCACCCTGAGAGGGCAGGGAAAAGCGGCAGGATGCAGGCATGGGATAACGTCTCTGTCCGGGCTGTCCTGAATAACCGCTTTTACTTAGGTGAGATGGCCTATGGGAAATCAAAGCGCAAATTCGTGGGCAGTAAAGGCAGTATCGCTGTGCCGGTGGAGGACTGGAAAGTGATACCAGACCACCATGAGCCGCTTGTTTCGCCGGAAGATTATGAAAAGGTATGCCTTTTCCGTAAAGGGGCTGACACTGCCAGAAAAGGGGAGAAAAACCCGCTTGTGGGGAAATTATTCTGCGGCGGATGCGGCTATTCCATGACTTACAAGCCCATACGGGGGAAGAATAAATACCGCAGGTTTGAGTGTCGGAAACACGCTGTATTGCAGATACGGTCGTGCTGTACCTATTTCCCTGCCGATCTGCTGGAAGAAACCGTGCTGACTATGTTAAGCAGGGAGCTGATGGTGCGCGGGGATGGCGCAAAGGAAAACCGGAACCTTGTTTCTTTCCAGAAGTCTTGTATTACAAGGCTGGAAAAGAAGATAACAGAGGGCCGGGGCAGGAAAAAGCAGCTTCAGGCGGAGGCGGATGCCCTGTATGAAAGCTATGCGCTTGGCACCGTCCAGGCCGCATCATACAGGCAGAAAGCGGACGGCATAAAAGAGCAGGTTGCTTTACTGGCGGCAGAGGAAGAAACGTATGGGAAAGAACTGGAACAGCTACGGGAGGAATACCGCAGGGCAGAGGAAGATATGAAGCAGGTCATACGGTATTCCCATTTAGAAGTGCTGACACAGGAAGTGGTTGATATATTTATTAGGAAAATATACGTTTACAAAGACAAAAGAGTTGAAATTGTGTGGAATTTCCGCGATGATGGAAAGGGGACAGAATGAGGGCAGCGATATATGCAAGAGTAGGAAATCCGGCTCAACTGGCAGTCCAGAATCAGGCAGAGGTGTTGACAGGGCAGATCAGAGGTATGTGGGGAGACAGCACGGAGATTGATATTTATGCTGACAATGGCATCTCCGGCTTGCAGACAGACCGGCCCGGCCTGCAAAAACTGTTGCAGGAGGCCGGAACTTATCAGGGGGTGTTTGTCTGTAATCTAAACAGATTATCCCGGTCGGTGCCAGATGCGATAAGTCTGGTCAGACAGCTAAAGGATTCAGGAACGGAAGTTTATGCGCCGGACAGGAACATGGTGGAGATCGCGGAGGAAATAATGGAGATTGTTTCGGGTATTTCAACTTGACAATAATTTATCTCCAATTTTACCCCGACTTAGCAATAATTTACCACACGCTCCACGAAGTTATGCGGGTTTCAGCGATTTTCGCTCAAAAAAAGTGAAAAAAGTTTGTGACATTAACTTGACATACGCGGGGTATGGCAGACTGGATATAGCCGGAACCTTTAACGTATTAGCCGGAGTATAGTATAATTGAATCATTAGCATGTAAGCGGGGCAAAAATCTGCTGTTTAAATCGGCGGATTTTTGCCCTGTTTTTGTGGGTTACTTTGTTTGGAACAGTTCAGCCTTGCTGAAGTGTTACCTTTGTTTGCTACAATGCGGGATGCGGGCCTTGCTATTGTTCCAATCTCCACATATAATTGTAGTGTAACTGTGTAAATGGTTTAAATGTGCGATATTTCGACAATGAAGGAGTGCCTGCTATGAACAAAATTTTAATCATAGATGATGATAAAGAGCTCTGTACATTGATTAAGCAGAGCGTCTTATCAGAAAACATAGACGCCGATTTCTGCTCCTGTGGAAAATCCGGCTTGCTACAGCTGAAGGAAAAAGAATATCAGCTTGTCATATTGGATGTAATGATGCCCGGCTTTGATGGTTTTGAGACATTAGAACAGATTCGGAAGGAAAGCAATCTGCCTGTGCTGATGTTTACCTCCCAAAATGACAGCGCTTCAAAAGTGCGCGGTTTACGGGCAGGAGCCGATGACTATCTGACAAAGCCCTTTAACATGGACGAGCTGATTGCCCGTATTGTGTCTTTGATCAGACGTTATACCCGCTTTAATCAACAAGACGGGCAGCTGCAGACATTTGATTTTGAAGGGCTGACCATCGACTTTAACAGCCGTTCTGTTCATGGAGTAAACGGCGATTATGAACTGCCGCCGAAAGAATTTGATTTACTGCTATTCCTTGCCAAGAATCAGGGAAAGATACTGACAAAGCAGCAAATTTATGAAAATGTGTGGGAAGAAGATTATGTTTATGATGACAGCAACATTATGGCGATCATCAGCCGGCTGCGGAAAAAGATAGAAGAAAATCCGGCCAGTCCTAAATATATACAGACCGTAAAGGGGATTGGATACCGTTTCAATAAAGAGGTGTGAGCGATGTATGTAGAAACAGCTATGGTAATTGTCTTAATAATCGGTATTGTGTTTGTGGGTTGGGCGATTTTCACAGTCCGGCGTGTAAAAAAGCAGATATTGGAAATGTCCGATGCTTTGGAGGATATCAAAAATGGGAATGGAAACAGGCGTATTTTGGCGGAAACTCATGAGCTTGTAGCCCCTCTTGCTTACAAAATGAATGATATTGTCCTGTCTTATGAAAGCAGACTTTCTGTCTATCACCAAACGGAAGAAGCAAACAGGCAGCTTATGACGAGCCTTTCCCATGATGTAAGGACACCGCTTACCACACTGATTGGGTATTTGGATGCCGTACACAGAGGGATTGCCACCGGAAAAGAACGGGACGATTATATAGAAACTGCCCGCCGCAAAGCCCATGACTTAAAAGAATATATAGACGTGCTTTTTGACTGGTTTAAGCTTGGTTCTAATGAATTTTCCATGAACATAGTGGCGGCTGACTTGACGGAGCTGACACGCAATGCGCTGACCTGCTGGATCCCCATATTTGAAGATACACAGATAGATTTCGCGATTCACATTCCAGAGCAGCCTTTCCGGGTGCGGATAGACCCGGACGGATATATGCGGATATTAAACAATCTGATACAAAATGTACTTTCCCACAGCCATGGGGATAAAATCGAAATAGCATTATCACAGCAGAACGGGAAGATCAAAATTCTTCTGTCCGACAATGGTGTAGGGATAGACAAAGAGGACTTAAAACATATTTTTGAGCGGCTTTACAAATGCGATAAGGGGCGGTCTGAGAAAGGCAGCGGTCTTGGTCTGTCTATTGTACATCAGCTTGTTGAAAAAATGAACGGAACCATAACGGCCCAGAGCATACCCGGGGAAGGAACTGCCTTTACCATACTTTTCCCCTCAACGGACGATTGAGCTGCCGCCTCCTCTTTTCAAAGTGCAAGGTTAACGCAAGGTTTGTGCAAGGTTTATGCAAGGTTGACGTGATAGAATAAAGCACATCAGTAAACTGATATGCGCATCTTCCCGGCAGGAAAAACGGCCGGGATGATTGAGCGCTTACATAAAGAAGGAGGTTTCCCAATGGGTAAATATGTAATTGAAACGAAAAATCTTACAAAGCAATACGGGACACAAAAAAGTGTTGCCAATCTGAATATCCATGTGAAAAAGGGACGTATCTATGGTCTTCTTGGCAGAAACGGAGCCGGAAAGACAACCACAATGAAAATGCTGCTTGGGCTCACACAGCCTACATCCGGGGAAGTGGCAATTTGGGGCAGGCCTTTAGTGGCCAATGAAAAGAGGCTGCTGCCCCGCATTGGCAGCCTGATTGAATCCCCCGGCTTTTACCCCAATCTGACTGCCACCGAAAACCTGCGCATTTTTGCTACCCTGCGGGGCGTGCCAAACCGCAACGCAATTAAAAATGCACTTGATTTAGTGGGTCTGCCTTACAAAGATAAAAAACTGTTTTCCCAATATTCACTTGGCATGAAGCAGCGGTTAGCCATTGCCCTTGCCATTATGCACGACCCGGAGCTTTTAATTTTGGACGAACCCATCAATGGTCTTGATCCCATTGGAATTGCGGAGGTACGCTCCTTTATCCGTACCCTTTGCAACGAACGGGGAAAAACGATTTTGATTTCCAGCCATATCCTCTCGGAGATTGCACTTTTGGCTGACGATATAGGCATTATCGATCACGGCGTATTGTTGGAAGAAGAAAGCCTTGCGGAACTGGAAGCAAAAAGCAGTAAACATATCCGGTTTACTGTTTCTGATACGGCACAGGCAGCAAGGATTTTGGAATGCGGTTTCTGCGAAAACCAGTTTACCATACAGGATGGCCACAATATGCAGCTGCATAATCTGAATATTTCCATCGGGAAGATCGTTACCGCTTTTGTAGAAAACGGCTTGGAAGTATCACAAGCCTGTACTTGTGAGGAAAGTCTTGAAGATTATTTCAAACGTGTAACAGGAGGTGAGGGGATTGCTTAAACTGATTATCTGCGAATTTGCAAAATTAAAACGTAAAAAATTTATTTTGTTTGTGATACTTTCCGCACTTTTGTTCCCTGTGCCTGTTACAGCGATGATGACAACGCCGCAGATGGCAAAAGGGTATGACAGCCAGGCTGAGATTTTCAATGCCTGTTTCCAGTTTATTATGGGATATGGGGTGGAGCTGCTTTTGCCCTGTGTGATTGGAGTCATCGCCGCCATGTTGTTTTTTATGGAACGGGACAATGACACCTTTAAAAATCTGCGCACCATTCCGGTCACAAGCTCGCAGATGATTTTTGCGAAAATCATTGTTTTATTTGCCATGGGGGTTATTTTCAGCCTGTTCTCGGCTTTTGCTGCGGTTTTATGCGGAAGTTTGGTTTCCCAGGTAAATGGGGTTGCCTATAAGCTGTTCGTGGCATTGGAAATGGGGATCTTTACCACAGCCGGAACACTGCCTTTGATTGTACTTGTTGTTTTCTTTAGCAAGACTTACATTTTTTCCGTTCTCCTGTGTATCTTTTACAGTGCTTTGAGCCTGACTGCGGAAACTTGTTTTGGTGTATTGCCCAAAGCTGTATGCTGGTTGATGCCCATTCCGCTCACAACGCTTTGGAGTGCGGGGGATATGGTACGGCATGGAGTGATAGATAGTGTGGGGGAGCTTACATATCTGCAGCCCACAACCTTTCAGACGATCGTTATTTTGGGTACTGAAGCTGTTCTTTCAGTCATAGTCATCGACTATTTGTATAAAAGAAGGGGGGAATCATGATATGTTTCGTATGGTTAGGACGGAAATTTGGAAATTAAAACGTTATCACATGATATGGGCAGGCGTTCTTTTAATGTTGCTTTCCGTTTTGCTGACAATCTTTTCCACTACGGCATTAGACGGTACTATCTGGACATTTTCTCATTTTACGGAACAAGTGCTGAAAAACAATATTACAATGATTTTTCCTATGTGCATTACTTTGCTTGCCGGATATATCATAGCCAGGGAAGAAAAAGACGACACACTGAAAAGTATCATGACGATTCCTGTTTCTTACTGCCATTTACTGTGGGGGAAATTATTGGTCTGCGCTTTGTTATCCCTGTTTTTAGGCTTTGTAAGCGCCGTATTTACGGTCATTGCTAATTTGATAATGGGATTTCCGGGATTTTCTGTAACATCGGTATTACAGACCTTTGTCCAGATTATTTTGAATTGTCTGTTTTTATACATTGCCGTAATGCCGGTGATCGCAGTTACAGCCCGTATATCCAACGGACATATGATAGGTACGGTCATTGCATTTGTCTATGGATATGGGGGAATGTTTGCAGCAGGGAATATGACGATTGCCAATATCTATCCAATCACAGTGAGCATGGGATTAATACGGTATCGAAGTTATGATGAAGCTGTCCATTGGAATACTGCGCTGTGTGGGCTGAGCATGCTTGTGGTTTTGCTGGTTTCTGCGGTTATTGTGATGACTGCCAAAAATGCTTCCCCAATCAAAACAGTGAAAAAGCAGAAAAAAATCGTTACAAAAAAAGGTTGGTAGAAAAGGAGTTTTTTATATGAAGAAAAGAATATTATCCGGAATCGGTATGGTTATTTTAGTGGTCGTATGTGTTTGCGTTTTCCTTCTTTCAAAGGCAGGCAGCACATACTATTATTCACAAATTGATAACAGTAAAATGGAACAGGGCAAATCAGGAGGCGGCGTAGTTAATTTCAGTGGGAGTTTGGATTACTCATACACTTTATTTTCTTACAACGAGAAGGGAAAGGGAAAAGATATTACATTCGGAGCATCAAGAGAATTGAAAGAGGGCGCTTTTATTCGTTTCACGGTAATGCCAATTCGTGGCGTTCTTGAATGGGAAGAAGTACAATATGATGAACTCCCGGCGGCTGTTCAGGAGCAATATACCACACCCAAGTGATCTTCCATTGAGTCAGTTTATCATACTTAGTAATCTGCCGTACAATGGCAAAAGAAAAAAGCCATTGTACGGCGGATTACTATTTTTTTATAAAATTTTTGTGTACAATGCAATATTTCAGGTTTCTGATTCGTCTAATGAGTGTAAAAGTCCAAAAAACTTAGTAAAGTATCTTACATGAGCAGACAAATTTTTGATAATGGAAAGGCCGCGCGGAAGTAAGGGGCGGTTTATCCGGAATCTGAAAGCCAAACACCGGTGTTGTAGGAGGAGAGACGAATCAAATTACGAAAGGAGACATAAGAGGTGGAACTTCTTGTAAAGAAGGCAAAAAGAGGTGATCCGAAGCCTTTATAAAACTGATTGAACGGAATAAACAGAGTATGTACAAGGTTGCCAGAGGTTTTTTGCATGAGGAGGATGTGGTGGATGCCATGTCGGAAACAGTGCTGACATGCTATGAAAAAATCCGTACATTGAAGCAGGATGCTTATTTTAAGACATGGATGATCAGGATTATGATCAACCATTGCAAGGATATTCTGTGCGCTCAGCGCAGGAGCATTGCGGTGGAGAGAGTGTGCCTGAGCTAGAAGACCGGGAAGCGGAGGTTGGGAGAGAGGGATTTTTAGAGTTGATTGAACCGTTAAAGGAGCAGGACTGCTGCATTTTTACACTGTATTATGTCTATGGCATGAAAGTGAAGGAAATTGCAGCGCATATGGAGATGAAAGAAAATACTGTGACAACCCGTCTGAAACGCGGCCGTGATGCGCTGCGCAATGGGATAAAAGGCAATCGGGAGTTAGGAGGACGTGGATGAACCATAAAATGGATGAAAGACTTCCTCAGGTGGTGGAAGACCGGTTACAAGAAGCATATGAGGCAATACGGAAGGGAGAGGTCAAACAGGTGAAGCAAATGGAAAAATATAAAAACAGAAATAAACGATGGATGAGCGTTGCGGCGGCGATAATCATACTTGTGTCGGTACCGTCAGTCGTATTTGCGGCAATGACATATTTTCAAAAAAGCGCTCAGCGTAGGGAAGATCAGATTACTTATGAATTTGTTTTGAATTATGAGCTGCGTCCTTATACAAGACAACACTACAAGGATGGAGCGCTTTTGAGTGAGGAAAAAGCAGAGCAGAAAATTCTCAGAGTGGATATTGATGTGCATTGCTATGAGCGGCAGGAGGGTGAGGTACCCTTAAACTTTGATCTGGAATATGTGGAGCAGAAGCCGGATGGCGCTTATACATGGAGAAAGGACTATTATACCTCTGTTCCGGAGTAGAATTATGACTTGCAGATGGACGATGGTGTGGTTTATATTGACAGGGCGGTCCATACCCAGGGGGAGGAACGAAAAGACTTTTCCTTTCATGATAAGATTTGAGGTGGAATAGGACACACTTCGCATCAAATATAATGTAATTATTGGGGGCGGGGAGTATGTGGCGCCGAAAGCAGAGAGGAGCAATGGCGTAAATGGCAAGGAAATCTAAAAAGAAGCAGGAAACAAAAGGGCAGTTTGAAAAAGTCTATTCCGCTGGCATTTATGCAAGGCTTTCCGTGGATTCCAATGAAAGGAAAAACGAATCCATTGAGACACAGGTGGAGATCGCAAAGGACTTTATCGGGTGTCAGGATAACATGGAGCTGTATGATATCTACATAGACCTTGGAAAAACAGGGACTAACTTTGAGAGGGATGGCTTTGAACGCATGATGGATGACGTAAGGCTGCGGAAGATTGACTGTATTGTGGTAAAGGATTTGTCGAGATTTGGCAGGAACCATATTGAGATGGGGGATTATATTGAAAAGATATTCCCTTTCATGGGAGTGCGTTTCATCGCTGTCACTGACAATTTTGACAGCATGGACATGTCCGGATCAAGTGAGACTATGGGCGTGAATCTGAAAAACCTAATCAATGAGATGTATGCAAGGGACATAGCAGTGAAAGTAAAGGCCGGCAGGAAGGCAAAATGGGATCAGGGAGGTTATACGGGCGGTATACCGCCCTATGGGTACCGGGCAGAGTGGAACGGTGATAAAAAATGCCTTTTTGTAGAAGCGGTTACTGGGGATATCGTGAGAAAGATATTTGACCTGTTCCTTTCAGGCAGGAATAGGAAAGAGATTGTCGTATGGCTTTACGAAAATAAGATAGCAAGGCCGGGGCAATACCATAAGTCAGGGCAGATTTACTGCCATGAGGAGGGGAAACTGGAACAGTGGTCCGTGGCAACGGTCAAAAGGATTCTGACGAACCCGGTATATATGGGGTGCCTTGTCCGGGGGCGCACCTGTGGGAAAGATTACATGATGCGTGGGTGGCATGATATTGATTCCGGGGTCTGGCTGGTCAAGGAGCACACCCATGAAGCTATCATCAGTGAGGAACAGTTTTTTGAAGCGGCCGGACAATTTGAAAAATCTTCCCTATACTGCAATCCGGATGGTTTCACAAAAAAAGTTCCGGTGGAAGATGATATCTTTACAGATGTCCTTTACTGCGGCGACTGTGGGGCAAAGATGAAGCGGGTGACGGCAGTGAAGGAATTCAGTTCAAAGAACAGAGTAAGGACATACAGCTATAAATGCCCTAAATCTGCCAGGATAGACAGCCTTAAGTGTAAGGGGAAGAACATCACTTTAAATTTGCTTACAGATATCGTAAAGGAGGTGGCACGGTGGGAATTTGCGCTGTCCGGAATGTGCCTGGAAGACTTTGTGGAGATGAGCAACCGGGAAACGGAAGCGCTGAAGGAGGGGTGGTTGGCCCGGCTTACCCAGCTTGACAGGAAGCTGGAGATGATAAAAGTGCTTGGGAGCGAACAGTACCTCAGATACCGGATGGGTGAGATGAATGAAGGGAGCTTTCAGAGGAGGAAAGAAGAAAATGACAAAAATTCGGCTTCCATCCGTGAAGAAAGCAGGGCTGTTACAGAGAAACTCAGGAGGGTAGAGTCCGAAACAGCCAGGAAAAACGATTTCCTATATACTTTGATGGAGGGCAGCGGTAAGGGTGAACTGTCCTTAGCGCTTGTCAGGACACTGTTCAAGAAGATAGAGGTTTATCCAAAGCAAAGGGTAAAGGTAACTTTTGCTTTTGAGAGAAGCCAGCTGCCTGCGTACAGGGAGGGCATTTAGTACGAAAAATAAATTTTTCACACAACAAATTTGTGCTTTCGCCCAAATTTGCGGGGTGTTGGCAAGAATGGGGGATTAATATGAGGAAGCTACTGACTGCAATATACCTGCGCCTGTCCAAAGAGGATGATAAATGGAAAGAGGAGAGCAACAGTATTACCATGCAGCGCATCCTTTTAAGAAGATATGTAGAGGAAAACTTTGTGGACTATGAGATAGTCGAGTTTTGTGATGACGGTTATACGGGTACTAATTTTGCGCGTCCGGGCGTGCAGGAAATGCTTGAAAGGATAAGGGATGGTGAGATAAAATGTGTTATAGTAAAAGATTTTTCGCGGTTTGCCCGGGACTACATAGAGCTGGGGGCCTACCTGGAACAAATTTTTCCATTTTTAGGTGTCCGCTTTATTTCCGTTAACGATGGATATGACAGTGCCAAAGTCCAGAGAGGCATTGCGGATATTGACGTGAATTTTCAGAACCTGCTTTATGACCTGTACAGCAGGGATTTATCGGATAAGGTTCGTTCTTCCCTTTCTATCAGAAAGGAAAAAGGACAGTATGTAAGTGCAAATCCTCCTTTTGGCTATGAGAAAGACCCAAAGGACAGGCATGCCCTGTTGGTGGCTGAAGATGAAGCGGAGGTGGTCAGGCAGATATTTACCCTGACTTTGGAAGGGTATACATCGGTGGAAATAGCGAAGCTGCTTAATGCAGCAGGAGTAAAGACACCGGTTGCATTTAAGATTGAAAAGGGAAAAACAAGCCGGATACCGAAAGGGGGCAGGTTTTTGTGGAGCAGCAGTACGATATGCAAGATATTAAGGAATGAAATCTATATCGGCAACATCGTGCAGAAAAAGTATACAAAGGATTTTGTGGGTGGAAAAAATCATTTCAATCCCCGTGAAAACTGGCTGATCTCTTACAGGCATCACGAACCTATCATTGATAAAGAAGTTTTTGATAAGGTGCAGAAGGGCAGGGGAAATAAAAGGCCGCCGCAGCACCATCCGACCCACCCCCTTGTGGGTAAGCTTGTGTGCGGCTGCTGCAAAAAGAACCTGAATTACCGCAGAGGGAGAAACCCATACTTCACCTGCTGCAACCGTTATTCCAATCTTATGGAAAAATGTGTCCGGAGGGTAAACGCCATGTTTGCAGAGCAGTATGTTCTTCTGATGATGCAGCATAAGCTGGAGGCAGAGGGAGAACTGGAAAAGCTCTATATTGAGGAAGTTGAAAGGTTGGAAAAGGAGCTTAAGGGGTTAAGAGAGAAAAAGAGGAACCTTCTGGCAGAAATCGAAAAGCAGAAACAGAAAAACTTTGAAGCTTACCAGGATTATGCCTGGGGCAAGGCAGGGAGTTTCCAATCTGACCAATCAGTGGTAAAATCAATAGAGAATGGGCTGGTGGGTTTAAACAGCAGGATTCAGGAAGCGGAAACAAAGTATTCTGTTATGACCTGTGGCAGGAATGTAGAAGGGTATGGAAGCTGGTTAGCAGCACTGTCAAAAGATATGATAGAGAGATATATTGATAAGATTGAGGCTTATGGCGACCAACATATGGAAATCTCCTGGAAAGAAAGTGATAAAGCAGATGCAGGAGGCCGGAGGGTTTTGCAGTGATTTTAAAAGAAAAGGGATGGTGAAGTTTTATGTATAATCCACAACTGGAGACTTTTATCAGAGTAGCGGATGCGGGAAGTTTTAATAAAGCGGCAGAACAGGCATTTATCACGCCCACAGCAGTAATTAAACAAATTAATCTGCTGGAAGCGGATTTGCAGGTACAGCTTTTTAACAGGACGCACAGGGGGCTTAAATTGACGAAAGCCGGAGAATCTTTATACAGGGACGCAAAATACATCATTCAGTATTGTAGGGATTCTGTGATACGGGCCAAGAACGCCATGCAGAAGGATGATAACATAATCAGAATTGGAACTTCGCCCATGACCCCTGCTCAGATTCTCGTAGAGCTGTGGCCTGAGATTCACAAGCAGTGCCCGGACATTAAATTTCAGCTTATACCGTTTGAAAACACACCTGAGAATGCAAGAGAAATTCTAAAAAATCTAGGGCAGAATATTGATGTTGTAGTGGGTATTTTCGATGACCCCCTTTTAGATGTGCGAAGCTGTGAGGGTTTTGAAATTCTGCGCACGCCTTTGTGCTGTGCCGTGTCCATCCATCATCCGCTTGCAGGAAAAGATAAGCTTCAGATTCAGGACTTATATGGAGAAAATCTCATGCTGATACGCCGGGACTGGAGTCATTACGTTGACCAGCTTCGGGATGATATTTGGCAGAATCATAGTCAGATTCATATTGTGGATTTTGATTTTTATAATTTAGAAGTTTTTAACCGGTGCGAAAATTCTAATGATATCCTGATTGCTATCCAGGAATGGACCAACGTGCATCCGTTATTAAAAATAATTCCTATGGACTGGGAACATAGCATTCCTTATGGCCTGCTGCATTCCCCTACGCCGTCAAAAACAGTAAAACGCTTTCTTACAGCAATTCGGTCGGTGCTTCGAGATTAGACAGAAAAATTTATCAGGCGGCTAAGCATAGGGATCAACCATGAAAAGATATAACCCAGGGGTATAAACTAATGAACAAATGGAGACTTCTTTGGAGGTCTCTTTTTTTATATTATAAAGATACAATACGAGATGAGGAATCCACTGCTTCAACCTCTTTTACGGGAAGAAATTTTAAGGCAGCTGAAAAACGCTGCCTAAGGAAATTGAAAGATCGCGATATGCGGAGGGATTAGAATGAATAATTTTATTTTTGAAAATGGAACGAAAACTTATTTTGGAAAAGGCTGTGTAAAAGAATATCTGTCCTGTCTCACAAAGCATTATGGACCCAATGTTATGTTTGCCTATGGCGGCGGTTCCATTCAGAAAAACGGAATTTACGATGAGGTTATGGAGAGCCTTAACCGGGCCGGCAAGAATATCATCCGGTTTCCTGGTATTATGGCAAATCCTACTTATGAAAAGGTGTTAGAAGGCGCGAAGCTGGCAAGGGAAAATAAGGTTGACCTGATTATTGGTGTAGGCGGCGGCAGCGTGATGGATTGCTGTAAGGCTGTTTCCATGGCGGCAGTTTACAGCGGAGATATCTGGGCGGATTTTTTTGCAAGACCGGGCATTATGGACTTTGAACCGCTGCCTGTTGGTGTGGTGGTGACAGTGGCGGGAACAGGAAGCGAGATGAACGGAGGCGCAGTTATTACAAATGAGGAGCTGAAGATAAAAACAGGGCGTGATTATCCCAAGTGCAATCCTAAATTTGCTTTGCTTGACCCTGTGTATACTTACAGCGTACCAAAAAAACAGATGGTATCCGGAGGCTTTGATATTTTGTCCCATATTATGGAGATTTATTTTAGCGAACCGGACGAAGATAATGTATCGGATGATATGGCGGAAGCTTTGATGAAAAATGTGATACGGAACCTGCGGGCGGCAATCAGGAACCCGCAAGACTATAGCGCAAGGAGCAATTTGATGTGGGATGCGGCAATGGCGGAAAACCGCATCATAAAGCTGGGTAAGCGCATGGATTTTGAGTGCCACAATATGGAACATCAACTTGGGGCATATACAAATTGTAATCATGGGGAAGGGCTTGCGGCTTTACATCCTGTTTACTACCGTCATATTTACAAAGATGGACTGGCCAAATTTAGCCGGTTTGCCACGCATGTATGGGGCATTTCAAATGAGGGAAAAACGATGAAAGAAACTGCCCTTGCAGGGGTAGAAGCGCTTGCCGGCTTTATCCGCGAAATCGGACTGCCAACTTCTCTTCGTGAGATGGGAATAGATAAGGCCGATTTGAAAAAAATAGCTGATTCCTGTGGGATTTCTGCTGGCAGCTATAGACAACTGACCCATCAGGAGATTTTTGAAATTTTTAAGGAATGTTATTAAAAAATGAGATCACGACCAAATTTGCTCGCCAGAATCAGCAGCCGGCCAAAATAACAATAATGTTGCTACCCATTTATTCTGTCCACAGATTAATCTGATTGGTTGTCAGGGGATGAACCGATATAATGGCATCAGTCTAAAGAAAGAGAAAGCGCCAGGTCTCTTTTTTTATTAAATTATAAGGAATACAGAAGCAAGAGGAGGAAAGTAAAGGATCATTTTACAGCAAACTTGATATGACACATAGGAAGAAAACGGAGGCGCCGGAAACGAAACGGATAGCAGCGGCATTGTTGTGTGTAATGCTTATATGGGTCATTGCCGGGTGCGGCAGTGAATATGAACTTGTATCATTGGCGTATTGGTATGAAGGACCATCAATCGCTTTGATTTATAAGGCAAGCCGTGACCAGACTGTAGTTCCCGTAGTATCGATTGGAAAGATTACATCAGATGTTTCTGTTTTTGAGGAATATGGAGATGCCGTATTAATAGAACTGGAAGAAGTTCCTGATGAAGAACTGGAAGAAAAGTAAGGAATGGCAGCCTCTGAAAGCTGAGTATGACAAACAAATCAAAAGCAGCAAAAGGGAGAGACAGAATGAAGAAAAAAGTGATACTGCTTATATCTATGATTCAGATCATGGCGCTTAGTGCCTGCGGAAATGCAGCGAACGTAACACCAATGGAAACAGACATTGTACAGCCACAGCAGCCAGTGAACTTTGAAGAAAATATTATAGAGGAGCAAACAGAACAGGATAAGGAGAAAGACGGCATGACAGAAAGTAAACCGACACAAAATTCGCGTATTCTAATTGCGTATTTTTCCCAGCCTACCGATGTGGACACTTCCGATCTGGATGCTGTTTCCAGTGCAAGTGTGGTGGTGCGGGATAATGAGGCAGCAGGCAGTACAACGGAATATGTAGCAAGGATTATTCAGGATACAGTAGGAGGCGATCTGTTCCGCATTGAGACGATGGAAGAATATCCTTCTGATTATGATGAACTGGTTGCCCAGGCAAGAGCAGAAAAGAATGAAAGTGTTCGACCGGAACTTACAGGGCATATCGAACATCCGGAACAGTATGACACAATCATTCTTGGGTTTCCCAGTTGGATCATGGATATGCCTATGCCCATTTATTCTTTTCTGGAGGAATATGATTTTGGTGCCAAGACGATTATTCCATTTGTAACCCATGGCGGCAGTGGATTTGGAAGTACAAGTGAGACTATCTCTGAACTGCAGCCGGGCGCGTTTATCAGTGACAATGGACTCTCTGTTGCAAGAGATGATCTGGCAGACTGTGAGGAAGCAATCAGGCAGTGGGCGGAAAGCCTTAACCTAGATGGGGAGAATCAGGCGCCGGAAAACAGCAGTGACACTGTGGCAGGCGCACAGGCAGACCCACAGAATCAGCAGACGCTGTTTCTGTGGGAAGAAAACAATATGCCATCTGTCACGGAGTATACGGAAAACAATGGATATTATGCAGATGATCCGGACTTTCGGCCATACATAGTGACCTTCCCCGTACCGGAGGGAACAGAAGTAAAAGGCGCTGTGCTGATCTGTGCCGGAGGCGCATTCCAGTTCCGCGCGGATCAGAATGAGGGAACTCCGGTTGCCCAGGCACTACGCGAATTGGGCTATCAGAGTTTTGTGGTCAATTACCGCCTTCGGCCTTACACACAGGAAGAAGGGGCGCTGGATTTAGCCCGTGCAGTGCGCTTCATACGTCAAAATGCGGATGTTTACGGTATTGATGAAAAGGACATTGCCGTGATGGGATTTTCTGTGGGAGGTATTCTTGCCGGGGAAATGCTGCTGAATTTTGACGGCACGGTCAATGGAACAGCGCTTGATGCGGATTATATGCCTGATATGTTGGACGGTGTTTCTGCGGATGCGGCGGCGGACGGAATGATTTATTCCTTCTATGGCAGATTGAGCGTTGCATCCAAAGATGTGGAGAAGTTTGCGGCATCTGATCTGCCGCCAACCTATTTCTGCTATGGGACGAGAGACCCTTTTGTGAGAGAATTTGAGGCGTGTATAGAAGCCTTGCAGCAGGCAGAGGTTCCTGTGGAAGTCGATGTGCTGGAAGGAAGGCCGCACGGTTATGGCTATACGGAAGGCTGGATTCCGGCATACGCTAAGTGGCTGGAAAATGTGTTTTCAAATAATTAGGAACAGAGGAAACGAGTATGAAGAAATTAAATTTACTGGTTTTGGTCCTGTCTTTGATGATGTGTACTGGGTGTGCACAGCGCAGGACAGTACCGGAGGACATGGGAGTTTCTGATGTGGGTGAAACGGACATAGGAGCGTCAGCTGGAAATGAAGCAGTCTCAAATGAAGAAATGACTTCGCCAGAACAGGCAGATGTGATTGATGTGGGGCAGGAAGAAAATATTGCCTGTATTCCCGATACACCCCTTGAGATTTCGGAGGACTATTATTCTGCGGCATCGGAGCAGGGAACATTGGAGCGGCTGGAATACACGACATATGAATCTTTCAGTTATGAGGAGCGTACCAAAGTGCTTACAAAAAATGCCTATGTATATCTGCCTTACGGTTATTCTGAGGACAAGCAGTACAATGTGTTTTATCTGATGCACGGCGGATGGGCAAATGAGGCCACCTATCTGGGCACGCCGGAGAACCCGAATGTGTTTCAGAACGTGGTTGACCATGTCGTGCAGGATGGCAGAATGGAACCGGTCATAATCATATGTCCGACCTTCAATAATGAGAGTCCTAATGACAGTGATGACTATGGCCTTGAACTCAGACTGACGGATAACTACCACAATGAGCTGATAAACGATTTGATCCCGGCGGTGGAGGGAAAATACAGTACTTACGCAGAAGGCACTTCGATTGAGGATTTGGAGCGTTCCCGTGAACATCGTGCATTTTGTGGTTTTTCCATGGGTTCTGTTGCCACCTGGCATACGTTTGAATACTGCCTGCCGTATTTCCGATACTTTTTGCCCTCCAGCGGCGATCTGACATCGGACGGACAGTATATGGAGAGTATTGTGACCGATTCCGGATATGGCCCGGAGGATTTCTTTATTTATGCCATGTCCGGTACGGAAGATTTTGACTATTCTGCGTTTTCGCGTCAGATTCAGGCGATGTTAGATGCGCCGGGAGGTATCTTTATTGATGCGGACAATGAAAAAGATGGTAATCTGGCATACCGGGTGCAGGAAGGCAACGAACACAATGCTGAGGCTGCCATGCAGTATATTTACAATGGATTAGTCTGACTGTGGAAAGGTGAAACTTTGGAATAATTAAGCTGCAGGCAGACTGCTTTTATGCAGAATCCGTCTAAAGAGTTATTCCTCCGCCTGGATCAGACTACTGGCATATGGACGCTTGCCGGAAAGTATCTCATCATAGAAATTCTGTTTCCAGTCAATAAATGCTATGCTGTCTTCCAGTTCTTTCATGGAAGAACACAGAGCTTCCTGTTTTTCAGCTAACATTTCTTTGCGTTGGGGAATCGTAGATTCCCCCTGCAGGCATAAATCAAGATAATCTTTCATTTCCTGAATACTCATACCGCATTTTTTCAGACAGATAAGACTGTTAATCCATTCTACATCACGCGCATCGAAAATACGGCGGTTGTTATGGTCGCGTTTGACATTGGGAACCAGCCCTTCATTACAGTAGAATTTTAATGTCTGGTAGGTCATATTCGTTGCTTTGCAGACTTGCATCATTGTATACATCGTGGCTTTCCCTCTTAATGTTCACATAAAATTCAAACTTTTTTTGCATGAATCCCCTTGACCGATAGTTACTACCGGATAATATAATCGGTTGTATCAATCGGAGGGTTCAACCGCATTGTAACACAGGAAGCGCTGTGTCACAAGGGGAAATACGACAGGGAGGTGAACTGAGAGGAACGCAAAAATCCACTATTTTGGTATATATCTTTGGGTTGATACTTATGAACGAAACGAGACTTCCGTAATAAAAGGCGTCTTGCCACAATGCGATTATGAAAATATAAACAAAAAGAAGTTTGGCGGAGCCCTTTTAGGCTTTTTGGCAGCAGGGATTCTGGCGGACCCATTGATCGGGGCTGTATTTAAGCGTTTTGGAATCGGCGAGTTTGCGGCAGGTTTCAGTATGCTGGGAAATATAGTGCCGCTTGTGGTAATACCGATGCTGTTTGCCTTGTCTGCGTGGCTTTATTCCGCCAGACTGTCACGGGTGAGCATTGTGGAGCTGATCGCAGAGGATGGAGAATAAACGGTGGATGCGGAAAAACAGCCCTCAGTACGTGACTGAAAAGGCGGCAGGACGCGCTGTAAAGAAGTCCGGTGAAAAGTAGGAAAAATATATAAGGCAAACAGGAGGAATCAAAATGGGAAAAGAAGAAGAAAACAAATTTGGTCTGGTTTATGACGGCGCATTGACCGAGAATATTCCGGGTAAGGTAAATATCCGTGCCGTAAAATATGAGTTACGGGGACTGCAGATTGCGGCAAATATATATGTACCTTCGGATTTTGATGAAAATAAGAGATATGCTGCAGTCGTGGTGGCACATCCGAATGGCGGGGTAAAAGAACAGGTTGCAGGACTGTATGCCTAGAAACTTGCTGACATGGGGTACATTACAATGGCATTTGATGCTTCCTATCAGGGACAGTCTGAAGGGATGCCGAGAAATACAGATAAACCGCAGAACAGGGTGGAAGATATTCATGGGGCGGTAGACTTTATTGTGAATTATCAGGGCGTTGACAGAGAACGCGTAGGTATTCTGGGAATTTGCGGAGGCGGGGGCTATACATTAAGAGCTGCCCAGACAGATAAAAGAATGAAGGCAGTTGCCACGCTGTCTGCTTTCAATACAGGTATTGTACGCAAAAACGGATTTCTGGATTCCCAGATGCCACTATTACGGAGAGGCTTATGGATGCATATAAAGCGAGAGAGGACGAACTTTCCGGAAAAGAAGTGCGGTATACGCCTAATATGCTGGATACCATGACACCCGAAGAAGCGGAGAAGATGCCTTTCGATTTATATAAAGACGGCTATGTATACTATGGGATTACCCATAAGCATACCGGCTCAAGTTTTGCCTATACGGTATCTTCTAACATTGATTTGTTTGCTTTCGATGCCAGAGTCGGCATGGAAATGATTGATCAGCCGCTTCTCATGATAGCGGGTAAATGCGCTGATACTCTGTATATGACGGAGGGGTGTTATGAGAGGGCAACGGGAACAAAGAATTGTTCCTGATTGACGGAGCAACACATATTAAAACCTATTGGTTTCCTGAATATGTGGAAAAGATTACAAATAAGCTGAGAGAGTTTTTTGGGACAAATCTATGAAATATAAAAAAAGAATGAACGCATTAAGTGTTTTCGGGCTGCTGTGCTGTTTTGCTTTTGTAGTTTCCGCCTGTGGAAACAGCGAAACGGACACAACTCCGAAAGCGGATACAGCGTCAAATATAGAAACAGAGTCAAATATGGAAACGGAGAATCGTATCGTGGAACAAAATGAAGCAGAATATACTTACCTGCGTTCCTCCACGGTCGAGGATGTGATAAGCGATCCCTGTTTTGAAGATTTCGGTCGGCTTTTGTTTCCTGTGGACCGTTCTGTGTCAGAGAATATGACGCTGGAAGAAATCAGCAGCGGCAGTATATATGCCTGGTATAACTACATTGATCCTGATAAAACAGTAGAAATCATACAGAGCCTTCACGACCATGCGGCGGCAGGAGAACAGATTTTTTATAAAATTTATTCAGAGGAAGAAAAAGAGGCTGATCCGTCAAAGGAGGATACAGGTTTATTCTTCTTTCGGGGAAATCCGGGCGAGAAGTTTGCGGTAGTAAATGCCGGAGGTGGTTTTATGCATGTCGGAGCCATGCAGGACAGTTTTCCGCATGCGCTGGAGCTTTCAAAGATGGGATACAATAGTTTTGCCCTGATGTATCGCCCGGATGATCCGTATACGGATCTGGCGCGGGCAATCAGTTTTATCTATGACCATGCAGAAGAACTGGGAGTAATTCCAGAAGATTATTCTCTGTGGGGAGGATCGGCAGGGGCGAGAATGACGGTATAGCAAGCTGGAGAACCATGCAGTCCAGACTGCAGAGTCTTGAAGCATTGGGCATTCCTACAGAGTTCCATGCTTATGAAGGACTGACGCACGGGTTTGGCATTGGGACTGGCACAACTGCGGAAGGATGGATTAGCGATGCGGTGGCGTTCTGGGAGGCACAGTGCGAATGACTTGGCATATAATGATTAGAGTTGGTGGGAAAGCACTGGAAACAGTCTATCACATTTGGAAAATGGATTGGATGTCTGACAGCATTTCTTATTGCCGGTTATTTCCTTTTTGCTGGATTACATAGCTGTTATGGGATTGTTTATATTTTTAGGATATTACTTTTATGAAGGTGTGAAAAGGATGGCAGACGCAATACGGTTTTTCCTATATTCTTCCCCTTTTTTAGACAGACAAAGCGTATGGTTTTTTCCTCCTCCGTACGCTTTGTTTGCTTTATGTTTGCTTCCGAAAGGAAGCATCCGATTATTGATGATGAACTTTGAAAAATAACATGCCTTTCAGGCATGAGTATGATATAAAAACTAAGTATTTGATATAATAAAAAAGCTATATTATAATGCAGGTGTAGAAGGAAATCAGTTTTATCTGCACCTGCTTTTTTGTGTGAAATAGGAAGGAGAAGGATTTATGGAAGAAAAGAAAATGATGTTTTCTAATATGGACTTACAGGCAATGATTATTCCATTGTTTTTAGAGCAGCTCCTGGTGATGCTTGTGGGAATTGCAGATACGCTGGTGGTAAGTTATGCAGGGGAGGCAGCAGTATCAGGTGTTTCTCTGGTCAATCAGTTTAATACAATATTTATTTATCTTTTTACGGCCCTGGCATCCGGCGGAGCGGTGGTGCTCAGCCAATATATCGGAAGGAAAGAATCAGAGAATGCAGGCATCTCAGCCAGCCAGCTTTTGATGTTTGGAACGGTATTCTCGGTGTTGATTGCGGTGCTGGTACTGATTGGAAACAGGGGTATGCTCCGTCTGCTCTTTGGTAAGGTGGATGATTCCGTCATGGAAGCCTGTGTGAC
This sequence comes from Parablautia muri, assembly GCF_009917485.1. Lineage (GTDB taxonomy): Bacteria > Bacillota > Clostridia > Lachnospirales > Lachnospiraceae > Suilimivivens > Suilimivivens muri. Next base: position 25,804 of record NZ_QZDT01000035.1, read on the forward strand.
ATACTTAAGAATTTCTGCCTATTCTTATCCGGCTCTTGCAATTTATAATGCCGGAGCGGCGGTTTACCGTAGTCTTGGGAAGACGAACGTGACAATGTATATATCTGTGGTCTCGAATATCATTAATGTGATCGGTAATGTGATTGGTGTATTTGTGCTGCATGGGGGAGTAGCCGGTGTGGCATGGCCATCGCTGATAGCAAGAACATTTTCGGCTGTTGTGATTACGTTTTTGTGCTTTGGGAAAAAGAGAGAAGTGGTTTACAAAGCTTCATGGATTTTTAAGTGGGATACTACTTGCTTAAAGCGGATTTTGAACGTTGCGATACCAAACGGTGTGGAAAATGGGATTTTCCAGTTGGTTAAGGTAGCTCTTAGCAGTATAGTAGCGCTTTTTGGCACTTATCAGATTGCGGCAAACGGAGTGGCGCAAAGTATCTGGTCTTTGGCAGCATTAGCCGGTGTGGCAATGGGGCCTGCCTTCATCACCGTAGTTGGACAGTGTATGGGAAATAAGGACATTCAGGCAGCGGATTATTATCTTAAAAAGCTCTCGAGGATAACGTTGCTATTGTCATCCGGATGGAATCTTTTCATCTTCATTTTAACACCATTCTTTCTTAGATTTTATGCGTTAGAGGCGGGGACAAAACAGCTTGTGATTTGGCTTGTGCTGATACATAATGTGTTTAATGCAGTTGCTTTCCCTTATTCAGGAGCGCTCAGTAATGGGCTACGGGCAGCAGGAGATGTGAAATTCACTATGTATGTTTCGGTTATCTCTACCATAGCAGGACGGTTGTTTTTATCTTTTCTGCTAGGAATTGTTTTTCAAATGGGCGTCATCGGGATTGCACTTGCAATGGTGGCTGACTGGGTGATTCGGGCAGTTATCTTTATCTGGCGTCAGAAATCCGGAAAATGGAAGGAGTTTCAGGTCATTTAAAACAGACTGCAGCAGGGGAGCCTAAGGCGCCCCTGTTACAACAGATTATCTTCGTATAGCTGAAATCAGCAGCATCATGGGACGGCGCATTTCATCCTTCATTCCTTCCATATTTAACATTTCTTTTGGCGGTTTGGGTTCTATGATTTGTTGAAGTGAAAAGCCGTTTTGAAGCAGGGTGCTTAAATAGGTGGTCAGCGTTCTATGGTATTTGATAACCGGTTCCCCTAAAAAAACAGCCTCACGCTTTCCCTCATAATAGTAATTATCAACAGGAAAATGCAGGATATTGCCGTCTGCATCATAGTACCAGTCCTGACTGCCATAGGATGTAAAAACAGGATGCTCCACAGAAAAAACAAATGATCCGTCATTTTTGAGCCATCTGGCGATATTTGCCACTAATGGCTCGAAATCTTTTACATAATGAAATGCCAGTGAACTTAAAATTACATCAAAGGTGTTGTCGGGGAAATTTAAATCCTCCATGGCAAGACAAAGATAATCTATCTGGGAAGCCGAGTTTTTTTCTTTGGCCGTTGCAAGCATTTTATGAGATAGGTCAATGCCAAGGACAGACTCGGCTCCATGTTCGGCAGCGTATTTGCAGTGCCAGCCATATCCGCAGCCTAAATCCAGTATACTTTTTCCCTGAAAATCAGGAAGGATTTTTTGAAGCTCAGACCATTCGCCGGCGCCTGCCAGCCCTTTTTTGGAGCGTTCCATCTGACTGTATTTTTGATAAAATTGTTCGTTGTCATATTTATTTTCTTTCATATTGAATCCCCTATTTTAGCCAGCACTCTATAAATTTAGGCGCAAGCACAAATCACTTCCCATTTATTTTGGATTTTTCAACAGAATAACATTTATGTACTGAGAGGACAAGCTATTTCTAATGAAGTTTTTCATGTAATAACGTGAAAGGTACAATCATAGTTATAACCTTAAAGTATAAACTGGTAAACCAATTGAAACTTCTTATAAAGCCGCAATTTGCTTACAATAAGACATAGGTAAGATACTTGTAAAACACAAGATGATAAGAGCTGAAAATCCGGAAGAATGGAAGGAGAGATGGATTGTGAAAGACTTTATTTATGCATACCCTACAAAAGTATATTTTGGAGCAAAGGCAGCTGCAAAGGCATTGCCCGCCGAGCTTGAAAAAGCAGGAAAAACCGTTATGCTTGCTTATGGGGGTGGCTCTGTAAAGCGCAGTGGAGTGTATGATGAAATTTGCGGTTATTTGAAGGAGGCGGGGAAAGAGGTTGTTGACTTTTCAGGAATTATGCCTAATCCCACTTATGAAAAGGTGCAGGAAGGCGCAGTTCTTGCAAGGGAAAAGAAAGTAGATTTCATTCTGGCAGTAGGCGGCGGTTCCGTAATAGATTGCTGTAAGATTGTGGCGGCCCAGGCAATGACGGATAAAGACATTTGGGAAATGGAATTTAAAGATCATGTTTTCCCTTCTGAATTTCTTCCAATGGGAGCGATTGTAACCGCATCAGGAACCGGTGCGGAGATGAACAACGGCGCTGTAATCACCAACCAGGACACGAAGCAGAAGGCAGGTGTGCTGGGGGCATATGCCAGCTTTGCAGTGCTGGATCCTGCTTACACTATGTCGCTTCCGGCAAGACAGGTTATTTCAGGAGCTTTTGATACCTTAAGCCACAGTATGGAAACTTACCTAGGATCTCCCCGCGATGTTACCTTGTCTGACGAGATTGGAGAGGCAGTTATGCGCAATGTGATTCGCAACATCAAAGTGCTTATGCTGGACATGGAAGACTGGGAGGCAAGAAGTGAGCTGATGTGGGCCTCCGCCATGGCGGAAAACGGTATTTTGAAAATTGGAAAGGTGACAGATTTCCAGGCGCATCAGATTGAGCACCAGCTGGGCGCTTATACGGACTGTAACCATGGACAGGGCTTGGCTGTGATTCATCCGGTTCTTTATCGGCATATGTATAAAGACAGTGCGAAACAGTTTGCACGTATGGCGGAGAAGGTATGGGAGATTCCGGCCGAAGGAAAATCAGAGGAAGAACTTGCTTTAGCGGGAATTGAAGCGCTGGAAGGATTTATCCGGGAAATTGGATTGCCGTCCACATTCAGGGAGATGGGCATCACAGATAAGAGTGTTTTGAAAAAGGTTGCCGATACCTGTAACCTTACGGCAGGATGCTGCAAGAAGCTTTCCAGAGAGGAGATTCTTGAGATCTTGGAGGAATGCTGGTAACGAGTATTAACTCAGAACTGATAACTTTCAGGTATAAACTAATGAACTAACTGAAACTTCCATAGAGATTCGATTTCCCCTATAATTATAGATAGAACAGCAGAAAGCAATGGATATAGGCTGTGGACAGCAAGGAAAGCCAAAGGAAGTATTGGAGGTAAGACATAAAGACAGGAGGTAGCGTAATTGAGAAAGAATTTTGGAAAGAAGCCGTGGATGTATCCTTTGCCGGTATTGATTATCGGTACTTATGACGAGAACGGAGTCGCGGATGCTATGAATGTAGCATGGGGCGGTATTTACGAATCAGATCAAGTGGTGCTTTGCTTAAGCGGAGGACATAAGACCACAAAGAACATAAAAGAAAGAGGAGCGTTTACCATAAGCTTTGCAGATGCCGCGCATGTGGTGGAAGCAGATTATGTGGCTGCGCGTTGATTGCCACAAACTCGTAATGGGCAGAAAGCAACGCAGAAATGAGGGAAAGAATGAGCGAACAAAAATGGATAACATTAAATAATGGAGTAGAAATGCCTATGGCAGGAATTGGAACCTTCCTGTTAAGTCCGGATGAAGCGGAGGCTTCTGTTTTAAGTGCTTTGGAGAGCGGCTATCGTTTGATTGATACGGCCAATGCTTATGTGAATGAGAAGGCAGTAGGACGGGCAATGAAAAAGTCAGGTATTGCAAGGAAAGATATTTTCCTGGAAACGAAACTGTGGCCTTCTTTTTATGAAAATGAAGATGCTGTAGAAAAGACTTTAGAAAGACTGGATACAGATTATATCGACCTTCTGTTAATCCACCAGCCGGCAGGAAATTATGTGGCAGGTTACCGGTTAATGGAAAAGGCTTATCAAGAGGGAAAGGTAAACGTCATTGGTCTTTCTAACTTTACCAAGGAACAGATACAGGAGATTCTTGACATCTGCGAAGTGAAGCCAGCTATTTTGCAGACAGAGGTACATCCCTACTCACAGGAAAAAGAGCTGAAAGCGTTTTTGGATAAAGAAGGCATTGTAATTCAGGCGTGGTATCCTCTTGGCCATGGTGATAAGGCTTTGATTGAAGATGCGGTATTCACTGAATTGGGTAAAAAATACGGAAAGAGCAATGCCCAGATTATCTTGCGCTGGCATATACAGGCAGGCAATATTGTGATTCCAGGCTCTAAAAATCCTGACCATATCCGTGATAACTTTGCGCTGTTTGATTTTGCTCTTACGGACGGAGAGATGGCACAGGTGGAAGCAGTTAACAAGGATAAGAGATATTATACCAGCACACCGGAGCTGCTTGAGAAATATGCAAACACGGTACCGCCGGTAGAGGAGCAAAAGTAATAAAGAATAGTTTAAAAATAGTAGATGAATATTTGCCGCCACAATTTGAAGGTGGCTCGTAGGTTATAGAAGATATATTCACACAGTACCGCAAGCATAGCTTGCGGTATGCAGGAGGGATAGAGATGACAAAAAAAGTATTGGAGGCATCAAAAAAGTTTTGGGACGCTATGGAGCGGGCGGATGAAGCCGGAATGAGGGAAATTGCGGATCCTAACTGTAATTTTGTTCATATTGGAATTACATGCAGACTGGATAAGGAGATTGAATTTTATACCAGCGGTGCATTTAAACCCATTGAAATTACATTTCATAATCAGAAGGCGGATATTTATGGGGATACGGCGGTTGTGATTACAGACTGCGATTATGGGCTTTTGCTGAATGAACAGCCCACCACCCACCACTTTGCGGTAACAGAGGTGTATGTTAGAAGGGAGGATGTGTGGAAACTGATCCAATTTTCTTTTACGGCGTTGGTTGATTAAGCAAATTTGTACCCGCCCCCAATGGATGGGCTGTTGACAAGAAAGGAGATAAAAATGGAATATGTAACACTGAATACAGGAGCGAAGATGCCATTGGAGGGATTTGGCGTATTTCAGATTCCGGATGCGGATGAATGCGAAAGAGTGGTCTATGATGCTATTAAAACAGGATACCGCCTGCTGGATACGGCGGCATCTTATATGAATGAGGAAGCCCTTGGCAAAGGAGTAAAAAAAGCGATTGCAGATGGTCTGGTGACCAGAGAAGAACTTTTTATTACAACGAAAGTCTGGGTGCAGGACCAGAAAACAGAGAAGGCGGCCTATGAGGCAGTAAAAGCTTCTCTTGAAAAATTGGATATGCCCTATGTAGATTTGGTGCTTTTGCACCAGGCAATGGGAGATTATTTTGCAGCATACAGAGGAATTACAAAGGCCTATCAGGAGGGCCTTACAAAGGCAGTAGGCGTGTCAAACTTTTTCCCTTCTGTCCTGGCTAATATTTGCGAGAACGTGGAAGTGATACCGGCGGTTAATCAGGTAGAGCTGCATCCCTTCTTTGCCCAGCAGGAGGCGCTTGCAACTATGAAGGCTTACGGAATTGCACCCCAGGCATGGGCGCCTTTGGCGGAAGGAAAGCACGGCATTTTTACAGATCCTGAGCTGACAGAAATCGGAGCAAAATACGGAAAAAGCGCAGCGCAGGTGGTTCTTAGGTGGAATGTGCAAAGAGGCGTTTCCATCCTTCCAAAGTCAACCCACGTGGAGAGAATGGAGCAGAATCTGTCTATCTGGGATTTTGAATTGATAGAGGACGAGATGAAGAAAATCGGCGAAAAGGATCTTGGACACAGTGAAATCATCAATCACTTTGATCCCCAGCTGGTTAAGATGCTGAACAACAGAAAAATCCATGAGGAGAAAGAGAACAGCATTCCGGCAGGATTGTCCGCATTTCCGGTTGGAGAGCCCAATACCAGTACTGCACAGTACTTCATTGGACAAAGCTATTTAGCGCCGGTGTCAACCAGTCAGGTACCTATATTTAATGTGACCTTTGAACCGGGATGCAGGAATAATTGGCATATCCACCATGCGAAAAATGGCGGCGGACAGATGCTAATCTGTGTGTCAGGCCGTGGCTGGTATCAGGAATGGGGCAAGGAGGCAAGAGAGCTTCATCCTGGCGATGTGGTTAATATTCCGGCAGAGGTTAAGCACTGGCATGGAGCTGCAAAGGATACATGGTTCCAGCACTTGGCTGTGGAGGTTCAGGGAGAGGAAACCAAAACAGAATGGTGCGAGGCCGTGACGGCGGATGCTTATGATAAATTAGATTAATTGGTATTTTTAAAGTATATAAAGCACAAAAAAGTAACCGGTTTCGGAAAAAAGAGAGCCTGCTGATTCTAAAAGGAAGAATCAACAGGCTTTCATATTGATCTCATAAGGTCAAGTAGCCGCCTTTTTTTGTTTTTCTGCTAATGAGCACTATTTTCTTATATCTCATATTTATTTCAATTTTTATCTCAATCTAAAGAACTATGACAAACAAAGACAAAATACAGTATTGTCATCTTCAACCTATGTGACACCTGTTTTAAAAAGATAGAGATCAGAATATTGGAGCATATGCTGCCTAATGGTAAAGGCTAGTACATATAGATATTGGGAGATAGTCTACATCAGGCTGTTTGCCCCATTGCATACCAGTTTAATCGCTATCTGGATGATGTTTTCCAGCGGGATCTTTTTCCCATCGGCAACCCACTGCTTATAAATGGCAAGTGTGCTTTGTGATACATAGGTCATATAGATATTTTGGATATAGGGGTTGGAGGAACCGTTTTTATCTTCCTTCCAGACATTTCCCATGATATCGTTGGTGATCCTGCGGCTTATGTAATGGTAGCTTCCGCTGCAAGTGATCCGCTCCCCAAGTTTTCCTAATTCCTCATGAGACAGAAAAAACTCCCGTGTAATCTTATCAAGGTCACGGGGACGCTCCAGTCCTTTGGTACGTTCGATAAATGCCTGTGCCAGCTCGTTCTGCATCTCCCGGAGAAGATCATCCAGTGAATTGTAGTGCAGATAAAAAGTTTTCCGGTTGATGTTTGCGCGTTCTGTCAGTTCCTTGATAGAAATCTGTTCATAATCCATCTCGCAGATCATATCTTCAAAAGCCTTGCGGATGAATTCCCTGGTACGGCGGGAACGCAGGTCCTCTTTTCCTGAATTTGCCAATGTAATACCTCCTGATCTGATTTGCGTGCACTACATTTTTGCATCATACAGCTTATCCCAAATTGCATCTTTACTGTATGCTCGCTCATGGGATGCTGTACTTGCTTCCTATTGCCATGTGGCATAAGACCCGTTTTTTGTAAAATTGGTGTTGCCATTCATCCGGAGGAAGCTGTCGGTGGCAGGTTCCATATGTAGAGAAAAACACCATTCATATTATAATACATGCAAGTCAGATATACAACATGCGGTAATTAAAATTTGCATCCATGTCATGAACGAAAGTTACGCCATATTTTAACATCATGCGTGGCATAAACCCCGAATTATGGTAAACTGGTGTTGTGAGGGCTGAAAGATGGAAATATAATCATAATGTAACACTGAACGCTGGCTGTACGGAGGCTGCGTGAACTTAGGCAATAAGCGGATGCTGCAGACAAATGAAGGCAAGAATGAATAGGCTATTAAGGAGGAATTTATTTTGAGGAAAAGTAAGAGCGGCATTCTTTTGGATGCTTTCACAAAAAGCATACCGATCTGTACAGACTGTGGAAAGTGCAGTGCTGTCTGTCCTGCAGGGATTGATATTCCAGAGGCAATCCGGATTTATGAAAAATACCGTTCAGGTGATCCGGATGTACTAAACAGACTAAGCAGGATGAAATCTGACGGAAAGCCCATAGATTGTATTGAATGCGGAGCCTGCTCTGCCCGCTGTCCCAAAGGAATTGAAGTGAAAAAGATGATACGGACACTTGCCATGATGGAGTCCAGCCAGACCCGGATTCCGTGTATGCATGTCTGCAGAACGATGAAAGCCCAATAAGTCCATGGGCTTGTGGATGGCATGAGCATGGGGAGTGCGGCGGTTTTTATGGAAACGGGACCGGCAACGAAGAACACGAACCTTGGCGCAGTCAAGAGCGTGTTTGGTGTAAAGAGGTTTTTGCTGTATCTGCTGTTTACCATGGTATTTGCGTTTTTGTCAGGTTTTGTCATTGATCTGGTATGATAGAAAGAGAATGCTTCAATTTAAAAAATGAAAAAAAGGAAAGGAAAGATGAGAATGAAGGTTGGGGTAATTGGATGTGGGGGGATGGGTACAACCCATTATCTTTCATTGAAAGCATTGTCCTCCCAAATGGATATTGAGGTGGCCGCATTAGCGGACTGCCGGAAGGAGTATTTGGATAAGGCAGTTTCTTATTTCCCAGGTGCAAAAACCTATCATTATGGCATGGAATTGATTGAAAAGGAAACGTTGGATATTGTACATATCTGCCTTCCCACCTATATGCATGCCGAACACGTGGTGGCAGCCATGGAAAAAGGTATGCACGTATTTGTAGAAAAACCGGTGTGCCTGACCCCTGAAGAAGGCAGGCAAATTCTGGATGCCCAAAAGCGCACCAAAGGGAGGGCTATGGTAGGGCAGGTGGTAAGGTTATTTGGAGAATACCGGTATTTGAAGCAAGTGTATGATAAACAAGCTTATGGACGCCTGAAGTCAATGGTGATGCAGCGGATCAGTGGCGATGTGCAGTGGGGATTTGAAGATTGGTTTCATGATGAGAAAAAGAGTGGATCGGTGGTGTTAGATCTTCATATACATGATTTGGATTTCCTGCGGTATATGCTGGGCGAACCTGATTATTATGACGTGAGGGCAACAGCCTTTGAGAGTGGAATGATAAACCAGGTTATCGCGACTTATCAATTCAAAGATGCGTTTGTGACAGCGGAAGGGTTATGGAATGTGTCGCCGGCATTGGAATTTCAGGCGGGTTTCCGGGCATGCTTCGAGGAAGCTACGGTAATTTATGATGGAACGAAAAGTCCATCGCTTTGCGTTTATAAGAAGGATGGAACAGTGGAGGTGCCAGAGCTTTCAATGGAGTTTGAGATGGAAGATGACACAGCAGGTATTAATGTGTCGAATTTAGGACCTTATTACACGGAGATTCAATACTTCCTACAATGTATTATGGATGGGAAACCGATAGAAGTAGCGCCTTTGGCGGAAGGAGTGAAGTCCGCAGAGCTTGCCCTGAAGGTGTGGGAAGCAGCTAAGGATTATGTAAAGAAGCACGAAGGGAACATTTGAAAGCTGCCGGCATGAATATTTGTGCTTGAACGCACAAATTCACACGTTGAGAAAGGAGCATGGTTATCAATATGAAAATAGGTGTATTGATTGAATTATTTGAGGATACGGATGTCAACGCAAAATTTGCAGAGCTGCGTGCTATGGGAATGGAGAGCTGTCAGCTTGTCTGCTGGAACCGGAGGATTCTTCATGACCTCAGTGTAGTGCAGGCAGTGAATAGAGCTGTGGAAAAGCACAACGTGAAAATCAGCGCGTTTTGGTGTGGATGGGAAGGACGGAAGGTGTGGGACTTCTATGAAGGACAGCTTACGCTTGGATTAGTGCCTGCAGATTATCGTATGGGACGAGTAAAAATGCTCATGGAGGGCTCAGATTTTGCAAAGAAAATCCATGTGACAGACTTTGCCACACATGTAGGGTATCTTCCGGAGAATCCCTATGACCCAAAGTATGAAGAAGTACTTGTTGCGTGCAAGGCCTTGGTGGAGAAGTGTAAGGAAAACGGACAAAATTTCCTGTTTGAGACCGGGCAGGAGACGCCGGTTACATTAAAGAGGGCAATTCAGGATATCGAAAAAGCGCTGGGAAAAGGAAATGTGGGAATTAATCTAGACCCTGCCAACCTGATTATGTATGGGAAAGCAAACCCGGTGGATGCGCTGGATGTATTTGGAGAGTATGTGAGAGGCATTCACGGGAAAGATGGTTTGTACCCTACGGACGGACATTACCTGGGCGTGGAAGTGCCGCTGGGACAAGGGAAGGTAAATTATCCGGTATTGATAGCGAAATTAAAAGAAATTGGATATGACGGGGATATTACCATAGAAAGGGAGATAGCAGGAGAAGAACAGAAGAAAGATATCATAATGGCGAAGGAGATTTTGGAAAAGCTGATTTGAGGTAAACGATGGACAGCTTTTCAACAAGATAAAGCGGCTAACGAAGCTGATAATCGGGCGCCTGGCCCATCCTCTGATAGATGTACTCATTCATGCAAGCATGGTTCGCACATATTACAGAGGATGGCTCATGCTACATCTGAAAAATCACAGACTCATACGCCCGCAGCATAGGGCCTCTGTAACCTCCTTCCCGGTCGTAGGAGGAGAGCAGCGCCTTTTTGGCATCCTTTCGCAAGGCATCTGGGATGGCGTGCTCCTTTGAGGAGAAGTTGTGGAACATAAGTAGTGTTTCGCCTGGCGTGCTGCGGGTAAACGCTATGAGCTCTTTGCATCCTGTTTCCAGAAAAGCCATATCTCCACGGGCCAGGGCCGAAGATTTTTTGCGCAGGGCGATCAAATTACGGTAACACTGGTAGATAGAAAACGGGTCCTGGCGCTGGGCTTTGACATTAATTTCCTTTGTATTGGGGTTCACCGAAAGCCAGGGAGTGCCGGTGGTAAAGCCGCCTTTTGCAGAGTTGTCCCACTGCATAGGGGTACGGGCATTGTCCCGGCTAATCAGCTGGGCGCGGGCCAGGGCAGCTTCCGGCGTCATGCCCGCAAGAAGGCCCTGCTTATACATGTTCAGGGTGTCCAGGTCATTGTAATCTTCTATGGAGGGGAGCTTTACATTTGTCATTCCAATCTCTTCGCCCTGATATACAAAGGGGGTACCGGGCAGGGTGTGGAGGAACATAGCCAGAAATTTGGCTGAAACTTCCCAATATGCCCTGTCATCACCATAAAGAGAAACCTGCCTGGGTTTGTCGTGGTTGCTGAAAAAACGTGCCCACCAGCCATCTTCCTTCAGGGCTTCATAGCTTTCCTGAATGTCGTGCAGCAGCTTTTCCGGTGTCCAGGTATCGATCTCCACAATAGGCGGCACAAAAGGGATGGCCATATCGAATTCTTCCCGGCTGGTACGCACATAGTTGCCTAATTCTTCTACGGTGGGAGCGGATACCTCTCCTACGGTCAGTACATTGCGGGGAGCGTAGATGTGCTGATTCATCTCCCTAATATAGGCATGCGTGCCAGGGCGGCCTGCCAGAATATCGGGGAAGGAGTACCCGTCCGGCTGGGCTGGCTGGGTAGAGTCCGGAAAATCCTGAGGTTTATCCAGATAGCTGATAGCATCTACCCGGAAGCCGTCTACGCCTTTATCCACCCACCAGTTTATCATCTGGTGAATTTCTTCACGCAGCTTTGGGCAGGCCCAGTTCAGGTCGGGCTGTTTTTTGGAGAAAAAGTGAAAATAATATTGATCTCTTTCCGGTACATATTCCCAGGCGCTTCCTCCAAAGGCGGAGGCCCAATTATTGGGCTCGTGTCCGTCCACCGCATCGCGCCAGATATAATACTCGCTCTTATCATTGTCACGGGACGAACGGGATGCAAGAAACCAGGGGTGTTCATCAGAGGAATGGTTTACCACTAAATCCATGATGATGCGGATACCTTTTTCCTTGCAGGCATCGCGCAGACGCTCCCAGTCCTCCATGGTGCCAAATTCTGCCATGATTTCCTGATAGCCGGAGATATCGTAGCCATTGTCGTCATTGGGGGAACGGTATACCGGTGAGAACCAGATAGCGTTTATGCCCAGCTCCTCAAGATAGTCCAGCTTTTGCAATACCCCGGGCAGATCCCCAATGCCGTCTCCGTTGGCATCATAGAAACTGCGGGGGTATATCTGGTAAATAACCAGATCTTTTATCCAGTCTTTTTCTGTAGTCATAGAAGGTACCTCCTTTTTATTCACTAAGGTCAGTTCACAGAGCGTGCTGACCGTTGTTGTAATAGGGTTTTATTTTTACTAGAGCTTGTCGGAGATATTCCGTAGCGCTGAAAGGCATATATTTTGGAACAAAAAGATATGATAATTATAAAAAATCTTTATTATGATGTCAATGTGGGGTGATAATACAAAATTATGCAGGAGTAACCATTGTTACTTTTTATGGGTCAGGAATGCGTATTTACTGCGCACTGCGTGAGAACATGATTCAGGTGTGAGGGGAGAATATCGCCCCGAATATTACTATGAGCGGCTTCCAGGCCGTGAATAGCAACTAACCGTTCCACCATAATCTGTAAAATATATTAATCATAGCTGTCTGGAAAAAGTTGTCTGCGGCCAGGGATTGCACAAAGAGAGATTTTAGGATATGCTTAGTTTTGGTACAAAGTTTTAGGAAAATAGTACGGAGGGAAGGTAGAACAATTGGAGAGAGTTTATGATACGCTTTGCTATATGATGAAACATCCGGAGGTGAGGCGTATGAAAAAATACAAACAGCACAGAAATGCAGATACTTATTCCCATTGCCGCCATGTGACTTTGAAAAGTATCTGGATGATACAGCGTATGGGGATCAGAGCGGATATGGAAGCTGTCATCAGGGGCGCAATGCTCCATGATTTTTACTTGTATGAAGCCACGGCCCCAGGGATTTCTCCCTGGCGGCATGGATGGACACATCCGGAAACAGCCCTTGGCAATGCGGAGCGGATATTCTATCTGAGTCCAAAAGAGAAAAATATTATTTACAGCCATATGTGGCCCATACGTATTACGCACATACCGAAATGCCGGGAGGCGGTAATTGTAAGTTTGGCGGATAAGATGTGCGCGGTAGAGGAGGCGCTTTTGTGGAGCAGGAGAAAAACAGGAACATCATAAGCCCAATAAGAACCATTGTATTAAAAAATCCGCATTGGTGATACCGGCCAATGCGGATTTTTTGTATGTCAGCACTAGATTTTATTCATTTTGATACCTGTGGGGAACTTTATTCCGCTTCATACCGATTAGATTTCCACACAATATTTACCAGATGCGCGATACTGAGCTTTAGCTGATCCAAAGTAAGACTTCCGTCTTTGAGCGCAGTCTTGATATCCTTATGGTCATTTGGGACGCCAGGCATAACCAAATCGTTTCCGGCCCGCATACATCCGGATGCGGTACAGTCAGGCCCTTTCTGGGTGGTGGTCCAGTCGGTCATGATTACACCTGCAAAGCCCCACTCATCCCGCGCCGCTTTGGTGCACAAATCATAATTGTTGGCGGCATGGATGCCGTTGATTAGATTATAGCTGGTCATGATGGACATAGGCTGGCTTTCTTTTACGGCAATCTCAAATCCTTTCAGATAAATCTCGCGCAAGGTACGCTCGGAAATAACAGAGTCAGAACCCATACGGTTGTCCTCCTGGTTATTGCATGCAAAATGCTTGATGGTGGTTCCGCACCCGTATAGGGACTGTACGCCGTCTGTCATGGCAGCAGCCATCTTGCCGGAAAGAAGGGGATCCTCGGAATAATATTCAAAATTTCGGCCGCACAGAGGATTGCGGTGGATATTCATACCCGGTGCCAGCCAAAGCGTTACGCAGAACAGGTTCATTTCCTCCGCTACGGCTTTTCCGACTTCCTGTAGCAATTCCCGATCCCAGGTCTGGGCAAGCAGCGTTCCGATGGGGAAAGCCGTGCAGTATTGATAATAAAGTTCGGCGTTATCAGTATCAAGGTCAACCTTTCTGGTAAGGAAACCATGCTCTATGCTCATCTCGAAAGGAACCGGCCGGATTTCACCGTCCACAACAGGATAGCTCTGCAGAAGTCTTAAACCTGCCGGGCCGTCTGCCAGAACGATTGGGGCCAGATTGCCGTCTTTTAAAGCGCAGCTGCTTGTCTGGGCTGCGGAGCCTGGCACAGAGATACCGGCACTGCCAAGGGCGCTGTCTTTTTGTTCATCGGAAGCATTCTGGCTTTTGCCAGGATCGCCGGTGGCCAGCAGCGTTAGCTGTTCGGTGTCAAGAGAATCTACAAATTGCCATACTTCAGGTGAGATATTGTCTTTTTCATTGCCGTAAACAACCGTTTTTGTCTGCAGCACAGCTGCTTCGATAGAAAGAGAAGGTACGCTACCTGCCTGTGCAAGCCAGGAATTTCTCAGCGCCTGTACGGCTTGCTTGGGAGCGGATAGCTCCTGCAGTTCCTCCTTAAGAGGACAAATATGTTCTGTCTTCACAAGTAAAACGTCTGCATCCAGATTGAGGGTGCCTGCCAGAGCAGCAGCAGCGATGCTGTTGCCAACGAACAGGCCGTAAACGCCTTTTTCAAGAATCCACCCAGGTGTCTTTGGGCAGAAGGATGCCAATGTATAGAGAGGAATCTTTATGGTAAGCGTCTGGGACTGTCCCGGAGCAAGGAGAGCTGTCTTGGCAAAGCCGGCCAGACGGCGGTATTCCTTTTCCATACTTTCCTGAGGGCAGGATACATAGAGCTGAACCACTTCTTTGCCGCTGTAGACGCTGCCTGTGTTTGCAACGGAAAGGGTTACGGAAACAGAATCATCCGCTTCTTTGGCAATGCCTTTCACGGTAATGTGGAAATCTGTGTAGGACAGTCCATAGCCAAAGGGATAACGGACCGGCACTTGGAAAGTGTCAAAATAGCGGTAGCCCACATAAATGCCTTCCTCATATTTTTCTGTCTGTACATTGCCGTTATTGTGGGAAAAGGTTTTGGAGTTAGGGTAATCTTCATATTTGTATGCCCAGGTATCGGTAAGCTTTCCACTGGGAGTCACTTCTCCTGTAAAGAGGGAGGCCACCGCATGACCGGTTTCCATACCCGGCTGGGAAATCAGAACCACACCGGAAATATTGGCATAGGAATCCAGGAAGGAAAGGTCAATAATGCCGCCTGAGTTGATCAGGAGAATGACTTCCTTGTAAAGTGTGCAGATGGTTTTTAAGATTTCTTCTTCTTTTTGATTTAAGTAGTAATCGCTTTCTTTGTCAAAGCGGTCGGCAGCTTCTCCGGCAATACGGCTGATTACATACACGGCCGTCTGTGCATCGGTTTTTTCAGGGATATCGCCGGCGGGTATGGCATACTGCATGGAAGCGTATGCGTTGAAAAAGGACATGGAATCGTCAGCAGTCTTGTCCGCTTCATCCCAGATTTTCTGACGCCAGTCAAGACGGGACTGTTCATACTGTTTCCTAAAATTTTCGATCCAGTCTTCCGTGGTGATTTCGTAGCCTGCCTGCTTTAAGCCATCGTAAATGCTGACAACTTCACGCTCGTTGACATCGCCTGAGCCGGTTCCGCCTTTGATAGGATTGGAGGCGCCGGCGCCGTAGAGCGCCAGTTTGGAGCCTTTTGCCACAGGCAGTACCTGATGATCGTTTTTTAAAAGGACAAAGCCTTCTTCAGCGGCGGCTTTCGCCACTTTGCGGTGGGCCACTTCGTAGGGCTGTACGTCCCGGGAGATGGTACCGGTCAGTTTGGTTTTTTTTCGTTTTCTGTTCATGGTCCGTTCCTTTCTGTGTGATTAAAATATGATCTCCTTGATCGTTTATATATTGAAGATTATGATAAAATTGGAATACGATATATTAAAATTCTTTGAAAAATGGTAATATACTGATATACGATTTGACTCATTTCATACGTCAGAAAACAGTTGTGCATAATAGAGCGCATTGGATACATGGGGGATAAAGTGAGAAGGAAAATAAAAGAGCAGATTTCTTATATGGAATTTATGAACAGGGAGCATAATTTCCGGCACAGCGATTATGAAGAAGAAATGCGTATATACAGACATGTACGGGACGGAGATCTTCGGGCGCTGGAGGAAGCGCGCAGAACTTTTTGTGCACGGAAACAGGGACATCTTTCAGACGATCCGCTCACGAACATGAAATATCTGTTTGTAGCATCCATGACACTGGTTATGCGATTTGCAATCACCGGGGAATGAACAGCGAAACGGCCTATACCACCAGTGATTATTATATTCAGCAGATGGATAAATGTAAAACGATTGAGGATGTAGAAAAACTCCATGAGGAGGCAATAGAATATTTTACCAGGCATATGTCAGCTCTGAAAAAAGAGAAAATCTATTCGAAAACAGTGGTAAAGTGTATGGATTATATACACCATCACTTAAATAGTCCTATCCGTGTGACCGATATCGCCGGGCGGTTGGGGAAGAATCCTGATTATCTTTCCTCACTTTTCAAAAAGGAGACCGGAATGACAATCACGGATTATATTATGGAAAACAAACTAAGGGCCGCAGAAAATATGCTGTTAGATTCGGAGTGCTCATGTGCTACGGTCAGCGCGGCGTTTGCTTTTTCCTCCCAAAGCTATTTCACAAAGATGTTCCGGGAATATACCGGAGAGACGCCGAAGAAGTTCAGGGAAAAGTATATGTATAGTGGCCTGTAGTGTTACTGTGAAAAATAAATTTTTCACAGACAAATTTGTGCTGACGCCCAAATTTGCAGGAACTGGCAGCATGGGGGATTTACATGTAAATACAATATCAAATATCTTGACAAACATACCAACAGTATGATAATGTAAATACATACCAAGGGTATGCCGGGGAGGTGAGGAAATATAGCAAGGAATAAGCATCCGGAAAAAACTGTTAATCTGGTATTAGATG
This sequence comes from Parablautia muri, assembly GCF_009917485.1. Classification (GTDB taxonomy): domain Bacteria; phylum Bacillota; class Clostridia; order Lachnospirales; family Lachnospiraceae; genus Suilimivivens; species Suilimivivens muri. The sequence continues at coordinate 42,603 of NZ_QZDT01000035.1, forward strand.
TTGCTTTCCGCTTATTTTTGGAAAAGGGGTATGAGCATACTTCAATTCAGGATATTATCAATCAATTAGGTGGTCTTAGCAAAGGCGCCATCTATCATCATTTTAAGTCAAAGGAAGATATTTTGGTTGCTGTTATGGAAAGAATGACAGTTGAATCGAACCAGATGCTTGCAGCCATTCGTGACCGTTCTGACCTCAGCGGAAAAGAAAAGTTGAAAACAATTTTTCGTGAATCCATCAGCCGGCTTGTACAGGATGATATTTTTACAGTAGCTCCGGATTTTCAGAATAACCCGAAACTTCTTTTCGGACTTTTGCATGATACCATAGATAACGCTGCGCCGAACTATATTTTGCCCATTATCAGGCAGGGTATTTCAGACGGCTCTATCCAAACGGATTACCCAGAGCAATTGGCAGAACTGATTTTGCTTGTGGCAAATGTTTGGATGAATCCTATGATATTTGACAGTTCTGAGGATGAATCCTACCGAAAGTTTATGGTATTCAGACAGATGATGCAAGGATTTGGGCTGGATATCGTAGACAGTAAAATGATGGAGAGATTGATAGAACTGACATCTATCTATCAAAAGAGCAGGCAATAAAAAGCACGTTCTGCGCGCTTTTTATATGCCATGCATAAATTTCTGCCCTGCAAAATGGGCAGATATATTTTTGAAAATATACATACCAACGTGCGGTATTATATTGGCAAAGCTGGCACTTGAGATGAAGCAAATTTTCTTTACAGTTTTGCTTTCCGGTTTTTTAACGGAGCTTTTAGCTTCTGCCGTAGTATGATTTTATGTTCCGGCAAACGGAATAGAAAAAATGGAGGTTTAAGTTTGAAACAAATAAGTAGAGGACAGCCAAGAAATAAAGGGCATAGCAATCAAACCATCTTAATAGGTG
>NZ_QZDT01000036.1 GCF_009917485.1 Parablautia muri
AAATATATGAGCGGCCAGTATATCTGTATGCCGGACATCGATACAGGATGCCCGCTTAGCAGACTGTCCGATTTATTCTGGAACAAAGAGAGGCTGTCAGCGAATATGAATGAAACAGATGCTGTAACCGTTGCCCACGCACTGCGGGCATTATCCGGGTATACAGGGAAGGACTGGCTGTAGGGAAGCATGGCAACTATACGCAAAACAGAGGTTTGGCGAAGTGTGCGGGGAATGGGGACAATTTCAAAAAAAGGGAAGGGAAAGCAGGCCGTCCGGGATACACCGGGCGGCCTGCTTGCGAATTGTGTATGGCACGGGCGCAATTTCCAGCAGGGATACAAAATGCAGCATCCAGAAATGACAGATAATTACTGGACGCAGAATGGAGAAAGCTGTCTGGAAAGCTGCCGTAAACCGGAAGGTGAATAATTGTGTATACAATTGGACCAGTGATAGGAAAACGGGTAGGTTTGCGACAGCGAACAAGGTCAAATCTGTGACATCTCATGAAGTTATTAACAGCCTTGCATCCTACGGCGTGACGGAATCCTATGATCTGCCGGAGGGTGTCTATGAGCGGGAAATCCTCCCCATTGCCCCGTTGCTCCATGGTGTAAAGGAGGCCTTTGCAGATCCGGATACTGGAATGGCTCCTGCGATTATGGAAATTGACCCGAAGCAGATTGACGACTACTATTCCGTCTGTGAGAGCCGGATTGCCTCCCTGATGGGGATGGAGCAGCCGGACAGCCCAGCAGCACAGCGCAAAGCCGTAGAAATGTACCGGAATACAAAGAAGCCCTTTGAGGTTTATCCGGGCATGACTTCCGTTGTCATGGACTATCAGAACATCATGGGTTTTCTGGTGCTGCCGTCCATATTCTGGTGGCAGACAGTCTGTTCGTCTGGGAATGCACCCGTACATCCATTCAGATGATGTACTCCATTGTGACCCTGGCAGACATGAACATAGGAGGCCTTCAGTTCCTTTTTGCTGTTGCAGGACTGCTTTCGGTTCTGGCTTCCGTGAGCTTTACGCTGTTTTTTTCCGCCAGATGCAGGACCACTGTGTCATCCCTGGCATCATCGCTGGTATTCTGTATTGCTCCGGTGGTTATTTCCATGACGGCGCCTGGGGCGCTGGTTACATGGCTTTGCAGCATCCTGCCCGCCAGCGGAACGAGCATTCAGGCGAGCGTTCTCTACGCAATTACGGACTTCCAGTTTTTGAATCTGGCAGGGCTGTCCGTCTGGATGCCGTATGCCATGATTGGGGCCTGCATGATTGAGATTCCCCTGTTTGCATTCCTGGCTGTCCGCTCTTATTGCAGGCATGCGCTGAATTAAATATAGTTCATAAATTTTTGGGATGTCCGGGTATGATAAAAATTTGACCTTCTTTCAGGTGGATTTTGAAATGCCCGGACATTTCACGTCATTTAGAAAAACGTCTGCGGCAAACAGGTTGTTCCGGTGTTTTTGGAATGATAAAATTAAACTTTACAGAAAAACCGCATAAAATGAAAAATCGGCATTTTCAGAAGGGAAAATACTATGTGCAATAAAAATCTTAAAACATTAAGCTGTATGGTTCTTGTAACTGGTGCTTTATCAGGATTGACTGGGTGCAGCTGTATGCCATACAAACCAATCCGGACAGAAGAAATAACAATTACCTCAGACGTTGATGATACTACGACAGAATGCGATGCAGATGGGCAGAATCAAAAAAGGGACTTCGATGCAGAGGAACCGGATACGGGAAGGGATTCTGAAGACCTGGCAGGAGATGATACCGGTTTGGGTGAAATGGAGATTGTGAACGCAGTTGAATTTGGCAACCCAAAAGAAGTGTTGGATCATATGCCGATTGCATCAAATGTTACAGTTATCAAAACAGGAGAGGATGAGTTACAGATTGAGTTTGAATTAGAGAATGTGGGACTCTGCACTTTTGCTGCCGGTAAAGGAGAGAAATTTGTTCTGCCCGATGAAGTTTTTGTGGATTCCACCAAAATTGAATGGACGGCATCCACCGCAGACGGGGAATATCTTTTTCCTTATATGAGGGTTAATGAAACCGGGGATATGTTTATGATAGACTGGACATATAACGGATACTGCTTTGCTATCTATGGGAAATCGCCCCAGAATACGAGTGACAAAGATATGGCCGGAAAGATTGCGTTGGCAATGATATACAATTTGGGCGAAGCGGAATAATGGTGTTATGAGATTTGGAAAATTGAGACCAGAGGGAAAAATGAATCAGAAAAAATGGATCCGTATTGTGGCGGTTTATTCGATTATATATACAGCAATTACATTGTTAAGCAGCGTTTTGTATCTTTGTAACGGCGTATATGAAGACCCAAGCGGTAACTGGCACGAATTAGACAGGGTTATCATTCTCCTGATTGGGATAGCGGCATTTGAGCTATACACGAATCTGCCTGTTAAGCCATTAGCTCTCAGATATTTGATTGCATATATTCCCTCTCAGCAGTTGGCGTTTGCCTATGTCTGGTTCAGCGGATTGCGGGAACCTTTGGCGAAAACAGCGTACAGGGATATTTGGATTAACTTTACGGGTCTTTTTATGCTGTTATGTATCATCAATACTGTCATTTATGTTTTAAGAAAAAGAGAGGACAGAAGGAGAACGGTAATGAGTAAATACAACGCGTTATGGGAATATGTGCAGAAAAGCGGAAAAGAATCATTTCATCTGACCTTTGAGGAGATTCAGGAGGTTGCTGGGATACCGATTGACCACTCTTTCCTGAAATATAAGAAAGAGCTTGCAGAATATGGCTGGCAGGTCGGGAAAATATCCATGAAAGAACAGACTGTGAGTTTTCATAAGGTTGACTGACAATTTCTATGTTGTTAAGGAATGTGAGCGTAAAAAAGAAATAACAGGAGAAAGGCAAAATGGATTTATGGGAAAAATTCGGAATGAGTGAAGGGCTTGCCGAGATGTGGCAGGAACTGGGTATCAGCACGGGAACGGCAATTATTGTTTTGATTGCTTTATATTTTGTGGTTAAATGGGCGGTTAAAAATGGAATGTTGGAAGCCTATAAGAAGATAGAAGAAAAAAGAGCACGGGATAATTTGAAAGCAGATAAAACAGTTAGTGATATGAAGACTGAGCGCGAAGATATAAACGGGAAGGTTTGATGACTGTAAAGGATTGCAGGAATCTCATGGAGGCTTGTTCAATGTTAAAGAAGCTGAACGGAGTTTTAAATATACTGATCATTTCATTGATTGGAGCTTTTACAGGGCATGCAATCTATGTATGTCTGGATTACAGGACACATCCCAAGGTTTATGCTATGCAGTCGGCGCCATGGTATACAGGTATTTTGTATTATGGCATATATACGATTGCCCTTTTGATAATAGCCATTATCATAAAGCTGATTCTTTGTAGAAAGTTAAAACAGCAAAAGTAAAAAATTAGAATCGGGATTTTTTCAATGGAATGGAGGAGTAATCGAATGATTATTTTGATAACAGGAGCATCCCACACAGGTAAGACAGCACTTGCCCAAAAACTACTTGAAAAATATAAATACCCCTATTTATCCATAGACCATTTAAAAATGGGGCTTATTCGCAGTGGAAATACTACACTTACCCCTGTTAGTGATGAAAAAGAACTAACGAATTATTTGTGGCCCATTGTGTGTGAAATGATAAAAACAGCTATAGAGAATGAGCAAAATTTTATTGTGGAAGGTTGTTACATTCCTTTTGAATGGTCGAAAGATTTTGGAGCGATGTATTTGAAAAACATCAAATATTATTGCTTGGTTATGAGCAATAAATATATTACGAATCATTTTAGTGATATAAAACAATATGCAAGTATTGTGGAAAACAGAATGGAGGATGAGGGCTATACGATAGAAACAGCACTCAGAGATAATGCCAAAATATTGGAACAGTGCCAGATTTACAAGGTCAACTATATTTTTATTGATGATGAGTATCAAATTGACATTGAATTATAAACTCGTAGGGGGAACAACGGAAATGCGCACAGAGATAGAAATGATATCTTTAATAAAAGATATTGCTTTTAAGGAAGAAAATATTCGAGCAGCATATATTGAAGGCTCTCGAACAAATCCAAACGCTCCAAAGGATATTTTTCAGGATTATGATATTGTATATATTGTAACAACTACAAAACCATTTCGTGAGAATAAGGAATGGATAAAGTGTTTTGGCGAAATCTTGTATATGCATTATCCTGAAGAAAATGTTTTTTATCCATCAGATGTAGAGAATTGTTATGGTTGGCAGATACAATTTGCCGATGGAAATAGGATGGATTTACATGTATGTACCAAAGAAAATGCTCTTGCAAATCTTGAATTGTATCAAATATTAGTGGATAAAGACGGTATCGTGCCATATCCTCAAGAAACCGATGACAAAAAATATTGGGTCAAAGAACCGCAAGAAATTGAATTCCAATGTGCCTGTTCGGATTTTTGGTGGTGCTTGAATAATGTGGCGAAAGGTTTATGGCGCAATGAACTTCCTTATGCTATGGATGTGATAAATTTCGTCCTAAGACCGCATTTAAAACGCCTATTAGAATGGGAAATTGGTATAGAACATAATTTTTCTGTTAGTGCAGGTAAGTCCGGTAAATATTTCAAAAAATATTTACCGGAAGATAAGTATAGACAATTTCTTGCAACATACTCCATCGCAGAAATTGAGTCAATATGGAATTCTGTTATTGGAATGTGTGGTTTATTTCAAAGTACAGCAGTAGAATTTAGTAAAAAGCAGAATTTTTCATATGATTTTGAACAAGCAAAAAATAGCTTGAATTTTTTACAGCATGTAAGAAAACTACCAGTCAATGCAAAAGAAATATATCCATAATTTTACGTATTCCAGTTTGTGGGGAATTTGCCGAGAACGAGAAACTGGAATTTCTGCAAGATTTTCGCACTGCAAGGAGAAATTATGATGGCGAGATACACAAATAAGTTGAAACTTACGTTATGGGTTTCTGCCGTATATGTTTTATCGTTTATATGCTATGTACCTACATTGCTGGAACAGAACGGAATTATCATTCCCAATGGATTATTGTACTTAAAATACTTATATGTGTGTATTCCTGCTATGGCTGTTATTTTTCTGCTGATTTGCGAGCAGAACTTCAAGGTGTACTTTACGCAAATGTTTTCAGGGAAAATAACAATCAAATATATTTTAACAGGGGTTATATGTATGGCTGCAGGTATATTTGGTTCTTGTTGCTATTCGTTCATAGTGAAAACTGACGTATTTAAAAATACATATTCGACAGTAATATCCCTGTTAACAAGCTGTATATACCTGCTGATAACAGCGTTTGTTGAAGAAATAGCATGGAGAGGATTTCTATTGGAACGACTTCCTTTTAAGAAAATCAAAAGTGTTCTTTTTGTTGGTGCCGTTTGGGCAGTGTGGCATATGCCAATGTGGATCATCAGAAATTCATTGGGCATGGAACAAATTGTTTGCCTTTGTATATGGACATTACTTGTTTCCATTGTTTTGGGAATAACCTATTATCCATGCAGAAATATATTGTTGATCGCCATTATGCACGCAATTTTTAATATATGTTATTTAGCACCGATACAATATAACATTGTTGTGTTAGCGACCATAATTTTTTTTGCTGCTTTATTGCATAAAAAATCAGGCAAAAAATTTTTCACTTGATAACTTCCTATTTGTCAGGAAGCTGCATATGAAAAAGAAAATGGTGACGATTGGAGGGCTGTATATGGAAAGAAACATAAAATGCAAACCGAATAATTTATGCATGATAATTTTCATGCTTTGCCTGTCTGTAAGGTTTGTGGAATACTTTCTAATTGAAACAGACAAAACAGCTATTGGAGAAAATGTGCTCCATAAAGTTGTTGGGATTATCTTATTGGCGCTGGTATTAAAAAGGTAAATCTTACATGGGGTGATATCGGATTTCAAAAAACGGCTTGGTAAGCGGTATTTTGAAAGGCTTGTTATTGGGAACCGTTTGCTTTGCCGTTTCGTTTGGGTTGGAATTGGCAATTTCAGTTCTGCAAGACAATCCTGCGCATTTGGAAATCTATATCAGCAGTTTTTCTTTAACTGGCTCGCAGATCAAAAATACGGATTTTGTTTTCTTTCTGTTATGCGTACTGTTCAATGTTATCAATGTATGGATGGAGGAAGGTGTTTTTCGCGGTCTGTTTCTTAAAATGCTCTCTAAAACAAAGCCATTTATGCAGGCTAATTTTATTGCCGCGTTTCTATTTGGTATCTGGCACATTGTAATGCCGGTCAGAAGCTATGTGAATGGCGAAATGTCATTTGCGGCAATGGCCCTGATGGGGATCGGTTATATTATCCTTGCCGGAATTATGGGAATCAAATGGGGGCTTCTTTACCGCATTACGGGAAATCTGTGGGCAGGGCTTGGCGACCATTTATTTAACAATACCGTTGCGACTAATATGCTGTATGTAGTTTCGCAAAATGGTGTAGATGAATTACAGGTTGTCCGGATCATGGTTGCACAGATCATTTCCTTTACGTTTGTGATAGCGATTTATTATTGCAAGAAAAGAAACGCAAAACTCCCGTTGTGTGACAAAGGAGGTGAAGTTCAATGAACGATTTAAAAGAATTAGGGAAACTGATGAAAGAGCATCCTGTCATAATTGTTGTAACATTAGCGGCGATGGTTGTAGGCGCAATTTTTGGGGCAGTTGCGTTTTATCAGGGATGGTTAGGATGAAGGAAGCAGCAAACAGGGGAAAAGGAAAAACGCTCCTGATTTCAGCCGGCATAGAAATCATGCTGATTATCTGCATTATGGCAGCGAATCTCAATCCAACGCCCATACTATATTTTATTTTTTACAATCTCCTGTATGGGTTGGTATTCAGCCTTTTGATTCCGCTGTACTGTTTGTATAAGGAAAATGGAGCGCCAGCTTCCGGCAGAGTATTGGCAGAAGCCGGTTTCAAAAAGCTGGGCATACGGCAATGGGGTGTTTTGGCTGCCTTTGTGGTATTTTCCGTTGGAGGACAGCTTATCTCGAAGATGGCTGTCGGTGAGCAGATCTACTGGCACTTGCTACCTAGAGGAATTGTGCCGCTGATTATGACCACGTTTTTTGAGGAATTTTTATTCCGCGGATTTGTACAGAGCCGGATCGACCGGCAATTTGGGTGGGTACCGGCAATTCTGGTTTCCGGGGCAATGTTCTCCCTTTACCATTTGGGCTATCCGGGATTCCGCACTTGGGAGGACATTCTTCTGTTGTTTGTAGTAGGGGGCGGATTTGCGGCTGCATACAAGCTATCTGGTAATAACCTAATTGTATCCTTCTTTGCGAACCTACCGAATGCTTTTGTTACTTATATGCTGAAATATGAGCAATTCCCCGTTATGAGTGTCAGTTCCACCATAGCGGCGGCTGTCATACTGGTATTGATTGGGCTGATTCTTTTATTGTACCATGATTTCGTGCGCTATGGCGCACATGGAATCAGAAGTTGATACGGTGCCTTTGCGGGTCAACATTATATCGAAATGCAGATAAAGGAGTGTGAAAAATGATTCAATTAGTCAGGCCAACAGAAGCGATGAAAGAACAGGCCATAGAGTTCAGACAGGAATTTTTTGAACATGGGGAATTTGTCATCAACGGAAGTGAATTATTTGATAAAACGGATGATTACACAGAATGGTGCAAATCCATAGACGCAAACACGAAGGAAGAGACCGTTAATCCGAATTGGGTTATAACGGACACATTCTTTGCTGTCGATGATGATAGAATTGTGGGAATCATTGATTTTAGGCATACACTGAACGACTTTCTGAAGGATCTCGGCCATTGCGGCTACAGCGTCCGCCCGTCAGAAAGAAGAAAAGGCTTTGCTACGGAAATGCTGCGGCAGTTATTGGAGGCTGCCCAAAAGACCGGGATGAACGAACTGTATCTTTCTGTGGAGAGGAAGAATGAACCTTCGGTTAAAACAATCATCCGAAATGGAGGAGTCTATGAACGCAGCTTTGAAATTGATGGAGAACAGGCGGATATTTACAGGATCGCCCTGTCGGAATAGCCATACTGGTACAAGGGATACGGCAGAGCGGCAAGCTGCCTGGGGAAAGAATGATAGGATTAAAAAGAGGAAGCGTAAAGCTTATATCCCATCAGGAGGAATGGAATAAAAATGCTGAAAATGTAATTTTGGAATTGAAGCAGCTTTTCGGAAATGCCGTTGTTGACATCCAGCATGTGGGAAGCACTGCGATTTATTCCATTTATGCAAAACCAATTATTGACATTGTGATTGGCCTTCGTGATTTGAATTATGCGGGCGAAAATGTTATAATTCTCTTGTGTTTTGAGCGATAACGTGGCCTTTTCGCAATAAGGTGGCGATAAAGTGGTCACATGAGGCGACAGGCGGCTGGAACCGTGATAAAATAAGGGTTTGAAGAAGTAGTGGAGTACGTCTGCAACACCAGTATCCACCGGTTCAAATCCGGTCTGCGCCTCTCGGAGAAACGTTAAAAATCAGCGTTTCTCCGTTTTTGTATGTAAATGAATTGAGAGCGGCTTACATGGTTTCTAAAGCAGCAGAGCCTGATTTTCTAAATTTTTAAAAAGTTTACGGTCAATATTCCTATGGTACAGACAAGTATTCCTGTGGGAAGAAGTACAAGAAAAACTGCATTGCTAAACTCGTCAAATAATAGTCCATATGCCATTACTTTTTCTGTTAAATGGTTCGGGGTTCTTTGCTGTATCATCGAGAAGACAAAGATAGAAAAATACAAGCGGAGAGAAAAGCCTGGAAGTAAACTTCCAAACTTAATCTTCTTCAATCACATGAATTTCCAAATAGTCAAAATCTATGGCTTCTATAAAATTATCCTGGGTGAACCGGGTTTTATCATGTCTTTTAAAATCTGCAATTGTGGCGTCAAGCCAGAGTGGCTTGCTTAAATCAAACTGGCAGCATATCTCATCGATAGCATGGAATACCTTATGTGTCCGTGTGTCTGCGCCATCGTCACAAATAACGGTATCTCTCAGCATACGGTTGTCTTTAAAGATTTTTGCCCACAAACGAAACATGATAATCTCCTATTCCTGTCTGTGACCTGTAAATTATGGTGCAGACACAAATGATTGTTTTAACTTATTATAACAGAGGCAAATCAACTTCTCAATGTCATGAAATCTTACAATAAGGATTAAAAAAATATAAAATTTTTGTTAGATATGTACATTATTGCATAAAGTATGATAAAATATAAATAAATAATAAATTGGGGAAAACGCCTTAAAAGGTGGGCATTTTTCTTCCGGACTGAAATGATTACATAAACGAGGCGGTAAGCAAATGGAATTAAAGATAGAACGAGACAGTGACATTGAAAGCTGGATGGAGGTTACCTTAGTTTATAATTCAGCGCTTAAGCAGATTTCGACCAAGCTGGAGATACTGAATGACGAGTTTCAACATGTACACAGGTATAACCCCATTGAGCATATCAAGTCGAGAATTAAAACATCTGAAAGTATTGTAAAAAAATTGCGAAGGCATGGCTATGAATCTACGATTCAAAACATGGTTCAGTACGTGAATGATATTGCGGGCATCCGGGTAATCTGCTCTTTTACATCGGATATTTACCGGATTGCAGACATGATTAGAAATCAAAGTGATATCAGAGTAATTTCAATAAAGGACTACATCGTAAATCCTAAGCCCAGCGGCTATAAAAGCTATCACATGCTGGTGACTGTGCCGGTATATTTATCGGACAGGATTATAGATGCAAAGGTTGAGATTCAGATTCGTACTGTTGCGATGGATTTTTGGGCAAGCTTAGAGCACAAGATTCATTATAAGTTTGAGGGGAATGCTCCTGCACATATTAAAAATGAGTTGATAGACTGTGCAAGAATGGTAGCCGAGCTTGACGCAAAGATGCTTTCTCTCAATGAGGAAGTACGCAATATTGATCAAAGAAAAGATTGAAAACAGCCCGGAGTTTTTCGGGCTGTTTTTGCAGATATGTGCCTACAAGCAGCGAGCCAAGTAGACGCGCGTATGAAGATGCGAAGCATCTTGTAGATATTTGGTTACTGCCGCGAGGATCAATATCCCGCTGCTTGGCAGCGTGTGCTTGGCAGCGCTGCAAGCTTGATGTCCCGTTGCTTGCAGCGGGGTTGCTGACTGTAAGGCGGCAGTTCGTAGATAGCCATAAAATGAGGAGTGCCCAGACACATTTCTGCGCCTGGGCTATTATGAAAAAATTTATCTATTTGTGCTTTTAGGTGAAAATGTATTTATTTGTTTAATATGTTTATAGTATACAATGCAATTATGAACAAACTATGAACTAGAAATGAAATTATCGTTAATTTTTACAATGCTGCAAATGAAATAGAAAACAAATTATACAAAATATACAAAAAAGTAATAGGAATGATTACTGTGAAAAATAAATTCTTCACAGACAAATTTGTGCTGATGCCCCAATTTGCAGGAACTGGCAGCATGGGGGATTTACATGAAAATGTAATAAAATAAGGAATTGACTTTATTGTAAAAATGAAATAAACATGATAAGATACAAAAGGAAGATGCGATAATGATACTTGATAAACCCCAGATGTTATCATTTGTGACAAATGGATTTACATACCATCGGAGGAAAAGTAATGGACAATTTTATGGATAAGGTCACACAAAAATTAAATTCTCAGGAAATTATCAAGGCGAATGCTGCGGCCGATGCAGCGGCCCTTGAAAATCTGGAAAAACAGCTGTCTCTGTTTAAAGAGCAGATGGAGAAATATGATGCCTGTCTTCAGGAGATGCGGAAGCTTAATTTAAAAAATATTGAAAGTGCCCAGGGCGTGCATGAGCTTGCAAAGAAAGCAAATGATACACTTGACCACGCAGCAGGTGAAGTGGAGGCGGTATCCGTATCGAAAATTAAGGAAACCTCCGAAATTTCGATAGCAAGTATTAATCAGCTTTTGGATGAGAGTCTTGCCAAAATTTCCGAGATTAAGGAAAACTCAGAGGCTTTAGAAAAGGCCAGCGCAGACATGAATGAAAGTATGAGCGGCCTGCAGGAAAAGCTAGAGGGAAGATTTACCAATATGGAAGACTATATGCACACAGATAATGTGAAGGTCTACCGCAATGTGCAGGCTGCTATGATTGAGGAGCTGAAAAAGCAGACAACAGAGCTTAAGGAAGAACAGATAAAGGCAAGCGAAAACAGTAAGGTAATGCTGCCGTTTATGATTATCACAATGGCGGTGACCATTGCTAATTTAGCGGTGACAATTGCTTCTGTTTTGGGATTCTTTTAGAAGTTTGATTTGAAAGTAAGGGAGTTTAGGATGGGAAAGCAGAGTTGGAAACCGGGCAATATGCTGTACCCTTTGCCGGCGGTGTTAGTTACGGTTGCTGATTGCAAAGGAAAAACAAATATTTTTACGGTGGCATGGGCTGGCACGGTGTGCAGCGATCCGCCTATGGTATCCATATCCGTGCGCCCGGAGCGTTACTCACATCAAATGATAGAGGAAACGGGAGAATTTGTAATCAACTTAACCACACGAAAGCTGGCGTTCGCCACAGACTATTGTGGAGTTAAGAGCGGAAGATATACCGATAAAATAAAAGATATGCATTTAACGCTTATTCCGGGAGAAAAGGTTAGGGCGCCGTTGCTTGAGGAAAGTCCGGTCAATATCGAATGCAGGGTAAAGCAAACGCTACGTCTTGGGACACATGATATGTATGTGGCAAGGGTTGAAGCAGTCCATGCGGAGGAAGCTTATATGGATGAAAGGGGACGTTTTATGCTGGATAAGACAGAGCCGATTGCTTATTCGCACGGAAGTTATTTCACATTAGGCCGGAAAGTGGGAACATTTGGTTACAGCATAAAAAAGCGTTCTTAATCATGCGTTAAGGGGATTTAGGCTTTTTCGGTGTTTGATTTAAAAAACTGCCCCGCACAACGGCTGAATCGCCATATTTTTGCCGGATGCTGTCAAGGGTTTTGTCAAGAACAGCCAGTTTTTCTTTGGAAGGAGAGATGGGGCTGTTTTTTATTGCCGATTTTGTTTCAGGATATGGCGATAAAGCATAATCCCCCGGAAGATCGAATAAAGAAAGCTGGGTAGGCTCGGCTAAATCCGAAAGCTTGGAAGTGCGCACGCCAAGCAGGCGAATTGGAGCGCTATTCCACAATTCGTTAAAAAGCTGGCAGGCAGTATCATAAATAATTTGCGAGGTATTTGTGGAGGAGGACAGGCTCTTTTGGTGTGAAACATTCTGGAAATTGCTGTATTTAATTTCCACACTTACCATGCCGGCAAGCTGACCGGCTTTCCGCAGCCGTCCTGCTACGCTATCCGAAAGGGACAAAAGATAGCGGTGAGCCTCCTCTTTGTTCACCACATCCTTAGGCAGCGTGATGGAGTTGCCTACCCCTTTTGCTTCTGCAGGGGTTGATATAACGTCAGAATCATCAATGCCATTGGCATATTTCCATAGAAGGATGCCATGACTTTTCAGGTGGGCGGCAATAATTTCCTTATTGGCCTTAGCAAGGTCGCCAATTGTTTTGATTTCCAGTTTTTCAAGGGACTGTGTGCTGGACGTACCACACATATATAAGGAAGAAACAGAAAGGGGCCACATTTTTTCCTGAATCTGCCAGGAGTACAGGGTGTGGACTTTATTTGGCTTTTGAAAATCAGAAGCCATTTTGGCTAGTACTTTTTTATCTGAAATCCCAATGTTTACCGTGAAACCAAAGCGGTCCTTTATTTGGTTTTTGAGGGAATGCGCGGCGGCCTCGGGAGAGGGATATTGGTCTTTTACGGGAGTAAAATCTATAAAGCATTCATCTACGCTAAGCTGTTCAAGCTCAGGGCAGAAGTCAAAAAGAAATTTTATAAGCGACTGACTTTTTTGATGATAAAGGGTGTGGTCGGGGGATTCAATGACCAGAGAGGGGCATTTGCGCAGGGCATTGACAATCGGCTCGCCTGTGGTGATACCATACTTTTTGGCAGGTATGGACTTGGCAAGAACAACCCCGTGACGCTTTTCCATATCGCCGCCTATAATGGCAGGAATCTGGCGAAGGTCAGTGTCGCTGCCATTTGCAAGCAGCTGTAGGGCGCTCCAACTTAAATAGGCTGAATTTACATCTATATGAAATATAATTCTCTCCATAGTAACCCTCCATGCTTTCAACATCTGCAAATTTGGGCGTTGGCACAAATTTGTCTGTGAAAAATTTTTAATAGGAATCATAAGTCTATTTTATCAGAAGAAATGGAAATAACATACCCTTTACAACCAAAATGATAGCTGTTAGAATAAATCTGTTATAAAAGCCGGGTAACGAAAGTGATTGCCTGTAAATTTTATATAAGAATATTACAAAACAGAATAAATATGGAGTTCCGTACAGATGAAATATATTACAAGTCATTATAAAAAAATAAACATCAGAAATCTTAAAGTTGCTGTACTGGCAATAATTGTCAGTATATTTTTTCTGCCTTCATTTGTACCCTTTGAAAAATTGGGTAATAATATGTTTACAGTGATTTTGAACAGCAGAGAGGTAGGCGTGGTTTCCAGCTCGGAGGAAGCAGAAGAATATTTAGTTGCTGCAAGGCGAAAGCTGGCCCAGTCAAGCGAGGAATTGGTTCTTGTAGAAAGCGAGCTGGAAACAGTAGGAAGTGAAGTGCTTTGGGGAAAAGTGGATGCGCCTCATGTTATTATGGAAGCAATGGCACAAGTCCTTGAAGAAGACGTAAAGGACACCTTGTACAGAGCTTATGTTGTCAAAATCAACGAATATATGGTAAATCTTTCAAGCAAGGGTGATGTGGTGATGCTTTTGCAGGCTGCACTTAATAAATATGGTGGTGAGGGCATGTATCAGGCGGAGGTACATCTTGACCCGTCCAGGGAGCTGTCTGTTTTGACAGCGGAAATCAAATCCCAGGAGGATGCAGCTCAGGAAGCCCAGGAAACGGTAAAGCTGGAGGCTGGCATTCATGCGGAGCTGACTGAGGCTTTTGCGGAGGTAGAACCGATTGCGGAAAAGGATTTTGAAGATTATGACCTAGGCATCATTTCCATGGAATATGGGGATGATGTGGAGGTAGTTGAAGCCTATTTGCGGGAAGAAGACCTGACTGAATTAAATACTGCGATTGAGGAAGTGACACAGGATGAGGAAATGAGTGATGTGTATGAGATTGTATCAGGTGACACTCTTTCCGAAATTGCAATTAAAACAAACATTCCTATGGACAAGCTGATTGAAATGAATGATTCCTTAGAGGATGAAAATTCCATGATCAGAGTGGGAGATGAGCTGGTTATCACGATACCGGAGCCGAAGCTTGCAGTTATGCGACAGGAGGAAATGTATTACGAGGAGGACTATGAGGAAGAGGTTATCTATGTAGACAACGATGATTGGTATACCACAGAGAGGAAAACCTTGCAGGAGCCTTCTGCCGGTCACCGAAAGGTTGTTGCAATCGTGACATTTGAAAATGATAAAAAGATTGCTCAGGAGATTATAAAGGAGGAGGTTACTTACAAAGCTGTTCCTAAAATTGTGGAGCGTGGAACCAAGATACCTCCTACTTATATTAAGCCCATTTCAGGGGGAAGACTGACTTCTGGTTTTGGCCGTAGAAGCCGGCCTACAAAGGGAGCTAGTACCTACCATAAAGGCATTGACTGGGCAACGCCTACGGGAACAGCGGTGGTTGCATCCTGCGGCGGCACAGTTGCAAAAGCCGGATGGGGCAGCGGATATGGGTATGTTGTCTATATCAACCATCCTGATGGAAGACAGACCAGGTATGGGCATTTGAGCAAGGTACTGGTATCTGCCGGTCAGACAGTTTCTCAGGGACAGAGAATAGCTCTTAGCGGAAATACGGGTGTCAGTACGGGGCCTCATGTGCATTTTGAGATACTGATTAACGGCTCACAGGTGAACCCATTGCAATACCTGAACTGATGTTTTATGTTTACAAATGGTCACAATATGATATAATAAAAAACATGTTGAGATGGCCCCTGTGTTAATTATTTAACATTTAGGCGCCGGTACTGGTTTGCTCTGTTTGAATTTTTACAGATGTGAGCAAGGAGCGGATGTGATATCCGTGCGTTGACTATATGCGAAATGAATGACAGGTTGATAGTTTATTAAGGTAGGTAGATTTGTCAGTTTTTGAATCTACGGCAGTCTATGCTGCTTATGGCGGCATGGCAGGAAACTTGTATGATAGAATAAATTGAGTTGAATATAGAGGTATACTATGGAACAGTATGCGATTAAAGGCGGTAATCCGCTGGTGGGAGAAGTGGAAATAGGAGGCGCTAAAAATGCGGCTCTTGGGATTTTGGCAGCTTCCATTATGACGGATGAGACTGTATTGATAGAAAATGTGCCGGATGTTCGAGATACAAATGTAATGATGCAGGCGATCGAGAGCATCGGAGGCATTGTGGAGCGTGTAGACAGGCATACGGTTAGAATATCCGGAAAGCCTATTATGGATTTGGTTATTGAGGATGATTTTATCAAAAAAATACGTGCTTCCTATTATTTGCTGGGGGCATTGCTTGGAAAGTATAAGAAAGCGCAGGTAACCCTGCCAGGAGGCTGTAATATCGGGCTTCGGCCTATTGATCAGCATATTAAAGGCTTTCGGGCTTTGGGTGCGGATGTGAGAATTGAACATGGTCTTATCATTGCCCAGGCAGAGCATCTTCACGGCAGTCATATATATATGGATGTGGTGACGGTAGGGGCTACCATTGATGTAATGATTGCGGCGGCTATGGCGGATGGTCAGACTATTATTGAAAATGCGGCAAAGGAGCCTCATGTGGTTGATGTGGCAAACTTCTTAAACAGTATGGGAGCCGTTATCAGGGGAGCGGGTACAGATGTTATTCGGATAAAGGGTGTGCCTAAGCTCCATGGAACAGAATATGCGATTATTCCCGATCAGATTGAAGCCGGTACATTTATGTTCGGGGCGGCGGTGACAAAAGGGGATGTTACGGTCAAAAATGTAATTCCCAAGCATTTGGAGTCTATCAGTGCCAAGCTTGCGGAGATTGGGTGCGAGCTGGAGGAGTCGGATGATGCGGTTCGGGTGGTAGCGGCGAAACCACTTGTTCATACTCATGTAAAGACACTGCCTTATCCGGGATTTCCTACGGACATGCAGCCACAGATTACGGTTGCGCTTGGATTGTCAAAGGGAACTAGTATCGTCACCGAAAGTATTTTTGAAAATCGTTTTAAGTATGTGGATGAGCTTACCAGGATGGGTGCCAGCATTAAAGTTGAGGGCAATACTGCTATTATTGATGGTGTGCCGAAGTACACGGGGGCCAGCATTAGTGCGCCGGATTTGCGAGCAGGCGCCGCACTGGTGATTGCAGGGCTTTCTGCAGAGGGTGTAACGGTTGTGGATGATATTAAGTTTATTGAAAGAGGTTATGAGGACTTTCATATTAAACTGAAAAGTCTTGGGGCACAGATTGAGAAAATAGATTCGGAGCGGGAGCTTCAAAAGTTTCGGTTAAAAACAGGGTGAAGATATATTGGACGTGCGTTGGGCATGTAGATTTATGGAAGTGAGGAATTTCTAGGGAGCGGGTTGCTCCCTTAATTTTTTGATACTTAAATTTGTGTGATAGAATATGGATTTACGCTTGGGGAAAGAGGTTTGGAGAGGCTGTTATATCATAGAACATGAATGGCTGTTTTAGCAGAAAGATTTCATATAAATAGCGAGGAGGATGAGAGATGAAAATCTGGGCACACAGGGGATGCAGTTATGCATGGCCGGAAAACACGTTACAGGCATTTAAAGCTGCTTGTCAATATCCGATTACAGGAATCGAATTGGATATTCAACTAACCAAGGACGGGGAAATGGTGGTTATCCACGATGAAAAAGTGGACAGAACGACAGATGGAACAGGCGAGGTTTGCGATTTTACGCTGGAGGAACTAAGGAAATTGAAAATAGCAATTCCGACATCCGAAGCAAAACACGGTTTTACACAGATACCGACTATAGAAGAAGTCTTTGAGCTTGTAAAGCCTTACTGCCTGAAGGAAGGCGTGCTGATCAATATAGAATTAAAAAACAGTAAAGTGCGCTATGAAGGCATGGAAGATAAGATTTTGGAGGCAGTAAGTAGATGGGGGCTGAAAGACTACATTGTGTATTCTTCCTTCAATCCGGAGTCCATATGCCTTTTAAAGGAAAAAGACCCGTCTGTGAAGACGGGAATTCTGGCAGCGCCGGTATCTGAGTGCCTTTCTTTTGCAGGAAACCATCCGGTAGATGCCCTTCATCCTAACATTAAAAATATGGATGTGGAGAACTTAAAAGATAAAACCAATCTACCTGTCAGGGCGTGGAACACCAGCGAGTTTGAACCCTTTTACCCCGATGCAAGGGAGATTGAAATACAGGATTTGGGGGAACTGGAAAGGGCTGGTGTGACAGACATTTTTACGAATGTTCCGGAAAGATATTTGTAGTATATGGAGAGGGAAGAACAGATATACCCACGGGCTGCGTATTTTGTGAGAACATGATTCGGGCGTGAGGGGCGATTTTGCGTGGCAAACCCGCAATTTCGCCCCGAGCGTTACTATGAATGGCAATAATAATTTTTAAGTTTATAATTTATTCTGAAAATATTATAATATACGTTGACAAACGTATCTATATAGTGTAGGCTATATGCAGATATGAAAATTCAATATTGTGAAGAATCTCTTATTCAGAGTGGTGGAGGTACAGAGGACCTGTGAAACCACGGCAACCCCGGAGACGGAAGGTGCCTACCTGAGCGAGTAAATGCCCTATGGCGAATCGAACAATAAGAGGATTTGATTATCGAGTCCGCTTATTTTGTAAGCGGCTTTTTTATTTCCGCGGGTAATGAGCCAAGCGGCTGCGAAGCAGAGATTTGGCGAATGCCGCGAGGGTCAAAACCTATGCATCAAAGGTGTATTGCCAACTGCTGCAAGGTTTTGGACAGAGCAAGCTGTCATGTGAAAAGTGATGTGACGGCGGCTGAAACTTTTTTAAGTAAACAGGAGGAAAAAGAAATGGAGAAACGATTATTTACTTCCGAATCAGTAACAGAAGGACATCCTGACAAAGTCTGCGATGCGATTTCCGATGCGATTCTGGACGCTTGTATGGAAAAGGATCCCATGAGCCGTGTGGCTTGTGAGACTGCAACCTGTACAGGATTTGTGCTTGTAACCGGAGAGATTTCCACAAAAGCGTATGTGGATATCCAGAAAATTGTACGTGATACGGTGAAGGAGATTGGATACACCAAATCAGAATATGGTTTCGATGGAAATACCTGCGCCGTATTGGTTGCAATTGACGAGCAGTCCGCAGATATTGCAATGGGTGTTGACAAGGCATTAGAGGCAAAGCAGGAGGAGAAAAGCGCTACTGAAAATAAGATGTCCGATGCAGAGATTGAAGCCATCGGCGCAGGCGACCAGGGAATGATGTTTGGCTATGCTACCAATGAGACAGAGGAATATATGCCTTATTCTATCTCCCTTGCGCACAAGCTGGCATTGCAGCTCACCAAAGTTCGTAAAGATGGAACGCTTTCTTACTTAAGACCGGATGGAAAAAGCCAGGTTTCCGTAGAGTATGATGAGAACGGTAAGCCCATTCGTTTAGAGGCAGTGGTTCTTTCCACCCAGCACGATCCGGATGTAACACAGGAACAAATTCATGAGGATATTAAGAAGTATGTGTTTGACCCTGTTCTTCCGAAAGAATTACTGGATGAAAACACCAAATATTTTATTAATCCTACCGGCCGTTTTGTTATCGGCGGACCTCACGGCGATGCCGGTCTTACAGGCCGCAAGATTATCGTAGATACTTATGGCGGCTATGCACGCCATGGCGGCGGCGCATTTTCCGGCAAGGACTGCACTAAGGTGGACAGAAGCGCCGCATATGCAGCCCGTTATGTAGCAAAGAATATTGTAGGCGCCGGTCTGGCTGATAAGTGTGAGATCCAGCTGTCCTACGCAATTGGCGTTGCACAGCCTACCTCTATCATGGTTGACACCTTTAAGACAGGTAAGGTTTCCGATGAGAGACTGGTGAAAATTATAAGAGAGAACTTCGACCTGCGTCCGGCAGGAATCATCAAGATGTTAGATTTACGCCGTCCAATTTACAAACAAACAGCAGCCTACGGCCATTTCGGACGTAACGACCTTGATTTGCCTTGGGAAAAACTGGACAAGGTGGATGCACTTAAGAAGTATTTATAAGTAAATATTCCGAGTGATACAGGGCATCTTCTTTTAGGGAAGATGCCCATAGATTAACTCTTTCACTGCCTGTTCCCAGCATTCCTCCGGTACATTTGGCCAGTTGCATTCTCCAAATTTATCTTTACATAATGTCATTGCCCTTTCTAGGACCGCGCGATGCGATAGCTTACCTGTTCTCAATAAGTTTTCCGATACCTTACACCAATAGGGGGCCTTCCTGCTCAATCCTGAAGAATGTAAATCCGCAATCACATTTTCTATATCATATTCCAGACTGACAAACTCATAATCCCACGAGCCTTGCAGTCCACACAATATCATAAATTGTGCTTTGCCATTGCTATGTAGTGGAACACCCACTGAACCGGCATTAAGCACTATTTTTTCATTATGAACTATTTTACCTTGTCTATGAGTATGCCCACACAATATATAATCAGTGGAGTTATTTTCCATTATGAAATATGTATTTTCATTGTCAGGCAACAATTTTTCGCTTATTTTTCGGGGTGAACCATGGCAAATGGTTATTGGCAATAAACTGCCAAATGTAAGATCTTCTTTAATTGGAAGAAATTTAAAAAATTGTAAATCGTTTTCTGTTAAGTTCTGATAGGTATAATATAGACAGCCCGTTGTTGAATCATATTCCTTCCACCCTGTTGGCTCCTTTACATAATTTATCCAGTAATCTTCCTTATTTCCCCTGACAAAAAAACATTTATACTGCTTTTTTACTGAATATAATATATCCATTGTTTTCTGTGGATATGCCAGTTCTCCCACATAATCCCCAAGGAAAATAAAAGTATCTATTCCCAAATTAATGGCATAATCCAAACATTTTTGTAAAGCGGGATAATTGCCATGTATATCTGATAATACTGCTATTTTTAACATACTTTTCTCCATTTCTGCCAGGTGAACTTTGTTCACCTTTGCTTTATTTGCGCATATCAGGTTTGGGGATGCAATGCAGACACAAACCTGTGAGTGAAAGATTGAAAATCTTTCACTCTTATTAAAAATAAGCCGACTCGCGAAGCGTGGCGGCGTTTGTTATCCTTTCCTCTTGCCTTTGGTGGTATGAAGCCGGAAGTTTTGTAAATCATTATACAAGTTTGTGCGGGGTTATCAATTATAAGATATAACATACGAGATTTTTTCTCATGAAAAGTAACAAACGTATTACTTTTCATGAGTCAGAAATGCGCACAGGCTGCGCATTCCGTGAGAACATGATGCAAACCGTACATTTGCTGTGGGAAGATGTCTTAAATATATACCTTTTTTTTCAAAAATGAGATATAATGTACGCGAAAGCAATGAGCAGTGCACAGACGTAAAATGAAAAAATGGCAGCTTGCTGACAATTTTTTCAGGTTTCGTCTGTATAGGGCGAAGCCCGCGAATGAGGAAGGCCGAAGGCATTCCGAATGCGCACTGCGTAGGAGAGGGAAACGCAGCGAAGCCCGCGAATGAGGAGGGCCGAAGGCATTCCGAATGCGCACTGCGTAGGAGAGGGAAACGCAGCGAAGCCCGCGAATGAGGAAGACCGAAGGCATTCCGAATGTGCACTGCGTAGTAGAGGGTAGAAAATAAGTTGAGGGAAAAGAGGTTCATATGGCTTTTGCACATCTTCATGTTCATACGGAGTACAGTCTTCTGGATGGTTCCAACAAAATAAAAGAGTATGTAAAACGCGTAAAGGAGCTTGGTATGGACAGCGCTGCCATTACGGACCACGGCGTTATGTATGGTGTGATTGATTTTTATAAAGCATGCAAAGCGGAGGGAATCAAGCCTTTACTGGGCTGTGAAATATATGTGGCGCCTAATTCCCGTTTTGATAAAGAGCTGACGGGTGGGGAGGACAGATACTATCATCTGGTTTTGCTTGCGGAAAACAACACGGGATACGATAATCTGATGAAAATAGTCAGCCGCGGCTTTACGGAAGGGTATTACTATAAACCCCGTGTGGATATGGAAATTTTGCGTGAAAATCACGAGGGGATCATTGCGCTGTCCGCTTGTCTTGCAGGGGAAGTGCAGCGTTATATTCAAAAAGGGCTTATGGGTGAAGCGAAAAAGGCGGCTTTAAAGTACAGGGACTGCTTTGGGGAAGAAAATTACTTTTTAGAGCTGCAGGACCATGGGCTGCCGGAACAAAAAATGGTTAACACAGCCCTTTTACAGATGAGCCGGAAGCTGGGTATTCCTCTTGTTGCGACAAATGACGTCCACTATACTTATGCGGAGGATGTAAAACCCCATGATATTTTACTTTGCATCCAGACAGGAAAAAAGCTGGCGGATGAGGACAGAATGCGTTATGTGGGCGGACAGTATTATGTAAAGAGTGAGGAGGAGATGAAGGGCCTTTTTCCCTATGCATGGGAGGCTGTTGAAAACACCCAACGGATTGCGGACAGATGTAATGTGGAAATTGAATTTGGGGTTACGAAACTTCCACATTTTGAGGTGCCAGGGGGGTATGATTCCTGGACGTATTTGAATAAGCTTTGTTATGACGGCCTGAAGGAGCGCTACGGGGAGGACGAAAATGCCCCGGCCGGAGATACAGGACAGACGCTGAAGGAGCGTCTTAACTATGAACTGAATGTTATTAAGACCATGGGATATGTGGATTATTTCCTGATAGTGTGGGATTTTATCCGTTATGCGAAACAAAATGGGATCATGGTGGGTCCGGGAAGGGGTTCCGCAGCGGGGAGCATTGTTTCCTATGCTCTTAACATTACCAATATTGATCCCATCAAATATAATCTTCTGTTTGAGCGCTTCTTAAATCCGGAGCGTGTCTCCATGCCGGATATTGATATTGATTTTTGCTTTGAAAGGCGGCAGGAGGTTATTGAGTATGTAGGACGCAAATACGGCGCGGAAAAGGTAGTTCAGATTGTTACCTTTGGTACTCTGGCGGCAAAGGGTGTGATAAGGGATGTGGGGAGAGTTATGGATTTACCCTATGCTTTCGTGGATTCCCTTGCAAAAATGATACCAAATGAGCTGAATATTACCATAGACCGTGCACTGCAGATCAATCCTGAGCTGCGCAAAATGTATGAGACGGACGGACAGGTAAAAGAGCTAATTGATATGAGCAGACGTCTGGAGGGACTGCCGCGGCATACCTCCATGCATGCGGCGGGGGTGGTGATTTGCTCAAGACCTGCGGAGGAGCTGGTGCCCCTTTCAAGAGGAGCTGACGGTTCCATTACCACGCAGTTTACCATGACCACCATAGAAGAATTGGGACTTCTTAAAATGGACTTTTTAGGGCTTAGGACCCTGACGGTGCTTCGGGACGCGGTGGCGCTTATAAAGAAGGATAAGGGGATTCCTATCAACATAGATGAAATAGATTTTGACGACAAAAAAGTTTTAGCGTCTATCGGCACCGGAAGGACGGACGGGGTGTTCCAGCTTGAAAGCGGCGGGATGAAAAGCTTTATGAAAGAGTTAAAGCCTCAGAACCTGGAGGATATTATTGCAGGAATTTCCCTTTACCGGCCCGGCCCTATGGATTTCATTCCCAAATACATCAAAGGAAAGAATAATCTGGGAGCTATCACATATTCCTGCCCGCAGCTTGAGCCTATTTTGTCCTCCACATATGGCTGCATCGTATATCAGGAGCAGGTTATGCAGATAGTGCGCGACCTGGGCGGCTATACCCTTGGAAGAAGCGATCTGGTGCGCCGTGCCATGAGCAAGAAAAAGCAGTCGGTGATGGAAAAGGAACGGGCGAATTTTGTTTATGGAAATCAGGAGGAAGGGGTTCCCGGATGTGTGGCAAACGGGATTCCGGAAAAGGTGGCCTCTCAGATATATGACGATATGATGGATTTTGCCAAGTATGCTTTTAACAAGTCCCATGCTGCCTGTTATGCTGTGGTGGCTTATCAGACGGCTTACCTTAAATATTATTACCCGGTAGAATTCATGGCGGCGCTTATGACCTCTGTGATTGATAATCCGGGAAAAGTGGCTGAGTATATTATGGTCAGCCGAAACATGGGAATTACGATTCTGCCCCCAGACATCAATCAGGGCGAGAGCGGGTTTTCCGTAAGCGGCAGCTCTATCCGCTATGCCCTTACTGCCATTAAAAGCGTTGGACGGCCGGTAATTGAGGCTGTGGTGAAAGAGCGGAATGAGAGAGGGCCATATACAAACCTGAAAGACTTTATTACAAGAATGTCGGACAAGGAAGTGAACAAAAAGGCTATTGAAAACTTTATCAAGGCGGGCGCCTTCGACAGTCTTCCGGGAACGCGGAAGCAGTTTATGAGCGGTTATGTGCAGATTTTGGACAATATTGTTCACGACAGAAAAAATAATATGGCAGGACAGCTCAGCCTTTTTGATCTGGTGGATGAAAGCCAGAAAGAGGAATTTGATGTAAAGCTGCCGGATGTGGGGGAATATTCCAAGGAAATGCTGCTGGCTTTTGAAAAGGAAGTCCTTGGCATTTATATCAGCGGCCATCCCTTAGAGGAGCAGGAGGAGCTTTGGAGGAAGGGTATCACCAATACAACGGCAGACTTTATGCTGGATGCGGAGAACAATGAGACGGTGGTAAAGGATAACATGACGGCGGTAATCGGCGGAATGATCACGGATAAGCGGATTAAATACACCAAAAATGATAAGATTATGGCTTTTTTGCAGGTGGAGGATCTGGCGGGGAGCGTTGAGGTGATTGTCTTTCCCAGAGACTATGAAAAAAACAGTACAAAGCTGGTAGAGGATAACAAGGTCTTTATCAGAGGAAGGGTTTCCTTAGAGGAGGATAAGGATGGGAAACTGATTTGCGAAAAGATAACAGCCTTTGAGGATATTCCAAGAAAGTTGTGGATTAAATTTAAGACCAAAGAAGAATATGAAAAGGCGGAAGAAGGGCTGTATTCTGCGCTTGCCGAATCGGATGGTAAGGATAGTGTAATTATTTACCTGGAAGATTTGAAAGCCATGAAAAAACTGCCCCCAAACAGAAATGTATGTGCGGATGAAAATCTTTCCGGTCAGCTGCGGGAGAGGTATGGAAAGGAAAACATAAAAATTGTGTGGGACGTGAAAAAAGATTGAAAACCATACAAAATGGAGGTAAAATAATGAACAAAGAAAGGATGGGACCTACTTATGGCAAAAGAAATTAAAACCATTGGTGTTCTCACCAGCGGCGGTGATGCACCGGGAATGAATGCGGCAATTCGTGCGGTAGTGCGTAAGGCGATTGGGAATGGCGTAAAGGTAAAGGGTATCAAGAAGGGGTATCAGGGTCTTTTATATGAAGAAATCGTAGATATGGAAAGAAAAGATGTTTCTGATACCATCCAAAAAGGCGGTACGATACTTGGGACAGCCCGTTGTCCGGAGTTCAAACAGGAGGAGGTCCAGATAAGGGCGGCTGAGATATGCAGAAAACATGGCATTGACGGCATTATTGTTATTGGCGGAGACGGCTCATACCGCGGCGCCCAGGCGCTTGCAAGGAATGGCGTCAATACCATAGGTATTCCGGGAACCATTGACCTTGATATTGCCTGTACGGATTACACCATCGGTTTTGACACGGCTGTCAATACGGCAATGGAGGCAATCGATAAGGTAAGAGATACATCTTCCTCCCATGAACGCTGCAGCATTATAGAGGTTATGGGAAGAAACGCAGGATATATTGCGCTGTGGTGCGGTGTGGCAAACGGTGCGGAGGATATTCTGATTCCTGAAAAATATGATTTTAATGAGCAGAATATCATTAATAATATTATATATAACCGTAAAAAAGGCAAGACCCACCATATCATTGTGAATGCAGAGGGAATCGGCCATTCTACTTCTATGGCAAGGAGAATTGAGGCGGCTACCGGTATGGAGACAAGGGCCACTATTTTAGGATACATGCAAAGAGGCGGTTCTCCCACCTGTAAGGACCGTTTTTATGCCTCTATGATGGGCGCATATGCAACGGATATTTTGTGCGAGGGCAAGTCTAACAGAGTAGTTGGATATAAGAATGGGGAATTTGTAGATTTTGATATTGAAGAAGCTTTAAATATGCAGAAGAATATCTCCGAATATGAATATATTGTCAGCAAAATGTTGTCTCAATAGGGTAAAAACGCCGGTGTATGCCGGCGTTTGTTTGTTACAATAAGTTGGATCGCGAAGCGTGGCAGCGTTTGCTTTGGTGTTTGGGCGCTGGCCGAAGCGTGTTTGAAAACGCACCGTGAGTTGGTCAAATGCTTTCCTATTGAATCTGTGGGAGGCTTTGCGGTTAGTTACGGATGGAGGGAAAATGATTACCAGCTTGACAAATGGAAGGGTAAAACAGCTTGTGGCATTACAGGAAAAGAGTCACGTCAGGAATAAAGAGAGGCTTTTTGTTGCAGAGGGGATTAAAATGTTTGAAGAAGCGCCCACTGACCGGATACGGGAGGTGTATCTAAGCAAGGGGCTGTGGGAGCAGCTTGGGGCAGAAAGCCGTTATGGATCAGTATGGGAGAAGCTGGCAGAGTGTGAGAGGCAGGGAATCAAAGTGGAGCAGACCTCGGAGGAGGTTTTTAGGCGGATTTCGGATACCCGGACACCCCAGGGGATTTTGTTTGTGGCAGAACAGTTTTCTTATTTTCCTGAGGAGCTGTTAGAAAGGGCAGGGAAAAGGTGGAAAAATGGCGGCCGGCCACCGCTGTTTCTTTTGACGGAGGATATTCAGGATCCGGGGAATTTGGGAACCATGCTGCGGACAGGGGAAGGAGCGGGCGTAGATGGAGTGATTATGAGTAAGGGGACAGTGGATGTCTATAATCCTAAAACAATTCGCTCTACCATGGGGTCTTTGTACAGGGTTCCCTTTGCATATACGGACAGCTTAGAGCAGGTGATTGGGCTGCTAAGGGAAAGGGGCGTTTTGGTGTATGCGGCTCATTTAAAGGGAGAGAAATATTTTGATGAGATTGCATATGAAGGCGGCAGTGCCTTTCTGGTGGGAAATGAAGGGAAAGGACTTAAGGAGGAGACTGCCGGCCTGGCGGATGCTTATTTGAAAATCCCGATGGAAGGGATGCTTGAATCTTTAAATGCGGCGGTAGCAGCGGCGCTTTTGCTTTATCAGGCATCCGGATATGTAAGAAAAGCAAGGCTGCTTGCGGCGAATTCATGATGCTGCTCTGGTGTGCATGGACGAGCGGACGGGCGGCCGCTTTGCGAAAGGTAAGCAAATAGATTAGGAAGGGTTGAGGATTTGTGATGAAGATTGGATTTATCGGACTTGGAAATATGGCAAAGGCTATGATTGGCGGAATGCTGGCGAAAGAGATTGCAAGGCCGGAGGAAATCTTGGGGTTTGCCAAGACAGAAAAAACGAGAGAAAATGTGAAGGAAAAATATGGGATTCAGATTTTAGGGGATAATGCGGCGGTGGCGGCCCGGGCGGACATTGTTATATTGGCAGTGAAGCCCCAGATGTTTGGGGAGGTTATTTTGCAGATTAAGGATGTTGTGAAAGAAGATGCGCTGGTGGTGAGTATTGCTGCAGGAAAAACCATTACACAGATTGAGAGGGCTTTTGGGAGAAAGCTTAAGCTGATACGCTGTATGCCCAATACGCCTGCTTTGGTGGGAGAGGGCTGCAGCGGCGTATGCAGGAACGAAAGGGTGAGCGATGGAGAAATGAAGCAATGCATGGAGCTGCTTCAGAGCTTTGGCATTGCTGAGGAGGTGCCGGAACATTTGATAGATGCAGTGGTGGGAGCAAGCGGCAGCTCGCCGGCTTTTGTATTTATGTTTCTGGAAGCCCTTGCTGATGGGGCTGTGAAGGCCGGTATGCCCAGAGGACAGGCATATCGTTTTGCAGCCCAGGCGGTACTTGGGAGCGCTAGGCTGATGCTTGAGACGGGCAAGCATCCGGGTGAGCTTAAGGATATGGTATGTTCTCCTGGTGGGACTACGATAGAGGGCGTGGAGACTTTGGAGAAAATGGGGTTTAGAAGCGCTGTGATGGAGGCTGTGGATGCCTGTGTAAAAAAATCAGAAAGCATGTAAAAAAAACGTAATAAATTTGGACGAATTGAAATAAAAAAATACTGATAAAATGGTTCGATTTGCGTAAACTTGACAAATATTGGATGATTTGGTACAATACAAATATCATATGCTGTAATAAGTTTGTAACATATGTCATATATTTAAGCATATAAATATAGAGAACAGACATAGAAATATGTGGAAAAGCTATATGTATGAAAATGTGTATTACAAAACACAGGATATTGTGGAGGTAGCAAAATGAACTGGAGAAAGAGACTGCTGGCAGTGGTAGCGTACTTTATGGCCGTCCTGCTTTTTGTATCAGCAGGGGGAATAACCGTTCAGGCAAAAGAGGGCTATGATTTCCTCAGCGTTGGAGT
Source organism: Parablautia muri (assembly GCF_009917485.1). Classification (GTDB taxonomy): domain Bacteria; phylum Bacillota; class Clostridia; order Lachnospirales; family Lachnospiraceae; genus Suilimivivens; species Suilimivivens muri. The sequence continues at coordinate 27,915 of NZ_QZDT01000036.1, forward strand.
GGCGGAGGTGTTAGATCCAAGCGCTTACAACTTAGAGGAGGATGGAACAGAAAAAAAACGCAAAAAAAATATTGACGAGAAGTTTGAAGCTGAAAAAGAGAGAATGGAACAGGAACTGACCATGGCCAATGTGCAGAATGCATTAAACATCAGGGCGGAAGCGGATGAAGATTCCGAGAAGGTAGGACTGCTTTATAAGGATTGCGGCGGAACCATCTTAGAAAGAAAAGATGGCTGGACGAAGTTAAGAAGCGGCAGTGTTATCGGCTGGGCCAAGGACGAGTACCTTTTATTCGGCGAGGATGCTAAAGATATGGCTGAGGATGTTGCAAACTGGATTGTAACATTGGATGCGGAAACCGTACGGGTAAGAATGGAGCCCAGTGAGGATGCTGAACTATATGGCCTTATGGCTTATGAAGATTCCGTGAAATTTATAGATACCGTGGAGGATGGATGGATCAGCGTTGATTATGACGGTGAGGTGGGGTACATTAATTCAGAGTATATTAATGTGAAGTTCCACATTGATGAAGCGGAGAGCATGGAAATAATCAGGGCTAGGGAGAAAGAGGCGGAAGAACGTAAGCGCAAGGAAAATCGCGGTGCTGTGGCGGCGGATGCGGATGAGACCAGGCTTCTTGGAGCGCTTATTTATTGTGAAGCAGGCAACCAGTCTTATGAAGGTATGGTGGGTGTGGGCGCAGTTGTTATGAACCGTGTCAAGAGCGGCGCGTATCCCAACACCATTCACTCTGTAATCTATGCATCAGGTCAGTTTACGCCGGCTATGACAGGAAAAGTTGCAAAGGTGTATGAGGGACAGGTGCCAGATGTATGTATGCAGGCTGCCCAGGCGGCAATCAACGGGGAAACGACCGTAGGGGACGCTACCCATTTTAGGCGTGCAGGTAAGAGAGAAGGATATATTTTGGGCGCTCACGTATTTTGGTAAAATAAAGATGGAATCTGAGGTAATCATTTAGGCAGCCGCAGGACGCGGCTGCCATTTTGTGTTGCTTACTTTCTTTTTCTGTAGTAAAATGATTTTTGAAAGAAACGAACGCTTTTCAATAGAATTTCCTGCACCATGTTCCCGCAATCTTTATATAAATAGATAGGCTTGCCTGAAAGGTTATTGGAATTTATATGATTGCAAAAGAGCAGTATGAGGTGAAAATTCGTATTTTGTTCATAATATAATTTTATAAGGAGGGGATTTATGAATTTAGTAACGATATGGCTGATCGTTTTTGTAGTCTGCATTGTGATTGAGATTATTACGATGGGCTTAACTACTATTTGGTTTGCAGGAGGCGCGCTGCTTGCGGCGGTTGGAGCAGCTTTAGGAGTGCCCTTTGGGCTGCAGATTGCCTTGCTGGTGGTAGTGTCGCTGGTGCTGTTGTATTTTACACGGCCTATTGCAGTGAAATATTTCAATAAGGACAGGATAAAAACCAATGTGGAGAGCCTTGTAGGAAAGCAGGCAATTGTAATCAGTGAGATTGACAATTTACAGGGCATAGGACAGGTAACGGTGGGCGGCAGGGAATGGAGCGCCAGAACCACCGTGGAAGGCATCAAATTGCCGGTGGGAAGTGTGGTTGTGATACGAGCTATCAGTGGTGTGAAACTGATGGTGGAAGAAAAGTCCATGTAAGAGGGCAATACGGCTGTATTTTTATACGGATATGATATATCCGCAACGGAAACGGAAAATGAAGAAGTGGGCAGCTTTCAGAGAAGCGGCCGGAAAGAAGAGGAAAAATATGGGATATGTAGTACTTGTTTTGTTTGTGATTTTGCTTTTGTTACTGGCATCCTGCGTAAAAATTGTGCCGCAGGCAAATGCGTATGTAGTGGAAAGACTGGGCGCTTATCAGGGAACATGGTCAGTGGGGCTTCATTTTAAGCTGCCGATTCTTGACAAGGTGGCCAAGAAGATTAATTTAAAGGAACAGGTAGTGGATTTTGCACCTCAGCCGGTTATCACGAAGGATAATGTTACCATGCGAATTGATACGGTTGTGTTTTTCCAGATTACGGATCCTAAGATGTTTGCCTATGGTGTGGAAAATCCCATTATGGCAATTGAAAATCTGACAGCCACTACGCTGCGTAATATTATCGGCGACTTGGAGCTGGACCAGACCCTTACTTCCAGAGAAACCATTAATACGAAAATGCGCGCTTCTTTGGACGAAGCTACGGATCCTTGGGGAATTAAGGTGAACAGGGTAGAGCTTAAGAATATTATACCGCCTTCAGAAATTCAAAATGCTATGGAAAGGCAGATGAAGGCGGAGCGCGAGAGAAGGGAAGCAGTTACGCGCGCAGAGGGTGAAAAGAAAGCAAGCGTAACAGTGGCAGAAGGTAAAAAGGCAGCGGCAATCTTAGAGGCGGAAGCTGAAAAGCAGTCTGCAATTCTTCATGCGGAAGCCCAGAAGGAAAAGATGATTCGTGAGGCAGAGGGTGAAGCAGAAGCGATTCTCAAGGTACAGCAGGCTACGGCAGATGGTATTAGAATGATTCGTGAGGCAGGAGCAGATGAAGCTGTGTTGCATATTAAGAGCTTAGAGGCTTTTGAAAAGGCGGCGGATGGTAAGGCAACTAAGATCATTATTCCCTCTGAAATTCAGGGGATTGCAGGGCTTGCGGCATCTGTAAAGGAACTGGTAAGCAAACAATAAAGCAAGGAAGTGGCTTACGGAGTATTTGCAGGACATATTTGAGCCAGGAACTCAAATATGTCCTGATTGTGGCTGCAAGCGGAAAGGCGTGGATAATCAGAATGAACTTAAAGGGAAGAAGTTTTTTAAAGCTTTTAGATTTTACACCGGAGGAGATCCTTTATCTGGTGGACTTAGCAGCAGAGCTGAAAGAGAAGAAGAAAAAGGGAATCCTGACAAAAGATATGCATGAGGGTAAGAATGTAGCGTTAATTTTTGAAAAGACCAGCACCCGTACCCGCTGTTCTTTTGAGGTGGCAGCCCATGACCTGGGTATGGGAACTACTTATTTGGAGCCTTCCGGCTCTCAGATTGGAAAAAAGGAAAGTATTGCGGACACAGCAAGAGTGTTAGGCAGTATGTATGAGGGAATCGAATATCGTGGGTTTGAACAGGAAATTGTGGAGGAACTGGCAAAATATGCAGGCGTTCCTGTATGGAATGGCCTTACCAACGAATTTCATCCCACCCAAATGCTGGCAGATGTGCTGACGATAAAAGAAAAGCTTGGACGTATTAAGGGTGTTAAATTAACTTATATGGGAGATGCCCGTTATAATATGGGAAATTCTCTGATGGTGGTCTGTGCCAAGTTGGGAATGCATTTTACAGCCTGCACTACAAAGAAGTATTTCCCGGACGATGAGCTGGTTAAGGAGTGCCGGCTGATGGCAGAGAAATCAGGTGGTTCCATCACGCTTACGGAGGATGTGATGGCAGGAACAAAAGATGTGGATGTGGTTTATACGGATGTATGGGTGTCCATGGGTGAACCGGAAGCTGTATGGGAGGAGCGGATTCGGGAGCTGTCTCCCTATCAGGTAAATGGCAGTGTTATGAAAAATGCCGGAGAGAATGCAATTTTTATGCATTGCCTGCCGGCGTTCCATGACCTTAATACGAAAATTGGAAAAGAGATGGCAGAAAAATTCGGCATCCAGGAAATGGAGGTTACGGATGAAGTATTTAAGTCTCCTGCCTCTATCGTGTTTGAGGAAGCTGAGAACAGAATGCATACGATTAAGGCAGTGATGGCGGCGACACTTTAAAAAATACTTGGCCTGGAATTTGGGCCAAGTTCCGGGGGCACAGGTGATGGGACAGAAAGAAGAAAAGATGGTGCTTTGCGGCGCCAATGCGTATGAAAAAAAATATTATTTTAATCATAAGTTTGCAGGAATACCAAAGTCTATTCAGGATGAACTGCATATCATCTGTGTACTTTTTACGGAGGAAATAGGCGGGATCTTTACCATTGAATTTGAGGAGGATGGCAATGTATCTATGCGAACGGAGTATGCACCGGATGATTTTCTCTATGACGAAATTGGAAGTGGGCTTTTGGTAAGCGAAATTCGGCGCAGGAGGCAGGAGATGTTTGAATCCCTGCGCTTATACTACAGGGTATTTATCCTTCACGAGGATGTGGGAGATCTGCTTGAGGAGGATGCGTAACGTACAATGAATCGGAAGGAAAATGCGAAAGGTTGGCAGAACATATGACAGATGCAGCACAAAAGCTACGGATTGGAAATGTGGTCTTAGATAACCGGCTCATATTGGCTCCTATGGCAGGCGTAACAGACCTGCCATTTCGTTTGCTGTGCAGAGAGCAGGGAGCGGGACTTGTATGCATGGAGATGGTCAGTGCCAAGGCCATTTTTTTTCATAATAAAAATACGGACAGTCTGATGGAAATAGACCCAAGGGAACAGCCGACAGCATTGCAGCTTTTTGGTTCCGATCCTAATATAATGAGTGAAATGGCAAAGCGGATTGAGGAAAGGCCTTTTTCTATATTGGATATCAATATGGGCTGTCCGGTGCCTAAAGTGGTTAATAATGGGGAAGGATCTGCGCTTATGAAGACTCCAAAGCTGGCAGCGGATATCATAACCAAGACAGTTAAGGCAATCAAGAAGCCTGTTACAGTCAAAATCCGCAAAGGATTTCGGGATGATATGGTGAACGCAGTGGAAATTGCAAAAATCGCGGAGGGATGCGGCGCATCCGCTGTGGCAGTTCACGGGAGAACAAGAGAACAGTATTATTCCGGAAAAGCAGATTGGGATATTATAGCAAAGGTAAAGGAGGCGGTGTCAATTCCGGTGATTGGAAACGGAGATGTGACAGATGGCCCGTCAGCAAAAGCCATGTTTGAACAAACCGGCTGTGATGGCCTGATGGTGGGAAGAACGGCCAGAGGAAATCCATGGATTTTTAAAAAAATTCTGCATTACTTGGAGACCGGGCAAAAAGATTTTATGGTACCGGCAGCCGAGGTGCGGGAGACTATTTTGCGTCACGCGAAAATGGCGCTGGAGATAAAGGGAGAATATACGGCAGTCCGGGAAATGAGAAAGCATATTGGATGGTATACCGCAGGCTACCCGAATTCAGCAGCGCTCCGAAGGGATATCAACGCAATGGAAACCTTTGGAGAACTTGAGAGGGCGGTAAAAAATATTTTGTGGGAATAGGAAAGAGGTTGGCTACATATGCTTTTTTATGGAAACAGATTATAAAAAGTTGTTTTATGTGGGAATTGCATATGGCGCGTATCCGCAAAAAGGAAAAAAGCTAAAAAAGACCGGCCTGCCTGTAAAAAAGCTGGAAAAGGAGTTCTCTTATCTTTTGGGAGAAGGACGTATGGCAGTAAAAAAAATGTGTATTTATTATGCGCTTTTCCCCCAATATAGCGGAAAAGCATTGATTACAGGAAAGCCTAAGAACTGGAAATTACAAGTGGTCAGGCAACTTTTGGAGGAAGTACAGTTAAAGGCTGAGAGGGCATTTGACTGCCGGGAGCAGCTTTTGGCGCAGGAGTTAAGTGGTAATACTTTGCAGGTGCCTCAAGAACTTATAGCAGCTTGCCTTTACCGACAGAGGCCCTTTGACAAAATATGTATTACTCTGCCTGATGAGGGCGGAGAACGGGAAATGGAACAGTTGGAGGAACTGCTAGTCCCGTACTTGCCAAGGATAAGACAGGTGGTTTTTAAGGGAAATGAGAGCAGTCTGTCAAATTGGCTGGAGGAATACCTTTATGATGAATTTGGAATTGTCATGATAAGGGCGCAAGGGGGATTGGAAGACATGCCATGGCTGAATCTTGGGGAGGACGTGACAGAGGAGCGCTCGCAAGTGCATTTAGAAATGAAAAAAGCGCTTAAAAGATGTGTAAGCCCTGCGCTGGCACTTAAATTTCTTGACACTGCAGTAAAAAATGGTTATAATACGGACGTTAATTCATACGTGAAGGATAACACCGGCCAGACGGTGGGTTATACGGAGAGTTAAATGAAAAACAGGTAAGAAGACAGCGGTATTTAACCGATAAAAATTTTCAGAAACATAAAAGATGGAAGGACGATTAGCAATGGAAGAAAAAAAGAACATACTTACTTACGAAGGACTACGGAAATATGAAGATGAGCTCCATGAGCTGAAGGTGGTAAAACGTCAGGAGGTTGCCCAGAAGATTAAAGAAGCCAGGGAGCAGGGTGACTTATCCGAAAACGCTGAGTATGATGCAGCTAAGGATGAACAGCGCGATATTGAGGCCAGAATTGAAGAATTGGAAAAAATTCTGAAGAATGTGGAAGTAGTGGTAGAGGATGAGGTTGACCTTGACAAGATCAATATTGGATGTGTTGTCAAAATACGTGACCTTGAATTTGATGAAGATTTAGATTACAAAATCGTAGGATCTACGGAGGCAAACAGTTTAAAAGGTAAAATTTCCAATGAATCGCCTGTAGGAAAAGCCTTAATTGGAAGCAAAATGGGTGATATCGTGGAGGTGGAAACACCTGCCGGAACATTCAAATATGAGGTTCTTGAGATTCAGAGAGCCAATAATCAGTAAGAAGTATTATGTGGCTGTCGTAAACATTCATTGATAGCAAATACAAGGATAAAAGCCTTTATTAAAGGAGGGTTAAAAGTGGCAGAACAGCAAAATAACGGAACCCCAAATAGCAAGCGAGGACAGGAACAGGATATAGGACAGCTTTTAAAGGTGAGACGGGAGAAACTTTCGGCATTGCAGGAAGCAGGGAAGGATCCCTTTCAGATTACAAAATATGACGTGACCCATCATTGCAGGGAGATAAAAGACCATTTTGACGAAATGGAAGGTAAAATGGTATCTGTGGCCGGGCGTATCATGGCAAAGCGTGTTATGGGAAAGGTATCTTTTGGGAATATTCTTGATGTATCTGGAGACATCCAGTTTTATGCAGCCCGTGATAATATCGGTGAGGAAGCTTATGCAGGGTTTAAGAAATTTGACAGAGGCGATATTGTGGGTATGAAGGGAGAGGTTTTCCGCACGGAAAAGGGTGAGAAATCCATTCGTGTTTCCGAGATTACTTTGCTTTCTAAGAGTCTGCAGATTTTGCCTGAGAAATATCACGGATTGGTAAATACGGATATCCGTTACCGTCAAAGATATACGGACCTTATCGTAAATGATGAAGTGAGGGAGACCTTTGTAAAACGGTCAAGAATCATTTCTACTATTAGGAGATATTTGGACGAACAGGGGTTTATGGAGGTGGAAACTCCTATGCTGGTGTCAAATGCCGGCGGTGCTGCGGCAAGGCCCTTTGAAACGCATTTTAATGCCTTGGACGAAGATGTAAAGCTGCGTATTTCATTGGAATTATATTTAAAACGCCTGATTGTAGGGGGCCTTGAGCGAGTTTATGAGATTGGACGTGTATTTCGGAACGAAGGGCTGGATACAAGGCATAATCCGGAATTTACGCTGATGGAATTGTACCAGGCTTACACGGACTATAACGGAATGATGGATTTGACGGAAAATATGTTCCGCTATGTGGCGCAGGAAGTGTGTGGGACAACCACAGTGCCTTATGGTGAGCATATGATAGATTTGGGTAAGACTTTTGAGCGGTTGACCATGATAGAGGCCGTGAAGAAGTATGCCGGCATTGACTTTGATGAGATTCCCGATACCAAGGCCGCTAAGAGGCTGGCGGATGAGAAGGAAATCCATTATGAGGACAGGCATACCAAGGGGGATATTTTAAACCTGTTCTTTGAAGAATTTGTGGAAGAAAATCTGATTCAGCCTACTTTTGTCATGGACCATCCGGTGGAGGTTTCACCGCTTACTAAGCGTAAACCGGACAAGCCGGATTATGTGGAGCGCTTTGAGCTGTTTATTACGGGGCGTGAGATGTGTAATGCTTACTCTGAGCTAAATGATCCGATTGACCAGCGGGAGCGTTTTAAGGCTCAGGAGGCGGCATTGGCTGCGGGGGATGAAGAAGCAAATACTACGGATGAGGACTTCCTTAACGCATTGGAAATCGGTATGCCGCCTACCGGGGGGATTGGGTATGGTATTGACAGGCTGGTGATGCTGCTTACAAATTCGCCGGCGATACGAGATGTTTTATTGTTCCCGACAATGAAAACGCTTGGCGGAAAAGACCAGTAAAATCAAGGGTTTGCGGTACTTGGACTTGTAAACTACAACAAATTTACAACAAATTTACAACGCATAACAAAGAATAATAAGCGTTAATGAATAGTTGTACTCATAAATCCAATTCAATATTTTGTACGATAAGGACATTTTTCTAAAAGAAAATTTTAGGGAAGTGTCCTTTTGTTATGGTCAAAAAACAAAATAGGAAATGGAGGAAATGAACATGAGTAGTACAGCGTTAGGAGCAGAGAAAGCGATTATTTTTATCAGTGATGCACATGAAAAATTCTACTATGAGAAATTGAAAGAGGTCAGGTATCAGGACGTATATCACAAGGCACTTGTATATTGTCTTGGTATCAGCGATGACACAAGAAGGAACATTTACAGTATCTATGATTTTAAGACAGGCTGTGTGAAAACGGAGTGCCTGCATGAAGGATGGCAGACCAGCGGGAGCTTAAAAGTAGTCAGGATGGCGTTTAACCTTTACTGCAATGGTACGCCAAGTGT